>NZ_JAJJOZ010000010.1:0-152319 GCF_021653995.1 Paracandidimonas lactea
TCGGGATTGCTTCATTGCGAATTTCCTTGTTATGGAAATTCTACCTTCGATCACTGCGGTTATACGGGGGGATTACCCCCCAACCCACCGTCCAGATACCTAGGAGCAGTGCGATACGGCGACGTTTTGAAGTTTTGCTGTGCTTTAAGATGGCTAGCAACAGCACAGCGCTTACTCCCACGACCAGAGAAACGCCATACACGCCGAATACCGGCGCATATCCGGCCAGCGGACTCGTGGGTGTCTGCGAGTAGCCGGCGGCGAGCCAGGGAAAGCCGGTAAAGATCACACCACGCAACCATTCAACTGCAACCCAGCAGGAGGGCAGCACAATGCCGCGCAACAGCACGCCACCATCTCGGCAAGACCACGCCGTGGCGCCAAACAACGCAGGAAACAGTGCGAGAAAACCGCAAAAACTGGCGGTAGCGATAGTTGCAAGCGGTCCGGACATGCCGCCATACACATGCAAGCTGATATAAATCCAGTTTACGCCGACGCCAAAAAGGCCGAGTCCGAAGCAGAATCCCACCACGGCGGCACGCCACGGCGTCGCTTGATTTAACACCAGTCCAAACAGTGCGGCTAGCGTCAAAATCGGTAGCGGGTAGAGCTGGAACGGCGCATATCCGAGCACTGTGAGTGTGCCTATCACCAGTGCAGCGGCGCCGGACAAGGCCGGGGCGTGCGCAATGGCAGCGGCGCATTGGCACAATTTTCCGCACCAAGCACTCACCAGATTGAGCGCCGGGCCTAAACGACTCGAACGATAGTGGTCGATCATCGTTACCTTTTCCGTTTCGAATGGTGTTTCGTGGCCGGCCTGCTGTCTCACAAATGGAGGAGCCATCTAGTTACTGGCTGGCCGCTTCCTTGATCGCTTTCAGCAACGCTGGATCCGCACGTGGTCGCAGCGGCGGCGTGGACACCGGTCAGCGCTGGGCCGCCACCTTGACCGATTTCGTTTTTGGGGGCTAGCGGACGGGCCATCCGAGTGCGAAATCAACGCAACGGCTGGTATAGACTTCCGACCAACCAAACGTCGGCTTCGTCATTATCGGCGGATATTTATCGCGCACGATGCATACGCCCGGTGCATCCTTAAACGCCATGGATAGGGGAGCCTTGTATATGTAATAGCCAGGACACCGCAGAGTCGACCGCGATACACCATGCACCGATGCGACATGCCTTGACCGGGAGCGCTTGCTCCGCCAACGCTGGCTCGGCGACCTTCTAGGACACTTTTTCGAGCAAGCCCGCACCCTTTGCCGATGTAGGCAAGCATGATGAACGGGCCGGCCATGCTAGACATAAGGCACTGCCACAGCGCCGCATAGCGACGGAGCACAAGGCTACCCACTTGGGTTCTCCTTCATTGCATCACCAGTTTGGCGTAGGCTTGCCCACAAGAGCAGCGCTGCGCCGCTCACGATACCGATATCCGCAATATTGAAAGCCGGCCAATGCCAACTGGCGACTTGAAAGTCGAGATAATCAACGACATGACCGCGCAACAAGCGATCGACGGCATTGCCGAGCGCGCCGCCCAGAATCGCGCTGTACGCCCATGCCTCCAACGATGGCAGCGGCTTTCGCAGTTCGAGGATCAGCCAAATCGAGATGCCGAACGCGAGCGCGATGAGGGGATATCGCTGCCAGCCCCCGGCGTCGGCTAGAACGCTGAATGCGGCACCGGTATTCCAAACGTGCGTTAGGTTGAAGAAGCCGGTCAGCGGAATAGACTTCCCATAAGGCATGAGCATGGATATGGCGGCCTTGGAGGCGACATCCAGTCCCAGTACCGCCATGGCAATCGACCACCAGCGCAAAGGATGCGCACGAAACGGAAAGCGTGCACTAGATTGAACGAGCTTATTCATCATATTAGTTCTCCAGTATTTGAGCCCGATCGGTACCGACATTTGCTGGAATGCGGTCACGTTCGCATCCCTAGTGTTACCTGTAGGCAGCCCCCCCAGGTGGCTGGAGCACATGCGTCAGAACAGGATTCGCTATTACGTGCGTGAAGGCTTGCTGCCGACGCCGTCGCTTAATAGCCATTCGTAGCACGCTTATTAATGCTGGTGTAATACTGATCTAAGGGACCTCAGTCTTTCTTGCCGCCGCTAGCCCCGTTTCTTGCCAGCAATCCTCTTCAGTGAATGAATTAACGGATCTGCATCGGAGCCAGTGGGCGAATTGCCTGACCTTTTTCACCAACATTACTCGCCGCTTTTGCCCCCTTGAAGCGCAGCAGACGCAACGCATTGAGTGTGACAATCGCTGTGGCGCCTGTGTCGGCCAACACTGCAACCCACAAACCAGTGAAGCCCAGCACCGTGGTGACCAGGAACACACCCTTCAAACCGAGCGCGAAAATCACGTTCTGATGAATGTTCGCCATGGTCGCGCGCGAAAGTGCAACCAGGTGGGCCACGTCTGTGACACGACTTTTCAGCAGCGCTGCGTCGGCCGTTTCGATCGCCACGTCGGTGCCGCCGCCCATCGCGATGCCGACATCCGCCGTTGCCAGCGCTGGCGCATCGTTGATGCCATCACCCACCATGGCTACCTTGACGCTGTGCTTCATCTCATCAATCAGGCGCAGCTTGTCCTCAGGCAAGAGTTCCGCTTCCCATTCCATGCCCAAATGGCCAGCGATGGCTTGGGCGGTACGGCGGTTGTCGCCGGTGAGCATGACAGAGCGCACGCCCATCGCCTTGAGCTGGGCCACGCCTTCTTGCGCGTCGTCCCTTGACTCGTCTCGTAGCGCCACCAGCCCAAGCGCTTCCCGGGTCTGCTCGTCGAACAGAACCGAAACGGTCTTTCCGTCATTCTGCATCGCCTCGATGTATGCGTGTTGTCCAGGCGAAAGGGCCGCGGCCTGAGAAGCGTAGACAGGCGATCCGATTGCCAGAGCGCGGCCGGCCACAGTCGCATGCACGGCTTTACCTGCGGTAGCGGAGGCATGCGAGGCAGCGGGGATGAGGATGTTCGCAGTTTCCGCGTGGCGCACAATGGCTTTAGCAAGCGGGTGATTGGAGCCGGCCTCTACGCTTGCGGCGAGCGCCAGAACTTCATCCTCGTGTCCTTTTGCAAAGGCGACAACGTCGGTGACTCGCGGCTTGCCTTCGGTCAGAGTGCCGGTCTTGTCGAAAGCAATCGCACTTACCCGTCCGATGGTTTCCAGGGCGTTGCCTCCCTTGATGAGCAATCCACGGCGCGTTCCCACTGCCAGGCCTGAAGCGATAGCGGCCGGTGTTGAGAGCACCAGAGCGCACGGGCAGGCAATCAGCAGCAGCGCCAGACCTCGATAAAGCCATTCCCCCCAGTCACCCCCCATGGTCAGTGGCGGAGCGACCACGATCAGCGCGGCAATGGCCATCACCGCTGGTGTGTAGTAGCGGCTGAACTGCTCAATGAAACGAGCGGTGGGCGCTTTAGATGCCTGCGCTTGTTCAACCAGTTGGATGATGCGCGAAATGGTATTGTCGGCAGCGGTTTTCTCCACGCGGACCCGGAGCACCCCTTCGACGTTGATCGAACCAGCGTACACACTGTCACCTGCCGCCTTCGCAAGAGGGATGGACTCGCCGGTCACGGGCGACTCATCAAGGCTGGACGTGCCCTGGATAATCACACCATCGGCGGACACCCGGTCGCCAGGGCGCACGAGCACATGGTCATTCACACGCAGCGATGCCGCGGGAACCTCGCGCTGCCCATCTTGCGCATCGAGTAACACGGCGGTCTTTGGAACCAATGAGGCCAAGGCTCTGATGCCGGCGCGCGCATGATCGGCCGCCATACTTTCTAATAGTTCACCGACGGAGAACAGGAAGACAACGGCTGCCGCTTCTTCAGCTTCACCAATGACAAGGGCGCCAAGCGCGGCCACGCTCATCAGTGTCTCAATCGAGAAGGGCGAACCAGCTTTGGCCAGCGAAAGCGCTTTGAGTGCGAACGGAAAAACCCCGGCAATCACCGCTGCCGCGAACACCCAGCTTCCATAATCGGGAACAAACAGCGCCATCGCATAGGCAGCGCCCATTAAAATACCGAGGCCGACGACCTGTTTGCCCTTTTTGGTTTGCCACCAACGCTTGGGGGGTGCGATTGGTTGATTGCCGCCATCAACGCCCGGTGTAGTCTTTGAGCTTGTGCTGGCAGATACGCCAAAGCCAAGGCTCTTGATGGATTTCTCGATATCGCCAACCTGAGTAGTTGAATCGGGCGCGAGCGTTAGTTCCAACTTTTCTGTGGCGAAATTCAGCCGAATATCAGAAACGCCAGGCATGCGTGCCAGAGCCGTTTCAATTTTACTGACACAACTTGCACAGTCCATGCCTTCTACCTGCATGGACACGCCCGCAGGCATGTCCTGAGGGGCGTCGATATCCGACGCAGTCTTTTGGCTTGTGCTGGCCGATACGCCAAAGCCGAGACTCTTGATGGTTTTTTCGATACTGCTGATCTGTGTGGCCGAATCGGGTGCGAGCGTCAGTTCAAGCTTCTCTGTGGCGAAGTTCAGCCGAATATCAGAAACGCCGGGCATGCGTGCCAGAGCCGTTTCAATCTTGCCGACGCAACTTGCGCAATCCATGCCTTCTACCTGCATGGAGACACTCAGAGGCATTTCCTGGCCGAGATCGGAGGCCACGCTCTTGGCGGTTGGAGCATTGCTTCCACGAGGCGTGTAACCCGCCTGGCACAAAGCAGCTTCGAGCTGTGCTCTTGTGGCCGACGAGGCGACTTGCACGCTGCGCGTGGGCGGGTCTGTGATGACTTGCGCGTTCGGATCCACCAGGTGGATCGCTTTGACGACCTTCCCCGCGCAACCGCCGCATGTCATGCCTTCGATATGAAACTGCATGAGAATTTCTCCTTTGAATGGCATCATTAGAAACCCTCAAGCGGCTTCAGAGTCAAGCGCTAGGAGAAGACTAGTCCCAATCCGATCATCTTGATTTCTCTGTGGCAAAAGTCTATAGTAGCTATAATGTTTTCGATTGATAGGATCATCATGCCAATCAAAATCGGCGAGCTTGCCAAACGTACAGAATCTACGGTGGAAACCATTCGGTATTATGAAAAGGAGGGGCTGCTGCCCGAACCTTCTCGTAGCAACGGCAATTATCGTTTATATAGCGAAGAGCACATTGAACGCCTACGATTCATTCGACACTGTCGTACGCTCGATATGACGCTGGACGAAGTGCGGACGTTGCTTAAGCACAGGGATTTTCCCAATGAAGATTGCGGCGACGTAAATACCTTGTTGGATGACCATATCCACGCCGTGGAGGTACGCGTCGCAGAACTACTGCAACTAAAGCGGCACCTCATCGCTTTGCGCCAGAAGTGCGCAAGCGCGGCACCCACTGCGACGTGCGGGATCTTGCGTGCTCTTGGCGACCATTCTTGTCATGTTTAAAAAACGCCGATTTTCGCTACAGCCATTAGCTAAGCATTAGCGATGAGCGAAGAGCGTTATCACCGCCAGTTCGGCTCAGCATGCTGCCGGTCGACCAGACCGCCTGGGATGCCCGTTACAGCGATCCGGGGAACCTTTCTTAAGCGTGCTGCAGCAAGCGGGGCAGGATGTGTCTGAAGGAGGTCGAATCTACTGCAATGTTGTTGCATGGCTGAATCGACGGAGAATCGCTAGAATCGCCGTAACATATGTATTGGGTGCCTTGGCGCCTGTGGAGTATTGAGTGATAAGTTTGTCCAGCGGCATCATACTGGTGGTCGCATTTGCGATCGCTTTTGCTATTTCCCGCCTTATCGTAAAGAGACGTGCGGCAAGTGCCGTTACGCAGGAGCGACTGCGCAATGAACAGATCAGACGAAACATGCCGCCACCTATGCCGTCGAAGAATAAAAGCAAACGGCGTCGACAAGAGCGTGCGAAGCGCTAACCCTTCCTTGCCCTGGCGAGCATCGACAACAGCTCGGGCGAATTGCTTGTCGAAGCGCTCTGCAATGCATGCAATTCGCAACTCATATCGGTGAAATTGGAACCGCGCTTCGGCGGCAGACGTTTTCGGACGCAGTACCATGCCAACTTCGCTGCAGGTCGGTCCTGGCAGAAATTGGCGAAAGACGACCAGATTGGAAGAGTCGGGTCGCCTAGTCAGCTGCGTCGCTCAACTAATTCACAGCGTTTTCGCCGTCAAGGGCAAACGTGCTCGCACGCTTGCGACCCCCCGAATAGAAAAAGAGCGAGACCGCCCATAGGCGGTAGCGGCGCTCGCCGCGCGGCCGGTATCCGCAGTTTTTCTCCATCGCCAGGGCAGCCATTGCCCTGAGTGCGTCTCCTAAAACGCCGACAGTATCACTGCACTCCTTCTGCAAGGGGTGCGCTTCGCCTGGTACTCACCCGTTCCCTTCGCTTCTCTTCGGGCTGCGGCTTGCGTGCCTGCCCCTTTCCGGTCGTCGTTCCTTGATCCAGCGCGGCAAGGCGACGAACTCACGGCAACGGTGGCACTCCGGGCCAGACGTAGTACTGCGGACACCGCAAAAACCTACAGAAGGCTCGGAATCTTCGGCCCCGGTAGCCGGGCAAACCTGAAAGGAGAAAGCACACATGAACAACAGCATCGCCGCGCTGAGCTATGACAACATGAACAACGAGCACGCTTTGTACGTGCGCAGTCCTGCCGGCCGCTACAAGCCGGCCAGCGACGAGCAGATTCTTGCCGCCGGCCGAGCGGCAGCGGAAAGCCTTATTTCTCGCTCTTCGCCGCTGGATCAGCCGACCAAGGTGAGGGCGTTTTTTCAATCCAAGTTGGCAGGTCTGGGGCATGAGTGCGCGGCATTTTTGTACCTCGATTCACGATTTAAACCGGTTCGCTACATCGAGCACGGATCAGGCACGCTGAATCAGGCGAGCGTATACCCTCGCGAAATCGTCAAAACGGCGCTACGGTTGAACGCCGCCGCTTTGATCATGGCGCATAACCATCCGTCGGGATCGCCGGAACCCAGCATGGCCGATCTGAATCTCACGAAGCATCTAAAGCAAGCATTGACGCTGATTGACGTGCGTTTCCTTGATCACGTTATTGTGACCGCGACGGAAACCACTTCACTGGCGGAACGTGGGCAAATGTAGAAATGACGGGTAGGGCGGCGGTTGTGCCGCCCTTTCTTGTCTGTACGGAAATCGGTAATAAGCATGATCTGGCGATCATGAGGGAAGCCATGTCGAGAGCCGAATGGTTCAGCCCCCGCTGTGCGCCGGTGCCGCACAGCGGGGGCTGAAGAGGAAGAACAAACATAACAGATAACAGACAAGGCTGACCGGGTCATGGTGTCCCGATCAGCCTTGTTGCTTGGTGCCGGTCGGCAAGGGAAGAGGGTAGGCGGCCTGCGGCCAAGTTGGAGCCCCAGAAAAAGGGGCTGCGGGCGCTCGCCGCGCGGCTGCCGTCCGGGGTCATCGCTTCGGCTGGGCCGCTTTTCCGTCTTCCGTGAGTTCCGTCGCCAAACACACCGACGTGTATCACTACGCTTCTTACTCCAAGGAGTTCGCTTCGCCGGGTACTCACCCGGTCCTTCCGCTTCGCTCCAGGCTGCGGCTTCCGTGCCTGCCCCTTTCCGGTCGGCGCTACATGATCCAGATCGGCACGGCGACGGAACTCACGAAAGACGGCGGCAAAGACCGGAGAGCCAGCGTAGACCCCAAACGGCGGATCTACGTCCCGGCTCAAGAATCTTCGAATCCGGTCAGCTGAAAAAGCAAACCCTCATCTGGAGAATGACCATGAATACCTATGAAGCGAAGCAGGCAGCACGTAAGGCAAGGTATGAGGCGCGCGCAGCGCAGGCGCGGCAGCAGTCCGACGCTGCCCATGAGCAAGCATGGAACATGGCGCAGGCCATCCCATTTGGCCAGCCGATTCTGGTGGGCCATCACTCCGAAGGTGCCGACCGCCGTTATCGCGCGCGTATCAGTGGCGGCTATGAAAAATCCTTTGAATTGCACAAGCAGGCCGAACACTACGCAGACAAGGCCGCAGGGGTGGGCAAGGGCGGGATATCCAGCGACGACCCGGACGCAATCGAAAAGCTCAAGGCCAAGATGTTGAAGCTGCAGGTCGCCCAGGACACCATGAAGAAGCTGAACGCCATTGTTCGCCGTCATGCCAAGGCAGACATGGGCGCCCGCATCGCCGCGCTGGTGGCTACCGGTTTGATCAGTGAAGAAAACGCCCGCAACCTGCTGACCCCCGACTATGCCGGCCGCACAGGTTTTGCACCCTACCAACTGCAGAACAACAACGCCAACATTCGCCGCATTGCCGAACGCATCAAGGCACTGGAAAAGGTGGCAGAGCGCCCCGAAACCGAACGCAGCGGCGACGGCTACACCTACCGCGAGGATCCGCAGGAAAACCGCGCCATGTTTTTGTTTGACGCCAAGCCGGAAAAAGACACACGCAACGTGCTGAAGCGCCACGGTTTCCGCTGGAGTCCGACGCGCAGCGCCTGGGTGCGGCAGTTGACCGGTAACGCCCAATGGGCCGCGCGCGACGTTATCCGTTTTCTTGACGAAGCAGCCACGCAGCAATAACCCCTTTCGCTCCGGGCGAAAGAGCGCCCGGGGCTTCACTCCGACCTAACGGGAGATATCACCATGGCATCCTTGAACCGCGTAACCCTGATTGGCAACCTGGGCAAAGACCCCGAAATCCGCTACACCGCAGACGGTGCCGCCGTGTGCAACGTGTCAATTGCCACCACGAACCAATGGAAGGACAAGACCAGCGGCGAGCGCCGCGAGGAAACCGAATGGCACCGCGTCGTTTTCTATGGCCGCCTGGCTGAAATTGCGGGCGAGTACCTGCGCAAAGGCCGCACGGTGTTTGTAGAAGGGCGGCTCAAAACCCGCAAATGGCAGGATACGCAAACTGGCGCAGACCGTTACAGCACGGAAATCATCGCTGACCAGATGCAGATGCTGGGCAGCCGCGATAACGGACAGGACGAAGCCCCCCAGGCCGCACCGGCAAGCCGCACAAAAGGACGCGACGGGAAGGCGAAGGCTGCCACTGCTGCGCCGGCAGAGGATGAAGGGGCGGATATTCCGTTCTGACCGGCTACTAAGGACGAGCGGGGCAATACCCGCCTGTCAAATAATACGGAAGGCCCGGCATTCGCCGGGCCTTCATCCGTCTGGCACAGCGCAAGGCCTGCGGCCATGCCGGTCCGCTATACCAAGCTGGACTGCCGGGGAGATTCCAAGGGTTTGGCACCAAATGCCCCCGGTGGCGGCAGCACAAAAAGCGCTGCTGCCTCTTCCTGGCTGCCGTTCAGCCATTGATCGACATCGGAAAGCGCAATCGGAATCACCGAGCGCTTGTCCTGTGCATGCGGCGGTTTGCTGGGATCCGGCTTGTGCATCCTGTTCATAAGGGGGTGAGCGTCAGCGTTGAGCGTGAGCATGGTGTAGCTTTCGACGACCTCGCCCGTTTCCCTGCTCGCCCAGGTATTCCACAGACCGGCTAGGCCCCACGGTGCGCCGTCAGTTCGCCGGAACCGCCACCATACATTACTGCCGCTTTCCCAACAGGGTTCATCGAACGATTCAGCTGGAATAATGCAGCGCTGGCCGCGCGCCCATGCTCGCCGAAAGGTGGGCTTCTGGGCGAGTTCTTCTGCACGCGCATTGTTGGTGGAGTAGGCCACCTTGGGGCTATTGGCGAAGGGTGGAATCAGCGCCCACTGACCCACCGCCAGTTCTTTCCCATGTTCGCTTGCACGGATGAACGGCCCCAGCCCGCGGGGATGCACTTGCGGCCCCCACAGCTTGGGTGGGTTCTGGCGTCCTATATGCCAATAGCGTTCAACGGCAGCTTGATCCGGCGTCACGTAGCGATTACACATGAAGGAATTCTGGCGCGTTTACGACTTGCGTGCAATGTACGCTGGTTCGTAGGCTGCGGTGCTCATGGACTTGGAATGCATGTCAGCGCAGCATACGCTGCTGATGTCGTGCAGTTCCCAGGCTGCGCCTGGGCCCCTGTCCGATGACGATGCCAGCCCGGCTCCCGGTCTGGCTGGGACTTTCCGTCCCCAAACTCGCCTGCGCTCATTTGTGGCCTTAAAAGTCCCACACATGACGCACCCCTGGCGGGGTGGGAAAAGGGTTTATGGATCAATCGTTTGCGGGCAAGCGGCCGCTTGCGCCGTCGTCGGACAGACAGAGCAACAAACCGGCGTAAGACTTTGATTTGGCAGGCAGGATTGCGACCACGTCTGTGGCCTTTTGGCGCGTAGACAGCGTAGTGCCCCTATGGCCACAACACCATGACTACAGACCGGCAGCCTTCATTCTGTACTTTGACAGCATGAAGACTGCTTGGGCAATACACGTTGACTGCATGCAGGCTGCTATGAATTTACAGGATGGCAGCAATAGAGCTACCAGAGGGCTACGTCGGAGAAACTCCTACCTCAGTGAGGCGGCAGATTGTCTGGGTTTTCGCTCAACGAAGGATCAGTACAGGCACTTTGCTTTGCCGCAAAATGGCCGTGGTAGTGCTACCCACAACCAAGTGCCGGATCCTCGAATGCCCGTAGGCACCCATGATCATCATATTGATGCTCTGCTGCTGCGCATAGTCAGCCAATGCATTGGCTGGCTCTCCGTCAAGCTGGTGAGATGTCACTTGGAACCCCGCCCCATCCAATCTCTCAGAGGCCCAGCGCAGCGCTTCCACGGCATTGCCTACCGTCACGACATGGCACTCCAAGCCGCGCAACAGCGGGCTGTCTGCCACCATCTCGACTGTTTTGCGGCCTGTCGCGCTGCCGTCAAAGGCAATCATGAAGCGTTGGGGCTCACCGAATTTTGAATTGGCTACCAGGATCGGGCGGTGCAGCGTGCGCACTGCACTCTCCAGGTTGTGATCCAATAAAAAGCGCTTGGGCTTCGCCTCATGATCGTGCTGACCGAGTACATACAGACGAGTGTCTGCCTCGATCTCGACCAGCGTTTCGATGAGTTCTCCATGACGCTGGCGTGCGCTGACCTGTTGTGTACCGGCTGCTATGCACCGCTGCTTGGCGCCTTCCAGCAGTTGCCGGCCATGTTCCCGCGCAATGATGCTGCGACGCTCATCCAGATCGGACAATTCCTGCAGAAGGGATTCTTGGGCGCCCAGCCCGATACTGCCGCTCGCATCGACCTTCGCATCGTCCTGACGAACCAGCACATGAAGGAATTCAAGCGGAGTACCCAGCCTCTTTGCCGCCCAGGTCGCATAGTCGCAGACGCTCTCGGTGTAGCTCGCGCCGTCAATACAAGCAATCACGTTGTTCATGGTGTCTCCTTAGTGTGCGGCCAGGTCGTGGTCAGCGCCGGCTTTGTCATGAACGGCATATCGGTCGACCAGAGTTGCGCTGGCCTCGTTCATGCCGATGATGTCAACGGTGGTGGCGTCCCTCCGGAACTTCAAAACAATCTTGTCCAGCGCATTGATTGCGGTGATGTCCCAGAAATGCGCGCGGCTCACATCGATCGTGATGCGATCGACGGCTTCCTTGAAATCGAACGCCGATACGAACCTGTCTGCAGAGGCAAAGAAAACCTGACCAGACACCACGTAGTTGCGACATTTGCCCTCGTCCACGAGCTCGGACTTGACCTGAAACAGCCGGCTGACCTTGGTGGCGAAGAAGAGGGCGCTAAGCAGCACACCCACGAAAACACCCTTGGCCAGGTCATGCGTCGCAACGACCACGATGACGGTTGCCACCATGACGATGCTGGAGCTCTTGGGGTGAGCGCGCAGATTACGGATAGATTCCCAACTGAAGGTGCCGATGGACACCATGATCATCACGGCCACCAGTGCAGCCATGGGGATTTGTTTTACCCACGGCCCAAGGAACACCACCATAATCAGCAGAATTACGCCGGCCGCCAGCGTGGAGAGCCTGCCGCGGCCGCCGGATTTAACGTTGATGACCGACTGCCCGATCATGGCGCATCCCGCCATGCCGCCCAGCAGACCGGAGGCAATGTTGGCGACGCCTTGGCCGGCGCATTCCCGGTTCTTGTTACTCGGCGTGTCAGTCAGGTCGTCCACGATGGTGGCGGTCATCATGGACTCGAGCAAACCGACGATTGCCAGGGTCAGCGAGTACGGGAAGATGATGGCTAGCGTTTCCCAGTTCAACGGCACCTGCGGCAGCAGGAAAACCGGCAGGCTGTCTGGCAGCTCACCCATATCTCCCACAGTACGAATATCCAGGTCCAGCATCATTGCGATTGCGGTGAGCAACACGATGCAGACGAGAGGAGAGGGGACAGATTTCGTGAGGTAGGGGAAAAGGTAGATGATGCCCAGGCCTGCGGCGGTCATGGCATAGACCACCCAGGTGACATTGGTCAGCTCGGGAAGCTGGGCCATGAAGATAAGGATGGCCAGCGCATTGACGAAACCGGTGACGACCGAGCGCGATACGAAACGCATCAGGCCGCCCAGCTTCAGTACACCGGCCAGAATCTGGAACACGCCAGTCAAAAGGGTCGCGGCCAACAGATACTGCAGGCCGTGCTCCTTGACCAGTGTGACCATCAGAAGCGCCATGGCACCGGTGGCAGCCGAGATCATGCCCGGCCGGCCGCCAGCAAAAGCGATGACAACTGCAATACAGAAGGAGGCATACAGACCCACTTTGGGATCTACGCCGGCGATGATGGAAAACGCGATGGCTTCAGGGATCAGCGCGAGCGCGACGACGATACCGGCGAGCAGGTCGCCACGGACATTGGAAAACCAGTCCTGGTGCAGGGATTTAGTTAGCATGGGCACAAGAAAAAGCATCGCTCTGCCGCAAGCGTGCAGCAGAGCCGACATAAGTCGGAAATATTGGGGAAGACGAAGGTCGAACCAGCAGCGCTTGGTGCTGGAACGCAAACGAAACTACCGACTTAGGGCGGACTCAGTCGTTGCCGAGCTGCCTTGTAAATGGCATGATCCGCTTGGCGGGCGATGTTTGCTCGAGAAAGAGGCACGGACAATCCCGCCCACGCAGGGGCGACATCTCGGACGGATGAGGAAAGACTGTTGTGCATAGCGGCATTATACCTTGAGGATAAAGGCGGTTTCTAATTGACCTGTACCAGGGTGCATGCCGGTTTTGCAGGCGCAGTTGGCAAGAATCCGCTTTTTAGGAGGATCTCCGTCAGGATGAACTCCATTGGCTGAGCGCATTCCATCAGGTCTTATGTGCAGATTCATGACGACCTATGGGCAAGCGCCACGTCACCACTACCCCGACTAACGCCAAGGTGGTGAGTGTGGTCAACAGGATCGTCGGCCGCAGTTCGCTGAGCAGCATCGCCATCATCAGAGGAGCAATGGCTTGGGCAAAAAGCATGGGGCGCGCCAGTAGGCCCATACGGGTGCCATATCCTTGAGGCCCGAAAAGGACTAGTGGAAGCGTGCCGCGCACGATGGTAAGAAGGCCATTGCCTGCGCCATATAGAGCCGTTGCAACAAACGCCAGAGCAAGGTCCGCCGCAGCCAGGAGGGCGAGGCCGAGAAAGCAGAGCAACACGGCACCACGCGCGGACCATGTCGGATGAAGCGATCGCCAAAGGGAAAACTCCAACAGTCTGGCGACCACCTGTGATGGGCCGATCATCATGCCGACGGCCAATGCCACAGGCGCAGCAAAGCCGAGCTGGCCAAGGGCATCGAGCAGATGCACGGAAAGGCTGGACATAACGGATGACTGCAATGTGAAAAGGATGGCGACTAGCACGAAAAGGTATCTGGCTTCCTTGATCACCTCGGCCGGCTGTTCAGCTTGTTTTGTGGGCTCGACTTCGCTATTGCGCTGCTGCTCGCGAGGGATCAACAGTAAATACAGCGGCAACCCTACCGCCAAATGCACACCAGCCAGCGCCAAGCAGGTATCGCGCCAACCCAGTTCAGCCTCCAGGCCCGTGATGGCCGGCCAGGCCACCGTACTGGCAAAGCCGCCCATCAGCGTCACGCCTGTCATGGCAGTGCGAGAGTTATCCCCAAACAGCCGTCCCAGCGTGGAAAAGGCGGCGTCATACAAGCCGCTGGCCATGGCCGTTCCCAGGATGGTCCATGCGAGGAAGTAAACAAGCAGGCTTGGCGCCAAGCCCATCAGGGCCAGTCCTGCTGCCAGCAGTAGAGAGCTGGTGGCTAATACGGGACGGCCACCGAATCGATCGATTAGCCGGCCCGCGCGGGGCGCGCTGAAACCGGCCACCAGCAGCCCCCAGGAAAGCCCTGCGACTACGCTACCAAGTGACCATCCGCTTTCACGTGCAATCGGCGCGGCTAGTACAGCAGGCAAGTAAAACGTGCTGCCCCAGGCGAGTATCTGGGTGAGGCCGAGCACGCTGATCAAGCGAACAGGGGCGGGCGAGAGAGTAGGTAAAAGAATGCGCACAAAGCCTGCCTTGTTGTTAGGACTGGTCACGCCAGCTGTCACTGCCACTCTTCGTGATTTGATGAGCTAGTAGGGGCGCCAACGCTGCTTTCACCGCGACGGCAGCGCTCGATGATGCGTCGCTTGACGGATGATACTTGTTTAGATTCCATATTTCGACGATAATGAAAATATGGAATCCAAAGACATCATCCGGGTGTTGTCGGCGCTTGCCCAGGAATCGAGGCTGGCTGTTTACCGATTGCTGGTACAGGCCGGGCCAGAAGGCCTTCCGGCTGGGCGCATTGCCGAACTTGCCCATATCCCTCCCTCATCGCTGTCCTTTCACCTGAAGGAGCTTTCCCATGCAGGGCTGGTGTCCTCGCGTCAGGAGAGCCGCTTCGTGATCTATAGCGCCAACTATCCCACCATGAATGCCGTGCTGGGATACCTCGCAGAGAACTGCTGCGACGGTATTTCGTGCGTACCAGCCTGCGATCCCACTGAGAGTCAGTCAGATGAACGACAAAATCTATAACGTCCTAGTGTTGTGCACGGGAAATTCCGCGCGAAGCATCATGGCCGAGGCGCTGATCAACACCATCGGTAAGAGACGGTTCCGTGCCTACAGTGCCGGTAGTCACCCTGCTGGCGCCGTGAACCCCTTTGCCATTGAGCAGGCCAGGCAGGCGGGATACCCCACTGATGGTCTGCGCAGCAAGAGCTGGGATGAGTTTGCCGGGCCCGATGCCCCGCACATGGACTTCGTCATTACCGTTTGCGATAACGCGGCAGGTGAAGTTTGCCCGGTATGGCCTGGTTACCCGATTACGGCTCACTGGGGATTTGAGGATCCGGCAAAGGCGGGGGGCACCGACGAGGAAAAACGTCACGCGTTTGCCAAGGTGTGCCGCCAGATTTCCACCCGCGTGCAGCTCTTTTGCGCCTTGCCTATCGACAAGCTCGATCACAACGCCACCAAGCGCGAAGTAAACCAAATCGGCCAGCTACCCAAAGACTAACGCAGGAATTCCCGTGCAAACCCGACGCCTATCCTTTCTCGACCGCTATCTAACGCTCTGGATCTTCGCCGCCATGGCGCTGGGGGTGCTTCTTGGCACCATCTTCGACGGACTGCCGCAATGGCTAGAGAGCCTTTCCGTCGGCACGACCAACATTCCCATTGCCATCGGCCTGATACTGATGATGTATCCGCCGCTTGCGAAGGTGCGTTACGAGGAGCTTCCCCTGGTGTTCCAGGACAAGAAGGTTCTTGCGCTCTCGCTGGTACAGAACTGGGTGATCGGGCCGATCCTGATGTTCGCGCTAGCGGCGTACTTTCTGCACGACTACCCCGCCTACATGACAGGGCTTATCCTGATCGGCCTGGCGCGCTGTATTGCCATGGTGCTGGTGTGGAACCAGCTTGCCTGCGGCAGCAACCAGTATGTGGCGGCACTGGTGGCGTTCAACTCGATTTTCCAGATCGTCTTCTTCAGCGTCTACGCCTGGTTCTTCCTCGATGTGCTGCCACCGGTCTTCGGCTTGCAGAGCAGCGTGCTGGACGTCAGCTTCTGGACCATTGCGAAAGCCGTTCTGGTCTATCTGGGCATTCCTTTCCTGGCGGGGTACCTGACCCGGCGCTTTCTGGTCAGGGCGCGCGGCGAAGCCTGGTACAACGATACCTTCATCCCGCGCATCAGCCCGATCACGCTGATTGCGTTGTTGTTCACCATCGTGGCCATGTTCAGTCTGAAGGGCGGCTCGGTGGTCGAGCTGCCGCAGGATGCGCTGCGAATCGCCGTGCCCCTCGCACTGTACTTCGTGATCATGTTCGTCGTCAGCTTCATGATGGGCAAGCTCATCGAGACCGACTATCCGCGCACCACGGCGCTTGCCTTCACTGCAGCGAGCAACAATTTCGAGCTTGCCATCGCCGTAGCCATCGCGGCATTCGGCCTGGCGTCCCCGGTGGCGTTTGCCACGGTCATCGGGCCGCTGGTCGAGGTGCCGGTGCTGATCGCCCTGGTGCATGTAGCATTGTGGCTCGGCAGACGTTACTTCACCTCCACAGCGCCCCTGCATGGCAAGGCATGCACGACATCGACGTCGTGATCGTAGGCAGTGGGCAGGCAGCACTGGCCACCGCCTACTTCCTGCGCCGCACCGGGCTGTCCTTCGTGCTGCTGGATGCCGAAGAAGGGCCGGGCGCGGCGTGGCGGCATGGCTGGGACTCGCTGACATTGTTCTCACCGGCACAATGGAGTTCACTGCCGGGCTGGCCCATGCCGTCTACCGACGGCTATCCCTCGCGCGACCACGTCATCGACTACCTGGCGCGTTACGAGGCGCGCTATGAACTGCCTATCGTGCGGCCGGTCTGGGTGCGGACTGTTCAGCGTGATGACAGCTTTTTCCTGGTCGAGGCCGATGATCGCCGTACGTGGCGCTCGCGCGCAGTCGTCAGCGCCACCGGCACCTGGCGTCATCCCTACGTGCCTGCCTATCCCGGCCAGGACAGTTTTTCGGGTGCGCAGATCCATTCGGCGCACTATCGGCGCCCACATGCTTTTGCCGGGCAACGCGTGCACGTGGTGGGCGGCGGCAATTCCGGTGCGCAGATCATGGCCGAGATGGCGGGCGTGGCGCAGGCTACCTGGGTGACGCCTTCCGACCCGGTCTTCTTACCGGAAGAGGTGGACGGGCGCGTACTGTTCGAGCAAGCCACCGCGCGCTGGCAGGCCATGCAGCAAGGCTTGCCTGCACCCGAACGGAGCGCAAGCTTCGGAGACATCGTGATGGTGCGTCCAGTGGCTGCAGCGCGTCAGCGAGGCGCCTTGCAATCCGTCCGGCCCTTCGCAAGCTTTACGCCAACTGGTGTCGTATGGCCCGATGGCAGGCAAACGGATGTCGATGCCGTTATCTGGTGCACTGGCTTTTTGCCGGCCCTCGGGTACCTGAGCCCGCTCGGAGTGCTGGGCGCCGATGGCAGAATCGCCGTCGACGGCACTCGCGCAGTGGCCGAGCCAGGATTATGGCTGGTGGGCTACGGCGACTGGACTGGCTTTGCTTCTGCCACTCTGATTGGTGTCATGCGTTCGGCACGCAGCACTGCACAGGAAATCGGGGCGAGGCTGTCGATCGACAGCCATCTTCAACCACAAGGAGTCTCGCAATGAGCGATGTCATCATCTATCACAACCCCAAATGCGGAACCTCGCGCAATACGCTTGCACTGATCCGCAATGCCGGCATCGAGCCGCAGGTGATCGAGTATCTGGCCACCCCACCAGACCGCGACACGCTCAGGTCACTGATCGACCGTGCGGGTCTGGCGGTACGCCAAGCGCTGCGCGAGAAAGGTACGCCTTACCAAGAGCTCGGCTTGGATGACACATCGTTGACTGAGGATGCTCTTCTCGACGCCATGCTGGCGCATCCCATTCTCATCAACCGACCCTTCGTCGTGACGCCAAAGGGCGCGCGCCTGTGCCGGCCATCCGAGCTGGTGCTCGATATCCTCGAGCAGCCTCAACGTGGCCCGTTCAGCAAAGAGGATGGCGAAGTGGTCATAGACGAACACGGAAAACGTGTACGCTGAACCCGCACGCTTGGAACATTTATCATGAAACAATTCACCTCGCTGCACGACACCACTCTGCCTGCTCTGGACGAGTCTCTTTTCGATATCCCCACCCATGAAAAGCTGGGTGTCCCGATCGATGCCGATCATCCTCCGCGCATTTTGTTGCTCTACGGCTCGCTGCGCGAACGGTCGTACAGCCGGCTTCTGGTCGAAGAGGCTGCCCGTATCCTGCAGCGCTTGGGCGCCGAAACCCGCATCTTTGATCCCCATGGACTGCCGCCGCCCGACAGCGTGCCGGCCGACCACCCCAAGGTGGCCGAGCTGCGCGCGCTGTCACAGTGGTCAGAGGGGCAGGTATGGTGCAGCCCCGAGCGCCATGGCACGATCACCGGCATCTTCAAGAGCCAGATCGACTGGCTGCCGCTCGAAGTCGGCAGCGTCCGGCCAACGCAGGGACGTACGCTGGCCGTCATGCAAGTCAGCGGTGGTTCGCAGTCGTTCAATGCTGTGAATGCCTTGCGCGTGCTGGGCCGCTGGATGCGCATGGTGACGATTCCGAATCAGTCGTCGGTAGCCAAGGCGTTCCAGGAGTTCGACGAGGCAGGCCGCATGAAGCCGTCGGCCTATTACGAACGCGTCGTGGACGTAATGGAGGAACTGGTGAAGTTCACCCTGCTTGTGCGCGGTCGTTCTGACTACCTGGTCGATCGCTACAGCGAACGCAAGGCAGCCGAAGCGGAGGTGCTGCGACTGGCAGAGGCTGCGATGGCACACGAGCGCGCGACCGAGCAGACATAGTTCAACAAAGCATAAGCAGCGGGTGAGCAAGGTTTTCGCTGGCGCCAAACCCTCGACTTGCCAATGTGAGGTTGAATGAGATAGAGCGCGCAGGGCCGGAACTGATGGGTGTTCTTGGAAATCATCCGATGTCGAGCTCAGACTCCGCTTTCAGGGTGACGGTGCCAAGCTCGTTCTTTCCATGCTCCAGAGCGGGTCTCGCCATTGGCTGCAGGTCATGCGCCAGCCCTTTGTATGTCAGCCGATCCACGCGTTCAGGCAGTTTGGATGCATCATCCGTGAATACGACGACCTCGTGCCGCTCGCGTGAAATGCTGACGTAGTAGGTATCCTGGGCGGTAGTGCGGCTGAAGCTTTCGGCGTTGTACAGCACTCGGTCGCAGGTCAGGCCCTGAGCACTGTGCGCGGTGGTCGTGTAGGCATAGTCCATGTTTAGCGGTCGATCTGTTGGCAGTTGAACGTGGCGGCCGTCGGTTTCGATAGTGACGCTTGCCGCACCGACGGCCACGATTTTCGCCAGTTGGCCGTTGACGAGATCGTTGCTGGCATCGTTGCGCGTGATGCGGACATGGTCGCCCACAGACAACTCTGCCTGGTTCACGTGGTAGACCGATAGTTTGCTCATGGTCTTCGGGATGATTTCTATGGGCTGCATATGTGACGGGCCGGGCTGGATAGGTTGGACGGTAATACGGTCGTGGTGTGTGCTGCCGGTGACGCGGTACAGTTCGCCGCGCTTTAGCCCGCACTGGTAGTCCCGTTCAGGGACGACGATATCGCCCACGGTGTAATACCGGGCCACGCTGCGTTCTGCACGCGTAGTGTCATGACGAGACAACAGTTGGCATTGCTGTCCTTTGCCTTCCAGGCCGAGTAGAACGTGGATCCGTTCATTGATGTCGATGCGTGAAGCATTGGTGCCGGTCACTACGATGGTGCCCGACCGTTCCGCCGCCGAAAGCTGCGTATAGGTTTGAGCAATGGCATCATATCGTGCGGAACTGTCCCGGCTTTTGTGGCCATGCTCATCGATGCTGAACTGATCTGGGATAGTGCGTATTTGATTCAGGAACGACAGGGATCGGCTGGCGTGGCCCTCGGCTGCCAGCTGCACCGCCTGGCGTAGACGTTCTGAGCGTTGCCGCTGAATGTCGGCCATCAATACGGTTTTCATGCCGTGTTCCTGCAGCATGGCAAACGCACGGCCCGCTTCGATGGCCTTGGTCTGGGCCGTGTCTCCCAGCAAGACCACTTTGGCGTCTGTCGGTTGAATGAGGGCCAGCAGCCTGTCCATCTGTCGCACGGGCACTACACCGGCTTCGTCAATGACCACAACAGATTTTGGCCCCAGGGTGTCGAGGAAGGGACGTTTGTCGGAAGCGGCGAGCACCGATGCAATGGTGTTGGCAGGTATGCTGTCTTTCCGCAGGTTGCGAACCATGTTCCCGTAGGGCGCGAGGGCCGTCATGGTGTGTCCGTGCTTTTGCAGGATGGTCTGAGCGTTTTGCAGAGCGAATGATTTGCCAGTGCCAGCCAGACCCTGGATACCAGCGATTTGATCAGAGCCGGTTGCAATCAGCATGACAGCCTCGCGCTGGCCTGGCGTCAGATGTGGGTACAGGCCGCTTTCGGTACTGGTGCTGGCGATCGTGGCTTGCCAGGCACTGCGGCCCGCTTGTTCGGCGTCGAGTACTCTGGATTCGGCCTCGAAGGCTTTGCGGGTCGCATAGTGTGGGCATTCCATCAACAAGCGTCCTTCGGCGATGGCTTGATCAACTAATTTCAGCGCAGTGCCATCGGACAACCCGCGCAGGCGCATGACCTCTACGGCCCAGCCCTTGCGTGTCATGGGAAGGGCGCCCCTGTCCTGGGTGCTGCGGTAGTGAGGTGCTCCCCGTATAAGGGCGCCGGATGCCACACGGCCTTGGATGGCGGTCTGGATGGCCGTGATGTTTGTATGGCCACCGGCGTGGCGAATGGCGCTTTGCAGCAGATCAGCCAGTGGCATGACGGATTCCCTTTCGGCCAGATGCCGAATCGCCCAGTCCAGCGAGGCTTGAGCTACTAGGTCAGATGGCTGTTCCAGTACCTGTGGTGGTTGTTGATCCGCTTGGTGTCGGGCACTGTCAAACTGCATTCCGATGGCTACTGCGGCGTCGCTCCATTGTTGGTGTAGTTCTGTGCGCCCGAGTGCCTGGGTTTTCTCCTGCCGGCGGGCCAGGGTGATGCCCTGACGCAGGGCATGAGGCGCATCTTCACGACTGGTCCCGCGAGCTGCCAGTTCAGCCGTGATACCGGCACTGCGCTTACTGAAAAACTCGATCTGCTCACGGCTGATATGGGCCAGTTCAATATGGTTTTTTTCATGGCGAACCGCGTACCCCAATACCTGAACATTGCGTTCCAGCTCTGCTTGATAGATCGAATCGGTGACGCGAAGCAGCTTGAATATTTCTTCATTGGACAGCGACACCCAATCGCCGTCGGCCCGCTGGGTCAGGTTCATCAGTAGGGCATGGACGTGCAGATGGGGGTCGGGGACAGCGCCTTCGGTGGGGCGGGCGGTCTCGTGGCGGAACTTCGCGATGATGAGGTTGCCCGTGTGCTCCACCCTTGACTTGCCGTTTTCCTTGCGGCGGCCCATGGTCAGATGCTGCTCGACATAGGTGAGGGCAGCAGCGACCGCTTTATCATTGGCGTGAATCAGGCGCTCGTCGCCACCAATCAAGGCCTGCAGGGTGATGCTCTTGGGTGCGCCGAAGGTGAGATCGAGCGCCGCCCGTGCCTTGGCAACCTTGCGGATCGACCGGCCAGCCGTGACACTGCGGCCAAAGTCGCCCTGCAGCATGGCTTTGAAGCGGGCTGGTTCGATTTCACCGATAGCGCCCAGGCGTCGAGCACCGTCCCCCTGCCAGGTGGCGGCGCCGCCGTCTCGGCTGTAATAGTCGTCGGCCTGGTCGGCGTAGTAATGAGTGGCGAGAGACGCGCGGGCGCGATAGATCTGGCTGTGCGAGATCATGGGAGGACTCCGGGAGATGAGAGGGTGTGAGAAAGTCGCCAGCAGAGCTCTTGAGTGGTTGGTGGCTTTAGTTGTGCGGCAGCTTCAAGGTATGCGGCATGGCGCAGCCAGTCGGCGTCCGGTAGAGCGGGCACTCTATTACCACCGGCTTCTGTCGTAAACTCTTACTCATACAGACATCCAGATATGGGGACGCAATGCGGATCGCGTTAAGAACAAGCGGCGGGAGAGGGGAATACGAGGTGGCGGGGAGCCATGAAAACATAAAAGTCCATGACATCTTGAACCGGCAAATCACCCTAGAAATTATTCCCGGCTTTAGGCTTCACACAAATAACTTCGTTCGCCATAGTCAGGGAAAGCCCCGCATAAGGCTGGCTGATGCCCATGAAGATAAACATATCTATCTGATACTGTCGGCGCTGTTGCTGCTGCCTAAACCGAAGAGAGAAATCGGAGCTACGCCTGCGGGAAAGCTCCAACTATATAAGGATAATTTCTCTGTTTTTTCTGTCTTGTTCGACATAGTCGAGCTTTCAGAAAATGAGCTTGTGATTAGTCCAACTCAAATGATCTTGTCGAACTCATCATCGGACTATGTCCGACTGGATGTTATTGAGCGCTTCAAGATGGTTATGCAAGCATGGGAAGGCGCATTGGACGGTCAAAGCGCAGTGGCCGAAACACTTGGGCGGCATCGGGAGGCTTTTCACTCCGTCAATGTGAGAGGAATACTAACAGCCTGTGAAGAGCTACGGCTAATGAACGTAGAGCAGGATGATCCGCTGCGTTATGCCACACGTGCTCTTGAACTGCCAAATCTGGATGAATTTATGTGGATGGGCGTTCACGCCACCGAAACCGAAGAAGTGATGGGGCTCGGCGAAGAGAATCTTGAAGATTTGATGGAGGCGGCGCGCAACCGCGTCAAATCATGGAGACTGCTAGCAGAGCGGGGCTCGGACGGAGCAAGATTCAGCAGAGAGGTGAAAATGAACTATCGGAATACTTGCCTTTTCACAGGATTCCGTCTGCCTAAAACAGATTTGACCGGGCCGGCGGGGGTTGATGCAGCCCATATACTTCCATGGGCTGAATACGATCTGAATAAAGTCAGCAACGGCCTATGTCTAAGTAAGCTTTGTCATTGGGCTTTTGATAATGGGATCATCAAGCTTGACTTCAACGACGCGGCTTCACGTTACGAATTATCAGTATCAGAGAGGGCAAAAGAGGCCGACTCTAAAGGTCTAATCGACTTAACGCCTTTCTACGATATTGAAGGCGACATTTCTGCTTCGCTATTACCGAGCTCCAGAGCCAACTGGCCGAACCCTTCATTTTTAAAGGCGTACAACGAAGCAATGAATCGTTGATCTTCTTCTGGAACGTCTCTGGATTCTAAATACTGTCGGATTCGCAGCGCAAGCCACTCGGCAACCGGAGGCGTCACAGCGTTGCCCAAGGCATGGTAGCGAGCCGAATCTAGGTCATCAGCACTGAGGTCCGTATGGGACGGCAGCGTCCATCCTTTGGGAAAGGCCATTACGCCTTCGCATTCGGAAGGAATTAGTCGGCGAACTGCTCCAATTTTCGGATAGCAGACATAATTTCTGCTCCAGTCTGTGCCCGTGTGGCGCGCAGAGGTTGCATACAGACAGTAAGCAAGGGCCTGGATTACGGGACCTTCTCCGCTAGGATCTCCAATGATTTCCTGAAATGAGGCCGCAAGTTCCTTCCCATTCGGTCTGCTCGACGGAGTATCCCCTTCGCCGCGTTCGGACTCAAAAAGTATTTCTCCGGGACCGCGCCCGTCTCCACGACACCCGACAATGTAGACCCTTTGCCTTGACTGGGGTACTCCGAAGTATTTGCTGTTAAGAGTACGCCATCCGACAGAATACCCGAGCTCAGCCAACGTCGAGAGCACGATGCCAAAATCTTTTCCTCCGTGGGAACTGAGTAGGCCTGCAACGTTTTCGAGAAGAATAACTCTGGGCTTGCTTTCTCCAACCAGTCGAGCAAACTCATAAAACAATCCGGACTTGCTGCCTCTAAGTCCTGCGCGTTTACCCATTCGAGCAAGAGAGAGGTCTTGACACGGGAACCCGCCGACCCAAACGTCTGAAGAGGGGATTTCATGGCTTTCAATTTTCGTAATATCGTGATGTAGAGGAGTGTTCGGCCAATGCTTCTTTAAGATCGATTGGCAGAAGGGTTCGACTTCGCAGTGCATCGAAATCGAAAATCCCGCCGCTTCAAAGCCGATATCAAATCCGCCTATTCCCGCGAAAAAAGACGCGACAGAATACGGGGATGGATTGGTTGAACGGATGCTTCCGAGAGGCCCCGAAGCCCTGCTGCTCTTATCTTCGCTCGGCTGTTGTTGAGCGAATCTTCGTATCCGCTCAATATCGGCATCCGAGAATACGCGCCAATTATTGCGGTTACGAGCAACATCCTCGACTTTCCCACTGAGAAGCCATCGCTTGAGGGTTATCGCAGAAATGCCAACAGCTTTGGCTGCTTCGTTAAGAGTCATAGTTCTGAATGCTGTCTATCTGTATATGGTGGGCGAAACCCGTATCAACCCGTATCATACAGGAAAAATGGTTCGCCTGCGGCGGTACGAGGGTGGCAGTCACAAGCTTAAGCTGTACTGCTCCTCGAATACCAGGAGGGAGGTGACATATACATGTCATGTACGTTTTTGGGACGGTAACTTACAAGAGAGCCGAGCTAGGATATAGTGGTCTATGGACACGTTCACCCCTTCCCAGCGTTCGGCGCTGATGAGTCGCATTCGGCACAGGGATACGAAGCCCGAAGTCACTGTGCGTTCGCTGCTGCACGCACTGGGTTACAGGTTTCGGCTGCATCGTAAAGACCTGCCGGGCAAGCCAGACATTGTCCTTCCCAAATACCGAAAGATCGTGATGGTGCATGGTTGCTTTTGGCACGGTCACTCATGCCGACGTGCATCAAAGCCAAAGTCGAATCAAGAGTATTGGATACCGAAGATCGCTGCAAACCGACAACGAGATGCGCGCAATGTCGCCGAACTGAAGCGGCTGGGTTGGTCGGTACTCGTGCTGTGGGAGTGCGAGATCAAGGATATTTCGGCGATAGACCAACGGTTAAGAGAGTTCCTTGGTCCGAAACGATGAGATGTGCACGACGCTGTGATTACGATTGACCAAGTGCGGGTTGGCCGCGAAGGTCGGAGAGCTACGTCGAGAGCTCATCGAATGCCGCTGCAGCGCTCGTAAAATCTCGCAGGCGCATATTTACTCTCGTGATTGGAAAACCCCCAGCCAGAGCAATGTACCCGTCCAGCGATGGCAGCGACTGTATCTGCGCTGCCGTCACGACATCCTCGACCGTCCGATCTACGTTGTCGGACGTATTCCGATGATCCGCGCTGCGGCTGATGCTGAACTTGGGTCGCTCAACTTCATGCTTACCTAGGCTTTCGCTCATATCCTTCGCTGTCTGCGGATCGGTGCGTGATCCGCCCAGTACCGCGAGATTTCGGAAGCTCGCACGGATGGTAGTGGCCATGGTGCGTCCGTAGATGTGTTCCAGCTGGGATGTGCTCTGCAACCCGGCTACGATGCGCAGGCCGTTTTTCCGCCCTTTGGTCAGACCGGCTTCCAGTGAGGGCAGAGCTTCCAGGCTGGCTAGTTCATCAATGAAAAGCCACCAGCGGCGGTGAGCGCTTTCAGACATGGACAGAATCGAAGTGATGAACACGTCGGCCCAGGATGACACCAGCGGTTTCATGGAACTCATCATGTCTTCGCGCCAGTTGATATACAGGTTGCCGCCGTCTGCCGTGGTTAGCCAATCCCGAATGGAAAATTTTCCCGGCTTCATGCCGGTGTGCTCCGACAGCTTATTCGACAGCACGAAGCGCGCGGAAGACAGTGCTTTGCTGGCTTCGCTCGAGCCGACAAACAGGGATTCGGCCAAGGTGCCTTCCAGGAACTGTTTTAAGACTTTGGGATCCTCGATGGTGCAGAGGCGAAACAAGTCCATGATGCTCGCTTCGTCGCCTTGCATCTGATGGAGTTTCTTGGCGGTCTCGCGCAGCAACAGCCGTCCGAAGTCGTTCCATTCTTCGGCGTTCTTGTCCTGGCTCATGGGAACCAAGGAATGCGCCAGACGCTTCCAGTCGTAGTCGGCGCGAACTTCATTGAAGAATGACCAGCCCTGGCTGCGGGCATCGTAGGGGTTGAGGATCACATCGTTGGGTTGCCAGAACTTGCTGAGCAGATCGCCGTTGGGGTCGATCACAATCATGCGATCATTGCGGTCCGGCGTTCGGCCTGGCAAACCGAGTATCAAGCCGTGCTTTGAACGCTTGAGTACGGAAGCGGCCATGTTTCGCAACAGCACCGATTTACCGGAACCGGTGGCGCCACTGATGAGCAGATGCAGGTTCTCATTTGCGGTCGGCATAGGGATGCCGCCGACGTCGATCTGCAGTTTGCCGCGCTCTTCGCACTGGCGGGCCAGGCCTTTTGCAGTGGTGGTGCGGGTGCCCCGCACGAAGCGTTTATAGCCCGCACCCTCGAACCCTTCCGTACTTGCTGTGCGCCCAATAAACAGGATGAGCATCAGGGCCAGGGCTAAGCCGATACCCAGCGCGCCGTAGAGCAATGGGTACTGCGGTGTCAGCATCACGAAATGCCGGATGGTTCGGGCGTTCCAGTCACGCCAATGCATGTGGCTGCCCCAGGTGGCGACCGCCATCCAGGCCGCAATAGGGAAGAGTGCCAATGAAAAGGCGGCAATGCGCCGCCGGGTGATGGGAGAGATCAGGGTGGACATGGTGCGGGTTCTCAAGAGATCAGAATCTGGCCCAGGGCCAAGCCTGCCAGCAAGCCTCCGAGTATGCCTGCTGCGCCGCCCACCATCAGGGCGATGAGCGCCATGCGTCGTGCAGATCGGTGGGCGATGCAGGCGTACTGCGCGGCATCCCGGGCCAATTGGTCCAGTCGGGTGCCGGTGTCTCCAAGCATGGCCCGAATGGCATGTTGAGCCTGCTGGCTGATGGGTTTCGCCGACGCTTCCATTGTGGCGGTCAGATGGCGGCTGAGTTGCTGGGGCAAGACTTGCTGCGCCTCGCCCATGGTCTGCATGTTTTTTTGCATTGCATCGAGGCTTTGGGTGGCGGCTTCCAGTCTGTCCACGAGGCCGGCCACTTCCCCCAGTACCTCGTGATACAGCAAGTCCAGTTTGGTACGCGCACCACGAGGATTCGAGTGTGATTCCATGATGGCCGTACTCAGGAAAACAGGGCGGCAAATGCCGCGTTCATTTGCCTGTCCACAGGCTTGGCCAGGGCGCGCAGGGCGTGGCGGTTGCTCAACAGTGAAATGCGGGCATGGTCTTCGGGGTCGGCAGCCCGGAGTAGGCCGCGGTAATCGGTCTGATCGGCCAGCACGTCAGCGATCGTGGTGCGTTGGTCGGCCAGTAGTTCAAAGACTTCATTTTCGTAGATGGCAGCGTGCGGGTTGGCTTGCACTTCGCCGGTCTTGGCCGCATAGGCCAGGATCGAGGGAAACTCATCCTGTACGCTGCTATCGACCCGGTTGAAGAGAATCCGCACCCGCTCAGGGTCAACGCCCAGTTCGGCCAGGGCGGCGACGGTTTTGATAGTTTCGCGCTGGGCCTTGCCCGTATTGATGACCGGCAGCACGAAGTAGCTCATTTCCTCGTGCGCGCCTTCGTAGCGCATCATGTGCGTCAGAAAATCCTCGATGTTGCTGGCCCCGACATCGACAATCGCATCGTCGCGGGTCAGCAGTTCGCGGAACAGGCGGCCAAAGTGTTCGCCGCGCAACTGATCGACGTTCAGGCCCAGGTCGGCCCCGGTTTCATTGGTGGACTCCACCGCAAAGATTTGCGCTCCGTTCATGCGGGGTGCCAGAAGATGGGAGGCGACGACGGTTTTGCCTACGGAGCCGGTGTAGTTCAGGACGGCGACTTTCATGGTTCATTCCTTTTCGATGGGGTGGATTCAGGGGATGCGGCGCGGTTGGCCAGTCCTTCGCGGCGCAAGGCTTCGAGGTCTACCCGCATGTCGCGGATTTTGCGCAGGTCGCCGGGCGTCCGGATGTTGCGCGGTCGGCCCTGGATGGCGTCCAGCTCTGGCGCGAGTGGGGTCGCGGGGCTGCGAGAGGGTTTCGCCGCCGGGGCTGGGCTGCTGGGGGATGCCCGCCTGGCTTTGCGCCAGCGGTACAGGGTGATGGCGTAGGTGCTGCGCTGGACGCTCAGGCCCGCTGCGGCCAGATCATCCAACACGGCGGCATGAGGAACGCCCGCGGTCAGTTCGGCTTCGATCAGGGGGAACAGTGCGCGTAGCTGTGCCGCGATGCTGATACGGGGATCCAGGGCCGCGAGCGCGGCCCGGTAGCGTGCGATGGAGGGAGAGTCATTCATAGGTTTCCAGAATCGGTGGTGGTGCGCGCGCTTAGCGCGACAGCTCGGGAAAGACGGTGGACTGCTTGCCCACCAGCCAGGAGCGGCCGGTGGCCAGGGCTTCGCCGTAGGCGGATTGCTCATCGGTGAATGGCCCGGAATCGCCCTGGGCGATGAATTGCCCGCCGCCAACCTCTTCGCCCGCTTCAAGCAGGCGCAGGGTGAAACCGCCGGTATGGGTTTGATGGGGCACGATCTCAAAGGAAAACCGCAGCTGGGCCTGTGTAACTTCGTCATGAAACTGCCTGGAGACGGCAGACAGGCGCGCCGCCCATTCCGGGCCGATGCGATCCAGGGCATCGGCGATGCTGTAGCCGCAGTCGCGCAGCCAGTCGCTGCGATTGAGCACCAGGGCGGCGGTCAGTGCTTCGCCCAGACTCATGGCGCCTATGCCGCAGAGGGCGGCTTGTTGAGTGATGCCAAGCATGCGGGTGTCGGGGGTCGTGTTCATGGGAACTCCTTTGCTTTGCAGCTTGAAAGGCAGTGACGGGGGTAAGAGAAGGTGGTTGCCCGGAAGGGCGGTTGTTGTCGTGGCCGACCGAAGCAGCCGCCGTGCGGCTGCCCAGCGTGGCGATGCAAGACGGCCTGAGTTACAGGCGTGGGCCGTCCGACTTATTCACAGGCCGGATAGGTAGAAGAAAGGTAGAAATAAGGTAGAAGGCGCTGGCATGGCTGGAAAGCCCCTGTTCATGCGGGTGTCCAGAAATGAGGCGCGATGTTGTGACGATAAAGCGCGATGCTATGACGAAAGACCGCGACCTTATGACGCGCCCGGCGCGATGCTATGACGACGGGAAAAGTGACTTATCCACAGGCTGTTTCTGGTGTGAAAGCGCGATGCTATGACGATGGAAAGCTACCGATCCAGCCGCGTCCAGACCGCCTGTTCATGGCCCCGGATTGCAGCCTCAATCCGGGGTTCAGCGATGACTTTCAGGGCTTCCAGTTCGGCCAAACTGCGCTCCAGCGTCGCCCGAAAATCGCGCATGCGTCCGGTGTATTGCGCCCGCTGCTTGAGGATTTCCAGGCTGTATTTCTGCTGGATGTCGGCAGACGTGCCGATCAGGCGTTGCAGGCTTTTGGACAGGTCGTGGCGCATTTGCAGGCGCTTGGCCCAGTCCACCAGGGCATATTCCCGGTTGCCAAAGATTTGCGCCCAGCGCGGGTCGGCGTACAGGGTGTAGCTGCCGCTGGCTTCGTGGTAATCGAAACCGCCCAGCATGGCGAGTACGCGGGTCGAGGGATGCTTGCCATAGCTGTACTTCACCGAGCCATCCTTGCGGCGCGCTTCGATGCACAGGGTAAAGCGGGCCAGGTCTTTCATGCCCTCGTGCAGCCATTCGTAGGCGCTGCCGCCGGTGGGCCTGCCCATGCCGCGCAGGAAGTCCGCCCGGTTGATGACGGGCGCTTCGCCCAGCAAGGCGGTGGTTTGCAGATACATGGCGTGCATCCAGATGTCGGCATGGTCTTCACTCAATTGCTTGCCGGAACCTTTGAGCAGGATATGCGCGCCTTCCAGAAACACGGTGTCGTCATGCAAGGGGCGCCAGCCCCGGCGCACCGGCGCGAAGATGGCGCTGCGGGCGATGTAGTTGGGGATGGCTCGGGCGGTTTCGTTGATGCCCGGCAGGATGAATGGGGCGGGCGTCGTGGCCTGCTTTTCAGCGGCGTCGGCGATGGCCTGGGCTGCTTTTTGCTGGGCGCGCTGCATGGCGGCCGACAGGCGCAGCAGGTTGTTGTCTTGGTGAAAAGGCGCACGGGTGGATGTGCTCATGGGGCAAGCTCCAGAAGAGCCCATGCAAGGCCCGCCCGGAACGTGCGCAGTGCCTCACACGGGTTTCAGGGGGTGGGGCGACCGGGCAAGATGAGCCGGGCCGCAACAAAGGGGAATAGGTGTCAGACGCGGGTCTGTCGCCGTGGCTCAAACCAGAGTTCTTTCAGGCGGAAGCGCTCGAAGTGCAGCACGAGGTCTACCGTCTGGCGCAGAAAGGCCTGGATGGTCGGCAGGTCGAGATTGCCGCCCGTAGGCGATTGCTTGATCAGCATGGCCAGGCGGTCGAAGGTGTCGGCTGCGCCATTGGCGTGGGTGGTGGTGACCGATCCCGGATGGCCGGTATTGAGCGCGGCCAGATAATCCCAGGTTTCGGGGCCGCGCAGTTCGGCCAGGAAAATTCTGTCTGGCGACAAACGCATGCAGGCGACCAGGCTTTCGGTGGCGGATACGCGACCGCGCGCGCCGCCATACATGAGGTGTACCCGGTTTCTGTGCCGGGGCAGGATCAGTTCATGAACATCCTCAATCGTCACCAGCCGTTCATCGACCGGCACGAGGTCGATGAGTGAGCGGGCAAACGTGGTTTTGCCTGAGCCTGTCGCACCAGAGATCACTAGATTCTTGCGCGCCAGAACCGCCTCATGCAGAAAGCCGGGGAGGTCGCCAGCGGTCTTGAGCGCCATCAGCGCCTGATCGGTGTGCGACAGGCCATCCGCCGAAAAGCCTGCACTGGCGTCCTGGGTGGCTGCAAACGCGCCTTGCACGAGCAGTTCTTCCAGAGACAGCGCGACTTGTGCATGCTTGCGGATATTGATGGCCAGGGTGCCGTCGATGCAGGCCGGGGGCTGCACGATCTGGCCGCGCTCGCCGTCGGGCAGGATGACCGACTGTATGGGGCTGCGGGCCATGTGGTTGTAGGCCGCCAGGGCGGTGGCCAGGGCTTCCAGATGCGGGTAGGTCAGCGCCGGGCAGTCATGCAGCACCCAGGCGCCGCGCACGCGGGTATACAGCTCCCCGGCGCGCACGATGGCGATTTCCGTCACGTTGGGGTCGGCCAGATGCCGGGATAAAGGCCGCAGAAAGGTGCGTACCGCAATCGAGCGGTCAAAAGGGATGGGGTCAGTGGATGGGTTCGAGCTCATAGACGTGGCTGAAGTCCAGATCGCGGGCGACCATGATGCCGATGCGCTCGCCCTGGTTTTTGTAAAGCGTGGGGGGAATGTCCAGAGACTTTTCCAGAATCTTGGCGACCGCTTCCTGGCCGCCTTCGGCGGTGTTGTCGAAGCGGATGTTGTTGCTGCCCGATTGCCCCTGGTTGGAAGCCCAGTTGCCGAAGTCGCCGACCAGCGACAGCAGAATGGCGTTGCCGAATCGCTCCCAGAAATGGTTGTCGATATGGCCGTCCAGCCCGGCTTCCCCCAGCGGGCCGGTGCCGGGGGAAGCCAAGTCCACGATGATGCCGGTGGGCGTCTCCAGCCGGTTCCACGTCACGAAAGCGCGGGCCTGGCCCTGCTGGATGCCGCCCGACTGATAGCCGGTGAACTTGGTGCCTGCGTCGATCAGCTTGACCTTGCCGTTGGCGCTCATCACGTCGTGTGTCGCCAGGCAAGTCAGCAGGCCGGGCTGGGTGCTGACCAGTTTCGTCTGCAAGGTGCAGTCGATCATGGTGCCTTGCGTCAACAGGAAATTGCGGTCGCCCAGCTGCCCGGCGACGGAGGGGGCAAGTTCCAGCGGCCGCAGCTTGTCGGCGAGCGGCCCTGCATCGCTGTAGGGGCCATTGGGGCCGACCGGCTGGTTGTTTGCCGTGCTTCCGCCTTCCGCGCCGCCTGCTTGCAGCGGGCTGGCAAGCCGACGCTGGGCCACTTCATCCACAGGCGGCGGTGCGGCGGGCGCAGGCGGCGGGACAGCGTAGCGGGGGATGGCCACTGGCTCGGGGGCCGGTGGCGGCAAGGGAGTTGGGGGTGCTGGCCGTTCTACCTTGGGAGCCGAGAGGCGGTTGGTAATGCCGCTATGATCGGCTTCAAGGCCGTTATCGGCCTTTGCGCCGGGTTCCCGGCCCCAGGTTTTCAGGAGCACACCGACGGCTACAGCGGTGGCGACCAGTATGGTGAGCCAGAGAAAAGCCCGAGCGCCGCGTGGGGCGCTGCGCCCGGTGACGTCCAGATTCAGAGTGTCGCGCTCCAGGCCGGGGGTGGCAGCGGGCGTATCCCGCTGCGCGGCTGCCGGGGCCGGGCTGTGTTCGTTTTCCGTCATGGGAGTTCCTTCATTGCGTGACTTCGCGGATGCGCAGGGTGGGCGAAGGCGCGGCGGCTCGGCTTTGCTGTGCAGTCTCGCCCTTGATGCTGCGACGCACTGCCGGTGAGGTGGTGCCGGTATGGGCTGGTACGGGTGTCGCACCGTAGGCGTCGTTGTGGATTGCTAGTACCTGATTGCCCAGGCGCAGATGCCAACGCGCGGCGGTACGATGCAGGACCATGGTGCGCTCATCCGCCATGTGGTGGTTGGTAATGACTTCCTGGCCGTCCGGGGTGACGCGGTACACCGTGGGGATGTCGGCTTCGGGAGCGAATTGCAGCCAGGTCTGACGGCCATCGTCCCAGGCGTGTACCGGCGCGATGGCCGCATCGCCGCTACGCGTATAGGCCATCCAGTTCACAGGGTTGTCTGCGGTTTGCAAGGCGCGTTCAACGGCTGCCTTTTGCGCCGCTTGCGCGCGTTGCCGGGCCTGCACTTCCGGGTATCGGATCACCAGCTTGTAAAGGGCGGGCGCGCCGCGGTTGTCACTGTAGGAAAGCCTGAAGGTGTAATCGCGCCGGTCGGTGATGACGATGAGGTTGGTGTCGGCATCCTCTGCGGTCGGTTTGAAGAACAGATGGTTGTTCTTGCGGGTAAAGGCATAAGCCTTACTGTCGCCGAAGACGTGATAGAGATAGCTTTCGCCGGGTTCCAGCATGATGTGTGTGGCGACGCCGATGACTGCATCGAGCTGGATCACATCAGCAGGGTTGTAGTTCACATAGCGCACGCGATGATCAAACCGCGAAGAACGCGGATTCTCCAGCGCCAGGGCGCTGGCAGGCAGGGACAGGCACAGCAGCAGCGCCAGCGCCTGCCGGGTAAGGACGTGTTCAAACATGGGGATTCCTTCTGATCCATGCCGGTGTCAGCGCGACAGGTCGGCAGCCAGGTCGTAGCGCATCACCTGAAAACCCAGCGGGTTGCGGCGGGCGACTACTTCGGTCAGCGGCACATCGGCGTACTGATAGGCCATGGTGGCAATTAGATGCCGGACCTTGGTGATGTTGCCGGTGGTGACTTCCCGCTCTGCCTTGGTGAACCGGACAATGGCCGACTGGTTTGCCCCGAGGGTGATGGAATGAACCTGCACATCGACCGTGCTCAGAGTGCCCAGGCGGGTTGTGACGGCATCCGGCCCTTCAAACCGCTGGCCGTATTGCGTCTGGATGGGGACGGAAGATAGCAGGGCGCAGGTGTCGAATTGTTCCTGAATGGTCTGCCAGCTATAGCTTTCACAGTTCAGCACATAGGCGTTCAGGAAATACTTGGCTATGCGCTGGCCGTAGTCTTCCATGGGTTGGCCCAGGGTGCTGACATGCTCGATGGCGCCGGTGGCGTTATCGACCCGCACCACATACATTTCCGGGGGCTGCTTCAAGGGGGCGAGTCCAGCCACGGCCAGGACGGACGCGAAAGCGATGAGGCCCGCGCCGATGGCAACCTGCCAGGCGCGTTTGCGGCTTCTAACGAGTTCGCCGAGGTGGTCGCGCTCCAGGCCGCGAGACTCTTCCAGCCAGGCGGCGATGTCTTCCGATTTAAGGGCTTCTGACACGGCTCAGACTCCTTGGGTAATCGGTGGCGTGGCGTTGACCGGAACGCGCGGAGCATCAGCGGGTTGGGGCGGCTGGGGCGCGTGAAAGGCGCAGCCAGCCAACAGCCCGGCCAGCGCCAGGGCGGCAAAGCGTTTTTGCATGGGAAAGGCTCCTGTCCTGCCGGGCTGGCAGAAAGGTGAGGATGGAAAGGGGCTGGCCCGATGTGGGCCGAGAAGGCGGTTTGACTACTTGGCGCGTAGCCGCAGCATGTTGCGCAGTCGCATGATGGAGAATGCGCCACGGGCAGCGGAGCCAACACCAAGCTGAGCGCCGAAGCCGTTGGAAAGACCGGCGGCGAGGCCGGGGATCATGACCATGATGACCAGGCTTGCCGCGCCTACCAACACCTGCGCGCCGAACAGCGAGAGCACGTCCGTCATGCCGGTTTCTATCTGGTCAGCAATCATGCGGATCAACTGGATGTTAATCTGCAGGATGAGGCCGAAGACGAGCCCGGCGAGCAAGGCCAGGAAGATGAAGTTCAGGGCTTGTGATATCCAGCTGTTGAACAGCTGCCGCGTAGGCTCAAATAGGGTGGCAGCAATGAATATCGGGCCCGCAGCGACAATCAGCGCCATCCCTACCTTACAGACCACGATGATTACCATGATGATGCTGCCCACTACGGCGGCGTTGATCCGTAGCAGCGTTGCCAAGATACTGACCAGCACCTCTCTTGTTGAGGGCATGAAGTTGTACCAGGGTCGGTTGCTTGCGCCCAGCATGGCGTTGGACGCTTCACTGGTTTCATTTTGCAGCCTGTCTACTTCCAGTGCGACGTTGCCTGTGCCCAGCGCCAGTTGGCTGACATCGTCTGGCAAAGCGATCATGGTGTTGGCAATATCGCTTTGGTAGAGTCCGCCCACACCAAAAATCATGGAAATAATCGCAACGAGAATGGCTTTACGGAAGAACTCAGTCACCGTCATATTGCTCTGACCGTGCATGAGGGCAAAGGCGTACACCACGAATTGAAGTGTGAGACCCACGACAATCACCGGCATGAGGGCTTCAAACAGCGCTTGCATCGGACCGGTCACGGCATCAGCCAAGACGCTTTCTGTTTGGTTCATAACCCATTCCGCGATTTCGCTGGGGGCTGGTGGTGGCGCGACGGCTGGGGTGAGACTGGCCATGATGCTACGCCCTATTCAGCGGTATCGGCGGTTGCGTCTGACCCCCTGCCGTTCCCGAACCAGCCGCCGTATACCCGTTCCGCCCGGGCTTGCAGCAGGTGCCGCTCCGCTTCCAGTTGCTGGGCGGCAAGCTGAATACGAGTCTGTTCTGCAGCAATATTGGCTTGTTCAATTTGGATACGGGCCTGTAGCTCGGCAATTTCCTTCGGGTTGGTGGTCTGGTTGATTTTGTCTTGCAAGGTATCAACACTGGAGAGCCTGCGTGTCATGGAGTCATAGGCCCGTTCGCTCATGGCCTTTGCGGTGGCCTCAATGTTCAGTGCGCGCTTCGAGAGCTCCTGGCGATCCTCTTGGAAATCCACCGGGGCCATCACATCATCTGTAATGCGGGATACATCACCGTTCAAGCTTGAGCTACCGGCGCGGCTCAGAAGATCATCGGCGTTGGAGGGCAGGGCGGCGCGAAGCTGATTGCGGATGTCGTAATCATTTGTCAGATTGCCGTAGCCGCTGGATTCCGTGAAAGCGGCCAGTTGGCTTTTTGCCGTTGCCAGTTGCTCCGTCAGGTTCTGCAACTGGTCGCGGGCCGTCAGTAATTGCTCCTGCAATTGGGCGATAGTGGCCGCGTCAACGGTAGGAATGCCGCTGGCGTAGGCCGGATTCAGGAAAGCAGCGGACAGGGCTACGCCCGCCGCAAGAAATTTGTAGCGTGTCATGGGGAAGCTCCGGGAAAGAATGACGGCGCGCAGAGTCGCCGTATTCGGGTGCCGCGCTCGGTGTGAGCGGGAAGGGTCTACTTTTTCGAGATGGCGGCCTGGTATTCGGCCTCTGTGATACGACGAGCCTTCAGGCTGTTGGAGACAATTTCATCATCCGCTTCTTTGTAGGCGACCTGAGTGTTATCGGCCACCACAAGGATGTTGTCGGCGCTCTTGAGCACCGCCGGGGCGCTGTTGGAGCGATAGCCGACTTTGCCCAGGTTATTCCATGCAGTTTCCGTGAACAGGAAACGGTCGCCGTTACGTTCGATACGTACCAAAGTGGGGGGGTAGCGTCCGTTATCGGAATACCAATGCCCGATGAATTTCTCACCGTCCGGTTCCGTCTTGCATCCGGCCAGGACGGTCAGCAGGGTGGCTGCGCCGGCAGCGGTGATGAAATGCCTTCGATTCATGGGATGTTCCTATGGTGAGCGGTTATCAGGATAAGGCTGGTCGCGCTTGAACGCTGCCCAGGCGATGGCCACGCTGCAAGCGGCCCTGGCCTTTGTAAGCCAGTAGGCACGCTCAAAAGGTTTCAGAATGTTCCGCCGCCATACCTGTGGCCTCAGTGCGAGTGAGGCTGCGTTGCAGTTTGTCGGGCTTCACAGGCATAGGTCCGGCCCCTCCTGTTCCTCTCGTTGAGGCAGATCTAGCGCGCGATCGAAGCGCACGCCAATCAGGTCGGCGACCCGTTGATAGTCTTCCGGGGCGGGTGGGTGACCATTCACTTCGTGCACATGCAGGCTGTAATATTTCTCTACACCTTGCTCAAAATAGGCACGATCTTCGCTGGGGAACGTAGAGCGAAACCAGATTTCAGGGTTCATCCGTGGGTCGCTGCACGAGGGTTCGGCCAAACCGTAATCCCGTGCATGGCGCACCAGATCATCGGCATCAAGCGTGGCGCGGTCTAGTTCAATGTCGCGGGTATAGGTTTCGCCTGCCTCCAGGTCTTCATGCGTCCAGTGTTCGGCATGAATGGAAACGATGAAGGCATCTTCCGGTGGGTGGGTATCCGGGGCTTCCAGCCCCAGGCGGGCGTAGAAGTCCTGATTCTTGGCGGCTTGCAGATCATCGCGAGCCTGTACTTGTCGCTGTTTATCTTCAATTGCGTCGCGTTCCTTGCCCCGGTCGTAGTTGTCTTGTTTCATGGCTTATCTTCCTATGCGTTGGTCGTGCTCTGGCGGCTTTGCCGGACGGTGTCGAGATAAACGGGCAGCCAGGTGGTGGGGTCTGTTCCGGCCCGAGCGACGGCCTGTTCTGCAATTTCTGCCATGTCGGGGCTGCCGGAGAACACCAGCAGTTCGTCGTCGCAGCCGGATAAATCCAGCTGGGCGACGGTGACGCTGGAGCCTTGTTTGACCAGAAACTTGCGGCTGGCCTCGCCCAGCGTTTTCAAAAGCTCGAACTCGGCGACGGTCAAACCGAATCCTTCGATGTAATCGCGGGCACGGGCCCTCGGGTTGGGCAGCAGAATCAAGGTGGCCGTCTGTTGCACCAGAGAAGGGCCGACCGGGTTCTCTGTGATTGCGCCGGGCTCCTGGGTGGCGAAGGCCAGCACGCCGTTTTTCTTGCGGATGGTACGGCTGGCGTCTTGCATGTCCTCCTGGAAATGCCGGTCCTTTAGCGGATGCTGGCACTCATCGTACAAGTTGATGATGCGTCGGCCATCGTGCAGAGCGTCGATGCGGTGCTTCAGATACATCGTGGCCGCGCCTCGCACCGCGTCGTCGTCCAGAAGCTCGGTCAGGTCAAAGCCGAACAGGGCGGGCGTGCCGCCGTCGCTGGCGAGACTCAGTTCGTCGGCAGGGTTATCGAACACCCAGCCATATTCCCCGCCCTGGCACCAGGAGGCCAGCCGGGCGTGAATGGTGCTGGCGCTGTCATCCTCGCTGTAGGGATTGGGCAGTAGGGTATTGAGCGTCGAGAGCGTGCGGGCTTCCCGGTCGATGAGCGTGGTCAGTTGCTGCACGGCCTGGGTAATGTCGACATGTTGGCGTGTGCTGACGGCTTCGCCGCGGCGTTCGGCCAGCCACACCACCAGGCGCACCATGAACGCGACATTGCCCTTGGTGGGTTCCATCTGGAACGGGTTCCAACCGGTCGCTTCGCCCAGGCGGATATTGAAGTAGTCGCCGCCCAGCGCCATGATGAGCACCTGCATCCCCTGGTCTTTGTCCCAAACCACGCAGGTTGCGCCGAACTTCTGCGCCTGGGTAAGCAGCATGCCCTGCAGCACAGTCTTGCCGGTGCCGGTCATGCCGATAATCATGGTGTTGCCCGGGCGGCGCTTGCCGGTTTCATCCAGGTCTTCGATGGACGCATGGAAGTTGAAGAAGAAGGGGCTGCCGGTCCGGGTCTTGAGCAGGGTGACGGCCGGCCCCCAGGGGTTGCCCGCCGGTTTGCCGGTCAGCTGGTTGTGCAGGCTGGAGAAGCACAGAAAGTTCAGCGAGGTGATGGGCACCGGGCGCGGCCGCCAGTGCCAGTTGCCCGGCAGTTGTGCCCAGAACCCGGCTTCCAGCGCCCGTTCCAGCGGCCTGAAGCCGATGGCGTCTTCGGCCAGAGCCGTTGCGGTCTGCGCCAGCGCCTGGCGCACCCCTTCGGCGGTGTCGCCATAGAGCAGCAGGGTCGCGTGATGGTCACCCAGCCCCAGACGGCTGGAAGTCAGGTCGTCCATCGCCTGAGTCAGCTGGCTGATCTGGCTGTCGGCATCGTCTCCAGAATCGACCAGCAGCTTGTGATGCTTCTTGACCAGCTTCTTGGCGGCGGCTCCGGTATGGCTGCCCCATGACTGGGTGAGCACAAACTCATGCGGCAGGCCCAGCAGCCGGTCAAGGTGGCCGGGCTTGCTGCATTCGGGGTAGTCGCGCAGTTCCATCATTCCAAACAGGCGCGAGTCTGCGACGGTGCGCAGTTCCCCCAGTTCGCCATGGCGTCCGAAAATCGGTCTGGCGTAGGGCAGGGTGTCGCGCAAGCGCTCCCAGCTGACAGGCACAGGCCGATGCCGACCAGACAGCAGGAAGCCCAGGAACTCGGCGGTTTCACTGAAAGCAAAGCCCTTGCGATCCACGATTCCCAGGGTTTGCGGGTCATAGCGATACAGGCCCGCCGTCAGCGTGCGCAGTATGCCGCCCAGACGCTCGATGGATTCCCCCTGCCAGTGGGCGATGCGCTGGGCGTCGGCTTTCTCCAGGCTGGCGAAGGTGCCAAGGACGGGATCCTGCACTGGGTGAACCAGAACGCTCAGGTACAGATCGTTGACCATCAGGCCCGAAGCGTCGAACGTGGCCCGGTAAGCGGCGTCAAAGCGGGCGGCGAAAGGCTGGCTGAACGTGCTTTGCGGGTACTCGGTGACGCGGCGGCGCACGATATGCGAGTAGAGGCCGACCGAACCCATGGGCAGACCGCGCAGCACGTTATGCAGCGCTTCGATCCAGTCCTTCAGCTCGGCTGGCGCATAGGCGTCGGGCGCGCGGCCCGCGACCTTGATGACGGCCAGGTACTCGTGGTTATCGCAGGCGATGATCTGATCGGTGACATGGTGGGAATAAGGCAGGTAGCGTGAAACCCGCCGTTCATCCATGGCGAAGGTGGCGGCAGCAGTCATGGGGCATCCTTTATTTGATGAGCGTGCGCCAGGGGCGGCGGCGGTGATAGCCCTGCAGGGCGTAGCTGGAACCCTGCCAGAAGCGTTGATTGCGATTGCGGCGGCGGGTTTTCAGTTCAAGCCAGATCACATCCAGGGCTTTGTCGTCGTCGCGGGTGAGGACGGCCAGGGCGGGCATGACCACGAACAGCAGGCCCCACCAGGCCAGGCCCGCCGTCATGGCGATCATGGCCACGCACGCAAAGGCGCCCAGCAGCAGCTTGGTCGGGATGCCCATGAAGGTGGCCTTGCGCCCCAGCCCCTTGAAGACCGGGTAGGTATTCTCTGTCATGGCTTACTTCCAGAGCAGCACCACCAGTTCGGCGGCGGACCCGGCCAGGAGCACGCCGATCCCCCAACGGATGGCGTCGTCCTTGCGCATCACTTCGGCGGAATACAGCACGAAGATTATGATGCCGATGATGATGGCGGCAATCGGCAGAATGACATCCAGGTTGTCGCGTAGCGTCTGCAGGGTGGTTCGCGCCCGTGAAAGCCCGCCGATGGATTGGGCTGATGCAGTCTGATGGATGCAAAGCAGCAGGGCGGCTGTCGTAAGTTTGTTGATAAGTTGCAGTAACGGCGCAGCGCTTTTGATGCGTTTCAGTAGAGACATATAAAGGCTCCTGCCTCGGACGCCGGGCGGCGCGGGGCATTGGGTGAAGAAGCGAGGGGGGTGAAGCAGTCTGGGCGTCAGGCGTCCGGGTGCTGATTGGCGGCGGGGTCGCTGTCGCGTGATTGGGAAAAGCCGTCTGTGGCCGGGTTGGCGCTGAAACCGTCGGGCGTGCCTTCGGCCTGGGGCGGCGGTTCCTGTTGGGGCGGCTGTGCCGGTTCCGTAGGCTTATCTTGTGACGTTGAGCTTTTCGGCTCGATTTCCAATGGGGCCAGTGCCGGCACCTGAATCCGGGCTTGGGTCAGCACCTTGCCGACATAACCGTTGCCGAAGCCTCGGCTGAAATTGCCGGTGTTGTAGCAGGACAGAGCTGCGCGTAAGGCTTGCTGCGGGTCCTTGCGGCCGGGCAAAGCCCTGGCATAACAATCAGCCAGCACCGTTTGCGCGGCCGCCAGATTGCGGCAGGGGTCAAAGACGGTCGTGGCATCCAGCTTCAGCCAAGCCCAGTTGCGCACGTTGATCTGGCCCAGCCCGGCATCAAAGTCTATGCCCTGCTCAATCAGGCGTTGGGCCGCTGCGGTGGCTTCGGCAAGTGTGCGGGGTTGCCTTGGCAGATGTCGGCCCTTGTGATTCACGCCGATGGCGTACTGTTGGACGCGGGATTCATGACGAATGAGCGCATGCAGCGTGATGGGGTGAATATCGGGCGCGCAGCTCAGGGCCAGGGCGGCAAGTTCTGCGATCATCGCGCGTTTCCTCAGTATCCGTTTCGTCGCCTGGGGTCGGTCAGCGAGAAATTCCAGCCGCTGGCCCATACCCCGTTGTGATCGGCATCCCACTTGGCCTGCGCCGCCTCGTAGCCCTTGGCCTCGACCCAGCGCCCGCCCATGGCGGGCTTGCCCACATAGCGAACGGACAGCTCATGCGTCCAGGCGTGATCGTTGTAGACGACGCAATAGGTGGGTAGTTGGGTGAGCGTGACCGTGGGAAGCGGATAGACTTCATAGACTGTCTGCCCGCTGTCACCTCCGTATTCGCGCTTGCGCCATTTGTACGCAGTGGCGGCATAGGTACGGTTCAAAAACTCGGCATCACATTTCCCAGCACCGCGGGAAATCGCATCCACGCGCTCAGGCATGCCCGGGTCACTGGCTGCTGGGCATTCCGACAGAAAGGAACGTCTGGCCGCCACGGTCGCCGCCCAATCCAGGCCGTGCTTGTTGAATTTCTTAATGCCGAAGTAGTGGTCCAGGGAAGGGCTGCACTCACCAGGGCGCAGGCTGGACGACAGGCATAGCGTCGCTTCGCAGGCCAGGCGGGGAACACCGGTGAGCACTTCCAGGGTGCCGGCGGCATGGGCGGCAGGAGCCAGAACGCAGGCAAGCGCCAGCGCCCCGGCCCGCAGGGCGGGAGGGGTGTGCATGGGGAAGTCTCCGGGAAGGGGGTAAAGCAGGTGGCCGTAGGCAGGCCTGGGGGAGGGATCAGCGCTGCTGCAGGAGCGTCTGCTGTGCGACGGCGATATGTTCTGGCTTGGCCATGGCCCGCAGCAGATGGGCGGTTTCGATAGCGGCCACGCGGGTATCGCGCAGGTGGCCCAGGTCGGCCACGATCTGACGCAATAGCGTCAGTTCTTCCTGCAGCGTGTCGTCGGCGGATAGCCGCCGCCTTATATAGTTAGAGAGGGACAGCCCGGACAAGGCGGCTGCCTCGCCCAGGCGCGCAGCATGAGACGGGGTCACCCGGATGCGGATGACCTCGGAGAGAGGTTCGTTCATGAGGTTTCCTGTTGGAGATTACAGGCTTATCGTGGGATCGGGCGGAAGTACCCTTTGATGCAGTCCAGATTGCGGATCGCTATTTGGATGTGAGTGCGCCGATGAAATCCGGCACCGGGGTACAGTTCGGCGTCTTCCCTGAATGGTGCGCGAACCGAGTCGTATGGCGGCAGCCCTTTATCGCTACGGTATTTGTGTACCGCTGTGATGACTTGGCAATCGAGCTCGCGCCGGAGCTTGTCGGGGCCGCCGATGTTGGCGGGCAACTTGATTCCCAATCCCTCATAGCTTTCTGACAGGAGTTCGTAGGCTTCAGCAACTTCTTTGAGCCCTGAACGTGTGGTGAGATCAAGGCACAGTTTAAGGTCAAGGATAGCGCCGACAGCATCGGGTACCTCAATCTTCGCTTTTGCGTTGCCTGTGCTGGCCCACTCGTGCGCCCGTAAGGGGTCGTTCTCCCAGAAATAGATGCCGTGCCCCAACCATTCGTGCTTGCCGGCACTCTGCTTGAGATGCTGCGTTGGATCAACAATCAGTGTATTGACCGTCTGGTGTTCTGTTCCGTGAAATCCTAGGACGAAGGACGGTTGCGCCTGGTACAACAGCCAGGAGTTGTTAACCACGGATCAGGCGCTTTTGCTTGCCGTCGGGAGTAAGCACGCCAAGTTCAATCAGAAACTTGCGAGCGGCATCGGGCGATGCTGTGACTTTCTTTCGGTAGGCGCGCATGTCCTTGAGCAGCGCCTCTCCTTCCAGCACTTTGACTTGGCCTGGAACAGGCTCAGAAGTGCGGCGTATGCGGTGGATGGTGCTAGTTGTGGACCGACTCATGGCCCCCTCCGTCAAGTTCGATAGACTGACACGTGCGTGTCCGTATTTTAGCATTGCTGCATCTCCAGAATTGTTTTTCGGTCTGTCTTTCCTTGGGCCAAGGGTCTTGGTCCAGCGGGAAGGTTGTTTAGGGGATTCTCGCCGTCGGTGTAATGCCTGTTCATGTTCCAAACCGTAATTCGCGCTTTGGCCGGCGGCGGATAAATTGCAGTATGTTGTCCTCAGGCACAGGCAGTTTTCCGCCCTCCAGTTCATCCAGAAAGTCGGCCCATTGCTGCACCATCTCTTTGCGTTGCGCAATGAAGGCTGCACGGTCGTAGCTGCTGCCAAGCTCTTCATCCGAGGCGTGGGCCAGATGCCGTTCGATGACATCCGGGTCCCAGCCCAGGTGTTCGCGGATCATGGTGCGCGCTGTCGCACGGAAGCCATGCCCTGTGATTTCTTCCTTGGTGTCATAGCCCATGGTGCGTAGCGCGACATTGATGGTGTTGTCGCTGATATAGCGGCTTGTCTCCGAGCGGCGCGACATGCTGCGGAATACGGGGCCGCTTGGGCCGGTCAAGGGGCGCAGCTCTTCAAGAATCTCCAAAGCCTGACGCGGAAGCGGGACAAAGTGTGAGGGCGTGCGGCTATCTCGTTTTTGCCACTCACGCATCTTCATTTTTTCAGGCGGGCAGCGCCATATTTCAACCTCGAAGTTGATGTCCTCCCAATCAGCGAGCCTGATCTGGCCTGGGCGCTGGAAGAGCATCGGTGCCAGACGTAAGGCACAGCGGGTGATGAAGTGACCGTGATAGTTGCGAATATCGCGCAGCAACTGCCCAAGCTGCGCCGGTTCCGTGATGGCTGCGTAATGCCGGCTGCGGGGTGGAGGCAGGCCGCCGGTGTTCTTGTTGACGAAGTTCTTGGCCGGTTCCAGGGCGCCTATGTCTACGGCATACTGGTACACATGCTGGACAACTTCCCGCACACGCTGGGCGGTTTCCAGATTGCCGCGATCCTTAGGGCGGTGCAGGCATTGGACAATCTCTGTGGGCAAAATCGTCTCAATCGGCTTGTGGCCGACCCACGGAAAAACGTGGATTTCCAGATGCCGTATGACCTTCTGCGCGTAATCCTCCGACCATCGCCGGTCTTTGGTGGCGCTGGTGTGCCAGGCTCGCGCCAGCAGATCGAAGGTATGCAGCTGTGCAAGACGCTCCTGTTCGGCTTGTTGGTCTTGAACCTCTTTCGGATCCAGCCCGTTTGCCCGCTGGCTGTTGGCTCCAAAGGCCTTAGCCCTGGCTTGCGCAAGAGTAACTTCTGGGTATGGCCCCATGCCCATTTTGATGGTCTTACCATTCCGCATGTAGCGGTATATCCAGGCCTTGCCCGCAGCGCGCACACGCAGGTACAGGTTGTCCCCGTCGTTCAGCATGTATTCTTTCAGGCCGGGCTTGGCCGCTCTGATCTGAGTTTCGCTCAGAAGCCCCATGACTTGTACCCCCAGATGTCGATTTTCAAGAAATCATTGTGGGGTACAAACTGGGGTACAGACAAATGCGGGATATAGCGGAACGCAGTGATACGTCCTAGGTGTCATTTCTGACCTAAGACATTGATTTATTTGCGTTTTGGGATGCTTTGGAACGTGCTGGAACAGCAGAATGGTGGCCTGGGGCGGAATCGAACCACCGACACAAGGATTTTCAATCCTCTGCTCTACCGACTGAGCTACCAGGCCAACGGAAAGGCGAAATAATACACGAAAATTTGAAGGTGTGCAGGCAGGGCCAATGATTTTTTGCGGGGCAACATGCGGGCACCACGCTTTTCTACGCTGCGGTGCAGCATATAAGCTACGCAAAGCACTGATTTTCCTCAATAAATGCGCTTGAATGTTTCAGTATTATGCAAGCCGGTTTATAATCAAGAGCGTTCCCACATCGGGTGCGCCCTGCGCACCATTCGTCTGCCCCATGTCTGTCGATGTCCTCACTTTCGGCCTCAATCACACCTCCGCGCCGGTATCGGTGCGCGAGCGCGTGTCGTTCCCGATGGATGTCGTCAAGCCTGCGCTCGATGGCCTGCGCTCGGCCTTCGGCAGCGCGGTCAAAGAGGCAGCCATCCTCTCTACCTGTAACCGCACCGAAATCTACTGTGCGGCCGAGCCGCACGCGCGCGAGCATCTGCCAGCCTGGCTGGCAGATTTCAACCGTCTCGAAGCCAACAGCCTACAGCCGCATCTTTACCAGTACCAGCAAAACGAAGCTGTCCGCCATGCCTTCCGTGTGGCCAGCGGGCTCGATTCCATGGTGCTGGGCGAGCCGCAGATTCTCGGCCAGATGAAAGACGCCGTGCGCGCCGCCGAGCAGGCCGGTGCCCTGGGGACGCTGCTGCATCAATTGTTCCAGCGTACATTTTCGGTCGCCAAAGAGGTCCGCTCCACCACAGCCATCGGCGCGCAGTCGGTGTCCATGGCGGCTGCGGCGGTGCGCCTGGCCGAACGCGTGCTGGGCGATCTTTCCCGCTGTAACGTGCTGTTCATCGGCGCTGGCGAAATGATCGAACTGTGTGCTACCCATTTCGCGGCCGCGTCGCCGCAGCAGATGGTGGTGGCCAACCGCACGCTCGAACGCGGCGAGGCCCTGGCGTCGCGCTTCATGGCCAAGAGCATGAAGCTGTCCGACATCCCAGAAAAGCTCGCCGATTTCGATGTCATCGTTTCCTGTACGGCCAGCACGTTGCCCATCATCGGCCTGGGCATGGTTGAGCGCGTCACGCGCGTTCGGCGCCACAAGCCCATGGTCATGGTTGATCTGGCCGTGCCGCGCGACATTGAAACCGAAGTCGGCCGCTTGGCTGACGTCTATCTGTATACCGTGGACGACCTGGGCCGCATGGTGCAAAGCGGCACCGACGCGCGCCGCGCTGCGGTGGTGCAGGCCGAGGCCATCATCGAAACGCGGGTTCAGGGCTTCATGCACTGGCTGCAAAACCGCGAAGTCGTGCCCGCTATCCTCGATCTCCAACGCACCGCCGAGCAGGTTCGCGAGGCCGAGCTCGATCGCGCGCGCCGCGCGCTGGCTCGTGGCGATGCGCCCGAAGCCGTGCTCGAGCAGTTGGCGCATGGCCTTACGCAAAAGTACATTCACGGGCCAATGGCGGCGCTGAACCGCAGCGAACAGGGCGAGCGCGAGCAACTGCTTTCCATGCTGCCCCGCCTGCTGCCGCGCGTCGACCGCCGGCGTTAGCGGCGCTCGCCTGTTCTCATCCGTCCGCACCCGCGCGGCCAGGCTTGTGCCCGCGCGCGCTGTACCTCTCACCGTTTTACATCCTCACACTATGAAACTCTCCATGCGCAACAGGCTGGAGCAGCTTGCCCACCGCCTGATCGAAGTCGACGCGCTGCTGGCCGAACCCGAAATCGCTGGCGATATGGCTCGCTTCCGCAAAATTTCGCGCGAGCGCGCCGAGCTCGAGCCCGTGGTTACGGCGTTCAACAGCTATCTGGCGGCGGAAGCGGACGTTGGCGCGGCGCAGGAAATGCTGGCCGATCCAGATATGCGGGAGATGGCAGAAGAGGAAATCAAACTTGGCAAGGCGCGTATCGAGGCGCTGGAAGGCGAGCTGCAAGTGCTGCTGCTGCCCAAAGATCCTGACGACAACCGCAGTGTTTTCCTGGAAGTCCGGGCCGGTACCGGCGGCGATGAAAGCGCGCTGTTTTCCGGCGACCTGCTGCGCATGTATACGCGCTATGCCGAACAAAACGGTTGGCGGGTGGAGATCATGTCGGCCAACGAGTCTGAAATCGGGGGCTACAAAGAAGTGATTGCGCGCATCGATGGCGAGGGTGTGTACGGACGGCTCAAGTTCGAATCCGGCGCCCACCGCGTGCAGCGCGTGCCCGCCACAGAAACGCAGGGCCGCATCCACACCTCCGCCTGCACCGTGGCGGTGCTGCCCGAGGCGGATGAGATGAGCGATATCGTCATCAACGCCAATGATCTGCGCATCGACACATTCCGCGCCAGCGGCGCAGGCGGCCAGCACATCAACAAGACGGACTCCGCCGTGCGTATTACCCACCTGCCCACCGGCCTGGTGGTGGAATGCCAGGACGACCGCTCGCAGCATCGCAACAAAGACAAGGCCATGCAGGTGCTGGCTGCGCGCTTGAAGGACAAGCAGCAGCAGGAGGCGCACGACAAGGAAGCCGCCCAACGCAAGAGCCTGGTCGGGTCGGGCGACCGCTCAGAGCGCATCCGCACGTACAACTACCCGCAGGGCCGAGTGACAGACCACCGTATCAACCTCACCCTCTACAAGCTGGCCAATATCATGGAAGGCGATCTGGATGAGCTTACCGGCGCGCTGCTGGCCGAGCACCAGGCCGAGCAGTTGGCCGCGCTGGGGCACGAGTAAGCCTGCGCCGTGGACAATACTTTGCGTGCGCTGATGCGCGACACCGCTTTGCCGCGTCTCGAAATGCAGATGCTATGGCAGTGCGTGTTGCAAGTGCCGCGAGCGTGGCTGATCGCGCACGATACCGATCCGCTGTCGGCAGAACAGATCGCGCAGTATCGCGCCCTGGCGCTGCGCCGCCAGCAGGGCGAGCCGATGGCCTACATTCTGGGCAGCCGGGAGTTCATGGGGCACGCATTCGCAGTTACGCCTGATGTCCTGATCCCACGGCCCGAAACCGAGTTGCTGGTGGATATCGCCGACACCTTCCTGGCGGGTTGCCTGCGCAGTGGCGTAGCGGCGCCGCGCGTGCTGGATCTGGGCACAGGCTCGGGTGCCATCGCGGTTTCGGTAGCCTTGTCGTGCCCGGCAGCCAGCGTCAGTGCCACAGACGCCAGCGCTGCAGCGTTGGGCGTCGCGCGCCGCAACGCCGCGGCGCTTGGGGCATCGGTCGAGTTTTTGCAGGGTAGCTGGTACGATGCCCTAAGGGATCTGCCCGGCAGCGCGTTCGACCTGATCGTATCCAATCCGCCGTATATTGCAGCTGGCGACCGCCACCTGGAAGAGGGCGATGTCAGATTCGAGCCGCCGCAGGCGCTCACCGACGGGCAGGACGGCCTGTGCGACCTCGCCGTCATCATCGAGGGGGCGGGGCGCTGGCTCAAGCCCGGTGGGGCACTGTACGTCGAGCACGGCTGGGATCAGGCGCAGGATGTGCGTGCCATGCTGGCACAGGCAGGGTTTTTGCAGATTAACAGTACTGCCGACCTGGCTGGTATCGAACGGGTCAGCGGCGGTCTTTATAATGGTTGTTTTCCCTGCGGAAACAACCGCTACGTCAACGAGAGAGCACCATGAGCGACGTTCAAGATTTCATCCGCCAAACAGTCACCGAGCACCCGGTCGTGCTGTTCATGAAGGGCACCGCCCAGTTCCCCCAATGCGGCTTTTCCGGGCGCGCCATCCAAGTGCTGAAGGCGGCCGGTGTCACACAACTTGTCACCGTCAACGTGCTGGATGACGACGAAGTGCGCCAGGGCATCAAAGAGTTTTCCAACTGGCCCACCATCCCGCAGCTCTACGTCAAGGGCGAATTCATCGGCGGCTCGGACATCATCTCCGAAATGTACGAAAACGGCGAACTGGCAACCGTCCTGAAAGAGGCCGGGGCAACGGCGTGACGGCGTCACGGCGCATTGTCGTAGGTATTACCGGCGCCACGGGCGCCGTTTATGCGGTGCGCATGCTGCAGGCATTGCGCGGTGTGCCCGATGTCGAGTCGCACCTGGTGGTTTCGCCGCCGGGTGTGCTCAACATCAAGTACGAGCTGGGGCTCGATCGCCAGCAAGTGCACGCTCTGGCCGACAAGGTCTACAGTTTTCGCGACGTCGGCGCGGCGCTGTCCAGTGGCGGTTTTGCAACCGCCGGCATGGTGGTGGTGCCGTGCTCCATGCGTACGCTCGCTGCGGTGGCGCATGGCTTTTCAGACAACCTCATTACTCGCGCGGCAGACGTCACCCTGAAAGAGCGACGCCGCCTGGTGATGATGGTGCGCGAAACGCCCCTCAACCTCGCGCACCTGCGCAATATGACCGCCGTTACCGAAATGGGCGGCATTATTTTTCCCCCTTTGCCGGCGTTTTACCACCACCCCAAGACATTGGATGAGATGGTGGATCACACGGTCGCCCGCGTGCTGGAGCTGTTCGACATCAACATCCCCGGCCCGCACTGGGAAGGCATGGGCGCGCGCGACTGAGCATCCTGCGTACGCAGAAGGCAGCACAGCTCGACGCGAGTACCAGGCTGCCAGGTGCCCAGCGCCTGTAGCGTCAGGCTCCCCGCAATCGATTTTTTAAGGCATCACAGCGAACTCAGCGGGCGTGGGCGATATAGGCCGGTGGTGGCGATCAGCCCGCGTTTGGCTGCGGGGGGCCCACAATGCCCGCCTGTTACCGCATCGCCGCCATCATCCGCATTTCGTCCGGCCCGCTCCTCCCTTCGTTGTCGCCGTCAAAATGCAGCACGGTGTGGGGATAGGGGATCTCGATGCCTTTTTCGTCGAAACGCTGCTTCACGCAACGGTTGAAGGCGCGCTGCACGGCCCATTGGTTGCCCGGGGTGGTCTTGATCAGTACCCGGATCCGGAACCCTTGTTCGTTCAGGGCCGTCACCCCGGGGATGTCGATGTCCTCAAGGATTTCGGGTGCCACGGCGGCATCCTGCTTGAGGTCTTCAAACGCCAGGCGCAGTTGCTCAATGGCGTCGTCCACCGACTCACGATGGGCGATGTTGTATTCGCCATAGTGGTAGCCGAAATCGCGTGTGTGGTTGGACACTTTATCGATGACAGAAAACGGGATCAGATGGTAGCCGCCATCCAGGGTGCGTATGACCACCGAGCGGATGGTGATTTTCTCTACTGTGCCGAACAGGCCCGCCACTTCGACGATATCGTTCTGGTTCATGCCATTTTCAAGCTGGATGAACACGCCGGTGATCACATCCTGCACGAGCTTCTGCGCGCCAAAGCCTATCGCCAGCCCTGCAACGCCGGCGCCTGCGATCAACGGCCCGATATCGATGCCGATCTGTGACAGTACGATCAGTATCGTCATGGTCGCAATCACAATCGCCGCCGCGTTGCGGAACAGCATCAACAGCGTTTTCTCGCGCTCCGTGGCGCGTCGCGCCCCGCGGTTGGTCAGGCGGTGCTCAATGATGCTTGCGAGTACCGTCCATGCCAGCGCCGCGAACGCCAGGATGATTGCAATGCGAAGCACATGGGTGATGAAGGCGCGGCCGCTTTCCGACGCCAGCCACGCGGCCAGGTTGAACGCGCGCCATCCATCCAGCACCACCAACGTCGCCGCAGCCAGTATGAACAGCCGCACGCCATGCAGGATGGCGGGGCGATAGCCATTGAGTCGCGCCTCCAGTGATGGCACATTGCTGCGCCAGCGCGGTGGCAGCGTCAGTGGCCGCGTCAGCAGTCGCGTCAGCGCGGCAGCCAGCATCATCGCCACCGCGATCGCGACGACGCTTTGCAGTGTGGCGTGCGCCATGAACTCCAGCGCGTCCTGTTGTTCGCGTTGGCTGACGACCAGCAGAACCGTGAAGTAGAGAATGGCCAGAACATGCCAAAGGCGCGCGAGTACGCGAAGCAGCGTGCCGAACACTGCCGCGCTGGCTGCGTCCGCGTGGCGAAGCAGGCCGGCGCGCACTGTCTTGCGGTTGGTCCACACCACACGCGCTGCATACACGTAGATGCCCAGCATCAGCAGCAGGCTGAACAGGTCACCCACCGAGGGCAGCAGTACTGCCTGCAGCACGGGCACGAATACCAACAGTGTGTAGCCGATGATACTGATCAGTCGGCTAAGCCATAGATTCCAGTAGTTTGCTGCCTCGGGTGACAGCGGCAGCAGTCGCAGATGATCGTAACGTGTGGCGAAGATGCCGCGTGACAACGCCTTGACCAGTTCAATCATCACAAATGCGCTTAGAAACTGCAGCGCGAAGGTTGAGGCGCGCGGGCCGCCGGATAGCGACACAAGGAGGATGTACCCGACCAGTGCGGCGATCAGGCTGGCGGCAGTGTCGATCACCAGTGCAGCGCTTACGCCAATCAGTTTGCGGCTCAGGTGGATCCGCCGGTTGCCGCGGCGTTCGGTGTTGACGCCAGGCCCCATCTGCTCGCCCATTGATGGCGCGCCGCCCAATGGCGGTGCGCTCGACACGGCTGGCGTGACGGGGCCTGGCGGCGGTGTGCCGTCGTTTCCACGGCCAAACAGTGGCCGTCCATCATCCTGGCGAATCCATACATTCAGCTTCGCGAATCCTATCCGTGCGATTTGACGCAGCAGAAAATACGCCACCAATACCGCGACGATGGTCAACCCCATCAGCTCCAGCCCTGGCAAGGCATGCTCCAGACGAGCGCCGGGCAGAGACTTGCCGGTTGCCAGCGAGGTGATGACTTCGCTTGTCTGCGAAAAATCCTGTGCCAACCCAGTGGTGAACGTCTCTATCGATAGCGCAAGGCGTCGCGTCAGGGGGGCTTCGTTCGTCCTTTCTTCCGGCGTTGGTGTGGCGTTCGCAGAGGCGTTGGCATTGCTGTTTTTGGCCAAGGTGCGCAGCTCGTCGATCAACTGATCACGCGCCTTGTCGTTCTCCAGCAAATTGGCCAGTGTGGTGTAAGAGGCCGCCGGTGCTGTGTCGGTTGCGGCAGGCGCTGTGGCGTCAGGCGCGGTGCTTGCCGCGGGCTCCGCCGGCGGTGCCGCCACGGCAAGTGTCGGCGCCAGCAAGGCGAGCACCAACAACAATCCGCTGGATACAATCAGCCGCGCCAGGTGTTGGCTAACGTGCATCACGCAGCGTGTCCGCCGTGCTTGAAGGCGGGTAATCCGTGTCAGGGACTGGGGCATGGTCAGCCCGCACGCTTGCCGGTGCGAGCCTGGAACGTGTGTGGCTGTGGGCATCAGCATCACTCGGTCTCCCTCATTTAACGTGCAAAAAGCAAAAGCACGTATAGGGCAGGCTGCCTGAACGTGCTTTAACGCTAAAAGGGTAACATCCGGCGCAGAAGGCGCGCCACCCGGCCAGCCGATATGCCCGGCCGCTACGCGGGCCTGCGCTGCCGTGCCACCACGCGCGGCGCGGCTGGCTGATCACTGCCTTTGCCGTCTGATTCCTGGGCGGTATCCTGGCCATCCGCTGCGCTATTGCCACTGCCCGGCAGCGTATCGTCTTCGTCATCGCTACCCTGCGGCGTCAGCGAGGCTGCCAGCGCATCGAAGTCGTCGCTGTCGAACGCCTTGTCGCCATGCTCGAATGTTTCGCCGCTGGGCTTGATCCCGCTGAAATCGAATAGCTCGCGATCCATCAGGTGCGTGGGAACCACCCGCGACAGCGCGCCGAATACATTCCAGGAACGCCCCGGAAACTTTCGGTCCCATTCCGCGACCATGCGCGTTACTTCCTTGCGCTTGAGGTTTTCCTGGGAGCCGCACAGATTGCACGGAATGATGGGAAACTGCTTGGCCTGCGCATAGGCGATCAGGTCTTTTTCGGGCACATAAGCCAGCGGGCGGATCACAATATGCTTGCCGTCGTCCGACATCAGCTTTGGCGGCATCGCCTTCATGCGTCCGCCATAGAACAGGTTCAGGAAAAACGTGCCCAAGATGTCATCGCGGTGATGCCCCAGCGCAATCTTGGTGGCCCCCAGTTCGCTGGCCACGCGATAAAGAATGCCCCGGCGCAGCCGGGAACAGAGCGAACACATCGTCTTGCCCTCGGGGATCACGCGCGTGACGATGGAGTACGTGTCCTGCGTTTCGATATGGAAGGGCACGCCCAGTGTGCGCAGATATTCGGGCAGCACATGGTCGGGAAAGCCTGGCTGCTTCTGGTCGAGATTGACCGCGATAATATCGAAATGGATCGGGGCGCGCGCCTTCAACGTCAGCAGGATATCCAGCAGGCTGTAAGAGTCTTTGCCGCCTGACAAGCACACCATTACCTTGTCGCCGTCTTCAATCATATTGAAATCGGCGATTGCACGGCCCGTTTCACGGATCAGCCGCTTGGCGAGCTTGTTTTCGTTGTGGCGCTGCTTCTGGGCGCGGCGGTCGGACGGTACGGGTTCGGGCGCTGCGAACGTGACTTCTTGGGATTGCATGACAATATCCGGGTAATAGGCGAGGTGGCCGCGGGGTGCGCACCCGTTTGGCGGACGGCGGCTATTGAGGGGTTTGTATGCTTGCCTGGCGGCCGCGCTCGACTTCGACGCCTACTGCGGCGCAGTCGGAAAACGCCAGCGGCTTGCTGATGCGTATTTTAACGTGCCGGATCGTGGGAAACTCGGCCAGCAGCCGGTCGACCACGCGCTCGCACAACGTTTCGAGCAGGTTTACGTGCGCCGCCGTGCATTCATCGACAATGGCGCTGCGTAGCAGGCGGTAATCGAGTACGGTCTGGATGTTGTGGTCGTGAACCTGCTGGACGATATCGACGTCGAACTCGGCATCGACATGCAGGGGCTGCGTGGCGCGCAGCTCGTGCTCCAGGATGCCGATATGGGCGTCCAGAGCGATCTGCGAAAAGAATACGCGACGTGTAGGCATAATCAGGGCTTTGTAGAATACGCTGAATTGTATGTTGGATTGATCATGGACGCAGGCGAAATCACTTACGATGCGGCGATCGTCGGCGGCGGCCCGGCGGGCGCTTCGTGTGCCCTATGGCTGGCGCGCCTCGGCTATCGCCCGGCGCTGATCGATGCCGCCCCCGAGATCGGCGGCCTGTGTCGCAGTCATCCATTTCCCGATTGCTGGAATGCGTCGTTGCCCGATGCCACCGGCCCGCAGGTGGCCGACAATCTGGCCCGCAGCATAGCGCTGGCGGCTGTACCCATGTTTCTTGGCAAGCGTGTCGCACGTGTGCAGCCCACAGAGGGCGGGTTTTTCGTGCAGGCGGCAGGCGGCTTTGCGCTGCGGTCGCGCTACTTGGTGCTCGCTACAGGCGTGCGGGCCCGCACCCTGCCGGCCCTGTCTGGCGTCGAAGCGGTCGATTACCGGCGCCCTTGCCCGGGCATTCTGGTTGGCCCGGGAAGCCATATCGTTGAGCAGTCATTTCAGGGGCTGCGCGTGGCGGTGCTGGGCGGTGGCGACAATGCCTTCGAGAATGCCCTGTACGTACGGGAACACGGCGCGAGCGAGGTGCGCCTCTACGCGCGCACTGTGCGCGCCCAGCGCCAATTTGTCGAGCGCTTCCCGGCAAAGGACGTACTGGCGGGTGACTACACCGTCGACGTCGCCACCCTGGCGGTCAACGGCCAACCCTATGATTTGATACTGGTTTTTTATGGTTGGGAACCCTGCGCCGATTATGCCGGGGCGCTCAACCTTAGGCGCGGCCGCACGGGCTTTATCGATACCGATATTTCCACTGCCCAGGCAAGTTTTCCCGGCGTATATGCAATCGGCGAGGTCGCCCAGCGCCTGCACCCCTGTGTCGTCACCGCCATGGCCGATGGTATTACCGCCGCCAAAGCCATCCAGGCCCGCCTGGAGGCGCAGCGCTGATTCCCAGAGAGGCTCCCAACCTCTTCCTTCCAGCTCCTTCCTCCCAGTTCCTTTCTTCCAGTTCCTTCCTTCCAGTTCCTTCCTTCCAGTTCCTTCCTTCCAGTTCCTTCCTTCCAGTTCCTTCCTTCCAGCTCCTTCCTTCCAGCTCCTTCTTTCCAGCTCTTCCTCCCCAATCAATCCGACACGACGCGCACCGCGTCGATCCTATAGTCAGCTTTTATCGACGTATGTTCGTCGATACGTAAATTTATCGTTGATCTTCATACTATATAGGACTATAGTAAGAGCCATAACGAACAAGCTATTACACAAAATCAACGAGCGAGACATGAAGCAAGGCAAGTATCCCGAGCAGTTGCAGCTATATATTGCGGGCGCATGGCGCGGCACCCAGGGGCGCCAAACGACGACGGTCGTCAATCCCGCCACCGAGCAGGCACTGGGCGAGCTGCCCATGGCGACAAGCCAGGATATCGACGATGCGCTGGCGGCTGCGAATCAGGCATTTCCAGCCTGGTCGGCAAGCTCGGCCTGGGATCGGGAGCGCATTCTGAAGCAGGCTACCGCGCTGATCGAGCAGCGCCGCAATACGCTGGCCGAGATACTTACGCTTGAAAATGGCAAGCCGCTGGCGGATTCGCACGGCGAGCTCGACCGTGTGATCGAAACCATTCTCTGGTGCGCGGAAGAGGGTAAGCGCGCCTATGGCCGCATCATGCCGCCGCGCGCGCACCTGCTGACGCAATCATCGGTCAAGCGCGCCATCGGGCCGGTAGCGGCTTTTGTGCCTTGGAATTTTCCCGCTGTGCTGGCCGCCCGAAAAGTGGCAGCCGCACTGGCCGCGGGGTGTACCGTGGTGCTCAAGCCCGCTGAAGAAACGCCGGCGATCTGCATCGAACTGGTTCGCGCCTTCGTTGATGCAGGTCTGCCGGAGGGCGTGTTGAATCTGCTGTATGGGGTGCCGGCGGAAATCTCCGAGCGCCTCATCAAGTCACCCGTGATCCGCAAAGTATCGTTCACTGGTTCAGTGGCGGTCGGTCGCCTGCTTGCGGCAATGGCCGCGCAGGAACTCAAGCCCGTCACGATGGAGCTTGGCGGCCATGCGCCCGTGGTTGTCTTCGACGACGTAGACGTGGAACGTGTGGCGCGGATGTGCGCGGCATTCAAGTACCGCAATGCGGGGCAGGTCTGTCTCTCTCCCAGTCGGTTTTATGTGCAGCGAGGGCTGCACGAAGCCTTCACTCAGGCGTTCGCACGGGCAGCCAGCGAGATCAGTGTCGGCGACGGCATGCGCGCGGGCGTACAAATGGGGCCGTTGAATAACGCCCGCCGTCTAGACGCCGCCCTGCGGCTCGTTCGCCAAGCCCGGGACAGCGGGGCGAACGTGGTGCACGGGGGCGAGCGCCTGGGCGACCAAGGATACTTTTTCGCGCCTACAGTACTCCAACAGGTACAGCGCGACGCGGACATTCTTGACGAAGAGCCATTCTGTCCAATCGCGCCTGTCATGCCGTTCGACAGCTTTGATCAAGTCATTGAGCAGGCCAATCACCGTTCGCTGGGCCTGGCCGCGTATGCATTCACCAACAGCATGGAGCGCTCGGCGCTGTTTTCCGAGCGCATCGAGGCCGGATGGATAGGCATCAACAACTTCGTGCCCGCCCTCGCGGATGCGCCCATCGGCGGCATGAAAGACAGTGGGTTGGGCTATGAAGGCGGGCCGGAAGGCCTGGATGCCTACCTGCACGCCAAGTTCATCAGTCAATCAAACGCAGCAGTCTAGACGCGGCATGTGTCCGGCGGGCCGCCGGGCAGCCATAACGGGCGGCATGACGCGAACCACATCCTCTCACAGGAAAGAAAGGAGACAAAAAATGAGCGATACACCCCAACAGATGGTGGCAACCCAGTTGAAATATTCGGGCTACCGCAAGCGCGATGTTCCGCGCCACGATGAAGAGCTGACCAGCACCATGCCCAGCACGCCGCTGGGCGAATACATGCGCTTGTTTTGGCAGCCTGTCTGTCTTTCGGAAGAGTTGACCGATGTGCCCAAGGCGATTCGCATCATGGGTGAAAACCTGGTGGCGTATCGCGATAAAAGCGGCAAAGTGGGCGTGCTGCATCGCCATTGCGCGCACCGCGGCGCGTCGCTTGAGTTCGGCATCATTCAGGAGCATGGCATCCGCTGCTGCTACCACGGTTGGCATTTCGACAACGATGGGTCGCTGCTGGATGCCCCCTGTGAGCCAGGCGAAACGCGTCTGAAGCAAACCGTCAGCCAAGGTGCCTATCCCGCCTTCGAGCGCGACGGTCTGGTGTTCGCCTACATGGGGCCGCCCGAGAAACAGCCGGCTTTCCCCGAGTACGATACCTATTCGCTGCCGAAAGGTACGCGCCTGGTGCCGTTCTCCAATATCTATCCCTGCAACTGGCTGCAAGTCCATGAAAACATCATGGATCACATGCACACGGCAGTGCTGCACAACCACATGGTGGTCGAGGGGGTCGATGCGGAAACGTCGGCGGGCGTATCGCTGGACGGCTTTGGCGACATGCCTGTGATGCAGTGGCAGCCGACACGCAGCGGCAATGGCTGCATGTTTATTGCCGGCCGCCGCTTGCCCAGTGATCGCGTGTGGGTGCGCATTACAGAAATGAACCTTCCCAATTACCTGCAGATCGGCTCGCTGGTGCCAACCGCCGCGCGCGAGCGTCATGCCACGTCGGGCTGCACACGCTGGCATGTTCCGGTGGATGACACCAACATGATCATCTTCGGCTGGCGTCACTTCAACGACGAAGTCGATCCGGATCACATCGGCTGCGCGGAAGACTGCGGCGTGGACAAGATTGATTTCTTGGTCGGCCAGAGCGGCAACCGATCGTACGACGTTGCACAGCGCGCACCGGGCGATTGGGAAGCGCTGACGAGCCAGCGCCCTATTGCGGTGCACGCGCTGGAAAACCCGGGCACTTCAGACGTAGGGGTCTATATGTTCCGCAAGCTGCTGCGCGAGGCGATACGCGGCAACACGGCGCCCGATGCCAAGCAACAAGCGGCCCTCCGGGCGGGCGAGTCGCTGCCATTGTGTTCGCAGGATAGCGTTCTGTATGCGCCCGTGCAGGACACCGTCGATGCGGATCGCAAATTGATTTTGAAGCTCGGCAAAGAAGTGGCTGCAATCATGCTGCGAAGCGATGATGTGCCGGCCGCGCAGCGTGATGCATTTGTCCGGGCGGAACTCGACAAACTCGACGACGGCATAGGCAAGGAAATCATTGCCGCCAATGCCGTGGCCGAGGTGTGATAGCCAGAACGAGAGGTCATCATGCTGACGCTATGTGTACGCTCCATTACGTACGAAGCTGAAGGAATACGGTCGTTTGAATTGGTCGATCCGACAGGCGGGGAGCTGCCGGTGTTCGAAGCCGGCGCGCATGTAGACGTGCATGTTCCCGGCGGCTACACACGGCAGTACTCGCTCTGCGATCCGGCGTGGCAACGCCGGCACTACCGGATCGCCGTACTCGAAGACGTGAAAGGGCGGGGCGGTTCGCGTGCGCTGCATAGCGCAGTGCGGGCCGGCGACCTGGTCGAGGTATCGGAGCCGCGCAATCTCTTTCCGCGCAGCAAGGCGGCGCGACGCAGCCTGCTGCTGGCGGGCGGCATAGGCATTACGCCTGTGCTGGCCATGGCGCACGAGTTGCTGCGGGAAGATGCGGCCTTCGAACTGCACTATTGCACGCAGACGCCGGCGCGAACGGCCTTTCGTACGCAGTTGGAAGCAATGGCCGAATTACGCAAGGTCGTGTTCCATCACGACTACGGCGACCCCGCCAAGGGGCTGGACATCCCGGCGCTGCTGACGGGTTACGAAGAGGGCACGCATCTGTATTTTTGCGGGCCGCCGGGGTTCATGCGCGCGGTAAAGGAAGCAGCGAGCCACTGGCCCGCCGACGCGGTCCACTTCGAGTATTTCAGCGCGCCTGCGCCGGCGGCTGCGACGGCGACGCCTGGCGAGGCGGGACACACAGAGGTGCGGCTGGCGCGGTCGGACAAAGTGCTGCAGGTCGCGGGCGGGCAGTCCATTCTGGAAGCGCTGCGCGATGCGGGTGTGCCCTGTGAGTCCTCGTGCGAAGCCGGTGTCTGCGGTTGTTGCAAAGTGCGCTATCTGGATGGCGCGCCCGAACACAACGATTACGTGCTGTCGGACGACGAAAAAAATGAGTACGTACTGGTGTGCTGCGCCGGCGTAGGCAGCCGCGAACTAGTGCTCGATCTGTAGAGAACAACGAGGCAAACAGAAGATGGAGACGTTCGATTACATCGTGGTGGGTGCCGGGTCCGCCGGTTGCGCATTGGCGGCCAGGCTTGCTGAACGCGGCGCGGGTTCCGTGTTGTTGCTGGAGGCGGGCCCGCGTGATCGGCATATGTGGATACACATCCCGATCGGCTATGGCAAGACCATGTTCGATCCGCGCTATAACTGGCAGTTCTATTCCGAACCCGAACCTGAACTCAATGGGCGCCGCATCTATCAGCCGCGCGGCAAAACCCTGGGCGGATCCAGCTCCATCAACGGGCTGGTCTATATACGGGGCCAGGCGCAGGATTTCGATGAATGGGAGCGCTTGGGCAATGACGGATGGGGCTGGCGAGATGTGTTGCCCCTGTTCAGGCGATCAGAGCGCAACGAGCGCGGCGAGAGCGAACTGCATGGCGGCAGCGGCAGGCTCGGGGTTTCCAATATACGGGGCCGCCATGAGCTGGTGGAGGCGTTCATCCGATCGGGTGAGGCCCAGGGCATACCTCGCAACGAGGATTTCAACGGTGCCAGGCAGGAAGGCGGCGGTTACTATCAGCTGACCACGCGCAATGGTTTGCGCTGCTCCGCAGCCAAGGGTTATTTGCGCCCTCTGCGTGCCAATCCCAATCTCACCATCGAAACCGATGCCAGAGCCACCAGCCTGGTGTTCGAGGGCAAGCGCGCGGTGGGGGTGAACTATCTGCAAAATGGCAAGCCGCGGCAAGCCACCTGCCGCAAAGAAATCATCCTGTCTTCTGGTGCCTTCCAGTCGCCGCAGTTGCTGATGCTGTCAGGGGTCGGCGATGCCGAAGCGTTGAAAGCGCACGGCATACCCGTAGTGCATCATCTCCCTGCCGTGGGCAAGAATCTTCAAGATCACCTGCAAGTGCGGCTTATATACAAGTGCACCAAACCCATCACCACCAATGATCATCTGCGCACCGTCTGGGGCAGGGCGTCGATAGGCCTGCAATGGCTATTGCGCAAGCGCGGGCCAGTGGCGGCGGGGATTCAGCTTGGCGGCATGTTCGCGCGGGCGCGGTCCGACGCCACGCGTCCGGATGTGCAGTTTCACTTCGGTACAATCAGTGCGGATATGGCGGCCGGAAAACCGCACGACTTCTCCGGTTTTACCTTGTCAATGTGCCAGCTGAGGCCAAAAAGCCGGGGCGCCGTGGTACTGAAGTCCGCCAATCCGCTCGATGCACCAGGCATACATTTGAATTTTCTGTCCGAACAAGAAGACCGCGACACAATGGTGGCGGGCGTGCGCCTTGCGCGGCGCCTGATGGAAGCCGAGCCGATGCGGCCATACGTGGCCGAAGAATACCGGCCGGGGCCGCACATGCGCACCGAAGACGATATGCTCGATTTCGTGCGTCAAAATGGCACAACGATCTTCCATCCCGTGGGCACCTGCCGCATGGGCAGCGACCCGGGCTCGGTGGTTGATACGTCGCTCAGGGTGCGCGGCCTGTCCGGCTTGCGGGTGGCGGATGCATCAATCATGCCATTGCTGCTGTCGGGAAACACAAATGCCGGTTCGATCATGATCGGAGAAAAGGCGGCGGATCTGCTGGTCAGCGCAGGAGGATAGTGATGAGTGCGGAATTGCAGGAGGAGATCTTTGGCACGTTGTGGCGTGCCGATCGCAGCGGCCTGCCCAAGTACCAGCGGGTCGTGAATGCGATCGTCGAGGCGCTGCGCCGGGGCCTCTGGCTGCCCGGCGACCAGCTCCCGCCAGAAGAAGAGCTGGTCAATCTCACGCCGTTCAGTTTGGGCACCGTCCAGCGGGCCTTGCGCGACTTGGTCACACAGGGCCTGGTAATCCGGCGGCACGGCCTGGGCAGCTACGTTGCCGAGCTTCCCCGGCGCCTGCAAGATCCCTGGCATTGCCGCTTTGCGGCAGACGATGGCGTTGGCACCGTGCCCATCTATTCCAAGGCTACCGCGCGCCGCATCGTCGCTTGCGATGGGCCCTGGAACAAGTATCTCGACATGGCATCCGACGAGATCATGCAGCTTGACCGCATCATCGATGTGGCAGATGAATTCAAGGTATACAGCCGCTTCTATGCAGGGCGCTCTGTCTTGCGCGCGCTATGGGAAAAGCCGATGGACATGCTTCATGGCATGAATTTCAAGAAGCTGATTGCCGAAGAGTGCGGCCTGCCCATCACCGAAATGGTTCACCATGTGCAAGTGGCCCAGTTTGATGAGGGCGTCGGCGAGGCGATCGAGGTTGCGTCCGGTACGACCGGCCTGCTCCTGCAAGCGATCGCGCATGCGGGTACGCGGAAAGTGGTCTATTACCAAGAGTTCTACATCCCGCCCGGGCAGCGGGCACTGCAGTTGTTCGAAAAAACCCCCGCCGCCGTTCGGGCGTGAACGGCACTTGCACCACTGCGCCACACGGCGCGCCCACTACCACACCGCACTTATAGGTGCGGTTTTCGTTTTTCCGGCATATGCTGGCCTGGGCAGCGGCGCGCGCCGCCTGCGTCAGCCTGTGGGCCGGCAATTATTCGCGCTATCATGCGCCAGTAGCTGATTGAGATGAGTCGCGAATATGACAAAGAATGCGCTGCCAGAAGTATTTGCCAAGCTGCACAAAGAAGACTATAGCGGCGTGCCCAAGTATCGCCTGGTGCTCAACGCCATTACCGAAGGTATCAAGTCAGGCCACTGGAAGCCTGGCGAACGCTTGCCAACGGAAGAAGAATTGGTGCAGATGATCCCTTATAGCCTGGGTACCGTGCAGCGCGCACTGCGCCTGTTGGTCGATCAAGGTATCGTGGTGCGCCAGCATGGCCTGGGGTCCTTCGTCGCCAAGCAGTCTTTGCAGATCAAGAACCCATGGCACTGCCGCTTTATTGCCGACGATGGCCACAGCTTCGTCCCGGTCTATTCCAAGATTCTTGGTCGTGATGCGGCCCGCGAGCCCGGCCGCTGGTCCAGCTACCTTGGCACAGGCGCCGACACCACCGTGCTGGTAGAGCGCGTCATCAATATCAACCATGAGTTCGACGTCTACTCGAAGTTTTACTTCGACCGTCGCGTCCTACCCCGGCTATGGGAGGTATCACTGGATCGCCTGAATGGTCTGAACTTTCGCGCGCATATCCTGGGTGAGCTCAACATGCCGATCACACATGTCGATCATTACGTGACCCAGGTTCCCATCGAGAACGACATTGCCGGCCACATCAATGTAAAGCCTGCCACGGTGGGTATGCGGTTGGATGTCCTGGCGGGGATGGGTCGTGATACGCCCGTCTATTACCAAGAACTCTACATACCGCCCACGGATCGAACACTGGCCTTGCCTGGTCAGATGCTCGACTGAGCAGCAAGAAGAAAACGGCTCAAGTGAACTGCCCCCCAAAGGTTGGATAGGTGTCCAACTTCTGGGGGGCAGTTCACTTGAGCCGTTTTTTGTTCCGCACCTTCTCCGCTTCGCCGCCCTGATACGTTGATAGGGCGGCGGCGTGTTCAGTAGCCCAGCATTTTGGGCAGCCACATATAGGTCGAAGGCACATATGTCACGATGCCCAGTACGACCAGCAGCCACGCCAGGAAGGGCAGGCTTTCCTTCACCACCGCTTCTATTGGCGTTTTTCCTATACCGGCGGCGATGAACAGACACAATCCCACAGGCGGCGTCACCAAGCCGATAATCAGGTTGACTGTGAAGATCAGGCCAAACTGCAAGGGGTCAATGCCGAACTCGGCCGCCATCGGTATCAGCAGCGGGCCGAACATTACCATGGCGGCGACCGTATCCAGGAACAGGCCCGCGATCAGCAAGATGATGTTAACCAAGAGCAAGAACACCAGCGGGTTGGTGGTGATGGCGGACAATGCTTCCGCGGCAGCCTGAGGCAGTTGCTCGGTCGTCATGATCCAGCTGGCGACGTTGGCCACGCCCATCATCAAGAACACCACCGACGAAATCACGCCTGTGCGGCGCAGCGCCGACCAGATCATAGGGGCAGTCAGCGTGCGGGTCACGAACAGGCCTATCAGCAGGGCATACAACACGGCAACCGCCCCCGCCTCGACCGGCGTGAATACCCCAAACATGATGCCCCCCACCATGATCACCGGCAGAAACGCCCCCACAGCGAACTGACGCGTGATCGCAAGCCGTTGCAACAGGCTGTACGAACCTTTCTCGGCGGGGTAGCCGCGCTTGCGAGCGATCAGGTAAACGATGCCCATCAGGCCGCCGCCTATCAATACCCCAGGCACCACACCGGCCGCGAACATCGCGCCCACCGATACGTTCTGCGCGACCAGTGCGTAGATGATCATCGGGACACTGGGAGGAATAATCGGCCCAACCGTTGCCGAACAGGCCGTGACGGCACAAGCAAAGCCCTTGTTCTTGTACTCGGCCTCCATTTTTGGGATCAGCATTGATCCGACCGCGCTAGCGCCGGCAACGCCCGAGCCATTGATCCAACCGAAAATCATACTCACCAGCACCGTAACCTGTCCCACGCTTCCGCGCACATGGCCGACCAGCATGCGCGAGAAGTTCAGGATGCGGTCCATGATGCCCGAACCGCCCATCAGCTCACCCGCGAGAATGAAGAACGGTATGGCGACGAGGGCGAACATGTCCAGGCCAGTGAAAATGCGCTGCGGCAGCAGCGGCAGAAAATCAGGGTCAATCAGCAGAAACGCCGCGATTGTTGCCAGGCCGAGGGCGAAGGCCACCGGCACCGCAAGCGAAAGCGCGGTAAAGAATGTGAGAATAAGCGCAGCGCTCATCATTGTCTCCTGCGGCGCCATTGCCGTTTGTGTGCGGCTTGGCGTCTATGTTCTGATGGCTGGCAAGTGGCCCGACGGTTGTCTCGGCCCGGTCCGCCAGCCTTCTTTGTGAATGGATTTCAGCTCAGGCTTGCTTCATCCGATGAAAGCGCATGCTCCACACCCTTGCGAGCCACTAGCAGCAACTGCACAATCATCAGCAAGCAGCCAACGGGGATGGCGGCATAGGGGATAGACAGGCTCATGTCCCAAACCATGGGGTCTATCTGGCCCCGGATGTTGTAGATATAGATGAAGCCGTAGGTCATGCATGTCGTCAGGAAAACCAGATTCAGCAGGATGACCAGACAGGCAAAGACTTTTCGTACTTTGGGTGGAAACAAGCCGACAACAAGGTTCACCGAGATATGGGCTCCTTCGCGCAGGGCCAGGCTGGAACCCAGGAACGCAGCCCAGATCATCAAGTACTTGGCAACCTGCTCCGCCCACGGGATTGGGTCTTCCGATACATATCGGGTGAAGACCGACAGCCAAATCACCACCGTCATTGCGGCTATCAGCGCTACGACCAGTGCGCAGGTTCCGTGCGTGACGAGCTTTTCAAAGGGAAGATCGGGGATCAAGGGCAACGTTGCCTGCTTGTCGAGTTGAGCGATGTTTGCTTGCATGAGGGCTCCTTCGCCGTGGCGCCGAGGGCGCCAGTTTCATTGATGGCGCGGTGGGGTCATTCCGTTGCGGTTTTATGCACCAGGTCGATCAGGTCTTGCGGTACATTCGCATTCGCCCATGTCGATTTGCCCAGCTTCACCCAGGCTTGGCGCTGCTCGGGTGTGAGCGTGGTCACCTTGCCGCCCGCTTTGATATAGGCTGCTTCGGCTTTCTTGTCCTCTTCCGCCCAGATTTTCCGGTGGTAGGTTTCAGCTTCCCGGGCTGCGTCCTCCAGCACTTTCTTGACGCTGTCCGGATACTTGTTCCATTGATCGATACTGATCAGCCCGACAAAGCCGTAGTACTGCCAATTCACATCCAGTGTCTGTCGTAATACTTCCTGGTGCTTGGCGCTTACCAGTGTGCCGAAAGGCTGGGCTTCACCATCGACGATCTTGAAGCGCAAGGCGTTGTAGACCTCAGGCCAATCCACCGTCACGGCTGCGGCGCCGAACGATTCCAGGCCGGCAATTTCCAGCGGCGAGCGTGAAGCGCGCAACTTCAGCCCTTTCACGTCCTTGGGCTGGGCAACCTCCCGGCTGGTTGTGTTGATGTCGCGAAAGCCGTAATCGAAGGTAAACAGCCAGCGCAGGCCCACCTTGGCCAGTTCCGCGTTGATGCGTTCGCGCACAGCGGGCGATTGCAAGGCTTTGTGCACTTGGTCAAGATCACCAAAAATAAAAGGCAGGTGCAGCACCTCGAATGCGCGGGTAATGGTCACCAGGTTGGCCGATGAGCCGCTCGCGATCTGGATCAGGCCCTGCTGCGCCGCGCCGAACGTTTCGTTGTCGCTGCCCAGTTGCCCGCCCGGAAAATGTTGCATCTTGATGCTGCCATCCGACTTTTCCTTCACAAGCTTGGCAAAATAATCGACCGCCTTGCTGGTATCGTGGGATGGCGCCATCACGTTGGCAACCTTGATTTTGTATGTATCGGCAGCATGCGCTGTTCCGTTGGACAGCGGTAGCATGAACGTTGCGCTGGCCAGTGCAAAAGCCCCGGCACATCGGGTGAAATATTTATATGTCAGCATGGAACTCCTCCGTATCATTGATGATTTTTAGTCTGGATGAGGATGTCCCGATCACTGTAGACATCATCCTCTCCGGATGTGTTTTGTTTGAGCTATATAGGACTACAGTACAGGCCGTCAATAAAAAATCGACACTTTAAATAAAGCCGCGCTGCAAGAGGCTGGATTGATATCCAGCCTCTTGCAGCGCGGGTGATGGGCGCCAATTTCTTGTTAGGGATTGTGCTGAGTTTTTATGGTCGCCCGCTCATTTGCGCGCGTATGGCGCGCAACAGTAGGCGCCCCGATCATGCCTCCCTTGCGCCCGCCGATGGCGGGCGTATGGCCCCCATCAAGCAGCTTTTCTTTCGAGCGCGCATTGGTTCTGGCGTGGTGACGCAAGCCCAACGGTGAAAGCGCGCAGTTCGTCGCGGCGGAACACATGCAGCACTACGTTCGCCCCCGGCTGGTACGCGCCCAACAGGCGGTCCAGCGATGCGGGATCGGTGATGCGCAGGCCATTGATGGCCACCAGCAGGTCACCCGCCGATAGGCCGCCCCGATGTGCGGCTCCGTCTTCAAAAACGGTTGCCACGTGAGTCGCCCCATGCTCGGCGCGCACGCGGATATCCAATGAGGGCAGGTTAGAGGCCGCTTTCCAGCGCAGCGTGATGCCCTGATGCTGCAGCAAACTGTCAAGCGGCACATCTTCTCTACCGTAGACATAGCGTGCCAGGAAATCGCTGACATCGACACCCGTGGCCTCGCGGATCAGGCGCACCATGGCGCCTTCGGGGATGCCGCGCGCACCGCCGCCTTGGTAGAAATCGCGGCCGAAGCGCGCCCAAAGCAGCCGCATGACGTCGTCCAGCGATCGCGCGCCATCCGTCCCGCGCCGAAGCGTAATATCAAGCCCCAGCGCGACCAGCGAACCCTTGGTGTAGTAACTGACCAGTGCGTTGGGCGAGTTCTCGTCCTGCTTGTAATAGCGCGTCCAGGCGTCGAACGAACTCTCGGCCACGCTTTGCTTGAAGCGGCCGGGTGCCGCGTGCACCGAGGTGATGGTCTTGGCCAGGAGGCGCAGGTAGTCGGCTTCTCCGATAACGCCGGCGCGCAGCAGCATCAGATCATCGTAGTAAGAGGTAAACCCTTCAAACACCCACAGCAGCGAGGTATGGTTGCTTCGATCCAAAACATAAGGCGCGAAGGCCGCGGGCTTGATGCGTTTGACATGCCAGGTATGAAAATACTCATGGCTGACCAGCCCCAGAAAGGTCTGATAACCTTCGCCCGCGTTTGCCTGTCCCAACACGGGAAGATCGCGGCGGGCCGTCATCAGCGCCGTCGAGGCGCGATGCTCCAGGCCGCCATAGCCGGTGTCGGTGACCATGGTCATGAACACATAGCGGTCAGCGCTGTCCAGAAATGGTGCCGCTTTGGTCTCTGGTTCGAACAGCGCGATCTGCTCGGCGCAGATGCGGCGCACATCCGCCGCGATACGCTTGAGATCCAGATTAGGGGCCACGCCCGTAAACACCATTTCGTGCTCCGCGCCGTGCGCCTTGAAGCGCACAACCTGCGGTGTGCCCATTTCGACGGGGTGGTCGATCAGCGCATCGTAATCGGGGGCCAGGTACATGCCGAAGCCATGGCGCGCGGCAGCCTCCGGATGGCCCTGCGCCTCGGGCAGGCTGGTGTATACCTTCCATCCGCGAATACGCGCGGGAGGGCACAGCTTCACGTGGCAGGGCGTGCCTTCCTGGCCCACTGCGCATAAATAGACACTGGTGCCGTTGAAAAAAGCATGGCTTTCGTCCACATGTGCGCCCCGAACAGACAAGTCCCAGGCATAGACTGTGTAGTCGATCACCAGTGGGCCATCGACAGGTTCGCATCGCCATGCATGGTCGGAAATTTTTTGAATGGCCACGTTCTGCCGGCGGTTGCTCGCCTGGATCGACTCGATCTGCCGGGAAAAATCCCGGATCAGGTAGCTGCCCGGTATCCACGCAGGCATGGACAGCACCTGCCCCGTCGCGGAGGGGTTTTGTATCAGCAGCCGCACACTGAGGCGATGGCCGGCCGGATCCGTGGGCGTTACGGTATAAAGTAGAGCTTCTTTTTTCATCCTCATATATTAATGAACTTTAGGAGACCGACGGTATGGAAGCCATGATCAAAACCGAAACCCGCGGCCGCGTGGGCTTGATCACCCTAGATCGTCCCAAGCAATTGAACGCACTCAGCAACGAAGTCATCGGCCAGGTGGCAACGGCGCTGCGCACGTTCGAGGCTGACGATGGTATTGGCGCTATTGTCATTACCGGCAGCGAAAAGGCCTTTGCCGCCGGTGCCGACATTGCCGCCATGCAAGGCTGGAATTTCGTCGACGTCTATATGCAGGATTACATAGGTGGCGAATGGCAATACATCCGCCAAGTCCGCAAACCCATCATTGCCGCGGTCGCGGGCTACGCCCTGGGCGGTGGCTGCGAACTGGCGATGGCGTGCGACATCATCATTGCCGCCGATAACGCCAAGTTCGGCCAGCCCGAAATCAAGCTGGGTGTCATCCCGGGCTTTGGCGGAACGCAGCGCCTGCCTCGGGCGGTGGGCAAGGCCAAGGCCATGGATCTTGTCCTCACTGCCCGCATGATGGACGCCGTCGAAGCCGAGCGCGCCGGCCTGGTGTCGCGCGTGGTGCCCTTGGAGAAGTTGATGGAAGAAGCCATGGATGCGGCCGCCGTGATCGCATCCATGTCGCTGCCCTCAGCCATCATGGCCAAAGAGTGCGTCAACATGGCATACGAAGGCTCGCTCAACGACACACTGTTGTATGAACGCCGCAATTTTCATGCGCTTTTTTCCACCGAAGACCAGAAGGAAGGGATGGCTGCTTTCGTGGAAAAGCGTAAGCCTGGCTTCAAGCACCGCTAGCCAGGGTACGCCGCGAGATCTGTAGGCAGCGCCCCACACGGGGCGCCTGACAAGTTGCTTACGGCTTGAAAAAAAAGCTATACTTCACGGGTTTAACGCCTCGCGGTAATTAATCAAGGTCTGCATTTCGCGCCATGGATACAAACACGGTTGCGGGCAGCGGCAAACCAGGCGAAACAAGGGGATTTGGCGCTGAAAAGCTCGTGCTAACAGAGCAGGATCGCGCTGCCATACATCTGAGAGCAAGTACCGGCCTATTGCGTACGCTGGCTGCCCAGGCGGTCATGCTGGCTGTCGCAGTGCTGGTGTGCGGTCTGGTGGCTGGAAGCGGCGCGGCGATATCCGCGCTGATCGGTGGCGGTGCGTATCTGGTTCCCAATTCCTTGTTTGCCTTGCGTCTGCTCGCGGGCCTCTGGGGGCCGGCAAGGTCTGACCCGCTCACTTTTTTTTGGGGCGAAGCCTTCAAGCTCGCCTCGTCATTGGCGGTGCTTGGTTTGGCCGGCTGGCTGGGTTCAGGTTGGCTTTCATGGCCGGCCGCGCTGGTGGGGTTGCTGTTCGTATTAAAGGGCTATGTGCTGCTGTTGCTGTTTCGCAAGCTGCCATAGCCATGTTTATGTGATTCACGGGCGCCGCGCGTCCTCTTTACGATAAAGGTTCATTCAGATGGCTGCTAGTGATATTTCGCCACAGTCCGCGTACATTCAGCATCACTTGGTTCACCTGAATAACGTTGGCGAGAAGCAGTCGGTCATCGCAGACTTTAATATCGTCAACTACGACTCCCTCTTCTGGGCGATTCTTGCCGGCCTCGTTGTTATTTTCTTCCTCTGGCGCGCAGCGCGCCGCGCCACCGCCGGTGTTCCTGGTCGCTTCCAGGTTGCCGTCGAAATGCTCGCCGACATGGTCGAAGAGCAGGCAAAAGCCATTATCCCCAGTGAAACCACCCGCCGCTTCATTTCCCCGCTGGCGCTTACGGTTTTCCTCTGGATTATCCTCATGAACGCGCTCGATCTGGTGCCGGTCGATTTCCTGGGCTGGGTATTCATCAATACCGGTCTGGGAGACAGCCACCACGATCCGCTCTACTTCCATCGTATCCTCCCCACCGCCGACCTGAACGTGCCCATGGGCATGTCGTTGGGCGTGCTGCTCCTGATGTTCTACTACGGCATCAAAATCCATAACCCGGGCGGCTTCGTGAAAGGCCTGTTCACCGCGCCTTTCCATGCGCACGGCGTTTTCGGTCTGCTGCTCGCGCCGTTTAACTTCCTGCTGAACTGCATCGAGTACGCCGCCAAATCGGTTTCGTTGGGTATGCGGTTGTTCGGCAACATGTTTGCCGGCGAACTCATCTTCATGCTGATTGCCCTGCTGGGCGGTGCATGGTCTGGCTTTAATGGCTCAAGCCTGGGCTTGGGTATCGGTCATGTATTGGCCGGTTCGGTGTGGGCGATCTTCCACATCCTGATCGTGCTGTTGCAGGCCTTTATTTTCATGATGTTGACCCTGGTGTACGTGGGTCAGGCTCACGAAAGCCATTAATGGGTTTCGGCCGGGTGGGCGCCGCCCGCCGGTCGGGGTGCAGGATTTTCTTGCAATGCAGTTTCTTTGACTTTTTGATTACACGGTTATTAACCAAGGAGTTGTCATGACCAACGTTGCTTTCGTTGCTCTTGCTTGCGGTCTTATTATTGGTCTGGGCGCTATCGGTGCTTGCATTGGTATCGCTCTGATGGGGGGCAAATACCTGGAAGCTTCGGCTCGTCAGCCTGAACTGATGAACGCTCTGCAAACCAAAATGTTCCTGCTGGCCGGTCTGATTGACGCCGCCTTCCTGATCGGTGTGGGTATCGCCATGCTGTTCGCGTTCGCCAACCCCTTCGTCGGGTAAGCAGCGCCGCCCGCCACGTGTGGGCCTAGCAGCCGCAACACCCGCCATTGGGCGGGCTTGCGGCTTGGATATCAGGTGTCGTGCGGCCATGGCCGCCTGGCACTAGAGGTTTAAAGGGAAACGACCGTGAATTTAAACGCGACTCTCTTTTTTCAGATGATCGTGTTTTTCGTGTTGGGTTGGTTTACGATGAAATTCGTATGGCCGCCGCTCACGAAAGCAATGGACGACCGCCGCCAGAAAATCGCCGATGGCCTCGCCGCCGCCGATAAAGGCAAGGCAGATCTCGCCCAGGCGCAGGCGCGCATCAGCCTGATCGAAGCTTCCGCCAAAACGGAAAACCATGCACGCATGGTCGAGGCCGAGAAACAGGCCGCTGTATTGATCGAGCAGGCTCGGCGCGAAGCCGAGGCCGAGAAGGCGCGCATTCTTGCCCAGGCCCGACAAGACGCCGAGCAAGAAGTCCAGCGCTTGCGCAACGACCTCCGCGACGACGTTGCCACCCTGGCCGTCAAAGGCGCCGAGCAGATCCTGCGCCGCGAAGTTGACGCCAACGCGCATGCCCAGCTGCTGGATCAGCTCAAGGCTCAACTCTAGACTCAAGGCAAGCCATGGCTGAATTATCGACTATCGCCCGACCGTACGCCGAAGCGCTGTTTGCGGCGGCGCTGAACGACCAGGCGGGCCTCGAGAACTGGTCCGCGCTGCTGTCCGAACTGGCCCAGGTTGCCAGCATGGGCGACGTGCGCGAGGCGCTTACCGATCCGCGCCTGAACGCCGACCAGCGTATCGACCTCTTCACCGGGTTGATCAAATCCCCGCTTTCGGCCCAGGCGCGCAACTTTATCGAGCTGCTGGTCGGCAACAACCGCATCCTGTTGTTGCCGCAGATTGCCGAGCAGTTCGAAAGCCTCAAAAACCAGCGCGAGGGTACGGCGCTGGCGCAGATCACCAGCGCTTTCGAGTTGTCCGACGCACAGGTGGCGGAACTCGTATCCGGGCTGGAAAAGAAGTTCGGCCTCAAGCTCAAGCCGTCCGTTACCGTGGATCCCGCCCTCATCGGCGGCGTGCGCGTGCTCGTCGGCGACCAAGTACTTGACACTTCCGTGCAGGCCCAGCTGGCCCGCATGCGCGATGCTCTGGTCGCCTGACGCGGCCAGTTAACAGGATTCCAGGAGTCTGAACATGCAACTTAACCCGTCAGAGATCAGCGAACTGCTCAAGAGCCGCATTGAAGGCCTGGGCGCGTCCACCGACGTTCGCACGCAAGGCACGGTCGTCTCCGTGACCGACGGTATTACCCGCATCCACGGCCTGTCGGACGTGATGCAAGGCGAAATGCTTGAATTCCCGAACAACGTCTTCGGTCTGGCGCTCAACCTCGAGCGCGATTCCGTGGGCGCGGTGATTCTGGGCGACTATACCGGCGTTTCCGAAGGCGACCCGGTCAAGACCACCGGCCGCATCCTCGAGGTGCCGGTTGGCCCCGAACTGCGTGGCCGCGTCGTCGACGCGCTGGGCAACCCCATCGACGGCAAGGGTCCCATCAACGCCAAGGCAACCGACATCATCGAGAAAGTCGCGCCCGGCGTTATTGCGCGTAAATCGGTGACTCAACCGCTGCAAACCGGTACCAAGGCCATCGACGCCATGGTGCCCATTGGCCGTGGTCAGCGCGAACTCATCATCGGCGACCGTCAAACCGGTAAAACTGCCGTTGCGGTGGACACCATCATCAACCAGAAGGGCCAGGACGTTACCTGCGTGTACGTCGCCATCGGCCAGAAGGCTTCCACGATCAACAACGTGGTGCGCAAGCTCGAAGAGCACGGCGCCATGGCGTACACCATCGTGGTTGCCGCGCCGGCGTCTGAATCGGCCGCCATGCAGTACCTGGCCGCCTACTCCGGCTGCACCATGGGCGAATACTTCCGCGACCGCGGCGAAGACGCCCTGATCATCTACGACGATCTCACCAAGCAAGCCTGGGCCTACCGCCAGGTCTCGCTGCTGCTGCGCCGCCCGCCCGGTCGCGAAGCCTATCCCGGCGACGTGTTCTACCTGCACTCCCGCCTGCTCGAGCGTGCCGCCCGCGTCAACGAAGAATACGTCGAGAAGTTCACCAACGGTGAAGTCAAAGGCAAAACGGGCTCGCTCACCGCGCTGCCCATCATCGAAACGCAGGCTGGCGACGTGTCGGCATTCGTGCCCACCAACGTCATCTCCATTACCGACGGCCAGATCTTCCTCGAGACCGACCTGTTCAACGCCGGTATCCGTCCCGCCATCAACGCCGGTATCTCGGTGTCCCGTGTGGGCGGTTCCGCACAAACCAAGGTCATCAAGAAGCTCTCGGGCGGTATTCGTACCGACCTGGCCCAGTATCGTGAGCTGGCTGCCTTTGCGCAGTTTGCGTCCGACCTCGACGACGCCACCCGTCGTCAGCTCGAGCGCGGCAAGCGCGTGGTCGAACTGCTCAAGCAGCCCCAGTACCAGCCCAACCCGGTATGGGAGCAGGCCGTTTCGCTTTTCGCCGTCAACGGCGGCTATCTCGACGACATCCAGGTCGAAAAGATCCTGCCGTTCGAGAAGGCGCTGCGCGACTTCCTGCGCAGCAAGCACGAGGCGCTGATCCAACGCATCCAGGACAAAAAAGAACTGTCCAAGGACGACGAGGGCGAACTGGTAGCCGCCATTCAAGAGTTCAAGAAGCACGGTACTTATTGAGTGATGGCACGGGCATCCGGGCGGCCGCCCGGGCCCGCGCGTAAGGCGGGGCAGGCGCAAGCCGCTTCGCTATAACGCCCTTTCAGGAAAGAGCGATGGCCGGAATTAAGGAAATTCGAACCAAGATCAAGAGCGTGCAAAACACGCGCAAGATCACCAAAGCCATGGAGATGGTGGCGGCGTCCAAGATGCGCAAAGCGCAAGAGAGGATGCGTGCTGGCCGTCCCTATGCAACCAAGGTGCGCGATATCGCGTCTCACCTGATGCAGGCGCATCCCGACTACACGCACCCCTACATGATTGAGCGGCCCCAGTTGCGGGCGGCAGGGGTGGTTGTGGTCACCACCGACAAGGGTCTGTGCGGTGGCCTCAATACCAATATCATGCGTCTGGTTCTGGCCCGCCTGAGGGAATTCGAGCAGCAGGGCATCAAGACGCAGTTCACCGCTTTCGGCAACAAGGGCGCCGGTACGCTTACCCGTATCAGCGCCAACCTGGTGTCGCAAGAGGTCAACCTCGGTGATGCGCCCAACCTTGAACGCCTCATTGGCGCCGTCAAGGTCCAGCTCGACGACTTCGTTGACGGCAAAATCGACGCTGTCTACCTGGCGACAAACCGCTTCGTCAACACGATGAAGCAGGATCCCACCTTCATTCGTCTGCTGCCGCTTCCTAGCGGTCTCGAGGATCCTTTCCAGTCGCAGGCTGAGAACGCCGAGGCCGAGGCCGGACGCGTGCACTCGACCCATGGTTGGGATTACATCTACGAGCCCGATTCCAGAACTGTCATCGACGATTTGCTGCTGCGTTACGTCGAAGGCCTGATCTACCAAGCGGTGGCCGAGAACATGGCGTCCGAGCAATCCGCCCGGATGGTCGCCATGAAGGCGGCGTCCGACAACGCAAAGAAAGTCATCGGCGATCTGCAACTGGTCTACAACAAGACCCGCCAGGCTGCCATTACCAAAGAGATTTCAGAAATCGTGGGGGGGGCCGCAGCGGTATAAACCCCATCGCTCGGCTGTGCGGCGTCTGTCTCGCAGCCACTCACAGATGGCAATACTCGCAACGCATCCCGTCAAAGATATTTAGCAAGGACTAAACATGAGCAACGGTACCATCGTTCAGTGCATCGGCGCCGTGGTGGATATTCAGTTCCCCCGCGACTCCATCCCCAACATCTACGACGCGCTCACGCTCGCCGACGAAAGCTCCGCTTTCGCCGAAAAAGGCCTGACCTTCGAAGTCCAGCAACAGCTGGGCGACGGTGTCGTCCGTACCATTGCGATGGGTTCTTCCGACGGCCTGCGCCGTGGCATGGAAGTCGCCAACACGGGCGCCGCCATTTCGGTGCCCGTCGGCGAAGGCACCCTGGGCCGCATCATGGACGTGCTTGGCCGTCCCATCGACGAGCGCGGCCCCATTCAAAGCGAAGAGCGCCGCGCCATTCACCAGGACGCGCCCGCATTCGACGAGCTGTCTCCTTCGGTCGAGCTGCTCGAAACGGGCATCAAGGTTATCGATCTGGTCTGCCCGTTCGCCAAGGGCGGCAAGGTCGGCCTGTTCGGCGGCGCCGGCGTGGGCAAGACCGTCAACATGCTCGAGCTCATTAACAACATCGCCAAGGCGCACAGCGGTCTTTCCGTGTTCGCTGGCGTAGGTGAGCGCACCCGTGAAGGCAACGACTTCTACCACGAAATGGCGGAAGCCGGCGTCATCAAAATGGACAACCTGCCCGAGTCCAAGGTTGCGATGGTGTTCGGTCAGATGAACGAGCCCCCAGGCAACCGTCTGCGCGTAGCACTGTCCGGCCTGACCATGGCCGAGAAGTTCCGCGACGAAGGCCGCGACATCCTTTTCTTCGTCGACAACATCTACCGCTACACGCTGGCTGGCACCGAAGTGTCCGCGCTGTTGGGCCGTATGCCTTCCGCAGTGGGCTATCAGCCTACGCTCGCCGAAGAAATGGGCAAGCTGCAGGAACGCATCACGTCCACCAAAACGGGCTCAATCACGTCCATCCAGGCGGTGTACGTGCCTGCCGATGACTTGACCGATCCTTCGCCGGCCACTACCTTCCTTCACCTCGACTCCACGGTCGTGCTGTCGCGTGACATCGCTGCGTTGGGTATCTACCCCGCCGTCGATCCGCTCGACTCCACCAGCCGTCAGCTCGATCCCCAAGTTGTTGGCGAAGAGCACTACGGCATCGCACGTGGCGTGCAGCAAACGCTCCAGCGCTACAAGGAACTGCGCGACATCATCGCCATTCTGGGCATGGACGAGCTGTCGCCCGAAGACAAACTGGCTGTGGCCCGCGCCCGTAAGATCCAGCGTTTCCTGTCTCAGCCCTTCCACGTGGCAGAAGTCTTTACCGGCAGCCCCGGCAAGTACGTCCCGCTGGCCGAAACGCTGCGCGGCTTCAAGATGATCGTCGAAGGCGAGTGCGATGCACTGCCCGAGCAGGCGTTCTATATGGTTGGTTCGATCGACGAGGCTTTCGAGAAAGCCAAGAAGATTCAATAAGGATTAGACATGGCCACTCTGCATGTTGACGTCGTCAGCGCTGAAGAGTCGATTTTTGCCGGCGAGGCAAAATTCGTGGCGCTGCCCGGCGAATCTGGCGAGCTGGGCATTCTGCCCGGCCATACGCCGCTCATTTCCCGCATCAAGCCTGGTACGGTTCGTATCCAGCTGGTTGACGGCGGCGAAGTGGGTATCTTCGTGGCGGGCGGCATTCTCGAGGTGCAACCCGGGGTGGTGACTGTCCTGTCCGACACCGCCATCCGTGCCGAAGATCTCGACGAAGCCAAGGCGCTCGAGGCTCGTAAAAAGGCTGAAGAGGCCCTGCGCACGGCCAAAGACAAGGCAGATATTGCCGTTGTCGAGGCCGAGCTGGCCTTGCTGGCAGCAGAGGCCGCGGCAGCGCGGCGCCTGCGCCACCTGCGCCGCCACTAACGCGGTTTCGCGTGGCGACGGCCAGTTCTTACTAGCTGGTCAACGAAACCGGAGGCTTCTTACAGAGCCTCCGGTTCTTTTTTTCTTGCGCGCATAATTGTCTATTCGTAGTTTCAGAGATGTAAGTTCTGCCGATTGTCGGCGCATAGTCGGGTGTCTATTCTCCTCAGCACGTTTTCACGCATATGGAGAAAAGCATGAGAGAACGACTGGACTGCGCGGTATTGCTCACCACCGAGACCGCCTCGTGGGCTAATCCCGATCATCTAGCCGGCCATAAAGGCAGATTGCAGGTTTTGCCGCTATGTCCCGACATCGATACCCACGAAAGCTATGCATCCACGATCCTGGCGGCCAATGTCATGCAGTTGCGGCGGTTCGATGCATGCCTTTTGCCGGTGGCGCCGCAAAACCTCGCTTGGGCCCGCATGACGCTTTCGGCCGCGCGTACAACATTGCGTACACCGGTTGTGACACTGTGCCGTGATCTCAAGGCATGCGCGCTGCACGATCTTTACCTGTTGGGTGTTGCCGATTTTGTGCGTGTGCCAGTTTGCGTCGAAGAGTTGCGCGTAAGAATCGAACGGCTGTTGGATAAGCAGCGTCGTCCCGCGCCCGGCGCTGCCGCTTCAGGTGTGGGCACCACGGCGCCACAGCCTGCCGTCGCCGCGCTATATCCAGCTACGCAGCAACTGGCGTCTTCCTTGCCCGCTGTGGCCGAACCCTCATCAGACTATGCCATAATCAGTGCCGGTATGACGGCGAGGCATATGTGCGATACCATCCTCGAGCGCACCGGTACCGAGCTCGAGGCTTTCGCTATTGCATCGGCGTCGCGTTATGCCACCTCCGCCGAATCATTCCGGCGGGCCAAAAGCCAGGTTGTCGAGCGCTTCGAGCGCGCATACATCACGGCCGCACTCAGTCGTCATTCCGGCAACATCGCCATGGCTGCACGCGCCGCGCAGAAGCACCGGCGTGCGTTCTGGGCACTGATGCGCAAACACGACATCGATGCGGGCAGCTTTCGGCGGCCTCCCGCCCGGTAATCCCGCCTGAACGGTAAAATCAGCTTCTTGACCAAGAGGATCTCTGTGACACACCCACCCCTGAAGAACGATACGCTGCTGCGCGCGCTACTGCGCGAGCCGGTTCCATACACGCCGATCTGGCTGATGCGCCAGGCAGGCCGCTATCTCCCCGAGTACAACGCAACACGCGCGCGTGCCGGGTCGTTCCTCGGGTTGGCGCAAAATGCGGAATACGCCTGCGAAGTTACGCTGCAGCCTTTGCAGCGCTTCGACCTTGATGCCGCGATCCTGTTTTCCGATATCCTCACCATCCCTCATGCCATGGGCCTGGGGCTCGATTTCGTGGCAGGTGAGGGGCCGAGGTTTGCACATCCACTGCGCACCGAAGAAGACGTACGCCGACTGCGCGTGCCCGACATGAACGACCTGCGCTACGTGTTCGATACGGCCTCTCTGGTGCGCAAAGAACTGGCAGGCAAAGCGCCACTGATTGGATTTGCCGGCAGCCCCTGGACGGTTGCCTGCTATATGGTCGAAGGGCAGGGTACGCGCGAGTACCAAATCATTAAAACCATGCTTTACAGCCGGCCCGACTTGCTGCATCGCATTCTCGACATCAATGCCCAGGCAACAGTGCAGTATCTCAATCACCAGATCGAGGCAGGCGCCCAGGCAATCATGATCTTCGACAGCTGGGGCGGCGTACTGGCCGATGATGCATTCCAGGCGTTTTCGCTGGATTACACCCGGCGGGTGGTGCAAGGGCTCCAGCGTGAAAGTGATGGCCGCAGGGTTCCCATCATTGCATTTACCAAGGGCGGCTCGCCCTGGATCGAAGAAATCGCCGCCTGCGGCTGCGATGCGGTTGGCCTTGACTGGACGGCGAACCTGGCCCAGATTCGTCGGCGTACCGGTGATCGGGTTGCGCTGCAAGGTAACCTCGACCCCATGGTAATGTTCGGCGGCGAAGCAGTGATCCGCGAACAGGCGCGGCGCGTTATCGACGACTTCGGTCGGGTTGGCGGCGGTGGCCATGTGTTCAATTTTGGCCACGGCATTTCGCGCCACACCCCGCCCGACGCAGTGGCCGCGCTGGTTGACGAGGTTCATACCTACAGCCGTGCCCATCACCAATCCGCTTGATACATTTTGTCAAGACCCCCGGAATAAGGGTTATTCCGGGCTTATATTTATCCAGGTTGTACACAGTTCTTGCGGCTTCGCAGCATTTATCCAAATTCCTTAGTTACGATCTCAATATCTGCCATAAGCGTTTGATTTTAAAGAAATAAAAACAATATTTCAGTAATGAGGCGTTATTTTTAGGCCTTTCCTCATTGACTTTCCACATGTTGTCGGCCGTCTTTTCCCCAAAGTTATCCACAGCTAGTCGTTGGAGTGTGGAAAGCATGACGACAGGGGCTTTTCCAATCAAAACCCAGAATTCACTTTAAGTATTCATGCCCACCACGCCCGACTGTTCAGCGTCTGAGATGTCCGCAACGGGCGTCGGCGCAAACCCGTGCGCATGGGTAAGGGTTGCGCTGGACGTCCCGCTTGCCGGCCTGTTCGACTATCGCGCCGCCGAGCCTGTGGTGCCGGGTACCCGCGTGATTGTGCCTTTCGGCCGCCGCAAATTGGTCGGCATCGTTGTGGGCACACCCCTGCAACCTGCGCTGCCCCCCGAGCAGATCCGCGATGTAGACCAGATCCTGGACGATACACCGCCCCTGCCGCCCGACTGGCTGCGGCTGGCCGCCTTTGCCGCGCGTTATTATCAGCGCCCGCCGGGCGAAGTCATGCTGCCGACATTACCGGCACCGCTGCGCCGGGTGGGGGCTTACCAGGGTAAACGCTCCGCAGGCGGGCCGGTTACGCGCATGGACAAACGAGCAGCGCCTCCTGATCCCGCCGTCGCGCCCGACCAAACGCCGGTGTTGAATGATGAGCAGGCAAGTGCTGTGCAGGCCATTGTCTCGCAGCAAGGTCACAAGGCCATTTTGCTGCATGGGGTGACCGGCAGTGGCAAGACGGAAGTCTATCTGCATGCGGCGCAACATATGCTCGGCCTGGGGTTACAGGTGCTGTTCATGGTGCCCGAAATCAACCTTACGCCGCAGTTGGAGCAACTGTTGCGCGCGCGCCTTGCGGCCTTGCCGCATGGTGGCTCTCTGGCGGTGCTGCATAGCGGGCTGGCCGATGGCGAGCGGTTGCGCGCCTGGATGCGGGTGCAGCGCGGGCAGGCGAATGTGCTGCTCGGGACGCGCATGTCGGTATTTGCCCCCATGCCGAAATTGGGGCTGATTATTGTCGACGAAGAGCACGACACGTCGTACAAGCAACAGGAGGGGTTGCGCTATTCAGCACGCGACCTTGCCGTATGGCGAGGTCGCGATCTGGGTATCCCGGTTGTGTTGGGGTCGGCCACGCCTTCGCTGGAGTCCTGGCGCCACGCCGAAACAGGGCATTATATGCGCCATACACTCGCCCAACGGGCGCGGCAGGTCGAGCTGCCGCGAGTCAGTCTAGTGGATACGCGGCGCTTGTCGTTACAGCAGGGCTTCTCGCCACAACTGCTTGAAGCCATCTCGGCCCGCCTCGATGCCGGCGAGCAGTCGTTGGTGTTTTTGAACCGGCGCGGTTACGCTCCGGTGCTCAATTGCGCATCTTGTGGCTGGGTTAGCCAGTGCCCGCACTGTACGGCATACACTGTTTTGCACAAGGGCAGGGGGCGGCACATGCTGCAATGTCACCATTGCGGTTACCACGCGCGCGTACCGCACGCCTGCCCAGACTGCGGCGATCAGGATCTCAAGCCTATGGGGCGGGGCACACAGCGTGTCGAGGAATACCTGGCGGAGTCCTTTCCCGAGGCTCGCATCGCTCGCATCGACGCCGACAGCACACGGCTGAAGGGCAGCGCCCAGGCGCTGTTTGAAAAGGTGCATGCCGGCGAGGTAGATATCCTGGTTGGTACGCAGATGGTTGCCAAAGGTCATGATTTTGCGCGGCTCGGCCTGGTGGGGGTACTTAACGCCGACGCCATGCTTTTTGCGCACGATTTTCGTGCGCCCGAGCGGCTTTTTGCCCAGCTCATGCAAGTATCGGGCCGTGCGGGGCGCCATGTGCGCGGCGGCGAAGTCATTATCCAGACAGACTACCCCGACCAAGCGGTATACCAAGCTTTAATGCGCCATGATTACGTGGGTTTTGCCAACTATGGCTTGGCGGAACGCAAGGCGGTAGGCCTACCGCCCTATGCGTACCAGGCCTTGCTCACCGCCGAGGCACGCGCGTTGGCCGATGCCTTGGCTTTTCTGTCGGCCGCGAGGGAGCTTCCGATGCAGGCTGCCGAGCGCTATCCTGGCATGCACAAGGTTACGCTGTACGACCCTGTCCCGCTACGCGTTGTACGGGTGGCGCAAGTCGAGCGCGCACAGCTACTGGTGGAGAGCGCCAACCGGGCGGTGCTGCAACACTTTCTGGCAGCTTGGTCTGCCGACCTGGCCGCGTGCGCCCGGCACTTTAATATGCGCTTTTACCTTGAGGTCGATCCTCTGGAAATCTGAACACCATGGATACCGCACTTCCCGCAAGGGGCAGTACCGTCCCGACCGATCTCAACCCTGCGCAGCGAGAGGCCGTGCTTTACCTGGATGGCCCCTGTCTGGTTCTGGCGGGGGCGGGCAGCGGTAAAACGCGGGTTATTACGCAAAAAATCGCGTATCTGCTGCGAGAATGCAATTATCGTGCGCGAAACGTGGTTGCGCTCACGTTCACCAACAAGGCGGCGCGTGAAATGAGCGAGCGCGTCAAGCAATTGGTCGACCCCAAGCTGGCCAGGGGGCTCACCATCAGTACTTTCCATTCGTTAGGCTTGCGCTTTTTGCGCGAAGAGGCAGCGCATGTCGGGTTCAAGCCCCGGTTTTCGATTCTCGATGCAAACGACGGCCTGGGCATCATCCAGGAACTACTGGCTACGACCGACAAGGCCCGTTTACGGACAGTGCAGCAAAACATTTCGCTTTGGAAGAATGCCCTGATGGATCCGGATGCGGCCGATCAGGCGGCCGCATCGCCCAGCGAGGCCGAAGCGGCCAAGGTATACCGCAGCTATAGCGCTACCCTGGCCGCCTACCAGGCTGTGGATTTTGACGATCTCATTCGCCTGCCTGCGATGCTGATGCGGGACAATGCCGAGGTGCGCCAGCGCTGGCAAAACCGCGTCCATTATCTGCTCGTCGACGAGTACCAGGACACCAATGTGTGCCAATATCAATTGGTACGGTGGCTTACCGGCTCGCGCGCAATGTTCACGGCTGTGGGCGACGATGACCAGGCTATTTACGCGTGGCGTGGCGCTACGGTTGAAAACCTCGCAAACCTCACGAAAGACTACCCGTCGATCAGGCTTATCAAGCTGGAACAAAACTATCGGTCCGTGCATACGATACTGGCCGCGGCTAACCAAGTGATCAGCCACAACCCGAACATTTTCGGCAAAAAACTCTGGTCAGATCTTGGGGCGGGGGAGCCCATCCAGCTCACGCCCATGGATAATGACGAAGCCGAAGCGGAGTCTATTGCCATGCGGCTGTCGGCCGCCCGTTTCGAGCGTCGCGCAGAGTGGCGCGATTTCGCGGTGCTGTATCGTAGCAACCAGCAGGCGCGTGTCATCGAGCAGGCGCTTCGCAACCTTCATATTCCGTACACCATTTCGGGTGGGCAAAGTTTTTTTGACAAACCCGAGATCCGCGACATCCTGTCCTACATCCGCCTCATCGCCAACGATGACGACGATCCGGCATTTATCCGGGCGATTACCACCCCCAAACGGGGTATTGGCCAGGCTACCCTACAGGTGTTGGGCCAGTTTGCCGCCGAGCGCAAGCTATCGTTGTTCGCTGCGCTATTCGAAATCGGCGAAACAGATCGTCTCGCCGACCGGCAGTTGGAGCCGCTACAGGTGTTTGGCACCTTCATTCAAGGCCTTCAGGCTCGTGCTGGTCGAAAGGGGGCGGCCCGCACGCTGCCAGTGCCTGCTCAGGCCAGCCTGCTGGGCGCCGATACGCGCAGCGGTGACGATGCACGCGTGGGTGCGGATGGTGCGGTAGAGGATTCCGCGGGTGCTGTGCTGGATCATCTTCTCGGCGTCATCCAGTACGAACGCTTTCTGTACGACACGTTGGAGGAGCGGCCGGCACAGAATCGCTGGCAGAATGTACTCGAGCTGACTGGCTGGCTTAAGCGCAAAGCCGATGAAGACGACTACACACTGGTGGAGCTGGCCCAGCACGTGGCACTGGTGACCATGCTTGAGCGCGGCGAGGAGGATGATCCAGACGCCGTCAAGCTGTCCACGCTGCATGCGTCAAAAGGCCTGGAATACCCACATGTTTATCTGGCGGGCGTGGAAGAGGGCTTGCTGCCGCATCTGGGCCGCGACGACGAGGACACCGACCCCGAAAATGCCGCCGACGCGCTGGCATCGCGTATCCAAGAAGAACGGCGCCTTATGTACGTGGGTATAACCCGCGCACGGCGCAGTCTGCACTTGTCATGGTGCCGCAAACGCCGCCGTGCGCGCGAAGATGTTGTGCGCGAACCTTCGCGATTTATTGAAGAAATGGGGTTGGCGCTTCCTGTGGGCGGCGAGCCGGAAGCGGGCGGTGCAATAAGCCCGAAAGAACGCCTGGGGATGCTGAAGGCGCTGCTCACCAAAAAGTAGCGCAATATTTGAGGCCAGACGCACAAAAGCCTGCCGTTGAGGGCAGGCTTCAGCTTTTACAACATGAATGAGCGGGCGGCGATGTAACGCTGCCGCGTTTTATTCAGCTGTGGGTTACCACTGCGAGCCGGAGAAGCGGCTGTCTTTTGCACGCGCTTCGTTGAGCGCCTCGGCGACCTCAACCATGTAATCCCAAAAGGCGACGGTACCGCGTTTAAAAGCAGCCAGCACATTCTTACCCAACTCGATCGCGGAAACGGTCTCGCCGTTGGAGAGCGCCTGCTGTACCAGTTCGCGTTCCATTGCATCGCTGAGACGAGGAGATTGGTTCAAAACGGATGCCGACATGTTTAGCCTCACTATCTAGGTGTCATCAACAAATCCAAATGTTTGTACTGACAAACACATTATAGGGTAAACCCTAGGTCAAAAGCAAGGGTAAACCCTAGTATTTAATAATACCTATGATGTGTGGCGCTTTTGCTACGCTGCACAACAAAAATCCGTCAGGCTGCGGTTTTGCGTTGTGGATCATACGTGACCGTCATGCGGACGCTCGTGGCGACGGTCCGTGCACCTTCAGGCAAAATAGGGTTTTTACTCTTCCAAGTGCGGTTTTCATGTCGTCCCCCCGCCCCGCGCCCTTGACGGGCATCAAAGTGCTGGATCTGACCCGTGTGCTCGCGGGTCCCTGGTGCACCCAGAACCTCGCCGACCTGGGCGCCGAGGTCACCAAGATCGAGCGGCCAGGCACAGGCGATGACACGCGTGGTTGGGGGCCTCCTTATATTCGTGACCAGAACGGCGCTGATACCTCAGAGGCGGCCTATTACGCGTCGGCCAACCGCAACAAGCAGTCGGTGGCACTAGACATCGCCAGCCCGCGCGGCGCCGAATTGGTACGTGAGCTGGCCAAGCAGAGCGATATATTTGTCGAAAACTTCAAGGTCGGTGGGCTGCGCAAGTACGGGCTCGACTACGAAAGCCTAAAGGCCGTCAACCCGGCGCTCATTTACTGTTCCATCACTGGTTTCGGCCAGACAGGGCCATTTGCCAGCCGCCCAGGTTATGACTTCATGATCCAGGGCATGGGGGGCCTGATGAGTATCACCGGTGAACGCGATGACTTGCCAGGCGGCGGCCCCCAGAAGGCGGGCGTCGCAGTCGCCGACCTGATGACCGGCATGTACGCGACGGTGGGTATTCTTGCCGCGTTGCACGAGCGTACCCGCAGCGGCCTGGGGCAACATATCGATATGGCGCTGCTCGATTGCCAGGTGGCCATGCTTGCCAACCAGAATCTCAATTACCTGGCCAGTGGCGCTGCGCCGCGCCGTGCCGGCAATGCGCACCAAAATCTTGTGCCTTACCAAGTATTCGCGGCGGCAGACGGGCATCTTATCGTGGCGGTTGGCAATGACACGCAATTCCGCAGCTACTGTAATGTCATCGATCGGCCCGGGCTGGCGGACGACGTGCGCTTCAAGACCAATTCTGGGCGCGTCATCAACCGCGATCTCCTTATCCCCATGCTTGCCGATGCCATGAGGCTGCAAAGTCGTGATTACTGGCTTCAAGCGCTCGAACGTGCGGGGGTGCCAGCGGGGCCTATTAATACGATCGACCAGGTTTACGATAACCCGCAGGTCAAGGCGCGTGGTCTACGCCAGAGCCTGCCGCATTCGCTGGCCGGTCAGGCGCCGAATGCCGCCAGTCCGCTGCGGCTGTCCGCCAGCCCGGTGGTGCTGCGCCGCTCAGCGCCCCTGTTGGGCGAGCATACCGCGGCAGTGCTGAAAGCCAAGCTTGGCCTGTCCGACGAAGAAATCCGACAACTTTCCGCCAAATAGGCGCTTGCCACGCCCGCCATGCGGCGATGGAGCGGAGCATGCCCGCCGTCTCAAGACGGTGCTACTTGCCCACGCGACGCCTGTGTCCGCGGGCTGGCGCTCACGGTTCGCCGTGAGTAATGCGATTCCGATTTTCAACATCAACGGCGCGGTTTGCGCCACGGCATGCAGGAGACACTCATGCAAATCGATATTGTGGGTATTGTTGGCGCGGGCGCGATGGGCCGCGGGATTGCACAGATTGCCGCCCAGTCGGGCCGCGAAGTGCTGCTGTTCGACATGAGCGCGCAGGCGGTAGAGTCGGCACGCGAATCCTTGAAACAGGTTTGGGCGAGGCTTGTGGAAAAGGGCAAGTTGAAGGCCGAGGAGGGCGCGGCGGCACTGGCGCGCGTGAAGGCGTGCAGTCGGCTGGAGGACATGGCGCCGGCGCAGTTGATTGTCGAGGCTATCGTCGAAAGGCTGGACGTCAAGCAAGATCTCTTTCGCCAGCTTGAAGGGATTGTTTCCGAGGAGTGCATTCTCGCGTCCAATACGTCGTCCTTGTCCATCACCGCCATTGCCCAGGCCAGTAAACGGCCGGGCAGGGTGGTGGGTTTCCATTTTTTCAATCCAGTGCCGCTGATGAAGGTCGTGGAGGTCATTGATGGCTTGCGCGGTAATCGTGAAACAGGCGATGCACTGATGGCACTGGCCCAGGAAATGGGGCACACGCCGGTGCGCGCAGCGGATATGCCAGGGTTCATCGTCAACCATGCGGGCCGGGGCATGAACACGGAAGGCCTGAGGGTTGCCCAGGAGTCTGTTGCTTCGTTCAGCGATATCGATGACATCATGCGTGAGCAGGCGGGTTTTCGCATGGGGCCGTTCGAGCTGATGGATCTCACGGGGCTTGATGTTTCCCATCCGGTCATGGAATCCGTCTACCGGCAGTTCTATGACGAGCCGCGCTACCGCCCTTCGCCGTTGGCGGCCGTGCGGGTTGCGGGCAAGGTGCTCGGTCGCAAGACGGGGGCGGGTTTCTATGATTACCCCGATGGCAAACAACAGAGGCTCGCACCAGCTGTCGTGCCGCCTTTGCCAGCAGGGTTGAAAATATGGCTCGCACCCTTCCATCCGCTGGGCCACCGGCGGGCGGCGACATTGCTCAAGGAGTTGGGTGCGCATGTCAGCTCGGCAGACCAGCCGCCGAACGATGCGCTGATTGTTGTCACGCCGTTTGGCGAGGATGTGTCGACGCTGGTCTACATGCACGGCCTGGATGCATCGCGTACTGTGGCGCTGGACACGTTCTTTGGTCTGGAGCAAGGGCGTCGGCGGGTTGTCATGTGCAGCGCCGCGACGGCGCCGCAGTGGCGGGATGCTGCGCACGCGCTGTTTGCCGGAGACGGTACATCGGTGACTGTCATCCACGATTCGGCCGGCTTTGTAGGCCAGCGCATGGTTGCGATGATTGTGGCGGTGGCCTGCGATATCGCTCAGCAATCCATTGCTACGCCAGACGACATCGACCTGGCGGTATCGCTGGGGCTGGGCTATCCCAACGGCGGCCCGCTGTCGATAGGCGACAAACTGGGTGCGTCTTTGATTCTGGAAATTATGCGCGGCATGCAAGGGGTAACAGGCGATATGCGTTACCGCCCGAGCCTGTGGCTGCAGCGTCGTGTGCAACTGGGCCTGTCGCTTAAGGCGACGGCCGTACATTGACGCTCCGGTACTAAGCTAAAAAGAAACAGGCTCGACATTGTCGAGCCTGTTTCTTATAGGGAGGGCTACCTAACGTGTTCAACCGTGTTCAACCCGCCATATTGCAGTGCAGCGTTTACTGGGCTGCATGCACCATATATTGGATGGCGGCCTTGAGCTCGGCGTCGCTGGCCTGCGAGCCGCCGCGTGGCGGCATGGCACCCACGCCATTGATGGCCTTGGCCAGCATGGCGTCGAGGCCGGTCGCGATGAAAGGCGCCCAGGCTGCCTTGTCGCCAAATTTGGGTGCGCCAGCAACGCCGTCGGCGTGACAGGCAAAGCAGATCGACTTGTAGAGCTTTTCGCCGGCCGGGTCGATGGCTGCGGTGTCTTTGGCAGGCTGGGGCGCGGCGGCAGCCTGCGGTGCCTGTTGTGGCGCGGGGGCGGCGGCAGGCGGCGCAGCAGGTGCGGCGGCTGGGGCTGCGGCAGCTGTTGTAGCCGGTGCGGAAGCAGGGGCAGGTGCCGCTGCATCGCTCTTTTCGCCAGCGGTGGGTTCTTTGGGTTCTTCGAACGAGGCGCCAGACTGGTTTGCGATATAGACAACGGCGCGAGCGACTTCGAAATCATCGAGCGCTGGGTTGCCGCCCTTGGGCGGCATTGCGTTGATGCCGTGTATGGCGTTCTTCACCATTTCTTCGTAGCCCTTGGCGATGAAAGGCGCCCAGGCGTCCTTGTCGCCCAGCTTGGGGGCGCCGGCAACACCAGCCGTATGGCACGCCGTACAGGTGGACTCGAAAACCTGCTGGCCTGTTTTGAAGACTTTAGGTGCGTTGGCATCGACGAGCTTGAAGCCTGCCACCGGTTTGATGCGGTTGGCAATGGCCTCGCCGGTTTGCGCATCGGAGCCTGCATTGTCCCGGATGCCCGCCGTCACCAGGTTGGCCAGCATGATGATGACGACGACCGGCACGATGAAGGCCAGGATCACAGTGACGATAAGCTGTTTGGGCGTTTTGATGATCCCTTCGTGATCCTCGATATGCTCTTCGATGTGCGCTTCCGTGTTGTTCATAATCGAATCCTGCGTATTCCTGTTTTGAGGGGCATCAAGGCCTGTGAGGCGGTGCCGGTTTTATACTGGAAACTGCAGCGGGACAAGCCCGCAAGAAGCGCCGCCCGCATACTGCGGCCGCGGCCCGAAGCCGACGCCCGCGCACACACTTACGCCGGTGGCGCTCCGAATCACGGATTATAGCCAGACTGCCCACTGTATGCATATTCCAGCGGCATTGCACGGTGTGAATTCAAGGCACGCGGGGCGGCTTGTGTGTCTACGTTGGCGCCAGCATCCACAAAACACGCTACAATGTCGCCCTTGCGCCCGTAGTTCAATGGATAGAATGAGAGTTTCCGAAGCTCTTGATACAGGTTCGATTCCTGTCGGGCGCGCCAGTCACATATAAGCCGGGGCATCTCTATTGAGATGCCCCGGCTTGTTTGATCACCCATCAGCCGCCCTGGTTTTCACTCTACCTGATCAGTCCGTGTCGCATGAGGAAGATCGGGGGCGCCCATGCCCAGCAGCGAACGGCGTTCTATGAACATGGCATTGCCAGGGATCTTCTTGGCCTCGATCTTGGCCTGGGCGGCAAACTCGGCGATGCGGTAGCTCGAGTACCCCTGGGCGGCGGTGATTTGCACCGCACCCAGTGAGACCGATACCAAGTTGTGGAACACCTGATTGCCGCGCCGGTCTTCGCCCATATAGCCACCGGCGGCGATATGTTCAGGTTTGTACAGGTGCATGGTGGCGGCAGAAAATTCGTCCAGGACGCGCTGGCAACGCTCGCGCCAGTCGGTGCTCGTGTACACGGCGATGAAGTCATCGCCGCCAATATGGCCGACAAAGTCGGCCTCTGGGTCGCTATGGCTGCTCAATAGGTTGGCCATGATTTGTATAACTTCGTCGCCTTTCCGATAGCTGTACAGATCGTTGAAAGGTTTGAAGTGGTCCAGGTCGAAATAGCAGACCGCAAAGGGTATTTCGCTGTGCAGCAGCGATTCGATATGTTCGTTGATGGGCACATTGCCCGGCAATTGCGTCAGCGGGTTTGCGTAGCGGGCCGCATGAATCTGTATCTGGGTGATTTCGCGGATGAGGTCAAACCCTGTGCCGATACCAATGAAGCGGCCGTTCTCGGTGATGATGAACCCATCATACAGGTCATGGGCGCTGCCATCGGCAATCAATGCACCCAGCTCCTTCAGGCCTGTTTGGTGATCCACGATAAGGGGCATGCGCTCAATGAGGTGCGAGCACGGCTTGTTGCCATACAGCTCGCGATAATACGGGCGGGCGAGTTGATCCAGCAGGCGAATACGTGAGATCAACCCGATCGGTGCGCTATCGCGTACGACGGCCAACGCCTGTAAATCAGGGCTGGCTTCGAAGATCCGGTAGACCTCGTTCGTCAGCGTTGTATCGGCAACGCTTGGTACAGTGCGCAATATGGAATGCGCTGTCGGCTGGCTTTTTTTAGCGGGCTTCATGAGTACACGCGTTTTGGTGAACGTCGATGTGAATAGTTGCCGTGCTTCGACCGATAAGGCCGGCATGCGGGCCGCTGCCGGGCGGCCGAACAAATAACCCTGTCCGTACTGGATGCCGACTTCGCGCAGAAGGTTGAACTGCGCCTCGGTTTCGACGCCCTCGGCGATGACCTGCGCCCTCGACTGGCGCGCGATTTCCAGTATCGAGCGTACGAACTGAACCTTGACGGGATCTAGCTCTATGCCTTGTACAAAATGTTTGTCTATCTTGATGTAATCGGGCCGCAGCTCTGACCACATGCGCAGGTTCGAGAAACCTTCTCCTAGATCGTCGAGGGCGATCTGCAGGCCGCGCTCCCTGAATGCCATGGCAGCCTGCCGCAGGGCGGCATAGTTCGAATTGGCGTAGGCCTCGGTGACTTCGATGACGACACTCGCCGGCAGGGTATCGATCGCATCGCAGCACGTGCAGGAGCTGCTGTCGCAAAGGTGCCGCCGCAGCAGTGCATCGGGGCTCATGTTCAGGAACAGTTTGCCTGGCAGTGCCGCCTCTGCATAGGCTTCGATCTGTTTCTTGCGGCAGAGGCTTTCGAGCTCCAGGTTTCTTTGAGACTGGTGCGCCGCGCGAAATAGCGCCAGTGGCGAATGCAGCGATGAGTTGGCAGGGCCGCGAATCAGCGCTTCGAAGCCGAGGACGCTGCCCGAGCGAAGGTTGACGATGGGCTGGAACACGGGCGTTACCATCTCGTTGCGCAAGATGCCGTGAATGCATGGGATGTCTCTTGTGCTTTGTTCGTAATGCGGCAGACCGGTACCGTCAGTGCTGGTACCGGAGGCTGACAACCTCGCTGCTTCCATTGTTCGTTCCGTAAGGCTGGCCATAAATGGCGTTTCATTGTGGGCGCCGGAAACGCAAGATAGCAAGCATATGTTACTTCCGCGTTTCCTCTTGCAACGCCTAACGGCTGCGGAATTGCTGATCTTTAACATTTGCGGCGCTACATCATGCGTCATGCATCAACAATTGGCTATTGTTGACATTTTCAAGGTAGAAGCAGGCACCGATTTTGAGTAGCATTTTTTCGTGCCGCGCGTAAGTTGCTACGCGCCTGTATGGAGCTCTCCGTGTCTGTTTCGCCTTCCTCCCCCGAAAGCCGCTACGCATTGACGACGGTGCCCGAGATCACCGATGTGCTGCGTCGCGTCCATCAGCAGCGGGTTTTGCTCCAGATGAGCGTCAGCCCCGGTGCAAACGCCATTGTCACCACGTTGCTGCACATCGACGCTCCCAACCGCAGGCTGATTGTCGATGATGCTCCGGGCGCCGATCTCAATGCCCGCATTCTGGCGGCCAGGGCCGTGCGCTTCGAGGCTTCGCTGGATAACGTGCGCGTCAACTTCAGCACGGCCGGCGGGGCGGCATGCAGCTTCGAAGGCGCGCCGGCGCTGTCGATGCCGTTTCCTGATGTACTGATGCGGATCCAGCGCCGCGATTACTTTCGCGTGGCGACGCCAGTCGCCACGCCGGTAATATGCCGCATACCCGTGAAGGGGGAGGCTAACCCCGTACAGCTTCCGCTCGACGACATCAGTGGCGGTGGGTTGTCAATGTTCGACGATGGCGCCGGCCTGGCGCATGAGCCGGGCACTACCTACAAAGATTGTGAAATCGATCTGCCCAGTGTGGGTATCGTCAAGGTCGATCTGCGTCTCACCAATGCGCGCCAGGTCAGCATGCCGAGCGGTCGTGTACGCTTTCGCCTGGGTTGCGCCTTTGTGCCGCCCAGTGGGCCTGCGGTCAACCAAATACAGCGCTATGTCACGCACCTTGAGCGCGAGGCTATGGCACGCAGGCGCGGCCTGGGCTGAACGGGTAGGGCGCCGTCTAGCGCCTTCCTTCTGGCTTGATGATCGCGAATATCCCGGTGGCGCGGAAAATTTCCTTGTTATCCACCTGCAGCACACAATGTGCGAAAGCAAGTCGGCGGCCGGCGCGCGTAACATTGCCCGAGCCGATTACCCAATCTCCAGGCTTGGCTGGCTGCAGGAATTCACTGGTAAGCGATACGGTCACTAGCCCAGTGGGCGCTTCATAGCAGTCGGCAATCAAGTCACCCAGCAGGGTATCGGCCAGCGTCATGAGTGCACCGCCATGCGTGACGCCGCGCAGGTTGCGATGCTTTTCTTGTATCAGCATTGCGAGGGCCGTCAGTTTGCCGTTTTCGAATTTTTCATGGACGGGGCCAGTCAGGCTGATGTAGGCGCTGGTTTCGGTGCGTTCGCGAAAACCAGCAGGCGGGGTGGATAATGTCATGGCGCTTGTGTGCGGAATTATCATCTGGCGCTTGGCCGCGTGCTGTACGCTGCGGATTGAACCGAAGAGCGAAACGCGCCGCCTCACCGCGCCGGCGAGTTGAGTCAAACAGTGCGCGAATTGTAGCGCGCTCATGGGTAATGCCCGGCTCGGTAGAGCCGCGGCTATGGCTGCATGTGGCGTGCAGGGCTCTGCGTATGGGAAAAGCATGGAGGGGGTATGGCAGTCGATGAGGCAATGACAATCAAGGTAGGTTTTATTGGTGCGGGCCGGCTTGGGCAAGCGCTGGCCTGGCGCCTTGCAGCGTGTGGTTTTGATGTACATGCTGTAGCGAGCCGTAGCGAAGCCAGCGCCCATGTATTGGCCGAAGGCGCTCCGGGGTGCCGTGTGGACACGGCCCAGGCGGTGGCAGACACTTGTGACCTGGTTTTCGTTACAACCCCTGATGCGGCGATAGAAGCCACGGCATGTGCGCTGCGTTGGCGTCCGGGCATGGGGGTGGTGCATTGCAGCGGCGCCACTGAGCTCGTGGCCCTGAAGGCGGCCGCCGCACAAGGTGCGCAGATCGGCGGCTTCCATCCCATGCAAACCTTTACAGACCCGCATGCGGCGGCCCGCACGCTATCTGGCTGTGTCATCACCATTGAGGCATCCGATCCGCTTTCCGCTACGTTGCATGATCTGGCCGCTCGCATGGGCTGCAGCGGCCATACCCTGCCAACGGGCATGCGAGGCCGCTACCATGCCGCAGGCGGTTATGCTTCGCAGTTTATCAATGTATTGCTGGCCGAAGCGGTGAAGATCTGGGGTTCATGGGGCGCCGACGAAGCGGATGCCTTGCGTGCGTTGCTGCCTTTGCTAAAGGGCACAGTCAGTGCGATCGAGGCCTCGGGTATTGCCCACGGTATGCCAGGGCCGGTTTCACGCGGGGACACTGCAACGGTGGCTCGCCATGTACAGGCGCTGCAGTCGCTGGATGGCGACGTTGTGGCGCTCTATAGTGCGTTGTGCCGCCGCAGCGTACCGCTGGCGAGGCAGGCGGGGCGCCTCTCCCCTGAAGGGGCGCAGGCTATCCTGGCCCTGCTGCCTGAATGCGGCGGCCCGAGCAGGGCGTAAGTGCACCGCATTGGCATGTCTGCTGCCTGCCGCTCGGCGGGATGCGTGCGTCGCCGGATTCGGGAGCGGCCCTTGGCCGTTGGCTGCATCGCTCAGGTGTCGCCGCCCGATTGGCCGCCTATCGACGTTTCGCCCGGTGTATAGGGCTCCACCACCCGTATCCTGTTGTCCACATCTTTCACCCCGCTGCTCGCATCGGCGCAGTCTTCGATGGCATGTTTGACGCGGCGGTTGCTCACCGTCCCGTCGAGCAATACCCGGCCGTCCTTGACCTCAACGGTGACGTCACGCACGTCCATGCCGCTGAATATCAACTGCTCGCAGATGTCTTCGCGAATACGGTCGTCAGAGCGTATGTAGCCCTTGGGTGCGTAGTGGGGCGTTGGGTCATGCCATTCATGTTGCGAATGATACGGTTGACGCCCGCCGGGCCCAACGGCACGATGCCAGCCGGCCTCGGGGCCGCCATAGGTTTCTTCGTGCCAAGGGCCGCGCTGCGGATACTGCTGGCGTTGAGCAGATTGGCTCCCGCCGCTTGCCATGCCGTGGCCCTGGCTAATGCCGCCTGCGGGTCGTGAGCCTGATTGGGACAGGCTCCGGTGGCTGCCCCAGTCTATATGTTCATCCATCACGTGGCCCTGCGGGTAGCCTGCCTTGTGTGTGTAGGCTCGTTCCGCGTTGAATTCCTGTCCCATGCCAAGGCGAGCAGGGTTATCGAACGGCCCTTCATAACCTTGGTCCTTGGTTGTATTGAGGCGCCGCCGCTCGCCGCGATAGGGTTCGCGGTAGGTGTAGTCTTCTTCGTCCGGAAGATTCTGGTAAGGCTGGCTGCCGCGGTGGCTAATATCACGAGGATCGTCATTGCGTGGCATGATCTGTCTCCTGTTGCCGCGTTTACCGTCCGACTGCGCCCATGATGGCGCGCCGCAAGGATGATGGGGCGGCCGCCCCGACGGTACCTTTACGGCCGTACTCAGCATATACCGTGCCGCCGCCGGCTCATTGCCGGTCTGATTTATGCTCAGGTTTATGCTTGGTGTCGGTCTCGGCAAATTCCCTCAGTTCCTTTTCGCTCATTGATTCATACATCGATTTGGCGGGACCTTTGAGTTCGCCGACTTTCTTTTCACCGCGTTTGGCCGCCAAGGCGATGGCGGCGGCTTGTTGCTGAGCCTTGGATTTTGCGGGCATGCCTGTTCCTCCAGTGATGTGGCGCCGTTTTGGCGCGGGATCCTGGGCATGCGTGGCAAGCAGTGTTCCTGCTGGTGGACGCAATATAGCGTGGCTAGATGTGCAGTTTGCCCAGAGGATGGTGCGTGCAGCCTGGCTGGGCGGTGGGGTGAGGCGTATTGCCAGTGCTGGCGGGCTCGCGGGGATCGTCTGAAGAGGGGGGCGCGGGAATGCCAACGAAGCGGCACAACCCAGGCACATCCAGCAGTATGAGCTGACGTTGCGGTTGCAGGGTGATGAGCCCCGCGCGCTTGAACTGGTTCATCTGCCGCGAGAAGGTTTCGGCGGCGATGTTGAGCTGCCGGGCGAGAATGCCTTGGCTTGATGGCAGCACCAGCGTGGTGCTGTGCTGTTGTATATAAAGATCCATCAGGAAGGTGACCAGCCGCTGGCCTGCGTTGCCGATGGTGAGAAGATCGACACGATTGAGCCAGTGGTTGAACCCGGTGGCAAGGCCTAGCGTCAGGGCGTACGAAAAAGCCGGCGAAGTCCGAGCCAACGATAGTAGCCGCTTGCGCTCGACGCAATATGCTTTGGTGGCCGCAGTGGCACGCGCTGACAATGGATAGCGGGCGGGCTCGAGAAACATCGATGCTTCGCCGACCACATCTCCGCTTTCCATGACACGGAAGATTTTGGTTTCGCCGTTGTAGCAAGGGCGATATAGCGACACCCTTCCCGACTGCACGACGTAAAAATGATTGGCCGGCATACCCATTTCGAAGAGATGGGCGCCATTGGCGACGCTGACCAGGCGGGCTTCGTAGGCCAAGTGTGCGAGTGCATTGCGATCGGCCCTGGAAAATACAGGCGAGGTGGCAAGATGTTGCACCAGCGCTGCGTCAGGTGTCGGCAAGGACGGGCAATTCATCAGTAGACAAAAAATGCACGAGGGATGCGCGAGCGTGAAGCTGGAGATTGTAAGTGTTTCATAACATCTTCCCTATGATAATTATCATGATTCACGATATGGCGGCATACGACCAGGCATGATTATTGTGTTCCGCCGGACGTCGAGGTCCGGCGGTTGCTTTGTGCGCCAGAGTTGGTTGGCGCGTCGAGCTGTGTAGCCGCCTGGTGCCGTCAGGGTCGGCGCAGGGCGGCGTGATACCGTTCGACGTAAGTGTCGAAGCTTTCCGTGTCGCTGTCTTCGAGTTGCTTCTGGGCAGCGATGGAGTCGTCCGCCATCATCTGGTAGCTGCGCAGGGTGGTTGCGTCCAGCGAAGCCGCGCGCATGGCATCGCGATGCGCGAAGCTTTGTTGCAGCGTAAAGCCAACCAGCCCTAGTTTGCTATCGTGGATGTCCCTCAGAAGGGTCGCTGACGGTGTGTTTTCGGTGTCGTCGAGCTTGGGCTGCTGCGCTGCCAGCGCTTGCCGGTAGGCATTGCCGCCATGCGCGGCATCCAGCAGCTCGGCATAGGGAAGGATTCGCTCGAGCAAGTCGCGGCCCCAGTCTGCCAGCGCGATGGGGGTGCCTTCGTCGTTGAGCTTGAGGCCGGGTTTACGGCCTTCTTTGGCGACTCGACTGAAATTATGGCGGCTGTTGGTGCAGAAACCGTTGTTGGGAAAATCGGCGCTGGACTCTGCCGCGCAAAATAGCAGAAAGGCGTCCATGAAATGGGCTGTCTGCACCGAAATGCCGGTTGGCGAGTAAGGGTCGATATCCAGGCAGCGCACTTCGACATACTCGACGCCGCGCTCGGCAAGCGCTGTTACCGGCCGCTCACAACGGCCTGTGGTGCGCTTGGGACGGATACTGGAGTAGTACTCGTTTTCGATCTGGATGATATTGGTGTTGAGCTGTATCCACTCGCCGTTGCGGTGAGTGCCAATGGCCTCATAGGCGGGCCACGGCGTGGTGACCGCCGTATACATGCGCTGCAAAAATGTTTCGAGGTCGTTGTAGCAGAGTTGCAGTTCGGACTGCGCGCGGTTGCTCTGATACCCCATGTCGCTCATGCGCAGGCTGGTGGCATGCGGCAGGTACAGCGTGGTGTCGTCCAGTTTCTCGAGCGCGCCCGCGGGCATGCCGTGCAGAAAGCTGCTGGACAGCGCTGGCGATGCACCGAACAGATACATCAGCAGCCAAGAATAGCGGGTGAAGTTGCGAATCAGCGCCAGGTAACCGCGCGAGCGGCGCTGTTTGTCGTCGCCTTGCATACCCAGCAGCGGCCACATGGCTTCGGGCACCGAAAAATTGTAGTGCACGCCCGCAATGCATTGCATGGTTTTGCCATAGCGCACGGCCAGGCCACGACGATAGACGTGTTTCAGCATGCCGGTATTGGAGGTGCCATACCACGCGATGGGAATATCCGCGTCGGGGGGCAACAGGGCGGGCATGGATTGATTCCACAAGAGTTCGTCGCGCAGCGTGGCGGCCACATAGCGGTGCGTCTGCTCGAGTTCGCTGATCAGGCTTTCTGTAGAATGGTGCGCTGCGGTAATGAGCTCCAGCAGCGACTCTGAATAGTCTGTGGTGATGCGCGGGTGTGTGAGCGCCGCACCCAGCGCGGGAGGGTGTGGGGTGCGTGCCAGCTCGCCGTCGAGCGTGACCCGCAGGCCTTCTTTTTCGATGCCGCGCTTAATCCCCTTGATGAGGTCGGCTTGGCCGGCAAGCGCGTTATAGCCTGGTTTGCGAGTTGTCATGAGGCGAGCATGCTGCTAAGAGTTAATCCCCGAGGATTTTAACTGAGGTATAAGGGTGAGACATTTGATTGCGATTCTGGCCTTGGCCGCGCTTCTGGCGGGCTGTTCGCCCGACTATAACTGGCGCCAGGCCCAGTTGGCCGATGGTGCCGTTACTGCGTTCTTTCCGGATCGGCCCTCGACGCAATCGCGCCAGGTGTCCTATGCAGGGCACGACATCATGTTTACGTTGACCAGTGCGTCGGTTGGGGATGCGCTGTTTACGGTCGCGTATGCTTCTTTTCCGCCTATCATGGCGCGCGACGCCGCCCTGCGCGCTGGTTTTGCCGAGGGCGTGATTGAGTCGCTGTACCGCAATCTGGGCGTGGCGCCGCCGCTTGAAAGGCTCGCTTATGGTGTGCCGTTTACCATTGACGGCAAAGCGCCATCGGGCAAGCCGCTTCGCCTGCAGGCAACGCTATGGCTTACCGAAGGCGCCGTGGTCGAGGCACTGGTAACTTCTGGCACAAGCGCGTTCCCACAGGCTCAGGCGGATGAATTTTTACGCGGGATAGATATGGCTCGCTGATGCCGGGTACGAGGCCGGCGTTCAGCACGATTGTGATCGCGGCCTGCCTGCCATGCACGCCCAACTTGCGGCACGCATTCTGTATATGAAAATTAACTGTCCGCTCGGTAACGCCGAGGATAACGCCGGTTTCCCAGCTCGTCTTGCCCACTGACGCCCACTGCAGGCATGACAATTCCCGTGTGGTAAGCGCTTTGTTTGGTTTCTCCATTGCTATACCTTAATCCTGTAGTCGGTATCAGAATGTATCTGAAGTAGACAGGTTTTATTCATTAAACAGGATGAATTTGCACTGGCAGATCGTTTAATTGCCATCGCAATTCCAGCCGGCGCCGGCCGGAGTGATAAACTATGCAGGCAACTTGTTTTCTGATTCCCCAGTAGTGCGCCGATTTGCTTGATCCGCTTGCGGGCGCCTCATAAATCCAGCTAAAGAGGTCCATATGGCCAATATCACTGCTGCTCCCGTTTCCGACGATTCCGTTTCAACGCCTGTGCCGCCTGCTGCGGTTGCGGTTGAAGTTCCTCCTGGTTCGGTGGGTGTCGTTTCTCCCCAGTTCATCGCGTTCGACGAACCCCTTGCACTGACAAGCGGGCAGGTGCTCCCGTCTTACGAGCTTGCCGTCGAAACCTATGGCACACTCAATCAAGCACGCAGCAATGCGGTGCTGATCTGCCACGCGCTGAATGCGTCGCACCATGTCGCAGGCATTTCGGCCGACAATCCCAAAGACATCGGTTGGTGGGACAACATGGTCGGGCCGGGCAAAGCGGTGGACACCGAAAGGTTCTTTGTCATTGGCATCAACAATATTGGTTCGTGCTTCGGCTCCACCGGGCCTGCCAGCATCAATCCTGCGACAGGCAAGCCTTGGGGGGCGGCTTTTCCCATGCTTACCGTTGAAGACTGGGTGCAGGCGCAGGCGCGTGTAGCGGATTATTTCGGTATTCAGAAGTTCGCTGCAGTCATGGGGGGGTCGCTAGGCGGCATGCAGGCGCTAAGCTGGGCCATCACCTGCCCCGAGCGCGTCGGACACTGTGTCGTCGTTGCCAGCACGCCACGATTGTCGGCGCAGAACATCGGCTTCAATGAGGTAGCGCGCCGTTCCATTATCAGCGACCCCGAGTTCCACGGCGGCGATTATTACGCGCACGGTGTTGTGCCGCGCCACGGCCTGTCAGTTGCGCGTATGGTCGGTCACATTACGTATCTGTCCGACGAAGACATGGCCGCCAAGTTCGGCCGCACCCAGCGCGAGCCAGGGCACAATGGCGATTTTCACTACGGCTACGACGTCGAATTCGAAGTCGAGTCCTACTTGCGCTATCAGGGCGAAAAGTTTTCACGCTATTTCGACGCCAACACCTATTTGTTGCTGACACGCGCGCTCGATTATTTCGACCCCGCGCGTAGCCATGGCGGCGATCTGGCCAAAGCACTCAGGCCAGCACAGGCCGACTTCCTGCTGGTGTCGTTCACCACTGATTGGCGTTTTCCACCCGAGCGCTCACGCGAGATCGTCAGTGCGCTGCTCAAGAACGAGCGCCCCGTTACATACGCGGAAATCAACGCGCCGCACGGCCACGATGCCTTCCTGCTGGATGACGCACGGTATCACGCCGTGGTGCAGGGTTATTACGATCGCATTGCGGCGGGGCTGGGTCTTCCCGAGCGCAAGCACATCACGGGGGTGCTGGCATGACCACATCCGTCGGGGTTCCGAGCCATCTGCGCGCCGATCTGATTCGCATCGCCAGTTGGATAGAGCCTGGCAGCCGGGTGCTTGACCTGGGTTGTGGCGACGGCGCTCTGCTCGCCTACCTGCAGGCCAACAAACAGGTGATCGGCGCCGGCGTCGAACTGAAAGACGAGCTTGTGATTGCATCGGTGCGTCGTGGTGTGAACGTGGTGCAGCAAAATCTCGAGGATGGGCTGGCGCTGTTCGGCGATCAGCAGTTTGATACGGTGGTGCTGTCCAAGACGCTGCAGTCCATGCACCAGACGGAGCATATTCTGCTCGAGATGGCGCGTGTCGCGCGTTATGGCATCGTGTCGTTCCCCAATTTTGGCTACTGGCCCCATGGCTGGTCTATCCTGCGTGGCCGCATGCCTGTCACAGGCGAAATGCCCTATCAATGGTTCGATACCCCCAACATCCACCTGTGCACACTGAAGGATTTCGAAGATTTGGCGCAGGCGTTGCAGTTGAGGATTACCCATCTGGCTACTTTCAACCGCAACAAAGAAGTTAAACTCATGCCGGGCTGGCGTAGTACGCTGGCCGTGTATCGCTTCGAGTCGCCGCACCACCAGGAGTCCTGACCATCGCTGTGTCCCGCCTATACACCAGCCCCCGCGTCTTTCCGCTGCTGATTCTGGGTTTTTCCAGCGGGCTGCCGTTGGCGCTGACGAGCGGCACGTTGCAGGCATGGGCCACGGTCGAGGGTATTTCGCTGCAGAGCATAGGCTTTCTCACGCTCATCGGCACCGCCTATACCATCAAGTTCCTGTGGGCGCCTCTGGTCGACCGCTATGCGCCACCGGTGCTGGGGCGCAGGCGCGGGTGGGTGTTTTTTACGCAATTCCTGCTCGCCGCCGCGATCGCCGGCATGGGTTTTCTGCAGCCGTCGGCGCATCTGGGCCTGCTGGCCGCCGTGGCCGTCATGGTGGCATTCTTTTCGGCCACGCAGGATATCGCGTTCGATGCCTACAGCACTGATGTCCTGCGCCACGAAGAGCGCGCTGCGGGAGCGGCGGTGAAGGTGCTGGGCTATCGACTTGCCATGATTGTGTCGGGTGGGCTGGCGTTGGTGCTGGCGGATCAGTGGCTGGGCTGGCAGGGTATGTATGTCGCCATGGGCGGCCTGATGGCGCTGTGCGCCATTGCCACCGTGCTGGCGCCCGAGCCAGAAGTGCTGGCAAAAGCGCCCCGTAGCCTGCGCGAGGCAGTGGTGGAGCCACTGGCCGAGTTCTTCGGTCGCCCCGGCGCACTGACGGTGCTCTTGCTTATCGTCCTTTACAAGCTGGGCGACGCCTTTGCTGGGGCGCTCTCTACCACCTTTTTGTTGCGTGGCGCGGGGTTCAGTGTTTCTGAGGTCGGCACGATCAATAAAGTGTTCGGCCTGGCTGCCACCATATTAGGGGCGCTGGCTGGCGGCGCCATCATGGCGCGCCTGGGTCTGTACCGTTCGTTGATGCTGTTTGGCTTGCTTCAGGCAGCATCCAATTTCGGCTATTGGTTACTGGCGGTCACCCCGCCGCACCTGTACTTTATGGCATTGGTGGTAGCGGTGGAGAACCTGTGCGGCGGGCTGGGCACCGCTGCTTTTGTGGCGTTGCTCATGGCGCTGTGCAAGCATGAGTTTTCTGCAACGCAGTTCGCACTGCTGTCAGCACTTTCAGCCGTAGGGCGCACCTATTTGGCCGGGCCATTTACGCCGCCCTTGGTCGAAACGTTGGGCTGGCCCGGGTTTTTCGTGCTGACGATCGCCATCGCGATACCCGGCCTGCTGCTGTTGCGGCTGCGGCGCGACGACGTCATACGCCTGGACACGGATGCAGAGCCGCCCGCTGGGTAACCGCATGGTAAAGATGGTCTAGCGCGGGCGTTGGCTGGGCGTGTCAGCTGCGCGGAGGGATGTTCAGCCCTTTTTGCACCGCTGGCCTGGCCACGAAGGCATCCAGGCTGCGGGCCACGTTGCCGAAATCATTGAAGCCCACCAAGTCGCCGGCCTCATAAAAACCGATCAGATTGCGCACCCACGGGAAAATGGCGATATCTGCGATCGTGTAGTCATCGCCCATCACCCACTGGCGCCCCGCCAGCCTGCCGTCGAGTACACCGAGCAGCCGACGCGATTCAGCGACATAGCGGTCGCGCGGGCGCTTGTCTTCATAGTCTTTACCTGCAAAGCGATGAAAAAAACCCAGCTGGCCGAACATGGGCCCGATGCCGCCCATCTGGAACATCAGCCACTGAATGGTTTCGTAGCGGCGAGCGGCATCCCGAGGCAACAGTTTGCCGGATTTTTCCGCCAGGTAGATCAGGATCGCACCGGATTCGAACAGCCCCAGCGGCTGGCCGCCTGGCCCGTTTGGATCGAGAATTGCAGGGATTTTGTTGTTGGGGTTTAGGGAAAGAAATTCTGGCGACATCTGGTCGTGGCGGTCGAAGCTGACCAGGTGCGCCTCGTAAGGCAGGCCGGTTTCTTCGAGCATGATGGAAACCTTGACGCCGTTGGGCGTGGGCAGCGAATACAGCTGGATGCGATCCGGGTGCTGCGCAGGCCATTTTTTGGTGATCGGGAAGGCTGACAACGAGATATCTGACAACGCGTTCATCTGCGGGATCCTGTTAATGCGTTAAAGGGACCATGAGAAAGGTGGAGCCGTGGCCCATTGCGGCAGAGGCACGGTACTACCCGATGGTAACGCGTTACATGCCGCCGGGCGATGGCGCGCGGCTGGGGTGAAAAAGATGATGCGATGGTGCCAGATACAAAAAAATAATAATACAATTGAGACTGGTTCTCATTAGCAAAAATAGCTCAAGACATGCTCAATGCGCAAAATCCAGGCGTACCGCTTTCCTACCGCCTCAACGTCGCTTCGCGGGCCGTGCTGGCAATCGGGGGTGGATACGTGCTGTCGGCCCTTGTAGCGGCAAGCCTGGGTGCAGCGCTTCCTCTGCCCCGCATACAGGCGGCGCTCGCCGCTACACTGCTGGCATTTGTCGTCCACGCCTGCTTTGCCATCTGGGTATTTTGCGTCGGCTCCACCGCACGCGCGTGGCTGGGCTGGCTTGTACTGGTCTTGGCACCTGCGTTGCATGTGTGGTGGCTGAGGGCCGCATCATGAAGGGCATGGGCTTCCGGCAGTCCAATGCCTGGCTGCATACATGGGCCGGCCTGGTGTTGGGGTGGTTGTTGTTTGCGGTGTTCGTTACTGGCACACTCAGCTTCTTTCGCGACGAAATCAGTGGCTGGATGAGGCCCGAGCTGCACGCCTCGCAGCCTGATGCGGGCTCTGCCATGCGCGCTGTGGCTGCCGTGCAGCACGTTGCGCCAGGGGCAACCGCTTGGTCAATCACCCTGCCCAACGAACGTAGCCGTGTCATCCAACTGCAATGGAACGACGCCGAATCACCGGCTGACAAGTCGCGCGGCAAGCATGCCGTGCTCGACGCCGCGACAGGCGAGCAGTTGCATGCGCGCAATACACGCGGCGCGGATTTTTTCTACCGCTTTCATTTCGAGCTTTATGGTATGCCCTATTGGGCGGGGCGCTGGGTGGTGGGCACGGCGACCATGTTCATGCTGGTTGCGCTGCTCAGCGGCATCGTGACGCACAAAAAAATATTTGCCGACTTCTTCACTTTCCGCCGCCGAAAGGGGCAGCGCTCCTGGATGGATGTGCATAACGTCTTGGGTGTGCTGGCGCTGCCGTTTCATTTGCTTATTACCTACAGCGGGCTGATCCTGTTGATGGCTACGCTGATGCCCTGGGCAATCCACACGGTCTATCGTGGCGATGCGTCCGCCGCCTATTCGGATCTGCGCGGCGATATCTTTCGCGTCACCGAGTTCCGCCGGCCGTCGCCACCGGGGTCGGTGCCGCTTACCGATCTGGCTCCTCTCATTGAACAGGCGCGGCAGCGCTGGCCACACGGTATTGCAAGCATTGCCGTTGCGCATGCTGGCACGCCGGGCGCCATCGTTGAGTTGCAGGCGCGTGTCAACAATACGCTCTCGGGGCGAGGCTGGGGCGAGCGGATGCGCTACAGCGGCGTTACGGGCGAACCGCTGGGCGCGCCACAGCCGCCGGCTCTGGGTGGTGCCGCCAGTGTTTACAACGTCACGACTGCGCTGCACATGGCCCATTATGCGGGGGCTTGGCTGCGTTGGCTGTGCTTTTTCAGTGGCGTGTTGGGCTCGGCCATGGTTGCAACGGGGTTGATACTGTGGGTAGTCAAGCGCCTGCCACAGCAGCGCAAGGCGGGCCGGCACTTTGGGCACAGGTTGGTCGAGTGCCTGAACGTCGGCGCCATCGCCGGCTTGCTGGTCGCCGTCGCAGCCTATTTCTGGGCCAATCGGCTGTTGCCGGTCGGCTTGGCGGGGCGGGCAGGTTGGGAAGTCAACATCTTTTTTCTCGCGTGGCTGGTATGCGCGGTGCATCCTTGGTGGCGTCCGCACCGCACGGCATGGAAGGAGCAGTGCCTGGCCATTGCTGTGCTGTATGCAGGGCTGCCCTTGAGCAATATCCCTTACCCTAACAGCCACCTGCTGGCCACGTTGTCGCACGGCAATTGGCTGGTGGCAGGTGTCGACTGCGTCTTTCTGGCTGTGGCGCTGCTGGCCTTGATGGCGCAATGGTATTTGCGTGTGCCTTCTGCGGCTGCCGCAGTTGCGGCGCGGGCACAGCGGGGCAACGCAACACCTATGCCCGCCTCGGTCCCTGCGGTGGGCGCGCCATACCCGCGGGTGACGCCGGGCGCGATCGTGCGCGTTGCACCAGGTGGATCGGCCGATGGGGCTGCCGCTGGCGGCAATCAATACTCCGGCGGGGTAGGTGCTTCATGACGATAGCATTGGCGATGTCGGGTATGGCCGCGCTCAGCCTGGGTATGGCGCGCCATTACGGGCAAGTATTCGGTGGCGTGCCGGCGTGGGGGTGGGCCCGGCTACTCAAGTGCGTTGGTTGGTCGCTGGTGCTGGGGGCGTTGGTGCCTGCGGTGAGTGCCGAAGGGGCTTCGGTGGGGGCCGCTCTTTGGGTTGTCGAGCTTACCTTTGCTGCATTGGCCGTTACGTTGCTGCACAGTTACGCGCCACGCTTGGTGGCGCCCGCCGGGTTGCTGGCGCTTGCCCTGGCGGTGTTGCAGGCAGGCGCGTAGGGTTGCAAGCGATACGGCAATATGTTGCCGGTCGGCCAGCTTTGCGTTACGGTGACACAGGCGCGGCACTTCAGCGTTGCCGCGCCGTTAACGCTGAACTGACGCCTGCGTTCAACCCGCCAAGGTTGTGTCGTAGTCTATTGTCAGCGGCGCGTGGTCGCTAAAGCGTTCATCCTTGTAAATACTGGCCTGGCGGGCGGTGGCGGCAATATCGGTGGTGGCAATCTGGTAGTCGATGCGCCACCCTACGTTCTTGGCCCAAGCCTGCCCGCGGTTGCTCCACCAGGTATAGGCTTCGCCGGTGGCGTCGGGATACAGGCCCCGGTATACGTCTTTCCAGCCGATGTTATCGAACACACGCGTCAGCCAAGCGCGCTCTTCGGGCAGAAAACCGCTGTTTTTCAGGTTGCCCTTCCAGTTCTTGAGGTCGATTTCTTTGTGTGCGATGTTCCAGTCGCCGCAAAGGATTACCCTTCGGCCGCACTTGGCGAGGTCTTCCAGGTGTCCAAAAAAGTGCTCCATGAAAACATACTTCGCGGCTTGGCGGTGGTCACCGCTGGAGCCTGAGGGCAGGTAGAGTGAAATGATTGAAAGGGTGTCGTACACCAGCTCCAGGTAGCGGCCTTCGGCGTCGATTTCAGGCACGCCCAGCCCTTCAATGATCTGCAGCGGTTGCTGGCGGGCGTAGATCCCCACGCCGCTATAGCCTTTTTTCTCGGCGTAATGAAAGTAGCCGTAATAGCCATCGGGGTTTAGCATTTCCGCCGTCATGTTGTCGGCCTGGGCCTTGAGCTCCTGCATGCAGACGAAATCTGCGTGCTGTTGAGGCAACCATTGCAGAAAGCCTTTGTTGACGGCGGAACGGATGCCATTGAGGTTGGCGGAAATGACACGAAGCATACGGCGGGGGATCTCGATAAAAGAATTGTGAAAGATGACTATGATTTGCCGCGCATGGCATCAAGGCTCCACGGACCAGGGCCCGCAAAGATGATGTAGAAGAACACAAAGCAGAACAGCACCGCTGCTTCGCCGCCATTAAGAATGGGCAGAAGCAAGGAGCCGCTGGCTGCGACGTGCCCAATGAAGTATGCCGCAGCGCTGAAGCCTGAGGCGACGAAAGCCGCCAGGCGTGTGAATAGCCCAAGCACCAGGAGGATGCCGAAAACGAGCTCAATGATACCTGCTACGCCGTACAGCGAAGCGATCTGCAGCCCATCGAACATTTTCACATGAGGTATGCCGAGCAGCTTGGCCGTGCCATGCAGGAGAAGGAGATAGCCACCAACGATACGCAAAATGCTCAAGGCGCGGGGCGCCCAGGTAGTGCAAGCATCTGAAGTCATGATGTTCCTCGTCTGATTGCGCAAGGCACGCCGCCTTACGCCGAAAAGTGTAATGCAAGTCATGTGCAAATACATGGTCGGCGAATATATGGAGCACGAGTTTTGCCATGAAGGGGCGCCGTGCATGGCGTCGCGCTGCGTCGTTTTGCCCCGCGTCCTTCCAGTGGGCCAATGCGCGATCCAAACGCCTGGAATGCCCTGAAAGCAACGTTTTACGGACTTCGGCGATAATGCACATTTCCCGATACTTCCATCCGTCCATCATGAGTATTTCCTCGCACCGCGCCGATTTCGTCCGTTTTTCCCTCGAGCAGGGAGTGTTGCGTTTTGGCAGCTTTAAGGTCAAATCGGGGCGGATCAGCCCGTATTTTTTCAATGCAGGCCTGTTCAATACCGGCCGTTCGGTTGGCCGGCTGGCGGGCTTTTATGCCCAAGCGCTGATCGATTCGGGGGTTGAATTCGATATGTTGTTCGGCCCCGCATATAAAGGCATCCCGCTGTCGACGGCAACAGCAATTGCGCTGGCTGGCCATGCGGGTATGCAGGGCAGGGATGTGCCGTTTGCCTTCAACCGCAAAGAGGCCAAGGATCACGGCGAAGGCGGGACGCTGGTGGGCGCGCCTTTGCAGGGTAAGGTGGTGATCATTGATGATGTCATTACCGCCGGCACCTCGGTGCGCGAGTCGGTGGACATCATTCGGCAGGCGGGGGCGGAGCCCGCCGCCGTGCTGATTGCCCTCGATCGCATGGAAAGGGCGGGGCCCGATGATGCCTTGTCGGCGCATTCGGCGGTGCAGGACGTTACCGCCACCTATGGCATCCCTGTTGTGAGCATTGCATCGCTCGCGGACATCATGGCGGTGTTGCAGGACGATGCCGCGTTGGCGGAGCACCGCGGCGCGGTGGCGGCGTATCGGGAACGCTACGGCGTGTGACGTGCGCCACAGCGGCCGCGGGTGTCAATCGGGTGCCGCCCGCCATGTGGCGGGGTTCTGCCACGTTGCCTGGGCCGCTGCTGCCGCCATATCATCGGCGGCAGCAATCAATCCGACTGGATATTCAGCATGCCTTCCTTTTTCAAGAAGGCCACGATCTTATCCAGGCCTTGGCCGGTCTTTAGATTGCACATTACAAAAGGCTTGTCGCCGCGCATGCGGCGGGTGTCGGCCTCCATTACGTCCAGATTGGCACCTACATAAGGCGCAAGGTCGGTCTTGTTGATGATGAACAGGTCCGACTTGGTGATGCCCGGCCCACCCTTGCGCGGTATCTTCTCGCCGCTGGCAACATCGATGATATAGAGCGTCAGGTCTGAAAGCTCGGGGCTGAAGGTGGCAGCCAGATTGTCGCCGCCGGACTCGATGAACACGATATCCGCATCCGGAAACTTGCCCAGCATGCGGTCGATGGCCTCGAGATTGATGGACGCGTCTTCGCGGATGGCAGTATGGGGACAGCCGCCGGTTTCCACGCCCAGGATGCGCTCGGGCGGCAGAGCACCGGACAGTGTCAGCAGGCGCTGGTCTTCCTTGGTGTAGATGTCGTTGGTGATGGCGATGAGGTCGTACTCGGGGTACATGGCCTTGCAGACCATCTCGAGCAGTGTCGTCTTGCCCGAGCCGACCGGCCCGCCAACACCGACGCGCAGGGGCGGCAGCTTCTTGCTGCGTCCTGCCAGTGTGGAAATATCATGCATGGTGATTCAGCCTGTGTAGGGTAAAGGGTTGGAGGCGTTCATGGTCGTCATGATCGGAACAGCCTCGAAAACTGCGTTTCGTGCCGTGAGGACACAATGGCGTACTGTGGTGCGAACGTATGCAGGGCGGGTGGTTCGGCCCTGGCCCGTTGCTGGGCGTTTGCCACGACACCCTGAAGTCGCGGGCGCAAGCCGGTGATGATGCGTTGGCCGGCCGATTGCCCGAGTGGCACGCTTTTGATGGCTGCGGCCACTTGGTTTTCGAGCCAGGTAAACAGATAGGCGGCCAACCCTGCTTCTTCGGGCAGGCGCAGGGCGGCGCATACACACGCGTGCACCAGGGGTAGCGTCATAGGGCGCATGGCGGCCAACGATGTGCGCTGGTCGGCACTGCACCATTGCATATCGTGCACCAAACGGGCCAGCGATGCGCCCATCTGCTCAGTCTCCTGGCGCAGCTCGCGGGTTTCGCGCGAAGCCAGGAACCATTGGTTCCATTCATCGGCCGCCTGGTGCTCGCCGTCGCGCCATGCCCGGTACAGCAGTAGCCAGACGGGTGCCTCGCAATGTGCCATCACCGTTTCCAACTGAGACTGTATCCACACGCGCGCGGAATCTTCGTCGTACACCAGGCGCAGTTCAACAGCCGCCTCCAGACCCTGGGAGTAGCTGAACCCGCCGATAGGCAGGGCGGGCGAGGAAAGCTGCTGTAGGGCGGCAAGTTGGCCGATATCCAGCGCCAGCGTCATGAGCGCGGCGCCTTCTTGCCGTGGCCATGGGGGTGGTCGTGCTCGTGATCGTGATCGTGGTTGTGGTCGTGATCGTGGTCGTGATCGTGGCTGTGATCGTGGCCGTGGCTGTGATTCCCACCGTGATCGTGGTTGTGGCCGCAGTCATGCGTGTGCGCAGGGCGGGGAGGGTGGTTGTGCTTGCAATCATGGTTGTGCGTATGGCCATGGGCATGGTCGTCGTGCCCATGCGTGCTGGCTCGTCCCGGCTCATGTGCACGGTAGGCCGCCTGTGCCAGCGCGTAGTCTTCGCCGAAGGTCTCGTCATGGCCGTGGCGGTGCCCACCGCCATAGGCACCGGATTCGGGCTCGAACGGCGCATGCACCTGTGCGACGCGTAGACCGCCCAGGCGTTGCAGCATGTCGACCAAGACCGAGTCGTACTCGAGCTGTAGGTAACCTTCGCCCACTTCAAGCAGGACATGGCGGTTGCCCAAATGGTAGGCGGCACGGGCAAGCTGCCGAGGTGTGGCCGCCGTGACCCGCGTCACGGCTTCGTCTGCTGCCTTCACGACCGCAAATCCGCCATCCTGCGCCACCAGCACGTCGCCGTCATGCAAGACCACGCCGCGCTCGATGGACAGTGCCGCTTCTTCGCCATTGTCCAGCGTCAGCGGCTGGCGGCTGCGACGCCGCGCGGAGAGCGTGAGGGTGACAGCCGGTGCTGCTCGGAGCAGCGGTCGGGCGATGCGTCCCGCACGCTGGTATTTGTCGAAAATTCTCATATTTAGAACAGAAAATAACGTTGTGCCATGGGCAATTTTGCGATGGGTTCGCAGCTCAGCAGCTCACCGTCGGCATACACCTCATAGGTTTGCGGGTCGACGGAAATCGTAGGCAGCCAGTTGTTGCGTACCATGTCGTGCTTGGATACCGTACGGCAGCCGCGCACGGCTTCCAGGCGTTTGTTCAAACCCAGGTCGTGCAACGCCGTGTTGTTCAGCCCACTTTGTGAAACAAACAGCACGGAGGTGCGCAGCGCTTTGCCCAGGCTGCCCCACATTGGCCGCAGCGCCACCGGCTGCGGCGTGGAGATGGACGCGCCCATGTCGCCCATGCTGGCCAGCACAGCCATGCCACCCTTGAGCACGATATTGGCCTTGACGCCGAAGAAGGCCGGCTTCCATAAAACCAGGTCAGCCAGCTTGCCCACTTCGATCGAGCCGATGATATGGCCCACACCATGCGCCAATGCCGGGTTGATGGTGTATTTGGCGACATAGCGTTTGATGCGTTCGTTGTCTGAACGCACGCTGTCGCCCGCCAGCGCGCCGCGCTGCACTTTCATTTTGTGGGCAGTCTGCCAGGTGCGCAACGCCACCTCGCCCACGCGGCCCATCGCCTGCGAGTCGGAGCTCATGATGGAAAACGCACCCAAGTCATGCAATACGTCTTCGGCGGCGATGGTTTCGCGGCGTATTCGGCTTTCGGCAAAAGCCAGGTCTTCCGCAATCGACGGGTCTAGATGGTGGCAGACCATCACCATGTCCAGGTGCTCGTCGATGGTGTTGTGCGTGAACGGCATGGTCGGGTTTGTGGAGGCGGGCAGTACGTTGGCCATACCCGCCGCCCGGATGATATCGGGTGCATGCCCGCCGCCTGCGCCTTCGGTGTGGAAGGAGTGGATAGTACGGCCTTTGAAGGCAGCAAAGGTCGCTTCCACGAAGCCGGATTCGTTCAGCGTGTCGCTGTGCAGGGCGACCTGGATGTCGGTTTCGTCGGCGACGCTCAGGCAGGTATCGATCGTGGCAGGTGTGCTGGCCCAGTCTTCATGGATTTTGAGGCCCATGGCGCCCGCACGCACTTGTTCGAGCAGCGCGCCGCGCGAGCTGCTGCTGCCCTTGCCGAACAGGCCAATGTTGACAGGCATGCAGTCAGTTGCCTGCATCATGGCGGCTAGATGCCAGGGCCCGGGCGTGCTGGTGGTGGCCAGCGAGCCGGTGGCAGGGCCTGTGCCGCCGCCAATCAGTGTCGTGGTGCCGTTGGCCAGCGCCTCTTGTATCTGCTGCGGGCAGATGAAGTGGATATGGGTGTCGATGGCGCCCGCCGTCACGATCATGCCTTCGCCGGCAATGATTTCGGTGCCCGCGCCGATGACGATGGTGACGCCGGGCTGTGTGTCGGGGTTGCCTGCTTTGCCGATGCCGCTGATCAGTCCGTTCTTGATGCCAATGTCTGCCTTGACGATCCCTGTGACGGCGTCAATGATCAATGCATTGGTGATCACGGTATCGGCGCAGTCTGCGCTCAGGCGTTGGCTCTGGCCCATGCCGTCGCGGATAACCTTGCCGCCGCCGAACTTCACCTCTTCGCCGAAAATAGTATGGTCATATTCGACTTCGGCCAGCAGTTCGGTATCCGCGAGCCGTACCCGATCGCCCACGCCGTTGACGACGGTGGGGCCGTAGATTTCTGTATAAGCCTTGCGGGACAGTTGAGTCATCATAGCGCTCCCATGACGTCACCGTGAAAGCCGAACACCCGACGTTCGCCGCCCAGCGCAACCAGCTCGATGGTGCGGCGCTGGCCGGGTTCGAAACGCACGGCATTACCGGCCGGGATGTTCAGCCGATAGCCGCGCGCGGCCTGGCGGTCAAAGTCGAGTGCGATGTTTACTTCGGCAAAGTGATAGTGCGAGCCCACCTGCACCGGCCGGTCGCCGTGGTTCGTAACGGCCAGGCTGAGCGTGGGGCGCCCAACATTGAGATCGATCATGCCGTCTTCGGCCAGAATTTCACCTGGAATCATGTCAGTGTCCGTATGTTTGTCTGTTGCGTTTACAGCGTGGCAAGCAGGCTGGCGCCGTACACGGCGATACCCCCGCCCAATGCACGCGAAAGCCAGTGGCTGTGGTGCTTGAGACGAAAACCTGCAAACAGGCCCGCCACGTGCAGGGCAAGCGTGCTGAGCATAAAACCGGTGATGTAGGCCACAGCGGCGCCGCCCGCGGGCAATTCGGCCCCGTGCGCCAAGCCATGAAACAGTGCGAAGAAGCTGATGATGCCCATGCTGATCCAGGCCGGTACGCGCAGGCGAACGGCGACCATCAAGCCCAGCACCAGCAGCGATGCCATGATCATGGGTTCAACCGCCGGAAGCGTCACTCCGGCGATGCCCAACAGCGCCCCGGCCAGCAGCAGGGCCAGGAAGACGAAGGGTGCATACAGTGCCTGACGGGCGGCCCCGTGTACAAGCGCACTCCAGAGGCCTACGGCAACCATGGCCAGTAGGTGATCGGCGCCGGTGAGCGGGTGGATCAAGCCCTCTGCGAGCATGTTTGTTTCGTGGCCTGCGTGGCCAGGGTGCGCCAGCGCAGCGCCCGACAGGGCCAGCAGCGCGCTTCCGGCGAGCGCCCGGAGCAAGATATTGAGTACTGAGGCGTTCTTCATGGTTTCTCCGTCAACGTCAATAGGGTGATTCAGTGGATGAGGATATATTCGCTTATGCGTTTGTTTGCGGCTGTAGCTGTGCTTGAACATACATTGATGTGTGGTGGGATGCACAGCCAGGAAAAAGCTTAAATGATGGGGTGGTGCACGGTGACCAGTTTGGTCCCATCGGGAAACGTGGCCTCGACCTGGATGTCGGCGATCATCTCGGGCACGCCTTCCATAACATCGTCACGCGTCAGGATGCGGGAGCCTTCGCTCATGAGTTCGGCGACCGTCTTCCCGTCGCGGGCGCCTTCCATCAACGCAGCGGTGATAAGTGCGACTGCTTCGGGGTAGTTGAGCTTGACGCCGCGTGCCCGTCGGCGTTCAGCAAGCAGGGCGGCCGTGAAGATCAGCAGTTTGTCTTTCTCGCGAGAAGTCAGTTCCATAGCGTTGGTGTCCAGGTTAAGGGTGGCCCCGGTATGGGTTCCGGGGCGGGTTGCAGTGAGCACGGCACAGCGTATACGCCGCCAGCCGCACAGGTGCGTTCAGGCAAAATTACAGCAATGAAGAAGGACGTGGCAATTAGCCTGCCCGTTCACGAGTTGCCGTGGCGGGGCGGGTCGGAGCGGATGGGCGCTCAGGTGTCCCAGAGCCTGAGCGGCAGGCCTTCGGTGCGCAACAACTGTGGGCGCAGACGCGTCCATGTTCGGATCATCAGGTGACGGACATCTTCGGCGTGCGCACCCACCGCGCGAACCAGGTAGAGCGTTTGCCCGTTTTCATGGGGCAGCGCGGTAAGGCCTGCGCGTAGTTCACCTGCCCAGGGCATGTCGGCCGCCAGCGATTCGCAGGTGAAGGGATCCAGCGTCGGGCCGAATGCCCAGAGCGTGGCATGAACCGTAAACCCGGCCAAGCCCGCGACATCGTCGCGCAGCGGGGTGTCGGCCTGGAGCAGCCCCTTGTCGACCCAGAAAAGCCGTCCATCGATGACAAGTCGTGTATCCATGCCAACGCGACCATTCGCCCATTGCGGCGAACGCGTGACTGACCCCAATTGGGAGATATCCCAGCCTATTGCGGAGGCGCCGGATTCGAGTTCGATGTGATTGCGAGTGATGGCATCCGCGTCGTCGAAAAAGATGTTTTCGAGCGGCAACCAGTCGAGGCGGGCACCAGACTGCACGCGCAGCCGCACGGCTTGGCTGGCTTGCCGGCCGTTGGCTTTGTACCAGCGCGTGGCGCCGGGCGTGGACAAGGTGGCATGTGCACCCGCGCTGACATCGATATCGATATCGAGCACATCACCCCCGGCGATACCGGAGGGCGGATGCAGAATGACGACATGGCAGGTTTGATGCCCTTCTGGATAGAGCGGGCGCTGCACCAACAGCGGGCCGGTGTGCTGACGCGAGGACAAGACGGATCGACCGTTGTCCTGCGCTGAAAAGCCCAGCCTTAGGCTGGCCCGCCACAAAGGTGACGACCCGACCATTTGTAACGCCTCCAGAATTCTGCGTGTTGGTTTTTGATGCCGCGGGAAATGTATAGCGGCGGCGCAAGCCGTGGCATTTTTTGCCGCATTAGAGCGTGCCGCGACGCGTACATTGCGGCTTTATAGTTGATGCGAATGAATACCGCGCTTGTGCCGCGGCGATGTGTATGGCGCGTTAGCGCGACGCGTTAATGCGTACGGCAGCGTTGCCATTATATGTATTTTGGTGAAAAAACCAAGTGCCTTGTTTTATATGCATATTTTTGCACCCTATGGAATGTGAGCGAGGCGTTAGGCGCCGGGTAGGTAGCGGCGGGCGCTCACTGGTTTGCCATTGTGGCGCAACTCGAAATAGAGGTTGGTGTGGCGACTTTCTGTGCTGCCCATGTCGGCGATCTTCTGGCCTTTCCGAACCTGCTGGTTTTCGCGCACGTGCAGCGTGCGGTTATGCGCATAGACGCTGAGGTAGCCATTGCGGTGGTCGATGATGACCAGATTGCCGTAGCCCCGCAGCTTGTTGCCGGCGTAGACCACCTTTCCATCGGCGACAGCGACAACCGGTGTGCCCGGTTTGTTCACAATGTGAAGCCCATAGGTGCTGGGGCCTTTTATGTCGGTGGCCACCTTGCCCGCGGCAGGCCAGATCAGTTTAAGTGTGCCAGCCGATTGGGCGGGCTGGATGCGTTCGGCAGCCGGGCGTGATGCCGTGCTTGCGGATGGCGCGGACCCTGATTGAGCGGGGGCGGCGGTGCTCGCCGTGGATCCGGCGTCGCCACCGACACGTAACAGCTGGCCAACCTCAAGCTTTGATGGATCGTGCAGCCCGTTCATGCGCATCAGCGAGCTGACGGTTTGACCGTGGTTGCGGGCAATGCGATACAGAGTATCGCCGGCTTTCACGCGATAGTGTCCGGACGGTGCAGGCGGTGCCGTACCGCAGGCAACCAGGAGCGACAGCAGACAACCTGCCACCAGGCGGCGCGCCGCGCTGGTGGATATGGACAGGGTCGGGAAACGAGTATGCGATGTTAAGGGTTCAGGATTGCGGCCAGGCATCATGGCGTGAGGGTAGCAGAAAATCCTGAACCCTGATTGCGTGTTCAGTTGTTATTGAAGTTGTCGTGGTTGCCCGTGCCCGTGCCCGGTACGGGCCGGCCGCCGAATCCGCGGCGTTCGCCGAAATGGCGTTCGTCGGAATCGCGCCTGCGGTCGCGGTGATCGCGGTAGCTGCGATCCCGATCATGGTAATGGCGATTGCCGTCCCGGTAATGATGATCCCGGTCGCGGTAATGGCGATCCCGGTCGCGATAATAACGATCCCGGTCGCGGTAATACCCCCGATCGTAATAGTGGTCGCGGTCTCTATCCCAACCGCGATAGTACCTGCGATCCTCCGTGAGGATGGTACCCAGCAGGCCCCCCGCCGCGGCGCCGCCAAGAATGTACACAGGGTCGCCGTCCGACGCCACCGCGCCTGCGGCGGCACCGATGCCTGCGCCCAATACGGCGTTGTTGTTGCGGCGCGCGTAATAATCGTCGCGATAGACTGCGCACCCGGCGAGCGTTGCCGTTAGTACCCCGGCCAACACGAGGCGCATCCAAGTGTTTCGTGCCTTCATGGCCAAGCTCCACATTCGGTGAATCGACATCTCTAGCGTAGACATACGCCTGCCCGCCTGCAAGCGGCGTGAAGGGTAATTGCAGTCAATTGAAATAACTGGTCCGCTCGACCTGAGGATTTGTAATGGTTTCGACGCGAATTGGATGCATCCGTAACGCTTGGCTTACATGTCTATCTATGCACGGCCGCGTAGCGTTCGTACCGTTGTTTAGAAGAGACAAATCGACAGGGCGCAATCTAAACCCCTCATGCGGACGCAACTTCATGTTATTTCGCGCGTACAAAATGGCATAAATATGTAATCATGTATCTGAAAGAATCAAAATCTTATTTAAATGAGCGGATTGTTACAGATGGATCCGACTGGCCCACGAGAGCCTGCCACGACGCTGTCCTCAGCGGCACCGTCGCAGCCCGACCAGTCATCCGTCGATGATTCGCTGGCCTCATGGGGGCATGACGCGTTGATGCTGGACGATCAGTCACTTGCGCGCCTTGCGCGCACGTATGTCACGCGGCATTGCACCCGGCTTGGGGGGGCGGCGGACTTGGCCGCCATGTTGGGTGTTAGCGAGGCGCGGGTAGAGACGGTTTACGTGCTCGAGTACGGAGAAACGCCGTCCGCTGCCATCACCCGCGAGAAGTTTCGTTTTGCCGAGCGGCTACTGGCCGAGTCATCGGTCACGCTGGCCGAGATCGCACGCATGATCGGCTACGAACACCCGGCTGATTTCGCGCTTGCGTTCAGCCGCTATGTAGGTGTAAGCCCCTGGTCATTCCGTCATCTTCCTTATCATGAGCAGATCGAACTGATCGGGCGGTTGGGCAAGTAGCGGCACCTCAAAGCGCGGCGCCGCCTGCATGCGCCCCGGCGAGTTCCTGGCCGCAACGGGGTATCATCGGGAATCGAGCGCGGGCGTCCGCCGTCGCGCGTCAACACTGAGTACCCTTCGCCATGTCCTCAATGTCCACTGACGCAGTAGCCGCCGATTGTGCGCCGTCGCCCAGGCGCAGCCGCGCGGCGTCGGCATTGCTGGGCGCCAGCCTGGTACTCATTGCCTTTAATTTGCGGCCGTTGTTTTCCAGCCTGTCGGTACTCTTGCCTGAACTGCAGCGCGCTGTTCCGCTCAACGCCGCCGCCGCAGGCTATCTGACTACGCTTCCGGTGCTTTGCCTTGGCTTGTTCGCCCCCTTTGCGCCGCGTCTGGCCCAGCGCATCGGCCCCGAGCGTTGCTTGCTGCTGGTGCTTGTGCTGCTGGCCGCGGGTACAGGGTTTCGCGGCTTGGGCTCCCCTTTTGCGCTGTTTGCAGGGTCTGCATTGGCCGGCGCCGCTATCGCTCTGGGCAATGTCTTGCTGCCAAGCGTGGTCAAGCGTGACTTTGCCCACAAAGCAGCACTGATGACCGGCTTATACACGATGGCGCTCTGTGGCGGTGCAGCGATGGGGGCGGCTTTCACCTTGCCTATCATGCACGCGGGTGGCGACGACTGGCGCGTGGGGCTTGCCTTCTGGGCCTTGCCAGCGGTGCTGGTGATGCTGCTCTGGGCGCCGCAATCGCTGCGCAGTGCCTTGCCGTCGCGCCAAGCCAGGCGGAGGGTTTCCGGCCTGCGCAAGGATATGCTGGCATGGCAGGTGTCTTTCTTTATGGGGCTGCAATCCGCACTGGCGTACTGTGTAATGGGCTGGATGTCGCCCATTCTGCGCAGCCGAGGGCTCGATGGGGTCGAGGCGGGCCTGATGCTGTCCGCATCGGTGATGGTGCAGGTGGCAACCTGCATGCTGGTGCCTGCGGCGGGCGTGCGCATGCGCAATCAGTGCATGCTGAACGTAGGCTTGGCCGCTATAGCAGCCACTGCATTGATTGGTTTGTTGTACGCGCCTGTGGGTACACTCTGGGGCTGGGCGATTGTGCAAGGCATCGGGCAGGGCGGCCTATTTGCCATGGCCATGACGGTGATTGTGCTGCGTTCGCCTGATTCCCATGTCGCGGCTCATCTGTCTGGCATGGCTCAGGGGATAGGGTACGTACTAGCGGCAGCGGGGCCGTTGCTGGTGGGCATTCTGCAAAGCGCCACGGGCAGTTTCGCATCCACGGGCTGGGTGTTCGCCATATTGGGGCTGGCTACTGCCGTGAACGGCTGGGGGGCGGGGCGTGCGAGGCTGGTCAAGGCGAATAGCACGCCGCTTGGCCACCCCTAGCCATTGCATCAGCGCAAACCTTCTATGGCTTCCGGTTGCATCAGGTACACCTGAAAGGTCGATGCGGCGCCGCTACCGGGGTTGGCTTACGGCAGTTGGCTGGCGTAGACTATATAAACGCAGTACAACAAATATAAACGTCAAATTCCAGTCTTATCATCCCTTTTTTGGGGCCACTGCAGCCAACGAGGTCCGACCTCGTTTTATTGTTGCAGACAGATAGTTAATAACTATCACATCAATTGTATTAATCAATTTTACAAATCAATAGCGTCTGCCTATACTGACGTTTGTGCTTCAGATCGATTGTTTTGTTCAACCCACTTCATAAGGAAACGCAATGTCCTTGATCAACACCAAAATCAAGCCGTTCAAAGCAACCGCCTACCATAACGGCAAATTTGTCGAAGTCAGCGATGCAACTGTTGCCGGCAAATGGTCGGTCTTCGTTTTCTATCCCGCCGACTTCACGTTTGTGTGCCCCACCGAACTGGAAGACCTCGCTGACCACTACGCTGAGTTCCAGAAACTCGGCGTCGAAATCTACAGTGTGTCCACCGACACCCACTTCGCGCACAAGGCGTGGCACGACACTTCCGACGCGATCAGCAAGGTTAACTACCCCATGATCGGCGATCCCACCCACCTGCTGGCCAACAACTTCGAAGTGCTGATCGCTGAAGAAGGCGTTGCGCTGCGCGGCACGTTCGTGGTCAACCCCGAAGGCGACATCAAAGTCCTGGAAATCCACGACAACGGCATCGGCCGTGACGCCAAGGAACTGCTGCGCAAGGTCAAGGCCGCTCAGTATGTGGCCTCCCACCCCGGCGAAGTTTGCCCCGCCAAGTGGGAAGAAGGCGCCAAGACGCTGACTCCCTCGCTGGACCTGGTCGGCAAGATCTAAGCGGCAAGGTCGTATCACTGGCCGCCCGCTTCAATGGCAAGCGGGCGGGCCAAAAGTAAACTGCTACGCGCCGGCCACAAGCTGGCGCGTGGTCCTGGAAATCCTCCCATACAAAGAAGGTGCTTACGTTATGTTGGACGCAAATCTCAAGACTCAGTTGACATCCTATATGGGCATGCTTCGCCAGCCTATCGAGCTGGTGGCCAATCTGGACGATCGCGCCGCGTCGACAGAGCTGCGCGAACTGCTGCGCGAGATCGACGCGATGTCCGACCTCATCACGCTGGTCGAACAGCATAACGCAAGCGAGCGCACTCCTTCGTTCAGGATCAATCGCAGCGGTTCCGATGTCAGCGTGCAGTTCGCCGGCATCCCGATGGGCCACGAGTTCACGTCGCTCGTGCTTGCGCTGCTGCAGGTTGGCGGCCACCCCATCAAGCTGGATGAGGCTGTCATCGAACAGATCCGCAATCTTCCCGGCGACTATCGCTTCGAGACCTATTTCTCGTTGTCGTGCCAGAATTGCCCGGATGTCGTGCAGGCATTGAACACGATGTCCATCATCAATCCGCGCATTCGCCACACCGCTATCGACGGCGCGCTGTTCCAGAGCGAAGTCGAGGCCAAGCAGATCATGTCTGTGCCGACTATGTTCCTGAATGACGAAGTCTTTGGCCAGGGACGTGCCGGCGTGGAAGAAATCCTCTCCAAGCTCGATAGCGGTGCTTCGCAGCGCAAGGCCGAAGAGCTCAGCGCACGCGAGCCTTATGACGTGCTGATCGTGGGTGGCGGCCCAGCGGGCGCGGCGGCGGCCGTATATGCGGCGCGCAAGGGCATTCGCACCGGCGTGGTGGCCGAACGCTTTGGCGGCCAGGTGCTCGACACCATGGCCATCGAGAACTACATTTCCATTCCAGAAACGGAGGGGCCCAAGTTTGCCGCGGCGCTCGAACAGCACGTGAAAGAGTACGGCGTGGACATCATCAACCTGCAGCGCGCCCAAAGCCTCAAGCAGGAAGGCGGCCTGACTGAAGTCAAGCTCGCTGATGGCGGCGTGCTCAAAGGCAAGTCGGTGATCCTGTCCACCGGTGCGCGCTGGCGCGAAGTCAATGTGCCGGGCGAGCGCGAGTACCGCAACAAGGGTGTGGCCTATTGCCCCCACTGCGACGGCCCGCTGTTCAAGGGCAAGCGCGTGGCTGTCATCGGGGGCGGAAACTCCGGTGTCGAGGCTGCGATCGACCTGGCGGGCCTGGTTGCACATGTCACGCTGATCGAGTTTGGCGATGCGCTGCGCGCAGACGCCGTGCTGCAGCGTAAGTTGGCTTCGCTGCCCAACGTCACAGTGATCAAATCGGCGCAAACCACCGAGATCCATGGCGATGGTCAGAAGGTGTCGGGGCTGTCGTACAAAGACCGCACTTCGGGTGAAATGCACCGCGTCGATCTGGAAGGCGTGTTTGTACAGATCGGCCTGGTGCCCAATACCGAATGGCTCAAGGGGGCCCTGGACCTTTCCCGCTTCGGCGAAATCGAGGTCGATGCACGCGGCCAGACTTCGCTGCCTGGGGTGTTTGCTGCGGGCGACTGTACCACTGTGCCGTACAAGCAGATCATCATCTCCGCAGGGGATGGTGCCAAGGCAGCGCTCAGTGCATTCGATCACTTGATCCGCACGTCGGTCGACAGCGAGGTGCAGGCAGTATCCGCCTGATCCTCCGCAGCCTACGGCACGAGCGTGCGGCGGCCCGGCATTGCGCCATCACAGGTCAATGTGATGGCGCAGTGTTTTACCCCCGCAGCCAGCGCCGATCATCCTGCGTGCATGCATTCTCCCGCCGACGGCTTGCCGAGCGGGTATTTTTTTATCGTTCAGTCGAGCCAGCGCCCGCCCAGTTCGGCCTCGCAGATTTCCAGCCAGGCCTGCGCGGCATGCGATAGATAGCGCCCATTCCAGATGTGCGCCACCTGCCAGCGCAGATCGGGTTGCGTCAGGCGCGCAGCCGTCAGGCCGTCGAGCTTGATCAATTGCACAAAGGGTTCGGGCAGCAGCGCCAGGCCCATCCCTGCGCGCGCCATCGACACTGTCCAGTCCCATTGCCCGCTCTGGGCAGCGATGCGGGGAGCGAAACCTGCCTGGGCAAATTCGGCGCGCAGGCGGCGGGTGATGGCAAAGTCATCGTTCATCAGCACCAGCGGCCGGTCGCGCAGCGTGCCGAAACGCAGTGTTCCCTGTGCATCGCGAAGCAGCGAAGGTTCACCCACTGCCCAGACGGCGTGGCTGTTCACTTCACGCGCCACGATGCCCAGGCCAGGCTCAACGGGAAGTATCGTCAAGCCGATTTCGAGTTCCCCGGCTGCGACTTGGCGCTCGATTTCGCGGCCGGTATCTTCATGCAGGCGCAGCACGATGCCTGGGAAACATGCCCGGAAGGTTTTGACGACCCCCGTGAAGAGCATGTTGATCATTGGCGGTATGCCGACGTCCAATGTGCCTGCTTCCACCGACTGCGTTTTGCGCACGTCCGCCTGCAACTGCCCCATGGCGGCCAGCACGCCCAGCCCACGTTCATATACCACCTTGCCGCAATCGGTCAGGGCGGGAGGCTGCGTGTCGCGCAGAAGCAAGGCTTCGCCGATTTCGTTTTCGAGCTGACGCACCATCTTGCTGATCGTGGATTGCGTGACGCCAAGCGAGGTCGCCGCCTTCGTGAAGCTTTTGAGGCGGACGGTTTCGATGAAGTAGCGCAGTGAGCGGATATCCATGGCGTTGGCGTTGCAGTCAATGGGAGGGGGCGGCGGTATCCGGGTGCGTGAGATGCCGCGGCATTCAAAAAACGACTGTTACATATGAGTGTAATTCATTTAACGAATGCTACGCTTTGAGAAAAATAAATCCTATCAACCCGAGCCGGCGGTCCAGCCCACATTCTTCACAGCTGGCTGGCCGGCGCGTCATGAAGAGATCCCGCGGCAGCAGAAAGCGGGGCCGACCCGGCGCAAAGAGACAGAGAGCAGAGCACCATGTACGAAGACCGTATCCGAGACCCGCGGCTCATGGGGAAAATTATGCCCGCCCAGGAGGCCGCGGCTTTGTTCCGCAGTGGCATGACTGTCGGGATGAGCGGTTTCACCAAGGCTGGCGACTGCAAGGCGATGCCTGCCGCGCTGGCCGACCGGGCACGCGCCGATGGCCTGACGCTGAACCTGGTGACAGGCGCTTCGCTGGGCAACGACAGCGATGGCCTGATGGCTGCGTCGGGCCTGCTCGCGCGCCGCCTGCCGTTTCAGGGCGATGCCACGCTGCGCGGCCGCATCAACGATGGTTCGGTGATGTTCATTGATCAGCATTTATCTGACACCGCCGAGCAACTGCGCACCGGCAACCTGCCGCGCATCAATGTGGCGGTCATCGAGGCGGTCGCCATCACAGAAGATGGCGGTATTGTGCCGACCACCTCTGTCGGCAACTCGGCCACATTTGCCCAGCAGGCTGAGCAGATCGTGATTGAGCTCAATCTGCGCATGCCTCTTACCCTGGAAGGCCTGCACGATATTTACACACCGGGCGATCGGCCCGAACGCGAGCCGACGCCGTTGGTGCGCGTGGACGACCGCATCGGCGACGCTGTAATTCGGGTCGACCCCGAGCGCATCATTGCCATTGTGCTGACTGATCATGAGGACGCTCCGTCGGCCAATCTGCCGCCCGATGGCGAAACCGAAGCGATTGCCCGGCATGTGGTGGCCTTTCTGGAGGGAGAGGTGAAGGCAGGCCGCCTGTCGCCATCGCTGCTGCCGCTGCAGGCGGGTATCGGTACGATCGCCAACGCTGTGCTGCATGGTCTGGTCGAGTCGTCGTTCGAAAACCTGACGATGTACTCTGAAGTGCTGCAGGACAGCGCCTTCGAACTCATCGATTCGGGTCAATGCGTGTTTGCCTCGGCATCGTCGATCACTGTGTCGGAAAAAATGAGCAGGTCGTTCCTGGAGGGTCTCGACCGCTATCGTTCAAAGTTGGTGCTGCGGCCGCAAGAAATCAGCAATCTCCCCGAAATCGTGCGTAGGCTCGGCATCATCGCCATCAATACCGCACTGGAGGTCGACATCTATGGCAACGTCAACTCCACCCACGTAAATGGCACCCACATGATGAACGGCATCGGCGGCTCGGGCGATTTCGCGCGCAATGCCCATCTTGCTATCTTTGTGACCAAGTCAGTGGCCAAGCAGGGAGCGATATCCAGCGTGGTGCCCATGGTGCCGCATGTTGATCATACCGAGCACGATGTAGACATCGTGGTGACCGAATGGGGGCTGGCTGATTTGCGCGGCCTGGCCCCGCGCGAGCGTGCTGTGCGCATCATCGAGCAGTGTGCGCATCCCGATTACCGTGATGCCTTGCGCACATACTACCGTGAGGCATGCCAGCGAGGAGGCCAGACCCCGCACTGCCTGGAGCAAGCATTTGCCTGGCACCGTCGTTTCCAGCAAACCGGCACCATGCTTGAGCCGGTGGTCGCATCGGAAATGGCTTGACGAAGCTGGTCGGCCGGTTTGCAATCAGTAAAGGTTGGTTTCATTTCAATCGTGCGACCCCTCTAGAATAAGTGTGTCCCGCCACGCCGTGAGGCCAGGCTGATGGATGACTGAGGAGGTCGCATGCCGCGTTACGCCAAAATCATTCTGTGGGTCTGCCTGGCGCTGGTGCTGTCGGCCATGTTGGTAGTGGCCGTTGCCGCAAGGTTCGACTGGAACCATGCGCGGCCTTGGCTCAATCGCCAGGCCTCTGTGTTGGCGGACAGGCAGGTGGAAGTGCGGGGTAATCTGGACGTCCGCTGGCTCTGGCCTCGAGAGGTGGCGCCGGATGACCGCCTTGATGGTTGGCGGGCCTGGGTGCCGTGGCCGCGCATCGTTGCCGAAAACGTCGTCATCGGGCCGCCGAAGTCAATGGCGCAAGCGGCGGATGCGCGCAATATGGCCGAGATAGGGCACGTGTCGGGCACGCTCAATCCGCTCGCGCTGGGCTCGCATGTGGCGCAGATCCGAAGCTTGCGCATCGCGTCGGCCAAGGTGTTCCTGCAGCGCCAGGCCGATGGCGCGGGTAACTGGACCTTTGGCAAGCAACATGAAGAATCCGCCAAGTCCGCGGGTTGGAAAGTGGATCTGCAGTCGCTCCAACTCGAGGATGTGCAGGCGCAGGTGGTCGATGCCAGCCGCGGGTTGGACCTGACGGTCGTTCTGGATACGCTGCGGCCAGAGGCTGCGGAGATGGCAAACACGGCCGCCAGTGGCATCGTCAAAGCCGGCGCATCCGATCCACCAAAAGCCGCAGCCACTGCGGCTGTGGCCGCCAACACGCCAACGCTGGCCGCCGATGCCGCGCAAGGCGACCCCTACAGCATCCATTGGTCGGCCAAGGGGAGTTTTAACAAGGCGATGGTCGAGGGTGAGGGGAGAATCGGCGCTATCCTTTCTTTGCGCGACGCGCAGCATCCTTTTCCGCTTCAAGGCGAAGCCAGTATAGGCAAGACACGGGTCGTGATCAGCGGAACGATCACACGCCCCCAGGATTTGGCGGCGCTGGATGTCGATCTGAAACTGTCCGGCGACAGCATGTCGGACCTGCTGCCCATCATCGGCGTTGCACTGCCCGTGACCCCCCCTTACCGCACCCAGGGCCATCTGACGGCTCAGCTCGAAGGCAAACAGGATGTGTGGCGTTATGAGGGTTTTCAGGGGCGAGTAGGGGAAAGCGACCTGCGCGGCACGCTCGAATTCCGGCGTGGCGGGCCGCGTCCTGTGCTGTCGGGCGAAGTCCGGTCCCGGCTGCTGCGTTTTCAGGATCTTGGCCCGTTGGTGGGCGCGGATACCAGCCGCGTCTCTTCGGAAGCCGCCAAGCGCAAGGACGCTGCCACGCCCAAAGGCAAAGTGTTGCCGGCGGCGGAGATCAATACCGATGCCTGGGGCGTCATGGACGCATCGGTGCGTTTTACCGGCGAGAAGATTGTGCGGCAAAAAGACCTGCCGCTGGATAACATTGAAGCGAGTGTCGAGTTGCGCGACAAGGTGCTGTCATTTGAGCCTCTGAATTTTGGCGTGGCGGGCGGCACGCTCGCCAATACCATCAGGCTCGATGGAAGCGGCAAGGAGATACACGCTTCGGTCAAGACAACGGCGCGGCATCTCAAACTCAAGCGCTTGTTTCCCGGGGCGGAATCCATGAACGCGAGTTTCGGCGAACTGCATGGCAACGCCAACCTGCGCGGCAACGGGCAGTCTATTGCACAGATGCTGGGCACCGTCGATGGCGACCTGCAAGCACTTGTCAGCCGTGGCACGATAAGCCACTTCTTGCTTGAAGCCGCGGGTCTTAATGTTGCCAATATGATTGTGCTCAAGCTGTTTGGCGACGAACAAATCACCATGAATTGCTTTGCCGGTGACGTTGCGGCAAAGAACGGCTTGCTCACGATACGAACCATGCGGCTCGAAACCGACGACATGGTGGTGGATGTCACGGGCGATATCAATTTGCGCGATGAAGGCATCGATCTGAAAATCATGCCTAACAACCGTACACTGCGTATCTTTACCTTGCGTTCGCCCCTGTATGCGCGCGGTACGCTGCAGAATCCGGATGTGGGCGTGGAGAAAGGGCCTGTGGCGGCTCGGGCGGGGGCCGCTGTGGCGCTGGGCGTGATTGCCACGCCCTTGGCGGCGCTGCTGCCGCTGCTGAATGTGGGGACAGACGAGGCGACGGGCTGTACAAATGGCACGTCTGCGCAGCAGGGCGAGGCTGCGAAGGCCAGTGATGATAAAGCCAATGCTGATAAGGCTAACGCTGATAAGGCTAACGGCGACAAAGCCAGCAGCTCGAAGAAAAACGGTGCCAATGGTGGGCAGTCGGAAAACGATATAAAGCGCGAGCGTAAAGCCCGCGAGAGCTGGCCTTCTTCGCGGGGGCTGCCCTGAATAGCGCAGACGCACGCGCCCTGGGAATGGTCACAATCGGTGCGGCTCGCACCATCCGGTTAGAATAGCGGTCTTTCTTAACAGAACGGGTCAACTCATCACTCACCCGGGGAAACATGAGACTCATTATTGCGCTCCTGCTGCCTTGGCTGGCATTTTTCACGATCGGCCGGCCGATCGCCGGCATTGTCTGCCTGATTCTTCAATTGACGCTGATCGGCTGGGTGCCGGCGGCAATCTGGGCGGTGTATGCGCTGAGCCAGTACAACACCGACAAAAAGATCAAAGAAGCGATGTTGCACCGCTGATTCGGTGCGCACAACCGTCAACGCTACGATATCTCGCTCATGAGCCCTCGTCTCGCGCTGCAACAGATCACCAAGCAGTATCCGGCCGTCGTCGCCAACGACGCGGTGGATCTGATCGTCCAGCCGGGTGAGATACACGCCGTACTGGGTGAAAACGGTGCAGGGAAGTCCACGCTCATGAAGATCATCTACGGCGTGGTGCGGCCCGATGCGGGCCGCATGTTCTGGAACGGGTGCGAAACCGCCATCGCCAATCCGTCTGAGGCGCGCGACCTCGGCATCGGTATGGTGTTCCAGCACTTTTCGCTTTTTGATACGTTGACAGTCACCGAAAACATCGCCTTGGGCCTGCCTGCTGGCACGCGCATGGATGTACTCGCGCAGCGCATTGCTCAAACGGCCAGCCAGTACGGGCTGGGGCTGGAGCCGGGGCGCCATGTGCATACACTGTCAGTGGGTGAGCGCCAACGTGTCGAAATTGTTCGCGCGCTGCTGGGTAAACCGCAATTGCTGATTCTGGACGAACCCACCTCAGTGCTCACGCCGCAAGCCGTGGAACGCCTGTTCGATACATTGCGCAAGCTGGCAGCCGAAGGCTGCAGCATCTTGTACATCAGCCACAAGCTCGACGAGATCCGCGCCTTATGTCAGGCCTGTACAGTTATGCGCGGCGGCAAGGTAACGGGTGTCTGCGATCCGCGCAACGAAAGCGCGGGCAGTTTGTCGCGCATGATGACGGGGGCCGAACCGCAAGCGCTGCATCACCGCCATACGGCGCCCGGCAAGGTGGCCTTGTCGGTGCGGGGCTTGAGTCTGCCGCGCGCGCATCCCTATGCGGTCGAGCTCGACGACATTTCATTTGACGTCCGCGAGGGTGAGATTCTCGGTGTGGCGGGTGTGTCGGGAAACGGGCAGCAAGAGTTGCTTGCGGTGTTGTCGGGCGAAGACACGCGAGCGGCCGACCACGCTATTTTGTTGGGTGAAGCTCCTGTCGGCCGACGCGACGCCGCATGGCGCAGGGAGCACGGGGTAGGCATGGTGCCCGAGGAGCGATTGGGCCGCGGCACAGTACCCGAGCTTTCGCTGGCGCACAATATATTGCTTTCCCACCAGGGCAGGGCCACAGTGCGCTACGGCATGATCCGCCGCGGCGCGGTACGGCGTCTGGCCGCCGAGATCATCGATCGTTTCGGCGTGCGGGCGCCAGGGCCATACGCGCCGGCGCAAAGCCTGTCGGGCGGTAATCTGCAAAAATACATCATCGGCCGCGAGATTATCCGGCGACCGCGCGTGCTTTTGGTCGCCCAGCCCACCTGGGGCGTAGATGTCAGCGCGGCAGCCCGCATACGCGCCGAATTGCTGGCACTGCGTGATGAGGGTTGCGCGCTGTTGGTTATCTCCGAGGAACTTGACGAATTGTTCGAGATTTCCGATCGCCTGATCGTGATGGCCAAGGGCAGGGTATCGCCCGCCATCCCCCGCACGCATGCCACGCCCGATCAGGTGGGGCAGTGGATGAGCGGCCTGTGGCCGGCGCTGCCCGGTGCCATCTCGGAGGCGTTCGCATGTTGACGCTCGAACCGCGCGCTCATCCCTCGGCGCTCATGGCTGGGTTGTCGCCCGTATTCGCCCTTGCCATTACGATCGCCTGCGGGCTACTGCTGTTTTTCGCCGTCGGCAAAGATCCGCTTGCGAGCCTAGCTGTGTTTTTTGTCGAGCCTTTGCGCAGTCTGCAGGGGTGGGCCGAGATCGGTGTGAAGATGGCGCCGCTGCTATTGATTGCCGTCGGCTTGGCATTGTGTTTTCGCGCCAATGTCTTCAACATCGGTGCGGAGGGGCAGTTTGTGGTGGGGGCCATTGCGGCGGGCGCGCTGATTCTGCAACTGGACAACGATGCCCGCGGCGGTTTCTGGATGATCACGCTGGCTTTGCTGGCAGGTGTGATCGGTGGCATGGTCTGGGCCGCGATGACCGCTTGGCTGCGAGACAGCTTCAATGCCAACGAGATACTGGTCTCCCTGATGCTGGTTTATGTGGCGCAATTGCTGCTCAACTATCTGGTGCATGGCGTGCTCATGGATCCCGATGGGTTCGGGTTTCCGCAGTCGCGGTTGTTTTCCGACGGTTTTCTGCTGCCGTCGATTCTGCCGGGCACACGCCTGCACCCGGGCATTCTCCTGGCATTAGCGGCCTCTCTGGCGGGATGGCTGTTTCTCATGCGCAGCTTTGCGGGGTTTCGCCTGCAGGTGGGTGGCATGGCGCCGTTGGCCGCGCGCTACGCGGGCTTTCCTGCGCGCCGCGCCCTGTGGCAAGCCATGTTGGTGTCGGGTGGCCTGGCGGGCCTGGCGGGCGCTTGCGAGGTGATGGGGCCTATCGGTCAGCTCACGCCTTCAGTGTCGCCAGGCTACGGGTTCGCTGCCATTATCGTAGCGTTTGTCGGCCGGCTTCATCCGCTGGGTGTCGTCTTCTCCAGCTTCATCATGGCGTTGCTGTATATCGGGGGCGAGCTCTCGCAAAGCAGGCTGGGTATGCCCAGCGCAATTGCGGGTATCTTCCAGGGGCTGCTGTTGTTCGCGCTGCTGGCCTGTGACGTGCTGATTCACAATCGTTTGCGCTGGAGATCGCGATGAACGCCGCTGCGCTGCTTGTCGCGTCCGCCATGATCGCGGGTACGCCATTGATGCTGGCCGCATTGGGCCTGCTCGTGAACGAGAAGTCGGGTGTCATCAACCTTGGCTCCGAAGGGATGATGCTGATGGCTGCGGTCGCGGGCTTTGCCGTGGGCCTGGAGACGGGCAGCCCGGCATTGGGCTTCGTGGCGGGTGCCTTGGCCGGCATGGCAATGGCCGCTTTCTTTGCCTGGCTCACTGTCTGGCTCGGCGCAAATCAAGTGGCCACTGGCCTGGCGCTCTCGATCTTCGGCGTGGGGGCGTCGGCCTACCTGGGGCTGCCTTATGTTGGAGAAACGCTGCAGGCGCAGTCCTGGAGCATTCCCGTGGTGCGCGATCTTCCCTTCGTAGGGCCGGCGCTGTTCCAGCATCACCCCATGGTGTATGTATCGCTGATGTTGTGCGCCGGTATTGCGTGGTTTCTGAACCGCACTCGCGCAGGGCTTATTCTGCGGGCGGTGGGCGAGTCGCCGGATTCGGCTCATGCGCTGGGCTACAGCGTACGCCGTATCCGCCTGTGCGCGCTGCTCTTCGGCGGCGCGTGCTGCGGCCTGGCAGGCGCGTTCATGTCGCTGGTCTATACACCCATGTGGGTGGAAAACATGGTTGCGGGGCGCGGCTGGATTGCGCTCGCGCTCACCACATTCGCCACCTGGCGCCCGCTGAGAGTGATGGCCGGCGCCTATTTGTTTGGCGGCATTACGATCCTGGCATTTCACATGCAGGCGCGTGGCGTGCCGATCGCCTCGCAGTTGCTGTCTATGCTACCGTATCTGGCCACTATACTGGTGCTGGTGCTGATTTCGCGCAACGCCAACTGGATCCGGCTCAACATGCCCGCGTCCCTGGGCAAGAATTTCAACCCCAATCATTGAGGTATACCCATGTCTGCAAAATCGCTACGCAAGGCATTATGCTGGATGGCGCTGGCACCGGCCCTGGCCTGCTCGTCTGTTTCCTATGCCCAAGAGCCGCTCAAAGTCGGTTTCGTGTATGTGAGCCCAATCGGTGAAGCCGGCTGGACATGGCAGCAGGACCTTGGCCGCCGCTACATGGAAAAGGAACTGGGCGACAAGGTCAAGACGCAATACGTCGAGAACGTGCCCGAAGGGGCGGATGCCGAGCGCGTTATCCGCGACCTTGCTCAACAAGGCAACAAGCTCATTTTCACGACCTCGTTCGGGTTCATGAACCCCACGCTCAAAGTTGCCCGGCAATTCCCCGACGTGAAGTTCGTGCACTCCACCGGATACAAGACGGCGCCCAACGTTGCCACCACCAATGCGCGCTTCTACGAGGCGCGCTATCTGGCCGGCATCATCGCGGGCAAGATGACCAAGTCTAATGTCGCGGGCTATGTCGGCGCCTATCCGATTCCCGAAGTCCTGCAGGGGATCAACGCTTTTACACGCGGCATGCGCAGTGTCAACCCGCAGGCCGAAGTGCGCGTCATCTGGGTCAATAGCTGGTTCGACCCGGGCAAGGAGCGCGATGCCGCGCTGGCATTGCTCAGCCAGGGGGCGGATATTGTCACGCATCACACCGACTCCACCGCCACGGTGCAGGCGGCCGAAGAAAAGGGCAAGTACGCGATCGCCTACCACTCCGACATGCAGAAGTTTGGCCCCAAGGCCCAGCTCGCTGCGGTGACCCATCACTGGGGCCCTTACTTCACCAAAGAAGCGCGCGATGTTCTCGATGGCAAATGGAAGGCTGATCAGACCTGGGGCGGCCTGAAGTCTGGCATGGCTGCCATAGAGGCCTTCAACCCGGCGCTGCCCGAAGACGTGGTCAAGCTGGTGAAGGAAAAGCAGCAGGAGATCATCGACGGCAAAATGACGCCCTTTGATGCACCTCTCCTCGACAACAAGGGCAAGGCCGTGCTCGAATCCGGCGCGCTGGACGATGCGGGGCTAAACAAAATGAACTACTACGTCCAAGGCGTTGCGGGCAGCCTGCCCACGGCCAAGTAATCGCAAACACGATGGGGGCGGCCACCCCCGCGCCGCCTGTTCAACAGGCCGTTCGGGCACATACGCAGCGGCGCACACGCACTGAAAGGCGATGCTCGTGGAAGGTCTAGCCAAGCGGGGGGATTTCAGGGTGAGCATATTGCCCTGCTTTTTCTTGGCCTCAGCCGCGAGCCTGCCCACGCTGCGACCGACCGCCAGGGCTTTCAATGGCCTGAGCGAACAGGGCGCGTAAGCGCGCCGCCCAGGGGTGGTTCAACCGGTGGAGGTGGCCGGCCGCCGGCCAGGCAGTGCCCACGTGCTGATTGCCTGCGCCACGGGCTCGCCGCCGAGCGCAGGCGTCAGCAGTACCTCGCCCGCCGCCAGCCGGCCCGTCTTGAGTATGGTTGCCCGCGCCAGCACGCCGCCCGGTGGTGCCTTGCGCAGAAAATTCATAGTCAGGCTGGCGGTGACCGCATCGGGGTTGCCGGTGGTGCCGACCACCGCAGCGTAAAGCGCCAAGTCTGCCAAGCCCATCAGCATTGGCCCTGCAATCATGCCACCGCGCCGCTGGTGCGCACTGCGATCGGGTAGCCGCAATAGTGCGGTGCCGTACTCGATTTCCAGGATATCCACATCCAGTATGGTGGAAAACGGGTGATGGGTTTCAAGCAGATGCTCGAATTCGGCCACCGTGATGGCTGGCGCTTTTTCCGCGGGATGCTCTGGTGTTGTGGTGGCAGGTTCCATGACGGGGCGCAAAGTGATGGGGCAACCCCCATAGTACACTCGCCAAGGTACGGCATGGCGGATAGGCTCCGGGGTGGGCGTATTCGACATCCGGACACCTGAAACTCGGTTGCACTGGATAGTGAGGATCAAATGAGAATTCGCATATTGGCTGGCATGCTGTTTCTGGGTGCCGTATCGCTGCCGCTGGCGGCGGGCGCTGCGCAAGGCGGCCATTCGATGCAAGGGCAGGGGGCAATGCAACACGGCGGCATGGGCATGCAAGGGCAAGGGGGCCACGGCATGGCGGGCGCAATGCACGGCGTTACGGCCGATTTCGCCGACCGCCTGGCCAATGCCAGCGTGTCCACAACGCTGGTCGTATCCGACTGCTGGATTCGCTCGCTGCCGGCGCCTGCGCCGTCGGGCGGTTATTTCAGCCTGCGCAACAACGGCGACAAGCCGGTCACGCTATTGGCTGCCGCCTCACCCGCTTACGGCATGGTTATGCTGCATCGCACGACGAACGAAGGCGGCATGAGCCGCATGTCCGAAACGCATGAGATCTCGGTCGATGTGGGTGGCACCCTCGAATTCAAACCTGGTGGCTATCATCTCATGCTGGGGCACGCGCCATCTGCACCTGTGGTCGGCAGCAAGGTCGATCTTGAATTGCTTTTCGATAACGGCCAGAAGGCCGTCACCCAGTGCGAAATCAGGCCTGCCAACGCAAAAATCCATTAGCAAGGCTAGGTAAGGTTGCCGGCGGTTTATCCGTGCGGGCAGCCTGTTTTCGCAAGGCCATCATTGCATTGACGCGCAAGCACTGGTTTACTGCGCAGAGGTATGCGTTGTCGCGCCGGTCGGGCGGCGAATTTACACCTTGCTCGCCTGCACCTGTTCCATGAACTCGCCAACGGCGGCATTGAAGGCGCGCGGGTTGGCAAGGTTCATGCCATGCGCCGCCATCCGTATAGTTACGCGCCGCGCGGCCGGCACGGCTGCCTGCAGCGCATCCAGCCGGCTTTGATAGCGCGGGGCGCTATTGGCACCGCCGATCAACAGTAACGGGCACCGCAGGCTGCGCATCTGGCCGGTGCTTACCGCTGGGTGAGACTCCCGCGCCTGCGACAGCAGCGTGGCACTATTGTCGTGCACCATGTCTTTGAACCAGCCGGTCATCTGGCGCCAAGTGCCTGGGCCGTTCACGTTATCCACAAACCCCGCAAGGGCCGCATCGGCATCACCCGCAGCCATGAGATCGGCCATTTCGCCATGGATGAGCCGCTTTTCAGGCTCACCCTCGAGGCGAAAGCCCGGATCGGCCAACATCAGGCTTCGTATCGATCCTGGTGCCCGCAGCGCCGTTTCGAATGCCACCTGCGCGCCGCGCGAATGCCCCAGCAGATGCACCGGCTGGCCGCCGAAAGCGGCGCGGATGAATGCGGCGAGATCGTCGGCATGCTGGGCAATACTGAACAAGGGGTCCGGTTGCGGTAAGGCCTGCGGCCAGTAGCCGCGCAGGCTCGGCGCCACGACGTGCCAGCGCTGCCCAAGCGCGGGAAACTGCCACCGCCAATAACGATAGTCGCACAGCGAGCCATGAACCAGCACGAGAGGGATACCCTGGCCGGTTTCGGCATAATGGACGGTGTGGTCCGCCAGGGAATAGATGTGATCCGGCGGTGGAAACTGCGCAGTGGCACCAGGGTGCATGGTTCTCGGTTGCGTAGGTATTGCGGGGGGCATGCGCCCTTACTGGAGCAGCTTCAGGCGGCTCTTGGCGGTTTCCGCAGCAGCGGTGTTGGGGTAGTCTTTGACGATGCGCTGCAGGCTGGACTTGGCGCCGTTCATGTCGTTGAGCTCGACTTGGCTGGCGGCGATAACCAGCAGTGCGTCCGGCGCGCGCGGGTCGTCGGGCGTGTCGCGCAGCAAGCCTTGCAGGCCTTGTATAGAGCCTTTGAAGTCTTTTGTGGCGTAGCGGCTGCTGCCTAGGTAAAAACGCGCCTCCGTGGCCAACTGGCTGTCGGGGTATGACTGCAGGAACTGGTTGAAGCTGGCGGCAGCCTCGGCGTATTTGCCGGCCCGGAACAGGCTCATTGGGCCTTCGAACGCAGCTTGCTCCTGCGGGTCTGCCACCTGCGGCGTGGTATCGCCTGTTTGTTCAGCCCCTTGCTGTGTTTTTACCTTCCAGTTTATCTGTTCGATCTGGCCGCGCAGGTTGGCAACTTCTTGCTGCAGCATCTCGATGCGATCGGCTTGCTGCAGCCTGGCCTGGCGGCTTTGCTCGGTCAACTGGCGTACCTGTTCGCGCAGTTCGAGGATGGCGCGGCGTGCTTCGTCATCCGCCAGGGCCAGCGCGGGCGATGCATACAAGGCGGACAAGGACATGGCAAGGCCAAGCGCGGCGGCGCGTAATGGTGGAAGGTATGCACTCATATTTGGTCCCGTCAAAAAAAAAGCCGCGGCGGGGAGCCGCCACGGCGTACTGTAACCCACTAGCGGATATTATCGCTGATACACGACATCCGCACGGCGGTTTTCGGCGTAGTCCGCTTCGGTATTGCCCAGGGCGCGGGGGCGCTCTTTACCGAAGCTGATGGTTTCGATCTGGTTGGCGTTGACGCCCAGCAGGGACATCATGCGGCCAACCGCGTCGGAACGGCGCTGGCCCAGAGCCAGGTTGTACTCGGCGCCGCCACGGGCGTCGGCGTTACCTTCGATGCGGATCTTCTGCTGGGGATGGCCCGACAGATAAGAAGCATGCATTTCCACGAGGCTACGGTATTGCTCGGGCACGGTGTAGCTGTCAAACTCAAAGTACACCGAGCGCTGTTGCGCCAGGGGGCTTTGAGGATTGAACGGGTCCATCACCTGGCCGGTGGCGGCGCCGCCAGCACCGGCGCCGGTACCGGCACCGCTAGCGGATTGATCCAGAGGCACCGAGCTGCAGGCTGCGAGTGAAGCGGCGAAAGCGGCAATGGTGAGGGTTTTTGCGATGCGCGAGCTCATTTGAGTTCCTTTGAGAAAGAGTCACACGTTAACTAATTAATTGGTAAATGGCCCCCAGGTCGGTTCACGTACTTTGCCATTCAGTGCCGAGAGGGTTTGACGAACCCGCCCGTCTACTGACGTGACAGCCAGAACGCTACGGCCGCCTTGGACAGAACTGTAGAGGATCTGCATGCCATTGGGTGCAAAACTGGGTGATTCGTCGTCCGGGCCGGCAGTAAGCAACTGCTCCGAGCCGGTGCCGAGTTCCTGTAGTGCGATCCGGAATGCGCCATCTCTTCTTGTAACGTACACCAGCTTGTTACCATCTGGGGAGAGGGCCGGTGAGATATTGTAACTCCCGTTGAAGGTTATACGTTGGGCGTCTCCGCCAGAAACGGGAACTTTGTAAATCTGGGGGTTGCCACCACGATCACTGGTAAAGACAAGTGATCCACCATCGGGGGTGTAAAACGGCTCGGTATCGATCAGGGGTGAGCGCATCACGCGGCGCAGCCCGTTGCCATCGGCGCCAATGGTATAGATTTGGGAGATACCGTCGCGAGACAGCACCAGAGCCAGTTGCTGGCCGTTGGGAGCCCACGCGGGCGCGCTGTTATTGCCTTTGAAGTTTGCGAGCGGCACCCGCTGGCCCGTAGCAAGGGTTTGTACGTATACAACTGGCTTGTTGAGTTCGAAGCTTACGTATGCCAGACGCTTGCCGTCAGGCGACCAGGCGGGCGAAATAATCGACTGTTTAGAGCGCAGCATGACCTGCGGATTCTGGCCGTCGGCGTCCGCAATTTGTAACTCGTAAGTGTCGCCTTTTTGCAACACGTAAGCCAGGCGCGTAGAGAAAACCCCTCGAATTCCGGTGATTTTTTCGTAGATTCGGTCGGCGATCTGGTGGGAAATGCGGCGCAATTCTTTTTCGGTGCCGCTGAACGCAACCCCGTCGAGCTGCCGGCGGCCCACAGAATCAACGAGTCGATAGTTGACGTTGTATTGACCGCCCGATTGGGTAATGGTGCCATAGGCTAGATAATCTGCGCCCCGATTGCGCCAGTCGTCGAACGCGATCGAGCTATTGACGTCAAGGTTGGCGCCGGTGGCGTTGACCAGACGGAACTGCCCCGAACGGGTCAGGTCGGCGCGGATGACTTCTGCCACGCTCTGGCCATGCGCATCGCCGCTGAAGTTGGCAATAGCGATGGGGTACTGTGTGGCGCCCACGCCGGAGATATCGACACGCAATTGCGCCTGCGCGGACTGGGCACCAAACATGGTTGCCGCAGCCATGACCGCGCTACATGTGAACGCCCGCCAACTGGGCCCCCGGGTTGGGGTGGTGGATGGGACAACTGCCATATCTGGAATCTCCTTAATCGTACATCCGATAGTCTCCTTCGATCACCGAAGGATACTTGCCTGACGGCGGTTTGGGGAAGGGCGAGCAGGCCTCAAGGCCTTTGCGCACAGCATTGTCGAAGCCGGCGATGCCCGAAGAACGGCGTATGTCGACATTCTTGACTGTACCGTTCGAATTCAGTTGCACGCTGTATTTTACTGTCGGGTTGGCCGACCCGCGGCGCGGCGGCACGTTGAAGATCACGTTGGGGCGCACGCAGGCGCGCACCTGGGCCGCATAGCCGCCATCGCCGCCGCCGCCACCAGCCTGGTTGCGATCGGCTGTGCCGCCGGGTATGCCGGCAGCCCCCATGGCGTCACTACGCATAGCTTCACGCAATGCTTCACGCTTGGCAGCTGCGGCCTTCTCGGCAGCAGCTTTTTTGGCTGCGGCTTCCTTGGCCTTTTTCTCGGCGGCCGCCTTTTCGGCCTCGGCCTTCTTGGCGGCCTCTTCCTTGGCTTTGCGCTCGGCGGCCGCTTTTTCGGCTGCAGCTTTCTTGGTGGCCTCTTCTTTGGCCTTGCGTTCGGCGTCTTCCTTGGCTTTGCGTTCGGCATCAGCCTTGGCTTTGCGCTCAGCCTCTAGCTTCGCCTTGCGTTCGGCTTCTTCCTTGGCCTTGCGCTGCGCCTCTTCCTTGGCCTTGCGTTCCGCCTCCTGCTTCGCCTTGAGTGCGGCCTCTTCGCGCGCCTTCTGTTCGGCGGCGAGCTGTGCCGCTTTGCGTTCTTCGGCCTCTTTCTTTTCGCGTGCCTTGCGGGCTTCTTCCAGGGCGATGTCAGGGTCGACCTGCGGCTCGGGTGCAGCCTTGGGCTCAGGAGGTGGCGGAGGCGGCGGCGGGGGGGGCGGCGGCGGTGGCTCCGGTTCGGGTTGCGGCTCGGGCTCGGGCTCGGGCTGTGGCGGCGTCGCGGCTTCGTCGGCGACTTCGGGTTCGGTTTCTGGCTCGGATGCCGTGGGTGTGGTGCCCTCCGCCCAGAGTTCGATCTGGACGGGGTTTGGCGTCTTGGGGCTGGACACCATGCCGACCAGCATGAGGATGATCAGCGCGGCGTGAATACCGACCGCAAAACCCAGCGCGCGACGTTCGTCGCGCTGCTCTGGCGTGCGAATGTGCTTGCGTACGTTGCGATTCTGTTTGAGCTTCATTACTTGGCGTTGGGGCCGGCTGTTTGATCCACTAGCAAGCCGAGGCGCGTGACGCCGCTGCCGCGGAGCTGATCCATGACCTTCATCACTGTTTCGTAAGGAACACGGCCGTCGGCGGCGATGACGACCGGAGTGTCGGCTGTGGAGCGCGCCTGTACCTCGGCGACCAGCTTTGCACTGTCGATGGACTGGAACTCTGCGCCAGCATCACGGGTGCGGACCGCGATCTGGCCGTCTTTGTCGAGCTGGACTTCGACCGGTTTGATCTGCACTTCCGATGCCCGGCCGACCGAGGGAAGCTCGATCAGCCCGGGAGTGATCATGGGGGCCGTGACCATGAAGATCACCAACAACACCAGCATGACGTCGATATAAGGAACGACGTTGATCTCATTCTTGAGTCGGCGGGAGCGGCCCAGGCCGCCGCGTGCGGATGGCATCAGTGCACCTGACGTTGGAGTATGTTGAGAAACTCGTCGACGAAGCTGTCAAAGCGGATGGAGAGCCTGTCGATTTCATTGGTGTAACGGTTGTACGCGACAACGGCCGGGATGGCGGCGAACAGACCGATGGCCGTGGCTACCAGGGCCTCCGCGATGCCGGGCGCCACAGCGGCGAGCGTGGCTTGTTGCATGGACGACAGCCCCATGAAGGCGTGCATGATACCCCACACCGTGCCCAGCAGGCCGATGTATGGGCTTACGGAGCCGGCTGACGCCAGGAAGTTCAGGTGAGACTCAAGGCTGTCCATTTCGCGTTGGTAGGCGGCGCGCATGGCGCGGCGGGGGCCGTCGAGCATGGCGTCGTGGTTGCCGCCGCCGCGCCGAGCCTTGATGAATTCAGTCATGCCGGCGTCAAAGATGCGAGCCAGCGCGCCGTGCTCGGCTCGCCGGGATGCTACAGCCTGCTGAAGCACTGAAAGGTCGCCACCGGCCCAGAAATCGTCTTCAAAGCGACGGGTCTGTTCATTGGCGCGCTTCAGCGCAGCATATTTGCTGAAAATGTATGTCCAGGAGAGTATCGAGATGGCGAGCAGGATCAGCATCACCAGTTGAACCGGTACACTGGCGTCAAGTACCAGTGAAATCAGCGAGAGGTCGCTCGTGGGTTGCATGGTTAGTTTTTAGCCTTGTCCAGTAAGGTTCTAAGTTCGGAAGAGAAGGGTGCCGGCCGAAAGGTACGGTCTTCTATGCAGCACACTTGGATGCCGCCGGAGCACAGCAGTTCCCCGCCGCGGGTGGCGGTTTGCTCGAAACGTATCGAGGCGGCGCCAACCCGCGTGATGATGCTTTGGATCGCGAGCAGATCATCGAGCCTTGCCGGCTTGCGGTAGTGTAGATCAACGTCCTTGACAACAAATATGCGGTGTTCCCTGGCGGCAAGTTCGGATTGGCTGACACCCAGGCTACGCAGCCATTCTGTTCTGGCGCGTTCGAAGAACTTCAGATAGTTGGCGTAGTAAACCACGCCCCCGGTGTCAGTGTCTTCGTAATATACGCGAATATCGATGCGGAATGAGGTATCGGGTGTTTCTGTCGGCATGACTTTCGTTAAGTGGTGTGACACACACTTACTGCAGGGCGGAGCGGCCGCCCTGCAACCAGTTACAGCGTTTCCAGTTGTGCCAGCGCGGCGTTGACAGCCTCGTCGATTGCTACTTTTGCCGCTTCGGCCTGCCGACGCGACTGAATCTCGACGATACCGTCTTTCAGGCCCCGGTCACCCACGGTAATCCGCAGGGGCACACCGATCAATTCCCAGTCGGCGAACATAATGCCTGGGCGCGTATCGCGGTCATCAAGCATGACATCCAGGCCTTTGGCGGTCAGCGCATCATATATTGCTTGGGCTGTGTTGCGAACGGTTTCACTTTTGTGCCAACCCACGGGGCAGATCACAACCTCATAGGGCGCAATGGCACGCGGCCAGATGATGCCCTTGCTATCGTGGTTCTGTTCGATGGCTGCCGCCGCGATGCGGCTTATTCCGATGCCATAGCAACCCATCTGCATCAGCGTGGGCTTACCGTCGGTGTCCAGGAAGGTGGCGTTCATGGCGCGCGAATACTTGTCGCCCAGGAAGAATACATGGCCAACCTCGATGCCGCGCTGGATCGCCAGTGTGCCGCCTTGTGGATCGGGATCGCCCGCCACAACGTTGCGCAGGTCGGCGACCTCGGGTTCGGGCAGGTCGCGGCCCCAGTTCACGCCAGTGTAGTGGAAGTCTTTCTCGTTGGCGCCGCAAATGAAATTGCTCATGTTGGCCACCGTGCGGTCGGCAATGATGCGCACCGGCTTTACTGTATCGATGGGGCCCAGGTAGCCCGGCTCGGTACCGAAGGTTTCAGCGATTTCTTCTTCTGTGGCGAAACGGTACCCATTGTCCAGGCCCGCAAGCTTGCTCACCTTGATTTCGTTCAGTTCATGATCGCCGCGCACCAACAGCAGCCAGATCTGCGCATCGCCCGGCTTTTCTGGGTCGTCGGTAGCCAGCACCACCGATTTCACGGTGTCCGCAAGCGGACGCCCGAGCTGTTCGGCCACAAGCTCGCACTTGGGCGCGCTGGGCGTAGGGGTTTTGAACAGCGCTTCGGTGGCGGGACCGCGCTGGGCCAGCAGGCTGGGCGCCTCGGCCAGTTCGATATTGGCGGCATATTGAGAATCGGGGTTGTACACGATCAGGTCTTCGCCAGTGTCGGCAATGACCTGGAACTCGTGGCTGCGAGAGCCGCCGATAGAGCCGGTATCGGCCGCTACCGCCCGGAATTCCAATCCCAGACGGGTAAAGATGCGCATGTACGCGTCGAACATGGCGTCGTAGCTGGCTTGGGCTGCGGCTTCGTCACGGTCGAAGGAGTACGCGTCTTTCATCGTGAATTCGCGCCCGCGCATCAGGCCGAAGCGTGGTCGGCGTTCGTCGCGGAATTTGGTCTGGATATGGTAGAAATTGACGGGCAGCTGCCGCCAGCTGTGTATTTCGTTGCGGGCGATGTCCGTGATCAGCTCTTCCGACGTAGGTTGCAGGATGAAATCGCGCTGATGGCGATCTTTGAGGCGCAGCAGTTCGGCGCCGTACTGTTCCCAACGCCCCGATTCGGCCCAGAGTTCGGCCGGCTGCACCATGGGCATCAATAGTTCGATGGCGCCAGCGCGGTCCATTTCTTGACGGACGACGGCTTCAATCTTGTGCAGAACCCTCAAGCCTAGGGGCATATACGAATAGATGCCGCCGGCCGCCTTGCGGATCATGCCGGCGCGTGTCATGAGCTGATGGCTGACAACTTCGGCTTCCGCGGGTGCTTCTTTTAGCGTGTTGATGTGATACTTGCTTGCATGCATGGTGAGGATCTCTGCAGATACGTATAATCAGTGATAATTGTATTGAATTCGTTTGAGGTGGCCCATGCTGGACCGTGAAGGCTACCGTCCTAATGTCGGCATTATCCTCGTAAATCAGAAAAACGAGGTGTTTTGGGGTAAACGTATCCGGGAGCATGCATGGCAGTTCCCGCAAGGGGGCATCAAGTACGGCGAAAGCCCCGTACAGGCCATGTACCGCGAGCTCCACGAAGAGGTGGGGCTGCTCCCAGAGCACGTTCGCATATTAGGCCGGACGCGAGATTGGCTGCGCTATAACGTGCCAAGCAATTTTATCCGGCGCGAGTCGCGCGGGCACTACAAGGGGCAGAAACAGATCTGGTTCCTGCTGCGCATGGTGGGCCGCGACTGCGACGTCTGCCTGCGCGCGAGCGACAGCCCCGAGTTCGACGCCTGGCGTTGGAGCCCCTATTGGGTGCCACTCGATGTCGTTATCGAGTTCAAGCGCGAAGTCTATACGCTTGCCCTGAACGAACTTGCGGGCATCCTGTTTCGGCGCGGCCACGAGTCGCGCTATCTGCGCCAGCGTGTCCAGCATCAGCGCGCCCTCGCCAACGAAATCAAGCCTCCCCATGCGCGTACTGCTGGTTGAAGACGAGCGCGACATGTCCGCGTGGCTCGAACGCGCGCTGGCGCAAAGTGGGTTCGAGCCCGAGCCTGCGTTCGATGCGGCCACGGCCGAACACATGTTGTCCACCAACGATTACGATGCCGTAATCATGGACTTGCGTCTGCCAGACAAACATGGCTTGGTGCTGCTGCGCGAGATGCGCAACCGAGGCGACGTCACGCCCGTGCTTATTCTCACAGCCCAGGGCGCCCTGCAGGATAGGGTGCGCGGCCTCAACCTTGGCGCTGATGACTTTCTCACCAAACCGTTTGCCCTCGAAGAGCTCGAGGCCAGGTTGGCTGCGCTGGTGCGCCGCAGCCGGCGGCGCGAGCCTGCGCAGGCGCAGTGCGGTTCGCTGGTGTACAACAGCGAAAGTCGGGCGTTTACCTTGGCCGGGACGTTGCTGCACCTTACGCCGCGCGAACAGGCCGCGCTGGCCGTGCTTATTACCCGCATTGGCTCGCCTGTCGAAAAGGGCCAGCTCTATAGCAGGGTGTTCGATCACGATAGCGACGCCAGTCTGGACGCCATCGAGGTGGTGCTGCACCGTCTTCGCAAGAAGCTGGCCGGCAGCGACGTCCATATCGTTACGGTAAGAGGCTTGGGCTATATGCTCGAAAGCATGGATACCAATGCCTGACACCTACTGCAAATGAAATGGTACGCGCCCCGGCCTCGCGGCAGCATGCACTTCTGGTTGCTGGTGCTGCTCATCCCCGGCACCATCACACTCTTGCTGATTGACAGCTGGAACGATTACAAGGCAGCGTCTCGCGTCACGCAAGAAGTTTTCGATGTGGCACTGCTCGAACCCGCCCGCCTGCTTGAGACCAGCGTTGGCTTCAACGACGACGGCACCTTGCGCATCGACCCGCCGTTTTACGCGCAGGTCATGTTCGAATCGCGGGCAGGTAGCCGCAAATATTTTCGGGTCGAAGAGATCGCTCCCCCCGTTCGCAACCTGGCAGGTTTGCACGCCAGGCTCCCCGAAGGCCGTACGCTGATCGGTATGCAGGGCTTGCCGCGCCCGCCCATACTGGCTGGGGATGAAGGCCAGCCGGCGTTCTACACAGGCATGTTCCGCAACGACGAAGTGCGCATGGTCTCCATCTGGCGCGACTTGCACCATGACGGGCAGCAGCGCCAAGTATTGGTATTGGTGGGCGAAAGCATAGATTTGCGGTTGCGTACGCAACAAGAGGCATGGCGCCAAGGCTTGTTCCGAGACGGCCGCATGCTGATCCTGGCTGTGCTGCTTGTGTGGTTCAGCGTCGAATGGGCATTGCGCCCATTGGTGCAGTTGCGTCGCGAAATCAAGGCCCGCACAGTGGACGATCTCATGCCACTGGACGATCAGGATGTTCCCCGCGAAATCGTGCCCCTGGTGCGCGCCGTGAACCATCATATCGGCTTATACCGGCAAGTACTCGATAAACAAGCCCAGTTCCTCGCCGACGCCTCGCATCAGTTGCGCACCCCGCTGGCCATTATGCGTACGCAGGTGCAATATGCCCTGCGCGAGCCTGATGGCCAGCGCGTGCGCGAAACGCTCGAGGCCATTATCCGCCAGCTCGGTCAGACCACGCGACTTACCGAGCAACTGCTTTCGCTGGCGCATGCCAGCCGGAAAGACGCAACGCCCCAGGCACGTGTAGACCTGAACCAGTTGGCGCGTGAAGTCGTGTTGCAATACCTGCCGCTCGCGCGAGAACGCCATCAGGATCTGGGCTGGATCGATTTTCGGGACCATGGCCCGAGCCAAGCCTCGTCGGGTGTGTGGGTGTTGGCCAGTGACGCCGAAATCTACGAAGCTATTGCCAACCTAGTCCACAACGCGATCAACCACGCCGGAGGCGGGTGCACCATTACGGTCAGTTCTGGGTTGGATGCCACCAGCGCGTGGGTCATTGTTTGCGACAATGGCACCGGCCTGGATGCGTCGCTGCGCGAGAGCGTATTTGTGCGCTTTGATCGTGGTGGGCCGGCGCGCAAAGGTATGCGGGGTAGCGGATCGGGGCTGGGGTTGGCTATCGCGCGCGCGTATGCTGAGCGCAACCGCGGCACGATAGAGCTGCTTGACGGCGACCCCTCGCAGGATGGAGGGGTGGGGCTTTGTGCCTTGCTGCGCCTGCCGCGGCTTGCCGGCTAACCCTCGGCACGGGCGGCCTGTCGGCTCAGCGCTTGCGCAGTCGCGTGATCAGGCTCGATGTATCCCAGCGGTTGCCGCCCATCTGCTGTACGTCTGCATAAAATTGGTCGACCAACGCGGTAACGGGGACGCGCGCACCATTGCGACGCGCTTCGTCCATGGCCAGGCCCAGGTCTTTGCGCATCCAGTCCACCGCAAAGCCAAAGTCGAATTTTCCTTCCACCATGGTGCGGCCGCGATTTTCCATCTGCCAGCTCTGTGCCGCGCCTTTGCTGATCACGTCCAGCACCTGGTTCATGTCCAGCCCGGCTGCCTCACCAAATGCAATCCCTTCGGATAGGCCCTGAACCAGACCTGCAATGCAGATCTGATTCACCATCTTGCATAACTGGCCAGCACCAGGTTCACCCAGCAATGTCACAGCTTGAGCGTAGTGCAGAGCCAGCGGGCGGATGCGATCGAATTGCGCCTGTTCGCCGCCGCACATGACGGTGAGCATGCCATTGACGGCGCCGGCCTGTCCGCCGGAAACAGGAGCGTCTACAAAGCCGATGCCTTTGTCTGCCGCCGCTGCGTGCAGTTCGCGCGCAACATGGGCCGAAGCGGTTGTGTGATCTACATATATTGCGCCGGCACGCATGCCTGCGAGTGCGCCGTCATCGCCAAGCACCACACTGCGCAGATCGTCATCGTTGCCCACGCATGAAAACACGACGTCGGCCGCTCCGGCGGCATCGCGCGGCGTACGCGCGGCCGCGCCGCCAAACTCGCGCGCCCATGTCTCCGCCTTGGAAAATGTGCGGTTGTAGACGGTGACATCGTGGCCCGCGCGGGCCAGATGGCCAGCCATGGGAAAGCCCATGACACCCAGGCCCAAAAACGCGACACGGGTGCGAGGATGCGAATCATAGGCTCTGGCATTGATGGAAGACATAAGACGTTGGCTCCGTAGTTCGTAGTTGTTTGGTTTGTATCGATTATGGCTGCTGCGGGCGATGATGAGGGCAGGTTGAGGCGATCGCAGCGCAACCGGCTGGCTCGATCACCTTGCATCATGATAATAGCCGCGGCCCGGCAAATGAAAAAGCCCACCACGCATGATGCGGGTGGGCTTGGTGTAACAGTTGCGCCTGCTTTGCAGGCAAGGCGAAGCGCGAGGGCTTCGCCTTGCGGGTCGCAATCAGTCTTCTTCGACGAAGGCTTCTTCGCGCTTCTTCTTGACCGAAGGCAAGGCAACCAGCACAACCAGGATAGCAGCCATGACCAGCAGGGTCAGCGACAGCGGACGGGTGACGAAGGTGGTGTAGTCGCCACGCGCCAGCAGCAGCGCCCGTCGGAAGTTTTCTTCCATCATGGGCCCCAGCACCAGGCCCAGCAGCAGCGGCGCGCCTTCGCACTTAAGCTTGGCCCACAGGTAGCCGATGGCGCCGAAAGCCGCAGTCATCCATATGTCGAACACGTTGTAGTTCAGCGAATACACACCGATCGTGCAGAACACCAGAATGGCCGGGAACAAAATGCGATAAGGAACGTTCAGCAGCTTGACCCACAGACCCACCAACGGCAGGTTCAGGATCACCAGCATGAGGTTGCCGATCCACATCGAGACGATCAGGCCCCAGAACAGATCGGGGTGGCTGGTCATCACCTGGGGGCCAGGCTGGATGTTGTGGATCGTCATCGCACCGATCATCAGTGCCGTCACGGCGTTGCCGGGGATACCCAGCGTGAGCAGCGGGATGAACGAAGCCTGCGAGCCGGCGTTGTTGGCCGACTCGGGGCCCGCCAGGCCGGCTGGGTGGCCCTTGCCGAAGCGTTCAGGCTGCTTGGAGATTTTCTTCTCCATGGTATATGACGCGAACGAGGACAGCACTGCACCGCCGCCGGGCAGGATACCCAGTGCGCAACCAATTGCAGTACCACGCACCACCGCAGGCCAGGATTCTTTGAACTCTTGTTTATTGGGATACAACGTGCCGACCTTGCTGGTGATATCCACGCGCTGGTCGCGCAATTCCAGGTTGGTCATGATTTCGGAGAAGCCGAAAACGCCCATGGCAACCACGGCGAAGTCGATACCATCTTGCAGTTCGGGGATGCCGAAGTCGAAACGGGCCACCCCGGAGTTGACATCGGTGCCGATCATGCCCAGCAGCAGGCCCAGCAGAATCATGCAGATGGCCTTGGGCAGCGAGCCCGAAGCCAGCACCACGGCACCGATCAAGCCCAGCACCATCAGCGAGAAGTATTCGGCGGGGCCAAACTTAAAGGCCAGCTCGGCCAGCGGGGGCGCAAAACCGGCAATCACCAGCGTTGCCACGCAGCCCGCGAAGAACGAACCCAGCGCCGCAATGGCCAGGGCTGCGCCCGCGCGGCCGTTGCGGGCCATCTGGTGGCCGTCCAGCACGGTAACCACGGCCGAGGTTTCACCGGGCAGGGCCACTAGAATGGCTGTGGTGGAGCCCCCATACGCGGCGCCGTAATAGATACCGGCCAGCATGATCAGGCCTGCCACGGGCGGCAGCACATAAGTGATGGGCAGCAGCATGGCGATGGTGGGCACGGGGCCGATGCCGGGCAGCACCCCGATCAAGGTGCCCAACAGGCAGCCAAGCAGGCAGTAGGCCAGGTTTTCGAGTGAAAGAGCGACGGCGAAACCCGTTGCAAGGTGTTCAAACAGTTCCATGAATACGGCGCTCCTGCTTAGTTACCGATGAAGCTGGGCCACAGCGGGAAGATGAGGCCCAGGCCTTTGATGAAAGCGAGCCAGACAAAGAGCACCAGCCCGATGGCGGTGGCGAGCGCCACCTTCCAGCTGAACTCGTGGCTGGCCAGACTGCTCAGCACCACCAGCAGGAACACAGAGAGATATACGCCCAGATAGTTCAGCACGGCGCCGCACAACGCCACTGCGCCGATGACGATGACCAGAATCTTGAAATCGAACTTTTCGACATGATGCTCTTGCGCTTTGGGCGAAAGAGCACCAAGCGCCACGACGGCGCCAAGCACGGCAAGGCACACGCCGAGCCAGAACGGGAAATAACCCGGGCCCATGCGGGCAGCGGTGCCCATTGAATAACTAGTCGCGCCGAGCGCAAATCCGACGCCCAAGGCGACGAACATTAGGCCGGACCAGAAGTCCTGTCGGTTTCTGAGCTGCATGTTGATGAAATCTCCCTCACAGCATGTTTGAATGGAAGCTGCCGTCGGCGACAACGTGTATGAACGCCAAACAGCCACAACACGGGGCCGGGCCCCGTAAAAGGTGAGGAATGGTAATGGAGCGGGTCTGCACTGAACAACCCCGATTTCCCCGCATCGATTCAGGGTTTACCCGCGAATCCGAGGTTTTTTTTGTATCAACTGAGCAAAACCGATCCAATGGAAACAAAAATGAAAGATAAATGAAAGGTTCTGGAAAGAGGTGTGAAAGGTTATGATTGCCTTTCATTTTTAAACCCCATGCCGCTTCGGGATGGTTTACGATAACGCCCATGTTGCAAGATCTCGATTCCCTCGCCGCCCGTATCGGGCAACTCGTGCAGTTCGCGCGTCAGCTGCAGGACGAGCGCTCGGCCTTGCAGGCTCGCGTGCGCATGGCAGAGCAAGAACGCGACGCACTGCGTGATCAACTCGCGCGCCAGCAAGCCGATCTGGCCTCAGTCAGCGAACGAAGCGCCGATCACGAGTCGCAGCTCGAAGCTCTGCGCACCGAGGCGCTCGCGGTGCAAACACAACTGCAGGCCGAGGTCGCGCGTCACCGCGCCGATTGTGAGTCACTGCAGCACAAATTCGATGCGAGCCAAAGTGACACCACACGGCTGCGCGCGGTGGCCGACAAAGCTCGCACGCAGATCGATTCCATTCTCATGCGGCTGCCCGGCGCCGCACAGGAGTAACCCGCCATGGAACGCGTAGATGTATCCATTCTGGGACGCGACTATTCCCTGGCGTGTCCCGCCTCTGAAAAAGAGGCTCTGCTGGCTGCGGTGCGGCATGTCGATCAACGTATGCTGCGCGTAAAAGGTACTGGCAAGATCACCAGCAACGAACGCATCGCCGTGATGGCGGCCATTCAGATCGCCAGCGAGCTGCTCTCCATGCGCGCGCCCGATGGCCCGATGGGCGGAGTTGCACTCGGCGAATTCAAGCGTAAAATTGATGCCATGAACGACATGCTGGATGAACTCCAGCCGCGCACCCAACAGCCACGGTAGCCGTGGCGCACGTTTATAGGCGCTTGCGTGGCAGGCGCCTTACCGTTAGTCCCTGCCGTGTTCGTGACTCGGCCATACATTCCTTGAACCAATGTCTATTGGCATAAGGTTGCTGGATTGACAAGCAGGAGAGATCGCCGCTTCGGTGGCGAACCCGAAACTTGACTGATAGCGACCACCTTGAACCTCAGGTTCCAGGATGCCGGCCTAGACGGCACATGCGGGGCAATTCTAAAAAGCCTGTCCTTTCCGGACAGGCTTTTTTCTTACAGAGGATCCATATGCATTCTTGCACGAAGATGGGTAAACGGTTGCCTGGGACTATATCGTTGCTTGCGTCATCGCGTTTGTCTGCGGTGCTGTTGGCACTGGTGGTGGCCGCGGGTATTACCGTTGCGCCTGGCGCACATGCCGAACCCGATGCTCAGGCGCATCAGCGCACCCACCAGAAATGGCCGCAGGCCACACTGCAGGCGCAAGCTGTGGCCGAGATCGCTCAAGACACAGTGCGCATCACACTAGCCACCGAGTTCAGCGACAACTCGCAGGCAACTGTTGCGCAGGCACTCAGCGAAACGCTCGAAGCGGTCATGAAGCAGGCGAAGGGGCATGCTGGAATTAAAGCCACGAGCGGCGATTACCGTATCTGGCCTATGAACGATCAAGACGGCAAGATCTCCAATTGGCGAGGTCGCGGCGAGATCGTGCTCGAATCCAAAGACTTTGCAGCGGCCTCGGTGCTTGCCGCCACGCTGGCCGATCGTATGCCCATCGCAGGGCTGCAATTTTTCGTTTCACCGCGCGCACGCGCCGATAAAGAGCAGGCACTGCTCGCCGATGCGGCTCAGGCCTTTCGCGATCGCGCGCAGGCTGTTTCGCAGGCCTTTGGCTATGCAGGGTACGAAATCCGCGAGGTCGACCTTGGGGGCGCTGGTGCGCGCTACGAGTCGGCGCCAGCGCCACGCATGATGGCGATGGCCACCGCGGACAAGCAGGCCAGCGTGCCGCTGGAGCCCGGCACTGAACGGGTTACCGTGATAGTGAGTGGTTCGATTTTTTTGCTGAAAGATAAAAAATAATCGCACCGACCACAATCATGGGCAAGGACAATAGCTGGCCCATCGATAAACCACCCGCAAGCAGGCCCAGGAATACGTCGGGCTCGCGGGTGAATTCGACCAGGAACCTGAACGTTCCATAGCCCATCAGAAACACTGCGCTGGTTTGCCCGATGGGCCGCGGCTTGCGGGCGAACCACCAAACCAGTGCAAAAAGCACGAAGCCTTCCAGCCCCATCTCGTACAGTTGCGACGGATGGCGGGGCTGCGTATCGCCTGCCTGAGGAAACACCATGCCCCAAGGGGCATGCGTGGGGCGGCCCCATAGTTCGCCATTAATGAAGTTGCCGAAGCGGCCTGCCGCCAGGCCCAGAGGGATCAGCGGCGCAACGAAGTCGCCGATTTCCAATAAGGTCTTGCCGCGCTGCCGGGCAAAAAGAAGCAGCACGATCACAACGCCGATGAGGCCGCCGTGAAAAGACATGCCGCCTTCCCACAGATAGAAGATGTGCAAGGGCTGTGCGATATAGTCTTCGAACTTATAGAAGAATACATAGCCAAGCCGTCCGCCGATGACAACACCCAGCACGCAGTAAAAGATCAGGTCTTCGAGATCGCGCAAAGTGAGATCAGACAGGCCGCGCTTAATACGCCAGCGACCCAGCACCCACACCAGTGCGAACCCCAGCAAATACATCAATCCGTACCAGTGAATAGCGACGGGGCCCAGCTGCAGGGCGACGGGATCGAACTTTGGATACTGCAACATGGTCCATCCTGGAAGGTTCGTTGATGTGGCGCGCGGCAGGCGCATTGTGGCGGCAATCCGCAGGAGTCATTATCGTCGATAATGAAAGCTTATATATAGTTGCGCTGTGGTGTCTGTCATGCGCTTCATCGGTGCCGATGGCTAGGGCGGCATTACGTTCCGCTGGCGCGGCTTGCCGACGCGGGCGTACTGAACGGGGCATATCGTTAACGTTTGTTTGCGAGCAGCATGATTTGCTGAGGTTGGTTCAATGATTTCAAGATTTACACTGGCAGTATTCTCAATATTGGCTGCATCCATGGCGCAACAGACCTTTGCGCAAAACGAAGCCGGTATGGATCTCGCGCGCGTGAAAAGCTGCCTGGCCTGTCACCAGGTCAATGAAAAGCGCGTCGGCCCCGCATTCACCGTGATCGCTGAACGCTTTGCAGGTAGTGCCGCAGCGCAGGACTATCTTGCCAACTCAATCCGCAACGGCAGCCGGGGTCGCTGGGGCGCGGTGCCGATGCCGGCGCAGCGGCAGGTCAATGCAGCCGATGCGCAACTGCTTGCGGCATGGATACTTTCTCTCATACCACGCGTGCAAGCTGGTGACGCCGCGCGGATGGAACACAAAGGAGCCAAGCATGACTGAAACAGCGATACTCGGCGGCGGCTGCTTCTGGTGCACCGAAGCCGTGTTTCTGGCATTGCGCGGTGTGCTTGCGGCAGCCCCGGGGTATGCGGGCGGCCACGTCGATCGTCCCACGTATGAGGCCGTGTGCGCCAAGGCAACCGGCCATATCGAGGTGGTGCGGGTTGTGTTCGACCCGGCCATCATCGATTTCTCCACACTGCTCAAGGTTTTCTTTGCCACTCACGACCCCACTACGCTTGACCGCCAGGGCGCCGATGTGGGGCCGCAGTATGCATCCGCCATTTTCTGTCAGAGCGATGCGCAACGCGATACTGCGGTGGCTGTAATCGAGGAAGTGCAGGCGGCGCTGGGCGAACCGGTGGTGACGCAGGTGCGCGATGCTGCCACGTTCTGGCCCGCTGAAGACTATCACCACGACTTTTACGCCCGCAATCCGTGGCAGGGCTACTGCCAGGCAGTGATATCGCCGAAGATGGCGAAGCTCCGCCGGCACTACGCCCGTCTGCTTTCCACCTGATGCGTGGATCTTGCAAATGGTATGGGTACCTGCACCACTGCGTACTTGCTATGTAATGGTGCAGGCTCCAAGTGTGGCGTATTTCGTTTCGCCAGTTTCTGTGCAGGCGGCTAGGCCTGTGCGGCCTCAGCATCTGTGCCACCGGGCTTCAATACCCCGCGCCGCATCTGGTCCAGTTCTATCGACTCGAACAGCGCTTTGAAGTTGCCTTCGCCGAAGCCGTCATTGCCTTTGCGCTGGATGATCTCAAAGAAGATAGGGCCTATCTGATTTTCGGTGAAGATCTGCAATAGCAAGCCGCCGCCGGGCGCACCGTCGAGCAGGATGCGGTTCTTGCGTAGCCGTTCGATGTCTTCGCCGTGGCCGGGCAGGCGGTTTTCCAGCAATTCGTAATACGTATCGGGCGTGTCCAGAAAAGTCAGCCCGGCGGCGCGCAATTGTTCCACCGTCTGGTAGATATCGTCGGTGGCCAATGCGATGTGCTGGATGCCCTCGCCGTGGTACAGATCGAGATATTCCTGGATCTGGCCTTTTTCCTCCGTGCCTTCTTCATTGATGGGAATACGGATGTGGCCGCAAGGCGACGTCATGGCTTTGGACTTTACGCCGGTGATTTTGCCTTCGATATCGAAATAGCGGATTTCGCGGAAATTGAACAGGCGCTCATAGAATGACGCCCATTCAGCCATCCGGCCCTTGTATACGTTGTGGGTCAGGTGGTCCACCATGGTCAGGCCTGCGCCGCGGTGCGTCAGGTCGTTCTCGGCCGAATCGGGATCCAGGGGTTCGAAGTCCACATCGTAAATGCTGATGTCGCCGATTCCGTGGTGACCGTCTTTGCCGCGCCAGCGGTCAACCATATAAATCAGCGAATCTCCGATCCCTTTGATGGCCGGTATCTTCAGCTCCATCGGGCCGCTGCCCGAATCAAAGCCCCAGGCACCTAGTTCCAGTGCGCGCTTGTATGCGGCGGCCGCGTCGTTCACGCGGAACGCGATGGCACAGATGGAGGGGCCATGCAGGCGGGCAAAGCGCTGCGCGAATGAGTCGGGTTCGGCGTTGATCAGGAAATTGATGCCGCCTTGTCGATAGAGCGTCACGTTCTTTTTGCGGTGACGTGCGATCGGCTTGAAGCCCAGGGTTTCGAACACACGGCCCAATGCGGCGGGATCCGGTGCTGCATATTCAATGAATTCAAAGCCCGCCGTGCCCATGGGATTGTCCCATGGTTCAAAAGTAATGCTCATTGCTCGCTCCGTTTATCAAGTATCTATTTGTGGCGGCGTAGTCGCGAGGGTCGCGGATTCGATACCGCTGAGGCGTGTATGTGCCATGTGCAGGTCGCGTACTTCACCTTCGCTCTTGCGCCGCTGATAGTTGAAATTTTAAGAATAATCCCAGGGCAGGTGATTGCGAATATGACTATCATGCGCCATGATTGCGCTATTAAATTTCAGTAATCATAGATAAAAGGGTGGATAATGTCTGAAAACCAGCTGGATCGGACAGACCGACGTATATTGGCCGAGTTGCAGCGCAACGGCCGCTTGAGCAACCAGGACCTCGCGGAGCGGGTATCGCTCTCACCCAGCCCTTGCCTGCGGCGCGTTCGGCGGCTGGAAGAGGCAGGCTTCATCAAGAACTATGTCGCGGTCGTCGAACCCGAAAAAGTTGGGCTCAAGCTATTGGCCTATGTGTCGATCCGGCTAAATAAGGTGCTGCGCTCCAGTCATGCCCCCATGTCCGACTTCGCACGCGATGTCCAGCACTGGCCTGAGGTTGTTGAGTGCTACGCGATGTCGGGCGACATGGACTACCTCTTGCGAATCCAGGTCGAAGACCTGACCCGATTTTCCAGCTTTGCCATGGATACGTTGATGAAGCATCCGGCGGTGGTGGACATGCGTTCCAGCTTTGCTCTCCAGCGCATCAAAGAAACCACCGCGATTCGCGTCTAATGCTGGAGGGGTTGCATCGAGCTGGGTCGATCAACGCGGCTTGGCTGGTAGAAACCGCCATGGCGGTTTCGCGATGCGGCTGCTACGCTCGGATGCGGTTCAGCACCATATTTATAAAGTGAGACAAGCATGTCGGACCTTGAGTTTGACTACATCATTATCGGCGCGGGTACTGCGGGCTGCTTGCTCGCCAATCGCCTGAGTGCGCGCCCCGGCACCCGTGTGCTGCTGATCGAAGCGGGCGGTAGTGACAGCTATCACTGGATACACATCCCGGTTGGCTATCTATATTGCATCGGCAATCCCCGTACCGATTGGTGTTTCAGCACCATGCCTGATGCAGGGTTGAACGGGCGTACGCTGCGCTATCCCCGCGGCAAAACTCTGGGCGGCAGCTCCAGCATCAACGGCATGATTTATATGCGCGGGCAGGCGCGCGACTATGATGAATGGGCCCGCGCCACGGGTGAGTCAGCGTGGTCCTGGGAAAACGTCTTGCCCGATTTCATGCGGCACGAGAACCACTATCGTATGGATGCGCAGCCAAGCAATATGGGTGGCGCAATCGATGAGGGGTTCGCGCAATTTCACGGAGGCGGCGGCGAATGGCGGGTCGAGAAGCAGCGACTGCGCTGGGATATCCTTGACGCGTTTGCGAAGGCCGCTGAACAGGCGGGCATCCCTGCGTCAGATGATTTCAACCAGGGCAGCAACGAGGGCGTTGGGTATTTCGAGGTCAATCAGAAAGGCGGCTGGCGCTGGAATGCCGCCAAGGCGTTTTTACGGCCGGTATGCATGTCCCGCACCAATTTCAGTTTATGGACGCGCACGATGGTGGAGAGCCTGGATATTCAACGTGGTGCTGACGGGTCCTTGGTCTGCAAAGGTGCTACCGTGATCCGCAATGGGCGCCGACAGCGTGTGTTGGCTCGCCGCGAGGTCATTCTGAGCGCTGGCAGCATCGGTACGCCGCAGATACTCGAACGATCGGGCGTGGGGCTGGCGAGTATTCTGCAGCGCTTTGGTATTGATGTCGTACTGGACAGGCCGGGTGTCGGTGCGAACCTGCAGGATCATCTGCAGATTCGCACGGTATATAAGGTAGAAGGGGTAAAGACCTTGAATCGTCTGGCCGGCAGCCTGTGGGGTAAGACGCGGATCGGGCTTGAGTATGCGCTGCGCCGCACGGGTCCAATGAGCATGGCGCCGTCGCAGTTGGGCGCCTTTACCCGCAGTGATCCTTCCCAACCGTATCCCAATCTTGAGTATCACGTGCAACCGTTGAGCCTTGAGGCGTTTGGCGAACCGCTGCATGCTTTCAATGCATTCACGGCCAGCGTTTGCAACCTTAATCCCACCAGCCGTGGGTCTGTCCATATCCAGGGGCCGGGGCCTGAGGATGCGCCTGCCATCTGCCCCAATTATTTGGATACGGATGAAGACAGGCGGGTGGCAGCTGATTCGCTGCGTGTGACGCGCCGCATCGTGGCCCAGCCAGCCCTGGCGTCATATCGGCCTGTGGAATATAAGCCGGGGGTGCAGTATCAGTCAGACGAGGAGCTTGCGCGGTTGGCCGGCGATATTGCCACGACGATTTTTCATCCGGTGGGTACGGCGAAGATGGGTAAGGCGGACGACCCGCTGGCGGTGGTGGACCCGCACTTGCGGGTATATGGGGTCCGCGGGCTGCGTGTGGTGGATGCCAGCATCATGCCGTCTATTACCAGCGGCAATACCAACAGCCCGACGCTGATGATTGCTGAGAAGGCGGCGGCGTGGATTTTGCAGGAGCATCGCGCTACGCCGAGTGTCGCAGTGGCGTGATTGTGCGGGTGTCCTTCGCTTTTCTCTTTGTCCGTCTCGCTTCCCGGCTTTCTCTGTCCTGCCGGGGCTTGATCGATCTTCTCTTTGTCTGCTGTCTCCGCTTCGCCGTTGTTGCGCTTGCCCTGGTGTGCGTTTTAGATTGGCCGCCCTGGTCCGGGCGGGTGGGCGGGTGGAGAATGGGCGTGGCAGGCCCCATTGTTACAAATTAATTTAAGCGCTGGCGAATCAAGGGTTTGGGTGTGTTTGGCGGGGCAGGCGAGGCAAACGGGTGCGGATTTGGGGCGCGGCGGCTTGCGTGTCGCAAAATTGTCATGCTATAGTTCGCTCCCTCGCAACACCAACACCTCAGGGTTAACCCGAAGGTTGGGGTCGCAAGTCCCGGTTTACGGGGCGGTTGTCTCCCGGGGGAGCGCCGCCGGTG
>NZ_JAJJOZ010000011.1:0-133097 GCF_021653995.1 Paracandidimonas lactea
GAAGCAGGAACCCACCGAAGCGACGCACAGCAGCCTTGCGCCGCTGTGAGCGCCGTAGGAATCCCCTTTCTTTAGGGGGGAGGATGTCAACGTCGTCTGCTTATACGCATGCCTCAGGGCTGCAGCGGTTCGAACAAGTTTGTCTGTATCTGGCGCAGATGGGTGCGCAACAGTCCGCATGCTTTGGCCGCGTCCCGGTCTTGAAGGGCCGCCACAATTGCGCGGTGCTGCGCTTCGTATTCGGCCCGGCGTTCCGGCGTAAGGGACAAGCGCTTAAGCCTGCCCCATTCGCCTTGTTCGCGCACTTGGTTGCCCAACTCCAGGATCTGCAGAAAGAAGTGATTGTGGGTGGCCTGGGCAAAGGTTTTGTGCAGTTCGCCATCCCAGTATTCAAAAGCTTCGATCGTGGTGGCGGCCTCCGCATTTTCCAGGCACAACCTCATACGGTTGAAATCCGCCGCTGTCGCATGACGCGCAATCAGGGCGGGCATCAGAGGTTCGATCAACAGACGCGCTTCCATCAGCTCTGCCGGGCTGGTGCTTACCCCGCCCTCTGCAGCGGCGGAATCGGCCGCTGCCATGGCGGCAAATGTACCGCTGCCGACCACCTGTCTTATCCAGCCTCGCTGGCGGAACTCTGCCAGCACGCGCCGTACAGAGCCGCGCGACGTGCCGAACTGTTCGCTCAGAATGCGCTCGGCGGGCAGCTTGACGCCTGGTCCAATGCGGCCTGATCGCATTTCGTCGAGCAAATAGGCCGCCAGCGCCTGCGCGCCGGGCGCACGCACCGATGGCAAAGGTTGGGAGGTGGGAAAACGAGGAGTATCCATATTTGCAAGGCGTCGTGACATGGGCCGTAGCGTATCCCAACCAGTACCAATTGGTCAAAATATTTCAAAGCTGATGAAGACCGCCAAAATTCTGGAAGATGCTAAAAAACAGTATTGCTAGGGAAATATACCGCGCTTATACTCGGCCATATGTACCAACTGGAAGAGAAACGTTTGTAATAAATATACCAGTTGGTATTGTCCTGATCATATACGGCAATGTTTCTTGCTCAAGGGCCCCGGGCCTGATCAGTGCAGGTCCAATCAGTGCAGATCCATCGTCCAACCCTCCAGAAAGAAGCAGGTATATCGCATGCGACTCGCCACCTACCTTTACCAGAAGCAACGTCACGTCGGCGTTGTGTCCGATGATGGCGCATCGGTTCAAGCCCTCGACGTTTCCGCTGATGTTGCCGAGCACGGTGTCCTCGGCCTAGTTGAACTTGCTGCGCAGGGCACCGTTATCCAAACAATTGCGCGCAGTGAGCGCATTGCACTCGCCGATGTCACCCTGATCGCACCCATTCCTCGCCCGCGTCGCAATATTTTCTGTGTCGGGCGTAACTACCATGCGCACGCCAAAGAGCTATCGGGGTCGGTGTTCAAGGCCAGTAATGCCGATCCCGCGGCTTGGCCTATCGTCTTCACCAAGGTGCCGGAGTGTGTGGTTGGCCCCGCTGACGATGTACGGCTGCCAGTCGGTATTTCCGAGCAGGTCGACTACGAGGCCGAGCTTGCCGTGGTGATTGGCCGGCAGGGCCGTGACATCCGCCGCGACGACGCCTTCGCCCACGTGTTCGGCTACACCATCGTCAACGATGTTACGGCGCGTGATGTGCAGATGCGCCACCAGCAATGGGACCTGGGTAAATCGTTCGACACGTTCTGCCCCATGGGGCCTTGGGTCGTGACCGCCGATGCGCTCAATGCCACCGACACGCGCGTACGTTGCTGGGTTAATGGCGAGCCGCGCCAAGATGCCTATACCCGCGACTTTATTTTCGACATCCCAACGCTCATTGAAACCTGTTCGCGCGGCATCACGCTATACCCTGGCGACATCATCGCCACGGGTACACCGGCGGGCGTGGGTATGGGTTTCACCCCCCCGCAGTACCTCAAGCCTGGTGACCGGGTGCGTATCGACATCGACGGCGTGGGTAGCATCGAAAACCGATTCGTCTAGTTATTTTTGTATGTATACATAAAAAGTAGAAACGCACACACACAGCGATAAAGAGGAGACAACCCATGCAATGCTCTGTGCGAAGTCAAGTTGTTGCCGCCTGTGCGGCCCTGCTGCTGTCAGGGGCCGCCACCGCCAAGTACCCTGAGCGGCCGATCACTATGATCGTGCCCTTTCCGCCAGGCGGCGTCACCGACACCGTAGCCCGGCCTGTCGCTGACGCGCTGGGCCGTGATCTGGGTCAACCGGTCGTCGTCGAAAACAAGGCAGGTGCCGGCGGCGCGATCGGAGCGGGCGAGGCGGCCAAAGCCAAGCCCGATGGCTACACCATCATGCTGATGTTGTCTTCCATTTCCATACTGCCCGAAGCCGACAAAATCCTGGACCGCAAATCCGCCTATGACACCACCGACTTCGTGCCCATCGCCCGCATCACCGCCGACCCCACCGTGTTGGTCGTGCGCGCCGATGCTCCCTGGAAGACCGTGAAGGAATTCGTGGAGGCCGCTCGAAAGGAGCCGGGGAAGATCAACTATGGCAGTTCGGGCGTGTATGGCTCGATGCATGTGCCTATGGCCATGCTGGAGAAAAATGCCAAGGTGAAAATGACGCACGTGCCCTATACCGGCGCCGGCCCCGCTGTCGCAGCTTTGCTGGGCGGGCAGGTTGCGGCCATTTCTACGGGGCCCTCCAGCATCCTGCAGCACATCAAAGCGGGCAAGGTACGGGCGCTGGCTCATTGGGGTGACGAGCCGCTTTCAACCTTGCCTGATGTGCCTAGCCTGTCGCATGAAGGCTATGACGTGAAGTTTGTGCAATGGTCCGGTATTTTTGCGCCCGCTCGCACGCCGCCCGATGTTGTGAGCGCATTGCGCCAGAGCGCGGAGCGTGTGGCAAAGGATCCCCAGGTGCAGGCAAAAGTGTTGGGGGCAGGCAGCCCAGTGGCCTATATGGATGCCCCTGCGTTCAAGAAGTACTGGGATGCCGACGACGCGGTGCTGCGCCAAGCGGTGCGGGATATCGGCAAGGTGGAGTAGGAGAACATGAGGCTGCGGTGATCGCTGCTGTCATTAACCGGGTTTGATGAGTGCCCAACCCTTTGATGCCGGAGACTTCAGATAGGGACGTTTTTGCTATTGAAAATAGTGCGCTGTTTACCCACTTCAGGGATAATGCGGAAGCGCCCAAAAACCAGAAGGGGTTACGTGAAAAATCACGTAACCCCTTGATAATACTGGCGCGGCTGGCAGGATTCGAACCCACGACCCCTTGGTTCGTAGCCAAGTACTCTATCCAACTGAGCTACAGCCGCTGCAAAAGAGGCGTAACTATAACACGGTTTTTTTGCTGTGTCATGTTCACCTCGAAAATTTTATTTTTTCGATATGAACGGATTGCCCTCGATATAGAACCGCAAAGGTTTCTCCGCCCACGAACCCGCGTAGTCTACACCAATTCTTGGTTTGGCGATAATTTGGCGGGCGGGATGGGGATACGGATCGTTGGCGATAAATAGATCGTCGCTCAGCAGATCTGCACCGTAGTGAGAACGGTCTATGCCTAGTGCCTTGCAAAGCCTGCCGGGCCCGCGTGTATTGGCATTGAGGTTGGCAACCGGCTCCAGGGCCCGCAGCAGCACCGCCGCACCGATGCCGTCGGGCTCGGTGACCACATTCATGCAATGGTGCATGCCGTAGATAAGGTAAACATAAATATGCCCGGGCGGGCCGAACATCGCGCGGGTGCGGGGGGTGAGCCCTTTGGATGTATGGGCGGCCAAGTCATGCGGCCCCAGATACGCCTCGACTTCCACGATCCTGCCGATGCGAGCGATGCCCATCACCCGATGCACCAGCAGCTTGCCGAGCAGCTCGTGCGCTACCAAAACGGTGTCGCGGTCATAGAAAGCGCGAGGCAGGGGCATCAGCCCTTCCGCAGCCGGCTCAGCCAGCTGTGTGTCGCGGCTTGCCGGAGAGGGTGTTGCTTGCTTCGTGGAAAAGGCTGCAATCCGTCCTCGGCGGCGCGTCGCAGGGGGCTGGGTGACCGGATTCGCGTCCGTTTCGGGCCCAGTATTTTTGGGCCTGGCACCGCCTTTTTCTCCGTCTTTTGGCCTATTGCCTTCATCGGCAAAATGCGCGGAATTGATCGGTTTCATAAAGTAATGATTTTTTTAAGAAAAACACTGTAATAAAGATTGACGACAGCGAGCGTCGGCTATACCATCCCGCACAGGATTTTCAGGTTTGTTGATTAGTACAAATGCGGTGCCAGGCAGTGTTCTGTGTGCTTTTTTGCAACAATCTCTACCTTGACAGTCTTTACCAGGCGGGCGGGTTGCCCGCGCTATTTCAAGGATTGCAACATGCAAACAGAAACCGGCATTGTAAAATGGTTCAACAACGAAAAAGGCTATGGCTTCATCAAGCCTGATAACGGCGGCAAAGATCTGTTCGCCCATCATAGCGACATTCTCGGCTCGGGCTTCAAGTCCCTCGAAGAAAACCAGCGCGTTTCCTTCGTGTCGGCCGAAGGCCAAAAAGGCCCCCAGGCTAAGTCCATCCAGCCGCTCTAAACCGCGCACGATGACGGCGCCGCCTCGCCAGGCGGCGTTTTAGTCCTGACTGCCCGTGCAACGCGCTGTCGACAATATGTCGGCCAGCGGGCGCGGGCAGTTTTCATTTGCGCGTCCGTCGCCGCCAGAGGTGCCCTGTCACCCGCGCGTGTGGCCGGCGGGCCTTTGCTTTTGTGAGCGCCAGCATGGTTGCGGCCGGCGTCGGCGTCAAGTTTAGCCGGCCACGTTGGCGATCCGCTCAAGCAAGAGCTGCTTGTCAGAATCAGGCAGAAATGACGCTGTAATGCTGTTACGCGCCAGCGCAACGATTTCACCGCGCGTCAGCCCCAGCGCTTGCGCACAGGCCAGGTAGTTATCGGCCACATAGCCGCCGAAATAGGCCGGGTCATCCGAATTTACCGTCACCCGCACACCCTGACGCAGCAGCCGCGCAAGATTGTGCTGGCGCAGATCGTCCACCACGCATAACTTGAGATTTGATAGCGGGCACACAGTGAGCGGCACCTGTTCGCGGATCAGGCGTTGCACCAGGCTGGCGTCTTCTTCGCTGCGTACGCCGTGGTCGATGCGTGACACGCGCAGGTCATCGAGTGCGCTGCGCACATAGTCGGCCGGGCCTTCCTCGCCTGCATGCGCCACCAGCCTGAAACCCAATTGTCGCGCGCGCGCGAAAACACGGGCGAACTTTGCCGGCGGGTTGCCGCGTTCCGATGAATCCAGCCCTACGCCTATCCACAGATCGGCGTACTGCTCACGCAGGCGGAGCGCGTCGTCCAGCGTGCGTTGCGCGTCGTCTTCGGAAAGATGGCGCAGAAAGCTGAGCAGCAGGTACCCGCCAGGCCCGCCAGCCGCCCGAGCGTCGCGCATCGCGCCGGCAATACCGGCGAATACCGTCGCCATTGCCACGCCGCGCGCGGTATGCGTTTGCGGATCGAACATGATTTCGGCATGCGCCACACCGTCGTGGCGCGCACGCGCCAGGTAGGCGGCCGTCATGTCGTAGAAATCCTGCTCGGTGCGCAGCACATTGGCCCCTGCATAGTACAAGTCAAGAAACGATTGCAGGCTGTCGAACTGGTAGGCTTTGCGCAGCGCATCCACGTCTGCGTACGGCAAGGCAAGGCCATTGCGGCGCGCCAGCGCAAACATCAATTCTGGCTCCAGCGTGCCCTCGATGTGCAGATGTAATTCGGCCTTGGGCAGGGCGCGGATGAAGGCTGCGTCTGGGTTCATGGCGTGGCGTAGTGTTTGGCAACGATGTGCTGATATGCGCTGTCGATATCTTGCCGCAAGGCCTTGGCCGCGCCTGCGGCGTTGCCCGCTTCCAGCGCATCGATCAGGTGTGTGTGGTGAACGACGGCCGTTTTGTTGCGCGTGCGCTCGGAGCCGGCGCGCAAGTCATAGTTGAGCACCGGCCCTATTCTAAGCCATAGCGATTCGATGATTTTCACCAGCATGGGCATGCCCGCCGCTTCGTAGAGGGAAAAATGCAGCGATTTGTTCAGCAAAATAGCCTGGGCCAAGCTGCCGCCCCCTTCGTCCATCCTGGCGGAAAGTTCTGCATTGATATGGCGCAGCGCGCCCACCAGCGCCGGTGTTACATGCTGTGTGGCCTGCTCCACGGCATAACCCTCGACTTGCAGGCGGATTTGCGTGATCTCGTGAAACTGGGCAGCCGTCATCACCGGCACGCGTACGGAGCGATTGGGCGCAACCTCGAGCGCCTGGTCCGCAACAAGCTGATAGACCGCTTCGCGTACGGGCATCATGCTGACGCCTAGCGCTTCGGCGGTGGAGCGCAGCGACAATTGTTCGCCAGGCTCAACCTGGCCGGTGAGCAGCAGCTCCTTGATTTGCGAAAGCACATTGGCGCCCAGCGTTTCCCGCTTCGGTGGCGGATTGAACAGAGTGTTCATGTTGGCGGGTGAACCTCCTTTTGAGTTGCATGCTAGGGAAACCACTAGCTGTGATCTGTGATCACAGTTTAATAGTATAACGAGGATTCATCCCGAAGCAGCAACACGCTTCACGCGGCACACGCTGGGTGGAAACCCCGGCGCCGCGTACCCATAAATGTCGTGACACGCAGGAGGAGACAAACCAATGAACAACCGCAATAACGATACGCCATCCGCGCGGCGGCGCATGCTGCTCCAGGGATCGGCGGCGCTTGCCGCCGGGCTGGCCATGCCTGGGCTCGTGCGCGCGCAGGGTTCTGGGCCAATCCGTATTGGCCACCTTACTCCACGCACCGGCTTCCTGGGCCCCATGGGCGAGTACGCGGTGCTGGGTGCTACGCTGGCCGTCGAAGAGGTGAACGCGGCAGGCGGTGCGCTGGGCCGCAAGTTTGAACTGCTGTCCGAAGACAGTGTGAACCCGCAGACGGCATCCACGAAGGCGCAGCGCATGATAGAGCGCGACGGTGTGCATTCGCTGGTTGGCGAAATCAGTTCCGCCTCGGGGTTGGCGATTTCGCAGGTTGCCCAGCGCGGCAAAAAGCTTTTCATGCAGACGGGCTGCAATTCTGACGAACTGCGCGGCGCCAACTGCAGCCGTTATATGTTCCACCTGGAAGCCTGCAACACCATGTACGTGCGTACCGTGGGGCAGGCCTTGCTGCGCGACGGCATGGTCAAGGGCAAGCGGTGGATGGCGTTCACCGCCGATTACGCGTTCGGGCACGATCTGTTCAAGCGCACCAAGAAGTTCATGGACGATAACGGCGCGGTGTTTATTTCGAACGACAACCTGCCTACCGACGCCACAGAGTTCAGCGCTTCGCTGCTGAAGATCCGCCAGCAGAAGCCCGATTTGGTGGTCAGCAATCTGGCCGGCAACCAGACTACCAACTTTACCAAACAGTACAACGAGTTTGGTATCGATGTGCCGTTCGCGGGCGCCGACATGAACATGACCAGCATCTGGGGCGCGGGCAAGGAGGGCTTTAGCGGCGTCTGGCCCATTATCTGGACACACCAGTTGCAGGCGAAGTCGGCGCGGGATTTCGTGGCGCGTTTCCAGAAGCGCTTCGGTAAGCTGCCCGAGAACCAGGCCGTCAACGATTACTTGGCGATCAGGATGCTGGCGCAAGCCATGAACGACATCAAGTCCGATGACACTGAAAAGTTGATTGCGTATCTGGAAAGTGGCAAGAAATTCGATGTATTGCGGGAGCGCGAAGGGTATTTCCGGCCATGGGATCATCAACTGGTGTATGAGATGTACACCGTGCGCCCGGCCAAAGACCAGAAGGGCAAGGGCTCCAATGATTTCATGGAAACCAGTGCGCCGGTGCCGGGTGCGTCCGAGAACCTGGAAGTGCTGGCGCCAAGCCAGGAAGAGAACGCATGCAAGTTTGCATGACGCCCGCCTGCCGCGGTATGCGCCGCGGCGGGCGGCAGTACGCTGTGGCGCGCTGGCCGCGCCGGGCTCAACCCTCATGCCGGAGCAACAGTCTTGGCGACTGAATTGATCTTCATTGTCCAGCAGGTCGTCAACGGCCTGCTTCTGGGTTCGTACTATCTGCTGATTGCGCTGGGGCTGTCGATCATTTTCAGCCTGGGCGGCATCGTCAATCTGGCGCACGGTGCGTTCTACGCCATCGGCGCCTATCTCATCGTTTCGCTCAGCGAACACCTGGGCTATGGCGTGGCGTTCATTGCATCGCCGCTGGTGGTGGCTGCCATCGGGATGATGATCGAGCGGCTGTTCTTTCGCCGCTTCTACCGTGCCGATCCTACCCTAAGCCTATTGTTCACTTTTGCGCTCTCCATGGTGATCGAGCAGGCGCTGAGGATGATCTTCGGTTCGTCGCCCTTGCCGTTTTCGGTGCCCAAGTTTGCGCACGGGATGGTGGTGATGGGCAGCTTCTTTTATCCCACCTATCGCATCGGCATGCTTGTCGTTGCGTTGGCCGCTATCACCGGCACCTGGTACCTGCTGAACCGGACAGCATTCGGCAAGATTGTCAAAGCCGGCATCAATGATCCGGATATGGTGCGAGCCTTGGGCATTTCCCTCAATCCCATTATGACCGCCGTGTGTGGGATAGGCATAGGCTTGGCCGGCCTTGCCGGCGTGTTGCTGGCGCCGATTACCGGTGTACAGCCCGCCATGGGCCAGGAAATACTGACGGCGGCGTTTGTCGTGGTGGTCATCGGCGGGCTGGGCAGTTTCTGGGGTGTTGTGCTCGCTGCCGTACTTGTAGGGGTGATCCGTGGGCTGACTTCCTATTTCTATCCGCCCGCGTCCGAAGCGTCGCTCTATTTATTGATGCTCATCATTTTGATTATGCGCCCGCGCGGTTTGCTGGGTGAACGCATAGAGCGCCTGGAGTAATACAGATGTTCAAACAAGAACTAAGGGTACTCGCGCCTGTCGCCCTGGGCCTGGTTGTGCTGCCTGTCCTGCTGGGTTTGGGTGGCCTTACCTACAGCACCGCGGTTGAGTGCATTGTGCTGGCCATTGCCGCGCTGGCCTTGAATATCCTGCTGGGCTATACCGGCCTGGTTTCCTTCGGGCATGGCGCGTGGTTCGGCATCGGCGCCTACGCGATGGGTGTCCTGCAACTGCGCGTGTTTCCCGGCGGCACGCTGCTGCCATTGGTACTCGCGATTTTACTTGTCGCGGTAGTGTCGTTGGCGATTGGCCTATTGATTCTGCGCAGGCGCGGTGTTTACTTTTCACTGCTCACGCTGGCATTCGGCGCCTTGTGCTTTGCCGTGGCCTATCGCTGGACGGCGCTGACCGGTGGCGAGAACGGATTGGGTGGTATTGAGCGCAATACTGTGCTGGGTGTAGACCTGAACGACTCACTGGCCTTCTACGTATTCGTCTCCGTCATCGCCTTTGCCGTGGTGGCTGCGCTGCTGCGTCTGACGCTGTCTCCCTTCGGGGCCGTGCTCACAGCCATTCGCGAAAACGAGTTGCGCACGCGCTTCATCGGTTTCAATGTTGATGCCTACAAACTGCTGGCATTCGTGGTCTCGGCATCCATCACCGGCCTGGCGGGCGCATTGTCGGTGCTCAGTCATCGCATCGCTTCGGCCGAGGCCATGTCGCTTGCGTTTTCCGGCGAGCTGCTGGCTATTGCACTGATCGGCGGCATGCGCAGTTTCTCGGGGCCGATCTGGGGGGCTTTGTTCTACATATTGTTCCGTGAATACTTGTCCATGTTCACGTCGGACTGGCTGCTGTATTTTGGCCTGGTGTTCATTTTCTTTATTCTGGTGACGCCATCAGGCCTGAATGGCCTGGCCCGAAGGCTGTACCGCATGATTGTGCCCGAGAAGCAGACGGGCGCGGCGATGGCCCAGCGCGTTACGGCCACAGACCCTTCGTTCTTCCCGTCGTTCCTGGCGGCGCAGCAGCCAGCCACGCTGCGTTGCGAGCAAGTGGGCAAGTCGTTCGGCGGTATCGCCGCTGTGCGGGACGTTAGTCTGAACGTACGGGGCAAAGGGGTGCACGCGCTGATCGGCCCTAATGGCGCGGGCAAGACATCACTGTTCAATCTGATATCCGGCATGTTCCCCGCCGATCGCGGCCACCTGAAGCTCGACGGTACGGTGCTCGACAAAAAGGGGCCCGATGAGATCTGCGCCAGCGGCTTGGCGCGCTCGTTCCAGATCACCAATCTTTTCAAGGGTCTCTCGGTACGCGAGAACCTGTGCTTGTCGGTGCTCAGCCGCGATCCGCACCGCTTCTCCATCTGGAAACGTCTGGACGGCCTGACCGCTACGCAGTCGCAGACTGACGAGTTGGTGAAGTATCTGGGGGTGCAGGGAATGGAGGGGGCCATTGCCGAAGATTTGTCATATGGCGGACAGCGTGTCGTGGACATGGGGCTGGCCTTGGGCGCCGCGCCCCGCATCCTGTTGCTGGACGAGCCGCTGGCGGGGCTGGCGGCGGCCGAGCGCGACCGCATCGGAACACTGATCCGGCGCCTGGGGGACCGCATTGGCGTGCTGCTGGTCGAGCATGACGTGGACCGCGTCTTTGCTATGGCCGACACGATCACGGTGATGAACCAAGGCAGCGTGCTGGTGGAGGGCGATGCGCAAACCGTCCGCGCCGATGCCCGCGTACACGAGATCTATATCGGCTCGGGCAGCGAAGCACTGGCCGCCAGTGTTCCCGAAAGCCGTCATGGTGAAGCGGTAACGCTGGCGGTAAGCGGGCTCGATGCCTTCTATGGCAAAAGCCACATCCTGGCAGACATTTCCTTCAAGGCGCACCAAGGCGAGATCATCGCGGTACTGGGCCGCAACGGGGCTGGCAAGTCCACGCTGCTCAAGAGTCTGCTGGGCCTGGCGCGCTTGGGGGCCGGCGAGATCGAGATCGGCGGCATGCGCACGCGCGCGCCTATCCCCGAGGCCATGGCCCGCCTGGGGATTGCCTTCGTGCCGCAGGGGCGGCGATTGTTTCCCGGCCTCACTGTGCGCGACAACCTGATGCTGGGCCGACTCAAGCGCCAAGGGCGAGGTGGCTGGAGCGACGAGGAAATCTTCCGGGTGTTCCCGCGCCTGGAGGAGCGTTACCACATTGATGCCACGCTGCTGTCGGGCGGCGAGCAGCAGATGGTGGCCATTGCGCGTGCGTTGGCCGGCCATGTCGAAGTGCTGCTGCTGGACGAGCCGTTCGAAGGCCTGTCGCCCGCCATGACCGAGGAGGTTTTCAATGCCATATTGCAGCTGAAGAACAGGCTCACCATCCTGATCGTCGATCACAACCTGGACTTGGCGTTGGCGCTCTCGGACACTGCGTTGGTGCTGGATCGCGGCCGCATTACACATCACGGCGAAGCGCGGCCGCTGCTGGTTGATCTGGATTTCCGGCGGGAAAAATTATGGGTCTGATCGAGGGGGCGGCTACCGCCGTGAGTGTCGGCGTGAGCCGCGTACACGCCCTCGCGTAGGGGTATGCACATTCATCAATGCGTCACACTTTGCATAGAGGAACACAATGTTTGAAAACATCAGTATGAAAGGCAGTAAGGTGCTCATCACAGCGGGTGCGAGCGGCCTGGGCCTGGAAATGGCGCGCGTATTCGTTGCCGAAGGCGCGCACGTGTTTGTTTGCGACGTGGACGAGGCAGCGCTGGCGGCGGTGCGCCAGGCGCTGCCGGGCGTTGCCACGCAAGTGGCCGATGTGTCCGATGAGGACAGCGTGGCCGCCCTGTTCGCGCAAGTGGCGCAAACGCTAGGGGGGCTTGATGTGCTGATCAACAATGCCGGCATCGCGGGCCCCACGGGTTATGTAGAAACATTGAGCCGCGCCGATTGGGACCGCACACTGGCGGTCAACATTACTGGGCAGTTTCTGTGTGCGCGGTTGGCGATCCCAATGCTCAAGGCGTCGGCCGCCGGTGTGATCATCAACCTTTCATCGGCGGCGGGGCATCTGGGCTTTGCGGGCCGGTCGGCGTATTCCGCATCCAAATGGGCTGTCGTCGGCTTTACCAAGACGCTCGCCATTGAGCTGGGCCGTCACGGCATACGCGTGAACGCCATTTTACCCGGCGCTGTCGAGGGGCCGCGCATCCGCGCCGTGATCGCTGCCAAGGCGCAAACGCTGGGCAAGCCGGTCGAGGAAGTTGCCGCGCAGTATGAAAATCAGGCCGCATTGGGCCGCATGGTAACTGCGCGTGACATCGCCAACATGGCGCTGTTTGCCGCCAGCCCTGCAGCGGGTAATGTGAGCGGCCAGGCGCTCGTGGTCGATGGCCACACACAGCAATTGGTCTGAATCGCATCAACGAGGCGGCGCCACGGCCGGCCATATGACGGCGCGCCGGGCGCAGTCCAGCGACAACACGGGGGTTAATATGAAAGTGGCTGTAGTAGGGGCTGGGCTGATCGGCCAGGCATGGGCGATTGTTTTCGCGCGCGGCGGCTGTGAGGTCAGTCTTTGGGATGGCGATGCGGCGGCGTTGGCGCGCGCACAGACGATGATTGCTGAACTGGCCGCAACCTTGCAACAGAAGGGTCTGCTGGATGATGCTGCGGCTGTTGCCGCGCGTATCACCTCGGCGCAAAGCTTGGAGCAGGCGCTGATGGGGGCGCGATATGTGCAGGAAAACTTGCCTGAGCGTGTTGACGTCAAACGTGACATTTTCGCGCGCATGGATGCGCTGGCCGGCCCGGATACCGTGCTGGCCAGCTCCACCTCCAGCATCGCGGCCTCGGTGTTCACTGAGGGCCTGGCGGGCCGCGCACGCTGCCTGGTTGCACATCCCGTCAACCCGCCGTATCTGGTGCCGGTGGTGGAACTGTGCGGTACGCCTTGGACCAGTGATGCAGCCATGGCTGCAGCCCGCACGCTCATGACAGAAGTCGGACAGAAACCGGTGACCATCAATAAAGAGCTGGAGGGTTTTGTGTTGAACCGCCTGCAGGGGGCTTTGTTGCGCGAAGCCTTCAGGCTGGTGGAGCAGGGCTATGTAAGTGCCGAGGACCTGGACGTTACAGTCAAGGACGGGCTGGGCCTGCGTTGGTCATTCATGGGCCCGTTCGAGACCATAGACCTGAATGCCCCCGACGGCATACGGGACTATTGCCTGCGCTATGGCGGTATGTACACATCCATTGCCCGACAACAGACAGATACCGCGGCCTGGCCCGAAGCCTTGCTGGACGAGCTCGAGGCGCAGCGGCGTGCGCTGCTGCCGCAAGACCAGTTGCTGCAGCGCCGCCTGTGGCGCGACGAACGGTTGATGGCGCTTATGCTGCACAAGCGCGAGCAGGACGAAACATAATTACGCATGCCACAGGCGGCGGCGCTTTACATACGCGATACAACGCGATACGCAAGCAAACAATGCCGTGCTGCAGGCATGCCGGTCATAAGGCAAGCATATACGCGAGCACGGTTTCAACACAGCATAGAGGAGCATCGTAGATCATCATGGCCAGCAAAAAGAAAGTCATCATTACTTGCGCCGTTACCGGCGCCATTCATACGCCCAGCATGTCGCCGCACCTGCCGGTGACGGCAGACGAAATCGCCGATGCGGCCATTGCGGCAGCGCAGGCCGGTGCGGCCATCCTGCACCTGCATGCACGCGACCCCAAGGACGGCCGGCCGACGCAGGACCCGGAGTACTTCCGGCCTTTCCTCAAGAAGATCAAGGCGGCCACCAATGCCGTCATCAACATTACCACTGGTGGCAGCCCCCACATGACGGTCGAAGAACGCATGCGTCCGGCCATGACATTCAAGCCCGAAGTGGCCTCGCTCAATATGGGCTCGATGAACTTCGGTCTGTTTCCCATGCTAGACCGCTTCAAGACCTTCGAGCATGAATGGGAGCGCCAGCATCTGGAGAACAGCCGCGACCTTATCTTCAAGAATACCTACAAAGATATTGAAACGATTCTGCGCAAGGGCAGCGAGAACGGTACGCGCTTCGAGTTCGAGTGCTACGACATCAGCCACTTGTACAACCTGGCGCACTTCATGGATCGTGGCCTGGTGCAAAGCCCGCCTTTCATTCAATCGGTATTCGGCATCCTGGGCGGCATTGGCCCCAACCCCGAAGACCTGATGCATATGCGCCGGACAGCCGACCGGCTGTTTGGCGACAATTACCAGTGGTCCATACTTGGGGCGGGGCGCAACCAGATACCTCTGGCCACCATGGGGGCGGCCATGGGTTCCAACGTCCGCGTCGGCCTTGAAGATTCGCTATGGATAGGCCCGGGGCAGCTCGCATCGTCCAATGCCGAACAGGTCAGTCGCATACGCACCATTCTCGAAGCCCTGAACCTTGAGGTTGCATCGCCTGACGACGCGCGCGCCATGCTCAAGCTCAAGGGCGGCAACCACGTTGATTTCTGATCGCCGTGGCTTATGGCGGCATGACGGCGAGCAGGCAGCCGGCGTGCGCTAGCTGCTGTGCTGGCCCAGCCAGGCGGCGGCGCCCGTCAGCGCCGGCTGCTGGCTGCGGATCACATATACAGGTATCGCGGCCACGTAATGGCGAAAACGGCCTTTGTCTTCAAAGCGAGCGCGAAATGGCGAGGCGGCGAAATAGCTGCCTAGTTTCTTGATGATTCCCCCGCCGATGTAAACCCCGCCTCGTGCGCCCAGCGTCACGGCAAGGTCGCTCGCAGCCGATCCCAGCATGGCGCAAAAGGTGTCCAGAGCCTGGCGGCAGATAGGGGCGCCGCCTGCAATGGCGTGCTCGCTGATCTGGCTAGGGGTGTACGGTTGGCGCACCGCGCCGTGGTCCTCGCACAGGCATTCATAAATGAAGCGCAGGCCGGACCCGGATATTAGGCGTTCCTGCGAGACATGTCCGCCAAAGCGCTCGACAGCGTGGCGCCAGATCATCTCCTCGGTGTCATCAGCCGGTGCAAAGCGAGCATGGCCGCCTTCAGTCGCCAACGGCAGCCAGTTGCCGCGCGGCATAGGGATCAGGGCCGAAACGCCTAGGCCAGTGCCCGGGCCCAGCAGGCCCAAAGGCGCACCGCGCGCACCGGGGCCACCGCCGACCTGCTCTAGCTCATCGGCAGGCAGATACGGCAAAGCCATCGCAAGCGCCGCGAAATCATTGAGTACATGCAATTGGGCCAGCCCGAGCGCCATACGCATCTGTTCGATCGAAAAGGCCCAGGGGCCGTTGGTCATTTTGACGTGATCGTCCAGGACCGGATTGGCAATGCCGATGGCTGCGCGCTGGACGCTGGGATTGCCCGCATCCGACAGGTATTGCCGAATGGCCGCCTCCAGCGTTGGATGCGCTCGGCTTTCCATTACCTGCACGGCATGGATGTCATTGACGCCCGTGCATAGCGCGAAGCGCGCATGGGTACCGCCAATGTCGGCAATCAGTTGGAGCGGACCGGTCCGTCCGGTGGGACGGGCCGCGTTTTGGGTAGCTGCACCGGTCGGAGCCGGGTCATGGGTGCCAGTAGACATCGATGGGAACTCCTGTATGCGCAACGACATAGCTGACCGGCAGCGCCGGGTCGGGGGCGCGCTGCGCGCGTTCAAGCACGGCGCGCTTGTGACTGCCCGAAATCAGCAGCACAATGCGCCCGGCGGACAGGATCGCGGCCAGTGTCATGCTGATCCGGTCATGGGGGGCGGCAGGTGGTGTTACCCGTAGATAACGGCAAGGATTTGCCGGGTTCAGCCCGGCCCGCAGCTGCGCCGCGCCCGGAAACAACGAAGCGGTGTGCCCGTCCTCGCCCATGCCCAGCATGACCACGGATAGCGGGCTGTCGAGCTGGTTGGCATGGGCAACGCAGGCATCGATGTCCGCGGGGTTGGATACCAACCCCGTGAAACGGGCGTAGGCGGCGTGACCGCGCAACAAATATGAGCGTGCCAGCCGTTCATTGCTGTCGGGGTGGGTGGGCGGTACGAAGCGGTCGTCCACCAGTGTGATCTGCACGGCGTGCCAAGGCAGCGGAGTTTGGGACAGTTCGTCAAATGCGCCAACCGGAGACCGCCCGCCCGAGACAGCCAGCCCGGCGCGGCCCCTGGCGGAAATGGCACTCGTCAGGGTATCGGCAACCATGCCGGCCAAGGCTCGGGCGCAGTCCGATTGTGTATCGAACTCATGCCAGATAATCTGCGGGGAAGGCGAGGCGCCGGTCATCGTCGGTCTCCTTACATTTCTTCATGCCATACCGCGCCGGCGCGTGAGAGCAGGCCGCCGCTGGCGGCGGGGCCCCAACTGCCTGCTGTATACATTTTGGGCGTGATGACATGCCGGCCCCAGCATGCCAGTATCGGCTCCACCCAGCTCCAGGCCTGGGCCTGCTCGTCGCGGCGCATGAACAGTGCCAACCGGCCGTGGATGACATCAAGCAGCAGGCGCTCATATGCGTCGGTGCGGCGGGCCTGGAACATGGTGCTGAAATCAAGGTTGAGATACGTGGACTGCAGGTCCATGGCCTCGCCGGGGCGCTTGGCCAGGAAGTACAGCCGTACACTCTCGCGCGGCTGCAGCCGGATAACCAGCCGATTGGCGGAGGCCACGCCGTAGGGCATAGAAAACAAGGCGTGCGGTACTTTGCGGAAATTGATGACGATCTCCGCCACGCGTTCCTGCATCCGCTTGCCAGTGCGCAAGAAGAACGGCACGCCCGACCAGCGCCAACTGGACACTTCCGCCTGCAGTGCCACAAAGGTTTCGGTGGTGCTGCCAGGATCGACGTCGGGTTCTTCTCGATAGCCGGGCACAGGTTTGCCACTGATCGCGCCACTGCGGTATTGCCCGCGCACGGTGTAGGTCAGCACATCTTCTGTGGTGAAGGGCTTGAGCGACTTGAGCACTTTGAGCTTTTCATCGCGCACGGCGTCTTCGGTCAGGCTTGAAGGCGGCTCCATCGCCACCATGCACAGGAGTTGCAGCAAATGGCTTTGCAGCATGTCGCGCAGCGCCCCGGTGCGTTCATAAAACTGGCCGCGCTGTTCCACGCCCAGTTCTTCCGCAATGGTGATCTGAATATTGTCTATCCACTCCCGCCGCCATAGCGGCTCAAACAGCGTATTGCCGAAGCGTATGGCCAGCAGGTTTTGCACCGATTCCTTGCCCAGGTAATGGTCGATGCGGTAAATCTGACGCTCATCGAAGCACCGGCCTACGGCGTCATTGATGGCGTTGGATGACTCCAGATCGTGCCCCAGCGGCTTTTCGAGCACCACGCGAGCGTCGGCGTGGTTCAGCCCGGCGTGCGCCAGATGCTGGCAGATGGGGATGAACAGATGCGGCGCCGTGGCAAGGTACGATACCAGCACGCGTCCCGAGGCTGCGCCCACTGCTTGAGCCAATCCGGCATAATCGGCGGCATTGGCGGCATCGACCACTAGAAACTGTACGCGTTCTATAAATGCCGCCCACACGGCCGGGTCGTAGCTGTCGCCCAGGCGAGGCGCAACCCGCTCTTGCAGCATGGCCAGATAACCCTCTCGCTCCAGCCGCGTGCGGCCCAGCGCGAAGATGCGGCCATCCGGATGCAGCGCGCCTGATAAGTGCGCGTGGTAGAGCGACGGGATCAGCTTGCGCAAGGCTAGATCACCCGTACCGCCGAAAAACACGATGTCGAACGCAGGTGTCGTTGCCATGGTTTCCTTGCCTGCACAGGGTGTGGGGCGCTGCCGTGCGTACCCACTTGCCTCGATTGTAGTGAGGGTGCCATGCAAAAGTACAGGCGGCACGCCGCTGCAAACACCGTGCCCGTTACAATTACTGTCATCACGGCCATTCGGGCCGCCCGCGCATCAGCACATACAACATACAAAAGCCATGAACAAAACGACCAGCCGCTACACCATTGCCGATGTGGCGCGTTATGCGGGCGTATCGAAGGCGACCGTGTCGCGGTTCCTGAACCATCGCGATACCTTGCTGTCGGCAGAGATCGCCCGCCGCGTCGAGGCGGCGATCGAAGAGCTCGGTTACGTGCCCAGCCCGATGGCGCAGGCACTCAAACGCGGCCGCTCCCGGCTGATCGGTCTGGTGGTGGCTGACATCGCCAATCCATACTCGGTCGCGGTGCTGCGCGGCGCCGAACTCGCTTGTCGGCAGGCCGGCTACCTGGTCATGCTGTTCAACCTGGGCAACGAAAGCGAGCGCGAGAGCGCTGGGCTGCGTGCGCTGTCGTCCTACAAGGTCGAGGGCTTTATTCTCAATACGATGGGGCATGACACGGGCTCATTGCTAGAGGCTGCCACCCACGGCCGGCCAATGGTACTGGTCGATCGCATGCATCCGGGCCTGAATATTGACTTCATCTCGCTCGATAACGCGCAGGCGGTCGGCGAAGGCGTGCGGCATCTGCGAGAGTCGGGCTACCACGATCTGTTGCTGGTTACCGAACCTTTGGGTGCGGTCAGTTCCCGCCTGGAGCGCTCGCAGGTATTTGAAACACTGGTGCACGAGCAAGCCGATGTGCTGCGCGGATCACGCTACGAAAGCCCGGATGATGACGATCCAGGTCTGGTGGCCGCGCTGCGCGCGCTGCGGCGCCGCGCGGGCAAGAATCGCATGCCAGCGGTCCTGGCCGCCAATGTGGTCATCACGTTGCGCGTCATTGCTGCGATTGAAAAACTTGGCTGGCGGCTGGGTGCGCAGGTAGGCTTGGTCGGCATAGACGACGCCCGATGGGCACCCTATATCGGGCCCGGCATTACAACCATCGCACAGCCTACCGATCGCATCGGCGAACGTGCGGCTGAATGCTTGCTGCAACGCATAGGCGGCCTGTCGGGCCCCGCGCGAGCAATACGATTGCCAGGTACGCTGATGGTACGCGGCTCGACTACCCGGCAAAAATAAATGCTAGAATTTTTGCTTTATTATCTAAACCTGAAACCGGTTTCAAAGGCGCAAGCGACCGATACAAGGTATTCTTGATTCACGCGCGGCGCTTGTGCCGATTCAGCCGGATACCAGCAAACGTGAACTACGACTTTCAGTTTGGCCCCGTCTTCGACGCCTGGCCGCTGCTGCTCCATGGCACCTGGATGACCATCCAGCTTTCATTCCTTGCCATGGCGCTGGGGCTGCTTGTGGCTGTGGGGTGCGCATGGGGCAAGACTTCCGGCCCCGGGCCGCTGCGCTGGCTGATCAACGTCTATATCGAGATCATCCGCAATACGCCGTTTCTGGTCCAGCTTTTCTTTTTCTTTTTCGCTCTTCCGGCTGTGGGTGTGCGCTGGTCGCCCTATATGGCGGCGCTGGTGGCCATGGTTTTCAACCTTGGCGCCTACGCCACAGAGATCGTGCGCGCCGGCATTGAGTCCATACCCAAAGGGCAGATTGAGGCCGGTCTGGCGCTTAACCTGTCACGCGTCGAGATTTTCCGTTTTGTGATTCTCAAGCCGGCGCTGCGGGCCATCTACCCGGCGCTTACCAGCCAGTTCATCCTGCTCATGCTGGCGTCTAGCGTCGTATCCGTCATTTCGGCCGATGATCTCACTTCGGTAGCCGCCAATCTGCAGTCCCAGACATTCCGCAGCTTTGAGATCTACATCGTCGTCACAGGCATCTACCTGGCGCTGACACTGGCGTTTTCCTACATGTTCCGCCTTGTGTTCCAGCGCACCCTCAACTACCCGGACCGTCGATAATGCGCACCTTTGGTTATACCGACTTCTGGTTCATTCTCGAAGCGGCCCAGTGGACCGTCCTGCTTTCGGTCATCGCCTTCATCGGCGGCGGCATTGTCGGCCTGCTCGTTGCGCTGGGGCGCACAGCTGAAAACCGTGCGGCGCTGGCCCTGTCCACGGGTTTTATCCAGATATTCCGCGGGACGCCGCTGCTGCTTCAGTTGTTTCTGGTGTTTTTTGGTGCACCGGTGCTGGGTTTTGAAATCAACCCGTGGGTGGCGGCGGCGGTTGCGCTCACGCTCAACAGCGGGTCCTTCTTGGGCGAAATATGGCGTGGCTGCATACAGGCCATACCGCGCGGGCAATGGGAAGCCGCCGATGCGCTGGGGCTGTCATACCGCGACAAAATGCGTGACGTAGTGCTGCCGCAGGCGCTCAAGATCGCTGTGCCGCCCACAGTGGGCTATATGGTGCAGATCGTCAAGGGCACGTCGCTTGCCGCCATCATTGGCTTTACCGAATTGACGCGCGCTGGGCAAATCATCAATAACGCCACCTTCCAGCCCATGCTAGTGTTCACGGTAGTAGCTGCAATCTATTTTGTGCTGTGCTGGCCGCTGTCCCTTTATGCCGGCCATCTCGAGCGCCGGTTGGCGGTGTCCCGCGCGCGCTGAGGCTTTTGCTCCGGGATACGCCAATGGCGTGTTCCGGTTTTTCATGTCTACGGAGACAACAGACTATGTTTTCAACACTGAAAATCCGAAATTTTGTTGCCGGGTCGCTGCTCATGAGCGCTGCGCTGGCCATTGGCGCGTCCCCTGTCGCTGCCGAAACCCTGGACACGGTCAAAGAAAAGGGTGTGCTTACCATCGGCATGCTGGTCGATTTTCCGCCGTACGGCATCCTCAATGGTGAAAACAAGCCTGATGGGTATGATGCGGACGTGGCGCGCACCTTGGCCAAAGATTTGGGCGTCAAGCTCAACATTGTCCCCGTGACTGGCCCCAACCGCATCCCTTTCCTGCTTACCGGCAAAGTGGATATGCTGATTGCCTCGCTGGCCATCACGCCCGAGCGCGCCAAACAAGTGCAATTTTCCCATCCGTATTCCGCAGCGCAGATCGTGATGTTCGGCCCCAAGGACACCAAGATTGTCAAGCCTGAGGATCTCTCGGGCCTGCGTATTGGCGTGGCCCGCGCGAGCACGCAAGATATCACCGTGACAGAGATCGCTCCCAAGGATGCCAACATCCGCCGCTTCGACGATGACGCATCGGCCATGCAGGCGCTGCTGGCAGGCCAAGTCGATGCAATCGGCTGCTCCACTACCGTCGCCGCGCAGATCGCCAAGCGCGCGCCCGACCGCTTCGAGAATAAGTTTGTGCTGCGCCAGCAAGAAATGGCAGTTGCATTGCGTCCCAATGAGCCCAACACGCTTAAGGCGGTTAACGAGCTGGTCGACAAGAACATCCAGGATGGCACCCTCAACAAGCTATACGAAAAATGGCTGGGTACGCCGCTGCCGGACCTGAAGAAGTCGTAATGCCCAGGCTGGAACACGTATGACCGACACACAAACAGCCCAGCCCGGCGCCGGTGATCCGATCATCGGCATCAAGGGCCTGAACAAATGGTATGACCAATTCCATGTCCTGACCGACATCGATCTGAGCGTGGGGGCCGGCGAGCGCATTGTCATTTGCGGGCCGTCGGGTTCAGGCAAGTCGACGCTGATACGCTGCATCAACGGCCTGGAGCGCGTCCAGCAGGGCAGCATTGTCGTAAATGGTATCGATCTTACGGCCAATACTCGCAATATCGATGCAGTGCGGCAAGAAGTCGGCATGGTGTTCCAGCAGTTCAATCTGTTTCCGCACATGACGGTGTTGCAGAATTGCATGCTGGCGCCCATGCGTTCGCGGGGTGTATCAAAAGCCGATGCGGAGGCCATGGCGATGAGATACCTCACCCGCGTGCGCATTGGCGACCAGGCACTGAAGTATCCCAGCCAGCTCTCGGGCGGGCAGCAGCAGCGCGTGGCCATCGCACGTGCGCTGTGCATGACGCCCAAGATCATGCTGTTCGACGAGCCCACGTCGGCGCTCGATCCGGAAATGGTCAAGGAAGTGTTAGATACCATGATAGGCTTGGCCGACGACGGCATGACGATGCTGTGTGTGACGCATGAAATGGGTTTTGCGCGCAGCGTTGCAGATCGCGTTATCTTCATGGCCGATGGCAAGATCGTCGAGCAGGCGCCGCCGGACCGTTTCTTCGGTGATCCGCAGCACGAGAAAACCCGCAACTTCCTTGGCCAGATCCTGAATCATTAATCTTCCTTACTCATTCCACGCACGCAATGAATAACGCAATTGATGTGGTCACCTTCGGCGAAGCGATGATGCTGCTGGTGGCGGACCGGCCCGGCCCAATCGAAGATGCACAGATGTTCCACAAGCGCACGGCGGGCGCAGAAACCAATGTGGCCATCGGCCTGTCCCGTCTGGGCTTGCGCGTGGGGTGGGCCAGCCGGTTGGGTAATGATTCCATGGCTCGCTATTTGTTGACCGCCATGCGTGGTGAAGGCATAGACTGCACGCACGTCGTCTGCGACGCGTCGCAGCGCACGGGTTTCCTGTTCAAAGGGCGCGTTATCGATGGCAGCGACCCTCCGATTGAATATCACCGCAAAGGTTCGGCCGCCAGCACCATGCAGCCTGGTGATATCGATGCGGGCTGGCTGTGCGCGGCCCGCCATTTGCATGCCACAGGTGTTTTTGCCGCCGTGGCGCCCAATTGTTATGAAACCTCTCGCCGCAGCATGGCGCTAATGCGCGAAGCTGGCAAAACCATTTCGTTCGATCCTAATCTGCGCCCTACGCTCTGGGCTTCCGAAGCGGCGATGCGGGCGGGCATCAATGCCCTGGCAGGCATGGCCGATTGGATATTTCCGGGTCTTGCAGAAGGCCGGCTGCTTACTGGGCTCGATACACCAGAGGACATCGCACGCTTCTACAGAGCGCAGGGCTCGAGCTTGGTTGTCATCAAGCTGGGCGCCGAAGGTGCGTACTATGACAATGGTGATGAGCAGGGCTACGTACCTGGCGTTCCCGTCGAGCACGTCGTCGATACCGTGGGCGCGGGCGACGGCTTTGCCGCCGGCGTCATCAGCGCGCTGCTCGAGGGCCAGCCGTTGCGCAGGGCCGTTGCGCGTGGTGCGTGGATAGGTGCGCGTGCGGTCCAGGTGCTTGGCGATACCGAAGGCCTGCCTACGCGCCAGGAGCTCGACGCGGCCGGCTGGTAAACGGCACGCCGGTCCGACACAATCCCACGCCGGTGGCTGTGCCGCCCGCCGGCCTTTCTTGAAAAGGTTTGCCATGGAACGCAAGCAGGTATTGGTGTACAGGGCATTGCCGCCAGCGCAGCTCGCACGCTTACAGGCTGTCGCTGACGTCATCCAGGCGGATCCTCGCGATCCTGCGCAGCTTGGCGCGTTTCACGATGCGCTGGCGACCGCGGACGGCCTGATCGGTTCAAGCTACCGGATCGACGACATACTGCTTGATCGCGCGCCAAAGCTGAAAGCCATCTCCACGATATCGGTCGGTGTCGACCAGTTCCCGCTCGAATCGCTCGCCCGACGCGGCATCACCTTGTGCCATACCCCGGGCGTGCTCACCGAAACTGTGGCCGACCTGCTGTTTGCAATGATACTGGGCACCAGCCGGCGTATCGTCGAACTAGGCCGTTATGTGCAGCAGGGCCGCTGGAAGAAAAACCTCGGTGATGACATGTTTGGCTGGGATGTCTATGGCAAGACGGTGGGTATCCTGGGATATGGGCGCATCGGTCAGGCGCTTGCGCGCCGCGCTGCGCTGGGCTTCGACATGCCCGTTCTCTATCATTCGCGTCGTCTGGTCGACAGCGGCCTGCCCGACGGCAGGGCGCGCGCGGCCGGCTTCGAAGAGGTTCTGCGCGAATCCGATTTTGTGGTCGTGCTGTTGCCGCTCACCGATCAGACACGCGGCCTGATCGGTGCGAAAGAGTTGGCGCTGATGAAGCCCGAGGCCATCCTGATCAATGGCGCCCGCGGCCCTATCGTGGACGAAGATGCATTGCTGGATGCGCTGGACCGCGACCGCTTGCGCGGCGCAGGCCTGGATGTGTTTAATGTTGAGCCTTTGCCGCTGGATTCGCCGCTACGCGATCACCCCAAAGTGATGGCGCTGCCGCACGCCGGTTCGGCCACGCACGAAACGCGTGCCGCCATGGCACGCATGGCGGTCGACAACCTGCTGCTGGCGCTGGAAGGCAAACCGCCTCTGGCGGCTTATCCCTTGGCGTAACTCTGCCGCGCAGGCTGCGTCTCGTTGACCACCTCGTGATAGAGCGCCGCGTAGCGCGCGGCTGCCTGCGGCCAACTCATGTGACCCGCCAGGGCCAGGCCGGCCTTGGCCAGTTGCGTGTATAGGGTAGGGTCGGACAATAGCCTGTCGATCGCCGCGGCAATGTCTGCGGCATTGTCGGGGTCGTCCAAGACCAGCGCATCCTCGCCGTCTTGTATGAATTCCGCAAAGCCGCAATAGCGCTTGCCGCTCAAGATCACCGGCAGGCCATACGACATGGCTTCCAGCGGCACCATGCCGAAGGCATCCCCCGTAGTGGGAAACACGCAGAGATCCGCAGCCGCATAGAATGGCGCCACATCGCGCTGCGCGGGCCACACATGTACCCGATTCCCCATGCCGGCCTGTTCGGCCAGCGCACGGATGCGCGGCGCTACCTGCGGCTCGCCGCCAACCACGATCACACCCAGACTCGTAGTGGCCAAGGGCAGGGCGCGCAGCAGCGCGCCAAACCCCTTGCGCATGGGGTCATTGGCAATCAGGATGGCCAGCGGGCCATCGGCTGGCAAGTTCAACTGTTCGCGCGCCAACCGGCGCGCATCGTCGCGGGCACAAAGCACCGGCAACCGTACAGCGGGCGGGATGATCTCGGGGGGCGTGGCATGCGGGTACGCCGTTTTGATTTGCGCCGCGATCAGCGGTGACACGGCCACCAGCCGATGGCCGGGTCGGTGCCGATAGCGGCCGGCTTCCATGGCCAGGTAAGCGAGCCACCTTGGGCTGGTCCATGTGCCCAGCCATCGGCGCCACCCGCACCGATGGTGAAGGCGCGCATACCGCACGGGCATTACATGCACGCCATGCACATTGCCCAGCCAGCTATTTTCATGCGTATGCACCACATCAAAGTTGCGCGTAAGACGCCAGCATTTGAGTGTAAAGTGCAGCAAATTGAGCCATCGCGGCAGGCCTTGGATACGAGGCGCAACGGTGTGCGGCAGGTTCAGTGCGCTGGCCCATTGCTGGCAAAATACATGCACATCATGCGTGGTGGCAAGCTCGGTGAGCAGGTTTTCCGCATAGGCCTCGGCGCCGCCAAACCGGCTGCCAAAATTGCGGCTAATGAACGCAACCCTTGGCCGTTCAACGTGTGTGGCCGGCGCCCCGTTTATCTTCATAGTTTGTTGTCAGTTTTTGTAGGAGCAGTAGGAAGCTGGTGGTGCGCAGCACGGGCACTCGAGGCAGCTCGAACAGGCTGGCACCTGGCTGTGCCCGGCCACGATCGGTGGTGGTAGCGCTGGTGTATCCGGCTTTGCGTACCAGATGCACATGGTTTGCGTCGTAATGGCCGTAGGGGTAGCAAAATGCTTCGCAGGGGGCGCCGGACAACGCCGCTAGCATGGTGCGGGATCGGCTGAGCTGCGTCACGGCTTCGTCGGGCGGAAGCGCGGGCAGATCGACGTGGTCAATTGTGTGTGAGCCCGCCTCATTGCCCGCCGCCACCCAGTCTCGCAGTTCCTGGGCGTCCATGAGCGGGGCGCTTGGTACGCCTTCCGAGGCGTCCCAGAAGTTGTGGCCCCCAAGATGCCCCGCCACGAAATAGTTGGTGGCCGTAAAGCCGAGTGATTGCAGCACCGGCAAGGCATGACGATGCACATTGCGAAAGCCATCGTCGAACGTCAGGCCAAACACCTTGCCTGTGCGCTCGCCCGCCAGGTAGGGGGCGAGATCGCGCATGGAGAGCCCACGGTAGCCCAGTGCCTTGAGCCAGCGCATATGACGTGCGAAAGTACCCGGCGCGACCGACAGGCTGCGATACGGGGTGCCGCGCGGAGACGGCCGCGCGATCTGGTGATACATCAGTATGGGGATAGGCCGTGGGCTGCTGACGGGCATGTACAGGTTGGGTGCTTATTGACGGGCCGATAGGGCGCAGGCCTGCCTGGCCAGGGCGGTGATGGTATCCCATTGGCGCCCGGTGACCGCGCTGTCGGGGATGATCCACGATCCGCCCACGCATTTCACATTGGGTAGCGCCATGTACTGGGCCGCGTTGACGGCGTTGATCCCGCCGGTGGGGCAGAAAGAAAGCTCGGGCAGGGGGCCATACAGTGCCTTGAGCAGGCCAATGCCGCCCACCGCCTCGGCAGGAAACAGCTTGAGTTCGGTAAAGCCGTGTTCAGCTGCGTACATGGCCTCGGAGGGTGTGGCCACCCCCGGCAGGAAGGGGATGTCGACCTGCGCAGCGGCGCGAGCGAGCTCGGGTGTCAGGCCAGGGCTGACACCGAACTTGGCGCCGGCACGCAGCGCGTCATCAAGCTGGCCCGGGCTGCGCACTGTGCCGACGCCCACCAGCGCATCAGGCACCGCATCGGCGATCATGCGGATGGCGTCCAACGCCGCATCCGAGCGCAGCGTAATTTCGAGACTGCGTATGCCGCCGGCCACCAGCGCGCGTGCGAGGTCGACGGCAGAGTCGATCTCTTTGATGACGATGACTGGCATGACAGGGCTGTGCTGAAGCAATTCAAGGGCATTCATGGTGCGGGCAATCCAAAAAGGCGGCGCTGGCGCGGTTGATTTGCGGGCCAGCCCGGGGGCAATAGTTGTGGAGAATTGTTCCCGGGCGTGCACTGTTCTATATTGTAAGCAGTAAACGTTCGCCGGGCGCGGCACGGGGCCGTGGAAAGGCCACTCGGAAACACGGTACGGCCTCGGTGGATATGGGCGCAGTGACGACGGATGCCGGCCGCGCAGCGCTCATCCGCGCGATCTTCGGCCCGTCGTTTCTGCGCTTTATTCAGGGCAGATGCCGCAGTGTTCCCGATTTGCCCATGAGCAGCGGCGCGTTCAGCTGGACGGCACGCTTCAGGTAATCCCACAACGCCATCACGCGGGCACTCTGGCGCAAATCCTCATGGCAATACATCCAGAAGCTGCGCGACACATCGATATCGTCGGGCAACACCACCCGCAGCCTGTCGTCTTGTTCTGCCATAAAGCAGGGTAGGATGGCCAGCGACTGGCCCTGAAGCACCGCATGGTACTGGGCGATCACGCTGGTGCTGCGAAAGGTGACGTGTGAATCGGGAATGATGTCGTCCAGATAGCGCAGCCGGTCGCTGAACATGAGTTCTTCCACATAGCCGATGAAAGCGTGATGCGCCAGATCGGCCTTGTTGCGTATTGGTGCCGATGCCGCCAGGTAATCCGCGCGACCATATAGCTTGAGGGCGTAATCGTGCAGTTTGGTGCATAAGTATGGGCCGCGTTGCGGGCGTTCGAGCGCAATGGCAATGTCCGCTTCGCGCTTGGACAGGCTGATGAAACGGGGCACCGGCAGGATATCGAGCGTAATGGCGGGGTAGCGCTGCTGGAACGCGATCATCAATGGCGACAGCACATAACTGCCGAAGCCTTCGGTCGAACCAACGCGCAAATGGCCCGACAAGGTTTCGGACTGCCCCGAAATCGCCTCGCGCGCGCTGAACAGCGTGCCTTCAATCTGCTCCGCATAGGCGAATAGACGAGAACCGTCTTCGGTGAGGGTAAAGCCCGTGACCTTGGACTTGCTGAAGAGGACGGTGTCCAACTCGCGTTCCAGTGCCTGGATGCGCCGCGACACCGTGGTGTGCCGAACGCCCAGCCGAGTGGCAGCCGCGCTGACGCGCTGCGTGCGCGCGACCTCAAGAAAGTAACGTAGTCCGTCCCAGTCCAGCATGATGTGCAAAAGTTGGCATTGAATGTGCAAATATTTTGGTAGAAATATGTTTTTTACACAACTACACTGGGTCGGCAGGGCGATGCTTTAGATGTTGTAGGTGGTTTTATACAGAACGAGAACTACATCGGAGACACCCATGAAAAAAACCTTCACGTTGTCACTGCTCGCTGGCCTGTTGTCTACGGGCCTGGCGGCGCACGCGGCAGACAAGCCGCCGGTCAAAATCGGCATTCTCACCGATATGTCCGGTACCTACGCCGCCATGGGAGGGCCTGGGTCGGTGGCGGCGGCGCGCCTGGCCATTGAAGACTGCCTCAAGGCTGATTGCAAGGGCATGAAAATCGACCTTGTTTCGGCCGATAACCAAAACAAAGCCGACGTCGGCGCATCCAAGGCCCGCGAATGGTTCGATCGCGAAGGTGTCACCGCAGTGGCGGATCTCACCAACTCCGCTGTGGCGCTGGCAGTCCAGGGCATAGCCAAAGAAAAGGACAGGGTTGCGCTGTTTTCCGGTCCGGCCACAACCGGCCTCACGAACGACAACTGCTCACCCGTAGGCTTTCACTGGATGTTCGACGTCTATTCACAGTCGGTAGGTGGGGTGAAAGCCATGTATGACAAGGGCGGCAAGTCCTGGTACTTCATTACCGTCGATTACGCCTTCGGCCATTCTCTCGAGAAAGGGGCCGCGGACATGGTCAAGAAGCTGGGCGGGACGGTAGTGGGCTCGGTGCGCCATCCGCTCAATGTGCCCGACTTTGCCTCTTACCTGCTGCAGGCACAGAGCTCCCGCGCCCAGGTTGTAGCCATGGCCAACAGCGGCGCAGATGTTGTCAATGCTATCAAGCAGGCACGCGAGTTCGGTATCGTTGCTGGCGGCCAGCGGCTTGCGTCGCTGCTGATTTTCTTGTCCGACCTGCGTGCGCTCGGTTTGCAGAACGCTCAGGGGCTGACGTACGTAGATGGCTTCTATTGGGATTTCGACGACAAAACTCGTGCATGGTCCGATCAATTTGCCAAGGCGTTCAATGGCCTAAAACCTACCATGACGCACGCGGGCGTGTATTCCAGCGTACTGCATTACCTGAAAGCGGTAGCCGCGTCGGGGTCGACGCAAGGCAGCGTCGTGGCGGAAAAAATGCGCGAGATCCCCATTGACGATCCGGTCATGCGCAATGCCTCGATCCGCCCAGACGGCCGCGTTATCCACGACATGTATCTATATGAAGTCAAGCGTCCCGAAGAGTCCAAGGGTGAATGGGACATCGCCAAACTCGTCGCCACCATCCCTGCTGCGGATGCTTTCCAGCCGCTCTCCGAATCCACGTGCCCGTTGGTCAAGAAGTCATGACGCCAAGGCACGCGGTGTGGGGGCGGCGCCCCAATACCCGTTTTATTGCATAACCTGCATTACGTCAGGCCTACCAGGAGACATCAATGAGTGCAGTACCCCGTATCCCCTTGCTGATTGGCGGCAAGCTGGTGCAGTCCAAAACCACCGAATGGCGTGACGTCCTCAACCCGGCCACCCAGGAGGTTGTCGCCCAGGTGCCCTTTGCAACCAAGGAAGAGCTGGACATGGCCGTGGCCAATGCACGGGAAGCCTACCAGACCTGGCGCAATACCAGCCAGGCGACCCGTACCCGTGTGATGCTCAACCTGCAGAAGCTGGTGCGCGACAACGTCGGTGCGCTGGCCAAATCCATTTCCCTGGAGCACGGCAAAACCCTGCCCGATGCCGAGGGCGAAGTAGGGCGCGGCCTCGAAGTCATCGAGCATGCCTGCGCCATGGCTTCACTGCAGCTGGGCGAGTATGCCGAGAATGCCGCCACAGGCATCGACGTCTACACCCTGATCCAGCCCCTGGGGGTGTGCGCCGGCATTACGGCGTTCAATTTCCCTATCATGCTGCCGTGCTTCATGTTCCCCATGGCCATTTCGGCAGGCAACACCTTTATCCTCAAGCCTTCTGAGCAAGATCCCAGCTCGTCGCTCATGTTGGCCCAGTTGGCGCTCGAAGCCGGCTTGCCGCCTGGCGTACTCAACGTTGTACATGGCGGCCCGGATATTGCAAACGCCATCTGTGAGCATCCCGACATCAAGGCTATTTCCTTCATTGGCTCCACGCATGTGGGCACGCAGATCTATCGCCGCGCCTCTGAGCACGGCAAGCGCTGCCAGGCCATGATGGGTGCCAAGAACCATTGCGTCATCTTGCCGGATGCCGACCGCGAAGTGGCCCTCAATCAACTGGTGGGCGCGGCATTCGGCGCCGCCGGCCAGCGCTGTATGGCGATTTCCGTGGCTGTGATTGTTGGCGAGGCCAAAGAATGGCTGCCGGACTTCGTTGAGCGGGCCAAAAAGCTCAAGGTCAATATCGGTTCCGACCGCGAAGCCGACCTAGGTCCGCTGGTGTCGTCCGCTGCCCGCGCTCGCGTGGAGGGCCTCATCCAAAAGGGTCTGGACGAAGGCGCGGAGCTGCTGCTGGACGGCCGAAACATCCAGGTGAAAGGCTACGAAAAAGGCAATTTTGTCGGGCCGACCGTATTTAGTGGTGTCAAACCCGAGATGGCAATCTATCACCAAGAGGTATTCGGCCCTGTGCTGTGTGTGGTGTGTGTGGATACGCTCGAAGAGGCGGTGGAATTTATCAACCAAAACCCCAACGGTAACGGCGTTTCCATCTTTACACAGGATGGCGGTGCTGCGCGTTACTTCCAGCACAATATCGACGTGGGCCAGATCGGTATCAATATCCCCATTCCGGTACCGGTTGCCTGGTTCAGCTTTACCGGGTCCCGCGCGTCCAAGCTTGGCGATCTCGGCCCCAACGGTAAACAGGCAGTTATGTTCTGGACGCAAACCAAAACCGTCACTGCGCGTTGGTCCGCCCACGCGCAAGGGGTCAACACGACCATCTCAATGAAGTAGCCGTATACAACCCGTCCGGTCTCCTTGAGGCGGCCGGACGGCCACGCGGCAGCCTTGATCTCTCCCTGCGGCCCCTCACACCCAACGGGTACAACCAGCACGACAGCCTTCAGAGCCTCCAAGGCCCCCATAGCGCCCACGGCGCTCAAGTCTCCCTGGTCTCCCACGTCTCCCACGTCTCCCACGTCTCCCACGTCTCCTGCGTTTCCTACGTCTCCTGCGTTTCCTACGTTTCCCACGTTTCCCACGTTTCCTGCGTTTCCCACGTTTCCTGCGTTTCCTACGTTTCCTACGTTTCCCACGTTTCCCACGTTTCCCACGTTTCCCACGTTTCCCACGTTTCCCACGTCTCCTACGTTTCCCACGTCTCCTACGTTTTCTACCCGCCCCGCGGCCCTCATTGCTCTCACGGCTCCACTGGCCTCATGGTCGGAACAGGTTGCGCAGTCCAAATGCGGCGTGCCAACTAAACTAATAGCAAATAATTATATAAAACCATTTCTATATTCCATATAATGGCCTATCCCCTGGGCCACACAAACCATATATAAATGGGTAATAACGGGCCCTCTTTTACAGGCCTGTTTCCATGAATCTCCAGCAGTTCCGGTTCGTCCGTGAAACTATCCGGCGCAACTTCAACCTCACCGAGGCTGCGCGCGCGCTTTATACCTCTCAGCCAGGGGTTTCCAAAGCCATCATCGAATTCGAAGATGAGCTGGGCATCAAGATTTTCGAGCGCCACGGCAAGCGTATCAAAGGCCTTACCAAGCCCGGACACGCGGTCGCACAGGTTATCGACCGCATCATGCGTGAAGTCGACAATCTCAAAAAAGTCAGCGACGAGTTCGCAAGACGAGACGAAGGCGGCCTCGTGATCGGTTGCACACACGCCCAGGCGCGATACATCTTGCCCCGTGTCATCCCCGAGTTCCGCAAGCAGTTTCCCAAGGTGCGGGTATCGCTGGCCGAGGGCAACCCGCCTCACCTGGCAAAGATGGTGCTGCACGAGCAGGCTGATGTCGCCATCGCCACCGAAACCCTGGCCAATACGCCGGGCCTGGCCGCGCTCCCGGTCTATTCGTGGGAGCATGTCATTGTGGTGCGGCCCGATCATCCGCTGGCCGAGCTTACTTCCACGCAAGCCCGCAATGTGACGCTGGATCAGATTGCCGCATACCCCATCGTCACGTACGACCACGCCTTTTCGGGCCGCAATGCCATTGACCAGGCCTTCGCCGCCCATGATATCGAGCCCGATATCGTGCTCGAGGCGATCGACGCCGACGTGATCAAGACCTACGTGGATGTGGGCCTGGGCATAGGCATTATCGCCGGCATGGCCTATGATCCGCGCCGCGACAAGGGCCTGATCGGCCTTCCGGCGGGGCACCTTTTCGGTACACACACCACCCGCGTCGCTGTCAAGGCAGGTGTGTTCCTGCGCGACTACGTCTATGTCCTGCTCGAGATGCTTGCTCCTGAACTTACCCGGGAGGTTGTGCAAGAGGCCATCGATTCAGCGCAACGGACGGAGCCGGTGCTGGCATTAGTTGCCAAATAAGGTTGCGCTGATAAATTTTTACATTGCGGTTCTGTTGACAATGGAAATAGGAATGATTATCGTTACCGAACTTTCCTATTCCGGAGCCTTCTCATGTCTCAACTTGTCAGCGCAGTGGTTGTCGGGGCCGATCGGCTAGGCAATATCCCAGAGCTACTCAGGGTACACAACATTGCCATCCGTCATCACATCAGTGGCCGCGATCCTTCACACCAGAAAAAAACCCTTCAGCTCCCCTCGGGTACAGAGCTGCTCATCCTGCTTACAGATTTTCTCGGCCACAACGTCATGAAAACCTTTCGCGCAGCGGCGCAGCGTGCAGGCATACGGGTGCTGGCGTGCCGCCGCTCGGTTTGCAGCATGAAGCAGGCGCTCAACCAGTGCGGTTACTGTGAAAGCTGCCAAGTTTCGGTCAATGCGCAAGTGTCCCGTATTCAAGCACAATCCGAAGCGCGCAAGGGGCAGCCCCGCGTGCGGCTGCGCAACTAGATTAAGCGCGCCAGGTTCCTGGCCGCCGACGCGGCAGCCTCGCGTACGGTTACGCAACGGCCACAACAAAAATAAAACAGATCGGCAAAGCAAAAGGCGCCATCATTTGATGGCGCCTTTTGCTGCGTTTTTGCTGCGTGTTGAAGGCTTAACGCATCACTACTTTGGCGGTGGATTTGGCGGGTGTCTTCTTTGCTGTCGTCTTGGTTGTGGCCTTCTTGGCGGGCGATGGAGCTGGCTTGGACGTGGAAACCGCCTTCGCCTTGACTGTCGTCTTGGTGCGTGTCGTGGCCTTCTTGGGAGCCTTGGCTGCCGGCTTGCTGCTTGCCTTGGCCGTCGTCGTCTTGACAATGTCAGTGCCAGCGTCGGTAGTGCTGGCAGTGTCGATGGCGGTGTCTACCGCCAAAGTATTGGATGCCGCGGCCAAGCGGCGTGCGCCGTTATAGCGCTTTGCCCAATAGGTAATGTCCATGTTTTCGACGCGTACCACGGCGCCTGAACGAGGAGCATGCACGAACTTGCGATTGCCTAGGTAGATGCCTACGTGCGAAAACCGATGGCCGCGCGTATTGAAAAACACCAGGTCGCCTCGCTTGAGCTCATCGTGCTCGACCGCCTTGCCGGCGTGAGCGAGATCCCTAGAGCGCCGGGGCAGTTTCAGGCCTAGTGATTGTTCTGCCGCGTAGACCACCAGGCCGCTGCAGTCGAAACCCGATTCGGGTTCGTCGCCGCCAAAACGGTACTTGGTGCCTATAAGGCTGAGCGCAGTGGCGACCATGGTGGGGCTGGAGGCCTGGGCGTGCGAAATGGGGTAGTCGCTGCGCTCGCGCGTGGCCAGGTATGAGCCCAGCGGATCGGACTGCGTACGGGAGAGGTAACTATTGCGAAGCTGACGATTGATCGAGCTGGCGGCGGAGGCGTCGGCGTGCTGGGCGGAGTTGTTTGCGGCGCACCCGGCAAGCGCGACAGAAGAAACGACCACCAGGATTTTGGCAAAACGCCACAGATTCAATGGGATATTTGACGGAGATAGGCGGCTGAGCTGTTGTGGCGGCATGGTCTTGACGTTTCAGCTTGCGTAAAGCTGCCCTGTGGAGATGCCCGAAGTTGCCGTCAATTGACGATAACAATGAGCCATCAATGTGCAAAACCGTGCTATCTGGTCGAGCTTTACGCAAATTAAAATTTCGGAATTGGGCAAGTTTAACGAAACGTCATGGGGGGGTAAAGGCTTTTTCTGGTTTTTTACATTTATGTCAATCTATCCAAATGTGGGATACGCAGTTTCGGAAATAGGTATTTTCCGTTATGACCCAGCGCTTTACGTGGCGCGCGCGCCGGGCTAGCCTTATAAACCCGCGGCCACTCCGGCCTGGTCTCTGAGCGTTGGCGGTACCGCCAGCATCGTAACAACTGATAGGATTCTGAATGAATACCAAACCCGTCTTGACCCTTACCGAGGTAAAAGCCATTCTCAATGCCGCCGAGAAGCACGCGGCAGCCAACAACTGGGCGGTAACCATCAGTGTTGTGGACGACGGCGGCCATTTATTGGGCATGGCACGCCTGGATGGCGCGGCACCCATCTCCGCCCAGATTTCGCCAGCCAAGGCCCGTACGGCCGCTCTTGGCTGTCGTGAATCAAAGGGTTATGAAGACGTCATCAATCAAGGCCGCATTGCTTTTCTGTCCGCACCTGGCCTGGACGGTATGCTTGAAGGCGGGGTGCCGGTAGTTGCGCAAGGGCGTGTTATTGGCGCTGTGGGCGTATCTGGCGTCAAATCATCTGAAGACGTCGAGATCGCCAAGGCGGGTATCGCCGCACTTGGCCTATAGCGCGTCCGGTTGCCGCACCTATGTTCCGTAATGCGCTGAATCCCGGCGTCACACGTCGGGAAGCCTGGAGTTGGGCGATGTACGACTTCGCCAACTCGGGCTATACCACCGTCGTCCTGACCGCTGTATTCAGCGCCTATTTTGTTGGCGTAGTGGCCGAAGGCAAAGACTGGGGTACGCTGGCGTTCACCGCTGCGCTATCGCTCTCCTACCTGGCGGTCATGCTTACCATGCCCACGCTTGGCGCCCGGGCAGACGCCCGCGCCGGAAAGCGTCGGCTTCTCTACACCAGCACGGTAGGCTGTGTTCTCGCGACAGCGCTGCTCGCATTTACCGGTCCCGGCAACATCATGTGGGGCTTAGTGGTTATCGGGCTGTCCAATTATTGCTATTGCGTCGGAGAATCCGTCGTCGCAGCCTTTCTACCCGAGATCGCGCGTCCAGAGGCGCTGGGGCGGGTGTCGGGATGGGGCTGGAGTTTCGGCTATTGCGGCGGCATGCTCTCGCTGGGGGTATCGTTGGCGTTGGTCCTGCACGCCAGCAATGCAGGTCAACACGCCAGCCAGTATGTGCCGCACGTTATGCTGCTTACCGCATCGATCTTCGCAGTGGCGGCGCTGCCATCTTTTTTCTTCTTGCGCGAGCGCACGCCAGCGAGCCAGCAGGCCACCGAGCCGCTGTTGCGCCGCCTCGCTGCCGCGTGGCGTGATACGTCGCGCAATTTTCGTGATTTTCGCCTGCTGTTGTGCTGCATCTCCTGTTATCAGGCAGGTATTTCCGTTGTTATCACGCTTTCCTCCGTCTACGCCACGCAGGCCATGGGGTTTTCGATGGCCCAGACCATGACGCTGGTGTTCACGGTCAATATCGCCGCAGCCCTGGGTGCGTTTCTGTTTGGCTATCTGCAAGACAAGATTGGCCACAAGACTGCGCTCTCGCTCACGTTGCTGGGCTGGATGGTGATGATTGTGCTGGCCTACGCGGCAGTGCGCCCACCGCTGTTCTGGGCGGCTGCCACGGTGGCGGGCTTGTGCATGGGTACTAGCCAGAGCGCAGGTCGGGCGATGGTAGGCGCCATGGCACCGGCGGGGCGTCTGGCCGAGTTCTATTCGCTGTGGACATTCGCGGTCCAGTTGGCGGCAGTGGTTGGGCCGCTTTGCTATGGCTTGGTTACCTGGCTTAGCGGCGGCAATCATCGGGCGGCGCTGCTGTCTACGGGGCTTTTCTTTGTAGGCGGGCTGCTGCTGTTGTGGCGTGTGGATTTCGCCCGTGGCGTCCGTGTGCGTGATGCCGCCGTGCGAGCTACTATCAACTCATCAATGGTGTGAGCCCATATTGCGACGCACGGGGGAGTGTCGATCACCAGATACCGTTCCGCCTGCTGTCAGTCTGACGTAAGGGTCGCGCGCTAGGGTGGGTCATAGCACAGTGCCGTTCTGCAAAATTCGTGCCGAAAAAATTAATTCAATACAGGAGCCAATCAAATGTCTACGGAAATTGAATCCGTCCTCACCGAAAACCGCGTGTTTCCGCCGTTCCCAAACCTGGTCAAAGACGCGGCCATTTCCGGCATGGACAATTATCTGGCCATGTGCGCGTCTGCTCAAGCGGATCCCGAAGCTTTCTGGGGAAAGCTTGCGCGCGAAAATCTGGTCTGGACCAAGCCCTTCAGGCAGGTGATTGACAGTAGCAATGCTCCTTTCTATCGCTGGTTCGGTGATGGCGAGCTGAATGTTTCCGCGAATTGCCTGGACCGTCATCTGGGCACGCCGGTGGCCAATAAAACCGCGCTCATCTTCGAGGCTGACGACGGCCAGGTTACCACCATCACATACAAAGACTTGTACGCGCGTGTGTGCGAGTTCGCCAACGGCATCAAGGCCTTGGGGTATAAAACAGGCGATCGCGCCATTATCTACATGCCGATGTCGATCGAGGTCGTTGTGGCCATGCAGGCCTGCGCGCGGCTGGGCATCATCCATTCTGTGGTGTTCGGCGGGTTTTCGTCCAAAAGCCTGCACGAGCGCGCGGTGGACGTTGGCGCTTCGCTGGTTATTACGGCCGACGCGCAGCGCCGCGGCGGCAAGGAAATTCCGCTTAAGAGCGCGGTGGACGAAGCGCTCGCAATGGGCGGTTGTGAGGCGGTGCGCAACGTCATCGTCTATCGACGCACCGGCGGCAATGTCGCCTGGCATGAAGGGCGCGACCGTTGGATGCATGAGGTAAGCGCCGGCCAGCCGCCGGAGTGCCCCGCGGTGCCGCTCAATGCCGAGCACCCGCTGTTCATTCTGTATACCTCGGGCTCCACGGGTAAGCCAAAAGGCGTGCAGCATGCGTCGGGTGGCTTTTTGTTGTGGGCGCTGCTCACCATGCAATGGACGTTCGACGCCAAAGATAGCGATGTGTTCTGGTGCACGGCCGACGTGGGCTGGGTTACCGGCCACACCTATGTTACCTACGGCCCGCTGGCGGCAGGGCTCACGCAAGTCGTGTTTGAGGGCGTGCCCACCTATCCCGATGTGGGGCGGTTCTGGGAAATGATCGAGCGCCACAAGGTCACGGTGTTCTACACTGCGCCCACTGCTATACGCTCTCTTACCAAGGCCGCCGAGGCCTCGCCAGCGTACCACCCGCGCGAGTACAACCTCACTTCGCTGCGCATCATCGGATCGGTGGGCGAACCCATCAATCCCGAGGCATGGATGTGGTATTACACCAATGTCGGCAAAGAGCGCTGCCCGGTGCTGGACACGTGGTGGCAGACCGAAACAGGCGCCCACATGATTACCCCGCTGCCGGGTGTTACCCCGCTCAAGCCGGGGTCCTGCACCTTGCCATTGCCCGGCATCGAGGCGGCCGTTGTGGATGAGGCCGGCGAAGACGTCGAGCAGGGTAAAGGGGGCTTTCTGGTCATGAAGCAGCCCTGGCCGGGCATGATCCGCACTATTTGGGGAGACCCCGAGCGCTTCAAGAAAAGCTATTTTCCGCCCGAGCTCAAGGGCTACTATCTCGCAGGCGATGGGGCTCAGCGCGACAGCGATGGCTACTTCTGGATCATGGGCCGGATCGACGACGTGTTGAATGTCTCGGGCCACCGTCTGGGCACAATGGAAGTCGAGTCGGCGCTGGTAGCACACCAGTTGGTAGCCGAGGCCGCCGTGGTTGGCCGGCCTGACGACACGACGGGCGAGGCGGTGGTAGCCTTTGTGGTGCTTACCTGCACACTACCCGAGGGCGATGAGGCAGCGCGGATCGCGGCCGAATTGCGTAACTGGGTGGCAAAGGAAATCGGGCCCATTGCCAAACCGCGCGAGATTCGTTTCGGGGATAACCTGCCCAAGACCCGTTCTGGAAAAATCATGCGTCGTTTGCTGCGCGTGGTAGCTAAGGGCGAGGTAGTCACCCAGGACGTATCCACGCTCGAGAACCCCGCTATTCTCGATCAGTTGTCGCAAGCGCGCTGAGATGGCCGGGCCTGTGCCTCCGGGCGCAGGTCCAGAGTATCATGCATCTTTGCGGCAACGTGGCCGAGGCAGGGGTGACTCGATCCGGCCGCCATGCAAGCCAGGCAAGAGTGCCGCTCTTCGCCTGGCTTTTATATGTTTTCGGAGATCATGTTGAACGCGGGCCAGGCTGAACGCGGCGCTTTGTCGCTCATGGTATTGACGGTCGTCTTGTGGGCGTTCAGCTGGATCGCCATGAAATCCCTGGCGACACTGATCGGCCCCTTCGATTTGGTCATGGCGCGCTATGTCATTGCCTTTGTGGTGTTGCTGGCAGTCATGCTGGCCACCCGCCGCCGGCTTGCGCTGCCGCCATTGGGCCTCACGCTGGGGATCGCTGTTTTTCAGACTACGGCCTTTCAGTGTCTGTGCCAGTTGGCACTGATCACCGGCGGCGCTGGCCATGTCGTGATGCTGGCCTACACCATGCCATTCTGGGTCGTGATTTTTGCCTGGTGGCTGCTGGGCGAACGCCCTTCGCGCCGACACATGGTTGGTTTCGCCAGCGCGGCAATCGGGCTGGTCGCCATTATCGCACCCTGGAAAGGCCTTGGCTCGATAGCAGGGTCACTGATAGCCCTGGCGGGCGGGGCGTCGTGGGGCCTGGGCGCAGTCCTGTCCAAAATCCTGTTTGCCCGGCATAAAGCCGAAGTCATGAACGTTGCGGTGTGGCAGATGCTGCTTGGCGTCGTGCTCACCTGGCCTCTTACTCAGCTTTTTCCGCAGCAGGCCATCGTTTGGAACGGCGACCTTGTCGTGGGCCTGCTCTACATGGGCGTTCTGGCCTCGGCCCTGGGCTGGTGGCTGTGGTTATCGGTGGTCCAGCGCGTCAGCGCCACAGTGGCCGGCATGTCCAGCCTGGGCGTACCCGTGCTGACCGTGGTTTTTGCCTGGCTGATCCTGGGCGAACGCGCGTCCGTGGCCGAATTGGCGGGGGTGGCCTTCATCATGGCTGGCTTGGTCATCGTCACGGCCGCTGGCGCCCGTGCGCCCAAATCGACTGCGTCTGCGTGAAGGAGGTGGTGCCCGGAGCGGGAATCGAACCCGCACGCCTTGCGGCTCCGGATTTTAAGTCCGGTATGTCTACCAATTTCATCATCCGGGCAGTGGCGCGATGGCACTGCGATTGCCGGGGTGCCGGCCAGGGGAAAAGGCGATGGCGGAAGCGGTGAGATTCGAACTCACGGACGGGTTGCCCCGTCGCTGGTTTTCAAGACCAGTCCATTCAACCACTCTGGCACGCTTCCGCTGTTGAGCCTGGCCGGCGACTGGGCGCCGCTGGCCGAGAATGGGGATTTTAGCCCGAATTCCGCAGCTCACAGAAGGACGTGAGTGTAGCGCATGCGGGCGCAGCGTGGGCGGGCGATAATAAGCTTTTTTGCAACGGCCCTGATCCAGACAAGAGGATGACATATGAAAGCCATTGAAATTTCGACCCCCGGAGGCCCCGAGGTATTGAAGCTGACCGAGCGGCCAATGCCCGAACCCAAGGCGGGCGAGGTGCTGATCAAGGTTGCGGCGGCAGGCATCAACCGCCCCGACGTCTTTCAGCGCAAGGGGAACTACCCGCCGCCGCCGGGGGCGTCGGATTTGCCTGGCCTTGAAGTGTCGGGCGAGATCGTTGGCGGCGACGTAGGCGATACGGGGTTGGCAGTGGGCGACCAGGTTTGCGCGCTGCTGGCCGGCGGTGGGTACGCCGAATACTGCGTGGCGCCCGCGCCTCAATGCCTGCGCGTGCCCAAAGGCTTGTCGATGGTTGAAGCGGCGGGCTTGCCTGAAACCTACTTTACCGTATGGAGCAATGTGTTCGATCGCGGCCAATTGGCTAAAGGCGAATCGCTGTTGGTGCATGGTGGCGCCAGCGGTATTGGCACCACCGCCATCCAGCTTGCTGTTGCAATGGGCAATACAGTCTATGCAACTGCGGGCAGCGATGAGCGCGTCGAGGCCATACAACGCTTGGGTGCGGCCAAGGGGATCAATTACCGCACGCAGGATTTCGTCACGGAAATCAAGAATGCCACGGACGGCCGCGGGGTCGATGTGATTCTCGATATGGTGGCGGGCGACTATATCAACCGCGACCTCACCTGCCTGGCCGATGACGGCCGTATTGTCATCATCGCCCTGCTGGGCGGTGCCAAAGCCACTATCGACTTGAACCACGTGATGCGGCGTCGGCTGACGGTAACCGGCTCCACGCTGCGTCCGCGTCCGGTGGCCTTCAAGGGCCTGATTGCACAGGCGCTTCAGACCAAGGTGTGGCCTCTGCTCGAAGCGGGGCGCATCAAGCCCATTGTGCATGCCACCTTTCCGCTGGCGCAGGCGAGCGATGCCCACGCCATGATGGACGCTGGCGAGCAGATCGGAAAAATCATCCTCACGCTCTGATCCCGTCGGGAGCGGCCCGTTTTTGTGCGGACGGGCCGCGAACACGCTACAATGCCGGGTTAACCCGATTTTTGATTCCGGCTTTGATGGATACCTGATGGACAACCCGCACAGTCGTAAACGCTTGGTCATGGGCAACTGGAAAATGCATGGCTCCCTGGCGGCCAATGCAATATTGCTCGAAGGCCTGTTGGCTGGCGCCGCATCGGCCGCCAGTTGCGAACTTGCCGTCTGCGTGCCGTTTCCCTACCTTGCGCAGGCTCAGGCCGCGCTGCAGGGCAGTGCTGTTTCATGGGGCGCGCAAGATGTCAGTGCCCATGCGCAGGGCGCTTACACGGGCGAAGTCGCGCCCGGCATGCTTGCCGATTTTGCCTGCGGCTGGGCGCTCGCCGGTCATTCCGAACGTCGCACCATGCACGGCGAAACCGACAAGCTCGTCGCCGACAAGGCTGCAGCGGCGCTCGCGGCAGGTATCACCCCGGTGGTCTGCATTGGCGAAACCCAGGCCGAGCAACAAGCCGGCCAAACGCGCGACATCATCGCCCGCCAGTTGGCGCCCGTGCTCGCACTGGGCGCCCAACAGGTCAATCGCATGGTGTTTGCCTACGAGCCCGTATGGGCCATCGGCACTGGCCTGAGCGCCACACCCGAGCAGGCTCAGGAAGTGCATGCGTTCATCCGCAAACGGCTCGATGGCATCGGCGCCGGGCAGGTTCGCATCCTTTATGGCGGCAGTGTCAAGCCCGACAACGCCGCCCGCCTGTTCGCCATGCCCGACATCGATGGCGCGCTGGTTGGGGGCGCCGCCCTCAAGGCTCAAGACTTTTTACGTATAGCGGCCGCGTAGGCCTCGGAGTTCTTTCATGCAATGGTTGTCATCCGTTCTTTTGGCGGTCCAGGTCATTTCGTCGCTGAGCATCATCGTGCTCGTCTTGCTGCAGCAGGGTAAAGGCGCCGATATGGGGTCGTCCTTCGGTGGTGGCTCCGCGGGCAGCCTGTTCGGCGCAAGCGGGGCGGCCAACTTCCTGTCGCGTACCACCAAGTGGGCTGCCATCGTGTTCTTTGCATCCACGGCCGGCTTGGCTTGGGTGGGGCATCGTCCGGTTGAGCGTAGCCAGGTCCAGGAAGGCGTAATGCAAAACTATCAGGGTGCAGTTCCTGCTTCAGGCGGCGCTGTTCCTGCCGCGCCGGGTGCCGGCCAGGGCGCCGCTGTGCCTGCCGTACCCTCCGTGCCGCAATCCGCAAGCCCCGCGCAGCAACCCGCGCCGGCAACCACCACTGACAAGGCCGACGCCGCCAAGCCCGAAGCGTCCACGTCCCAGTCCGCGCCAGCAAAATAGGCTCGCATCTTGCACAATTTTTGTGCTAGAATAGCCGTCTTTCTTGCCGACGTGGTGGAATTGGTAGACACGCTATCTTGAGGGGGTAGTGGCGAAAGCTGTACGAGTTCGAGTCTCGTCGTCGGCACCAAGACATAAAATCAGGGCGTTTCATAACGACTGATAAAGTACCTGAAGCCCGCATGAACATTAACGTTCTGCGGGTTTTTTGCATTCATCTCCTTGGTGTCGAACCTTTCGACAATCTGCTTGGATTTGCGCCACAGGGTTTGGGCCTCTTGCAAGCGCGTGAGTACGCTGCTGGCCGTCTTGACGCTTAAGAGTAGGGGCCGTGCGATCTCTGAGTTATTGCGCCCTGGGTATTGGTAATGGTGTACCTTTCGGTGGCGCAAGTGGCGAAAAACGCTTTTTATCGCTATAGCGCTAACGGGGCGCAATAGGCGGCGCGGTTTATCTCGCCGTTGGCGCCCGGCCTAGTATCCTCATCGCCCGTGTCAGAGTTTGTGCGGCGCTGGCGTAGCCTTCCCATGGTGTATTTCCGTGCGACAGCCGCTCCTGGATATTGCCGATATGCCACTGCGCGGCGCTGTGCAGCTGTTCTACCTCGGACCACGCGATAGGCACGGATATGCCTAACCCAGGGCGGGCGCGCAGCGACCATGCTGCTACCGTTGTGGCGCCAAAGCCATTGCGTAGGTAATCGATAAATATCTTGCCTATCCGATTACGTGGGCCGCTTTTCGCCGAGAATCGGGCAGGCAGCGTACTGGCCAAGTGCTTGACAATCGCCTGCGAAAAATCCTTCACGCTGTCCCAGTCATGCCGTCGTTGCAAGGGCACGACCACATGCACACCCTTGCCGCCGCTGGTCTTGATAAAGGAGGTGAGTTCCAGCTCGAGCAGGAATGCGCGCAATACCAATGCGGCCTCCTGCATCGCCGTCCATTCCACGCCTTTGCCGGGGTCCAGATCAAAGGTCATACGGTCGGGGCGTTGTATCGCGGTTTTTACGGCGTTCCAGGTATGAAATTCCAACACATTCATTTGTGCGGCGGACAGCAGGCCTTGCGCCGTCGACACTTCGAGCAGGGGTTCATGGCCCGGATCAAGCCGTTCTGGCAATGCCCGAACGCCGGGTATCGTCTCTGCATCCATGTGCTTCTGAAAAAAAATCTCTCCATCCACGCCCTCGGGGGCTCGCACCATAGAAACCGGCCGCCCTCGCAGATGCTCCAACATCAAGGGTGCTACCAGCGCGTAATAGCGGATAACCGCGATCTTTGTGGTTTGGCTTAGCTTGTCGACGATCCGTTCCGGATGGGTAATCGTGAGGTTGTCGGGTAGGCGGTGCGACGAATGCGCGGATTGATGGCCTGCGTTCGATGTTTTTGACGGCAAAACCATCGCTGTCTCCTTTGTAATGGCCTGCGCTGGCTTATCCCAGCGAAGGCCATGAAAAACAGCCTGTCGTACGTGGTTATCCCGGGTCCATTGCGCAAAGGAAACCTCGGCGAGCAGCGAAGGTTGCACCCAATGCGCGCTGCGGTCCAGGCCGGTTGGGCCGGCAAATGGGCGCTGGTCACTGCGCAGGCCCTGAAAGCGGCGCTGCAAGTCGTCCAGGGTTTTGGTGTCGAAGCCGGTGCCTACATTGCCAGCGTAGCGCAATTGGCCGGTGTCGTCGTGAATGCCCAGTAGTAAAGCGCCTATGCCTGTGCGCGCACCTTTTGGGTCGGTATAGCCGCCAATAACGAATTCTTGTCGCAACCCGCATTTTAACTTGACCCAATCGGTGCTGCGGCGCGTGGCGTAAGGGCTGTGTTTCTTTTTTCCGATAATTCCTTCCAGCCCCATTTTGCATGCCGAGCTATACACGTCGTGGGCATCCAGATCGAATGCGGCACTGAGCCTGACGGTGTCATGGGACGCGCCGGTGTTATCCAGTATGGCTGCCAGAAACGCCCGGCGTGCAAGCAAGGGCAGGGTGCGAAGGTCGCGCCCCGCCGCGTACGGCAGATCAAAAAGGTAATACACCACGCTGCTGGTGCGGCCGCGCTCAAAGGCGTTCTGCAGCGCCTGAAAATCTGGCAAACCCTGCTGGTCAGGCACGACGATTTCACCGTCGTACCATCCATCGGGTAATTTCATATCGGTCAGTGTGTGGGCTAACTGCGGCAGTCTTTTCGTCCAATCGTGGCCATTGCGGGTCCAGAGGCGAGGCGCATGATGTTCGATGCGGGTGAGCATGCGGTAACCGTCAAACTTCAGCTCATAGATCCATGCGTCGGCTGCGCGGGGCGGTGACTTGGCCAGTGTGGCGAGTTGGGGGGACAGCGAATCGGGCAGGCGCGCGCGCGGGGCCGCCTCAATGCCAGGGAGGCGGCCATCCTGAAATGGATCATCCCGCATTGCCGAACGTATATTGCTGCCTGAAGGCAAAGACAGCCCGGCAACGCTGCCGGGCATTTCGTCGACAACGCTGAACGCGAGCGCTGGCCGGGCGAAATCGTCGCAGTCTTTGATCAGCAGCCACGTATCCTTATTGTCGTTGTTATTGGTGGCCTGAATGCGCACGAGCATCCATTTTCCGTGCAGCTTGTGTCCATGCAACGTAAAAACGAGTTTGCCTTTGCGATAGCCATCGCTTGGATCGTCTTCGCATTTCCATGTGCCGCGATCCCAGATGATGATGTTGCCCGCACCGTACTGGCCTTTCGGGATATCGCCTTCAAAATCAGCATAAGCCAGCGGATGGTCCTCGACATGCACGGCCATCCGTTTGTCGGCGGGATCCAGACTGGGGCCTTTGGGAACGGCCCAGCTCTTCAGGACGCCGTCCAACTCCAGGCGAAAGTCGTAATGCAGCCGCGTGGCCCAATGCTTCTGAATCACGAATACGGGTGCCCGCGCATTCTGGCGTCCGCCTGAGCGCGGTTCCGGCGTCACATCAAAATTACGCTTGGATAGGTATCCCTTGAGCAGATCTGTTTTCGCCATCGCTTGCACCCTATGTCATGCAGTCATGCCGCGTTGGTGATCTATCAGGCAGCTCGGCTGCTGCGGGTCGCCGCTTTGCGGCGTGCTGCACCTTCTTTCACCTTGGCTTTGGTCTTCGTGGCGGCTGTCGAGGCGGCCGTCTTGCTTGCTTTTTTTTGCCCCCGCGTCGAGGAGCTTGCTGATTTCTGAGCGTAGGCTTTTGTATTCTTTTCTGGCGCCGTACGGCGTTTCGCTCCGCCTGCGTCATCGCCGGATGACGCGCGTTTGCCCAGGCTGCGCTGCAGCATTTCTGTCAGATCAAGGATTTTCGCGCCTTTTGCGGGCTCGGGGGTTTCAGGCTCCGCGACTAAGTGGGTCTCGCCGGCTTCGACCTTATGTTTTACGAGTTGCAGCACCTGCTCCTTGAACGAGTCGGTGAAAGCATTCGGATCCCATTTGCCGCTCATGTCTTTAATGAGTTGTTCGCCCATGGCCATTTCCTTGGCGGTCAGGCCCGTCGATTTACTGCCTTCGGCAGGCAGCCCCAGGCCTTCCCATGTGCGCACTTCATCGCCCCAGCGCAGCAAGTTCAGTATCAGGGCGGGGCCGCAGGGCATCAGCAGCGCCAGATGTTGTTTTGTCTGGATGACGACTTTCGCGATGCCGACTTTGCCTGTACTCCGGAGTACTTCTCGCAGCAAGGCATATACCTTTGCGCCCCTGCCGGTGGGTGAAACATAGTAAGGGCGATCCAAATAGACGAATGGTATTTCGCCGATCGGCACGAAGGTCTCGATTTCCACGGTTTGGGTGGTTTTCGGGTAGGCCGCTGCGATTTCGTCCTGCGACAGAATCACATATTCGCCATTTTCGTATTCGATGCCTTTGACGATATCGTCGCGGCTGATTTCTTTGCCGCTTGCTTTATTGATGCGCTTGTAGCCCACCGGCTCCATCGTCCGGCGATCCAGCCAATCGAAGTCAATCCGCTGGTTTTCGGTGGCTGGATGCAGAGCGATCGGAATATGGACGAGGCCGAATGAAATCGCCCCTTTCCACAGCGCGCGCTTGCTGATAGATGCCATTGCCGCTGCCTCCTGTCGATGCAGGCGGATAAGCAAACGTCATGCCCGGCGCTTGGTGATTATCATGCAAATAAAAATCGTTTACACTTCGATTCCTGAATATTGACTGAATATTGTCTCCAAAAAAGGGGCTTCCTTATGCGTAAATATTTTGCACGTGGCCTATGCGCAACCATTGTGGCCGCTTTGACAGGGGTGGCGGCTGCGTCGCCCGTTGTCACGCCTGACGCAGTCGTCGCTGGCTATGCCAACCTCGCCGCCGCCAAATATGAAGACTCGCTCACGTCGGCGCGCGCGATGCAAAAGTCCATCGACGCGCTTATTGCACAGCCATCCGCGGCCACGTTGGCTGCCGCCCGGCAGGCCTGGTTCGCGGCCCGCCAGGTGTATCAGCAAACCGAGGCATTCCGTTTCGGCAACCCTATCGTTGATGATTGGGAAGGCCGCGTCAACGCCTGGCCGTTGGATGAAGGCATGATCGATTATGTCGACGCTTCTTATGGCACCGAATCCGATGCCAATGCTTATTACGTCGTCAATGTCATTGCCAACCCGCGGCTCAGCATCGGCGGCAAGCCAGTCGACGCCCGCGACATCACGCCAGCGCTGCTGCGCGAGGCGCTGCACGAGGCCGATGGCAACGAGGCTAATGTCGCCACGGGCTATCACGCCATTGAGTTTCTGCTCTGGGGGCAGGACCTGAACGGCACCGGCCCGGCACCCGAAGGCCGCATCGGCACACCCCAAGAACGGCACGCGGGCAATCGCCCGCATACCGATTTCGATCTGCGCCAGTGCACCGGCGGCAATTGTGATCGGCGCGTGCAATACCTTAAGGTGGCTACCCAGTTGCTGGTCGATGATCTGCGTGAGATGGCGGACCACTGGAAAGAGGGTGGGGCGGCCAGCCAGGCGGTGACGCAAGATGCGCGGCAAGGCCTGATTGCAATGCTGACCGGCCTGGGCAGCTTGTCGTACGGCGAACTGGCGGGCGAGCGCATCAAGCTGGGCCTGATGCTGCACGACCCCGAAGAAGAGCATGACTGCTTTTCAGACAACACGCACAATTCCCATTACTACAACCAAGTGGGCATGATGAATGTCTACCTGGGCGAGTACAAGCGCCTGGATGGTTCGACGGTAAAGGGCGCCAGCCTGTCGCAGTTGGTCAGCGCCGTCAGCCCCGAGCTGGACCGCGAAATGCGCGCCCGCCTGGCCGACACACTCAAGGCCATGCAAGCCATCAAGTCACGGGCCGAGCAGATAGAAACCTATGATCAAATGATTGCGCAGGGCAATAAAGAAGGTAACGCCATTGTGCAGGCGGCCAGCGATGCCCTTATCGTGCAAACGCGCAGCATTGAGCGCGTGATTGCGGCGCTCGAACTGGGCGCCATTCAGCTCGAAGGCTCTGACAGCCTGGACGCGCCCAATGCTGTATTCAAGTAAGGCGGCAATAGGGCAGCCCATACGGGCTGGCAGGGCATTGAGCTTGGGGCTGCAAGCGATGCTGGGCATCTTCGCCATAGGCGGGTTGCCGGCAGTGGCGGGCGCTGGGCCAGAGGTGTCAAGGCCCGCGCAAACGCTGGCCTGGCGCAGTGATCTTTCCGCCGCCGAACGTGCCCGCGTGCAGGCCGTCACACGTGCAAGCACTGATTTTTCCAGCGCGGAACCCTTCGAGGTCATGCAGGGCGGTGCTGGCACGGTCAGCAAGCTTGTCAACCGCGATATTTACTCGCATCCCGCCGCCAATCTGTCGTTTCAGGGCCGACAGGATTTCATGGTGGGCAACGGGCTATTTCGCAAAGACTGGGTATCGTCGCCCTCATCTACACAGGCGTCCGACGGCTTGGGCCCGTTGTTCAATGCTCGCTCTTGCCAGGCCTGTCATGTCAAAGACGGGCGCGGCACCGTGCCGGGCTTTGATCCCAATGAGCGCGCCGACGCTGTGGCGCTGCTGCTGCGGCTCGCACTGCCGGCCGATTCAGCGCAAGCGCGCCAGCGCATCGCACAAGGCCTGGGCGTGGGCGACGCAAGGGCGGATCCCGTCTATGGGCATCAGTTGCAGCCTTTTGCGGTGCCCGGCATACAGGCTGAAGGCCAGGTGGAGATCAGCTACCAGGCGATGCGAGTCGAGCTCAATGGCGGGGAAACGGCCACTCTGATGGCGCCTACCTATACGGTGGCAAATCTGGGATATGGCCCATTGCATCCCGATACCCGGTTTTCTCCGCGGTTGGCGCCACCTATGCTCGGCCTCGGCCTGCTTGAAGCCATCCACGAAGGCGACATCCTGGCCAATGCCACCCGAGATCCGGGCGACGGGGTCTCTGGCAGGCCCAACTGGCTCGAAGACAAGGCCGGCGGCACGCGGGTGCTGGGGCGCTTCAATTGGAAAGCGGGCCAGGCCACGGTCGAGCACCAGTCGGCCAAAGCGTTTTCGGGCGACATGGGGCTCTCGACACCGCTGCACCCGGATCACAAGGGCGATTGCACGCCCGCGCAAATCGCCTGTGCCGGTATGCCGCATGGCGTCCAGCCGTATCTGGGCGAGCACGAAGTGCCCCGGCGGTTGATGGATTTCGTCACAACGTATTCGCTGAACCTGGCGCTGCCACAGCGCCGCGATGTCGATGATGCGCGGGTGTTGGCTGGCAAACAGTTGTTCTACCAGGCCAACTGCATCGCCTGCCATGTGCCCAAGTACGTTACCCGGCGCGACGCGGAACGACCCGAGCATCGCTTCCAGTTGATCTGGCCGTATACCGATATGCTGCTGCACGATATGGGCCCAGGCTTGGCCGATCATGTGACTGAAGGCAGTGCGTCCGGCTCGGAATGGCGCACGCCGCCGCTATGGGGCATAGGCCTTACGCGCACCGTCAACCCAAATGCCACCTGGCTGCACGATGGGCGTGCGCGCACCCTGCTGGAAGCCATACTCTGGCATGGCGGCGAAGCCTCGGCCGCGCGCGAGCGTGTCGTCGAGATGACGCCCGCGCAGCGGCAGGATCTGATCCGGTTTCTGGAGTCATTGTGATGAAATATGTGGGCGTTACGATCTGCAATGAGGCCAGCGCGCAGCTAGGCGACATACAAGCAGTAGGCACGCATACAGCCGACATGCATACAGTCGGCGTGCATACAGTCAAGCATGCGATGGGGTTGAGGCGCGGGCGATGGCGGCCTGCGGCACGTGTATTTGCTGCAGCGGTATTCGCCGCAGCTATCCCGTGCGCTGCAGCGGCCGGTACGCTGCCCGATGCGCTGGGCGAAAATCTGGTTGCCGGGTATATCGCACCCTCTATGCAGCGTTTCAGCGAGGCCGCCGTCGGTCTGCAATCCGTGCTCGGTGCCTACTGCGACGGAACCGCCCGCGCGCCAGCATCGACCTTGCTTGGCGGCCCCTCGGAAGCGCGTGCCGATATGGCGGCCTTGGCATCGGTCGCTCATTCAGCCCGCGTGGAAATTTCCTCGGCGGCGCACGCTGGCATTAAGATGCCGACCGGTGCGCCTGCGCGGATGCCAGGCTCCGAAACCGTCGTCGACGCGCAGTTTCTGTTGCTGGCGCAGGCGTGGTCGCGTATTCAGTTTTTGCGCTTTGGCCCGCTGGTGGAGGACAACCGCTTCGAGCGCATTTTCTTCTGGCCGGATCCGCGTGGCATGATGACGCGGCAGCTGCAGCGCCTGCTTGCGCAGGAGCCGCCAGTGCAAGAGGGTGAGGGGATAGCAAGCCAGAGCGTGGCTATACAGGGCCTGCCCGCATTGGAGTATCTGTTGTATCGCGAACATGGCCTCTTGGCGGCGGATGCGCAGGCGTGGGCCGCATTCGGTCGCGATTGCCATTACGCAGAGGCTATTGCCGCCAATCTGGTTCGCCTGGGCAGCGAACTGGCGGCGGCATGGCGTGTGGGAGGGCCATACGCCGTGCGTTTTGCGCGGCCGTCCCGTGGCAACCCCCTGTACCGCACAACGGCGGAAGTGGCTGCCGAAGCCATCAAGGCATTGTCTACGGGCATCCAGTTCGTGCACGATGTCGAGCTGGCGCCCGCCTTGGGCAAGGCGGGTGATGCGATCAATGCGCGCAGGCTGCCGTTCTGGCGCAGCGGCCATTCCACGCAGGCCATGGCCGCCTCCGCGCGGGGGCTTGCCGCGTTTCACGCCGCAGGGCGCTTTGACTATGCGCCTCGCGAGGCCTGGATCGGCAGCCTGATCGCCAACGAACTGGGCCGTGCGGCGGATGCGCTGGGTAATTCTGCGCGTGATGGCGACGATGCGCCGCAGTTGTTGCGGATCGCGGCGCTGCAGCTGAAGAACGCAAAATCCATTATTGACCAAGATATGGCGTCCGTATTTGGCGCAACGGTAGGCTTTAATGCGCTCGATGGCGACTGACCGCAGGCGCTTTCTGGGCCTGTTTGCAGCTTCGGCCGCGTCGAGCGCCTGCGCTGCCTTTGCAGGGCGCGTGTATGGCGCGCCGGCAGCGATACTGCTCGCCGCGGGGGCCGACGCCTCGACAGCAAAGACGGCGAGCATGAGCTGCGGCCCGGCGTCGCGCACGTCGACGTGGGTGGCGGGCGGCACCTCCGGTGAGGAAGGAGCGCATTCTTTCGCCATAGATGAATTGCCGCTGGCCAACACATCTATATATATGGCGGCACGCAAGCAGGCAGGCAGATATCAAGTTGCTGTGTTCGATGCGCAAGGTTGTGAGCGGATGGCCTTGCCGCTGCCTGCGCGGGGTCACAGCTTTGCCATTGACGCGCCGCGTGGCCGCGCCGTGGCCTTTGGCCGCCAGCCCGGCTTTTATGCTGTGGCGTTTTCATATCGGAGGGAGGCCGCCCCGGTAACGCTGCGCCCCGCGCCAGGCCGCCATTTCTTTGGTCACGGCGTATTCTCTCCGGATGGCACGCGGATGGTCTCGACCGAGAATGATTATGAGGCCGGCCGTGGCGTGCTGGGGATATACGATGCCAGCACTAACGGAGGCTACCGCCGCGTGGGCGAGTATGCTTCTGGCGGCGTGGGTCCGCACGAAGTTATCCTGATGCCCGACGGGCATACGCTGTGTGTAGCCAACGGCGGCATTCTCACGCACCCCGATTACGGCAAACTTCCCCTGAATGCGGGCAATATGCGGCCGTCCCTGGCCTATGTCGATCTGCATACCGGCAAGTTGCTTGAGTTGCATGAACTGGATCCTGCCTTGAACCGCCTTTCGATTCGGCATCTGGCGTTGGATGGTTCGGGCGCCGTCTGGTTCGGCTGCCAGCATACCGGCCCGGCGCACGAGCGGCCTCCGCTCGTGGGGCGTCATCGACCAGGTACTGCGCCAGTACTGTTTGAGGGGCCTGGCGACGTGCAGCACCGTCTGAGCAATTATGTAGGGTCCGTGGCCAGCGATGCTTCCGGTAGGCATATTGCAACGTCCAGTCCGGTGGGCGGTATTGTGGCTGTCTGGGACATTGATACGGGCCGATGCATCGGCGCACAGTCGCTGTTCGACGGCTGTGGCGTGGCTCCCGCGGGGCCGCAGGGGTTTCTGCTTAGCAGTGGTCAGGGGCGGTTAGCCCAATGGCAAGAGGTGGCCGCGCCTATACATCCGGTGCGTGCCTGGGACGATACCGCCTGGGATAACCATCTGCGGCAGGTGCCCGCGTCGACGAGCTGAAGGGCGCTGCCAATTGTGGCCGGCGGGCCCACCTGGCATCCGCTGGCTACCGGCCCGGCGCGTCTCCAGACGCGGGCGAGACGCGCTAAATTATTGATTATTTGGGTTTTGAGGCGATTCTCGCGCACCTATAAACCTTCAATAAAAACAAGGGATTGTCGTCGTTACTTAAAACGAAGCTTGAGAATGAGGCGGCGAGGAAATTGTCGTGTTCTCACGACAATTGAAACCCGGGTAATCCCTTATAAACTGTTGCGAATCAGCCCGTTTTGTCGTTTTTTACCAACGGACAGCATCAAAAAGGAGCTTTTTACCTGCTGAGCAATAGCCATGGGGCCCGAATTTTGATGCAATAGCACCAACTTCCCATCGCGGAGTTAGAAAGGGCAGCAGCACGGATAGGTAGTCGCTGCTCTGGTTACTCAAATCTACGGAGATTTCTTACATGAAAAAGACTCTGCTCGCTGCTGCTCTTATCGCCGGCTTTGCTGGTGTTGCTCAAGCAGAAACGTCGGTTACCCTGTACGGTATCCTGGACGGTGGTATCGGCTACCAGAAAGTTGACGGCACCGTTGATGGCGTTGACTACGAAGCCAAGAAGACCGGCATGATCAACGGCGTTCAGTCCGGCAACCGCTGGGGCCTGAAGGGCACCGAAGATCTGGGTGAAGGCCTGCAAGCCGTGTTCCAACTGGAAAGCGGTTTCAGCCTCGGCACTGGCCGTAGCGCACAAGGTGGTCGTCTGTTCGGCCGTCAAGCTACCCTCGGTCTGCAGGGCGACTCCTGGGGCCGTCTGGACCTGGGCCGTCAAACCAACATCGGTTCCAAGTACCTGCCTGGCATCGTTGATCCGTTCAGCGGCGGCTTCGGCCAAGCCAACGTCGGTACGTCGTTCAGCTCGACGAACACGATGCGTTGGGACAACATGGTCATGTACCAGACCCCCAACTTCTCTGGCTTCCAGTTTGGCGTCGGCTACTCGTTCAACGTCAATGGCGACCAAGATTGGAAGACCAAGGTTGACGGCGTTTCCGATCCCGACAACAACGGCAAGGGCGTGACCACCGGTCTGCGCTACGCAAACGGCCCGATCGGCGTTGCGCTGACGTATGATCAGATCAAGAACAGCGCTGACGACACCAAGATCAAGGCATGGGCTCTGGGCGGCGCCTATGACTTCGAAGTGGTCAAGGTTTCGGCTGCTTTCGGTCAAACCAAAGACGGCTGGATGCAGGGCAGCGACTTCGGTCCTGACTTCTCCACCGGCACGTTCGTTGGTGCTGAAGGCCTGAAGGTCAATTCCTACCTGGTCGGTCTGTCGGCTCCTGTCGGCAACGGCAAGGTCCTGGCTTCCTGGCAGATGGCTGATCCCAAGGATGCGCCTAACGACGCTGACCTTGACAAGCAGCACGTTTACAGCCTGGGCTACACCTACAACCTGTCCAAGCGCACCAACGTGTACGCGATCGGTTCGTATGCCAAGCACGTTCTGTTCGAAGACGACCTGAAGTCGACGGTTGTCGGCGTCGGTCTGCGTCACCAGTTCTAATCGGTACGCATAGCTCGCCTATGCATCCGACGGCCCGGTTCGCCGGGCTGTACAGAACAAAAGAAAGCCACCCTTCTGGGTGGCTTTCTGCATTTTCGGCGCGCCGTGCCGCAGGCAAGGTGCACAGCCGTGCGGTAACTGAGGTGACTGTGGCAGCTTGGTATTGCTGCTCACCGCCGCTGGCACTGCGGGCAGTAGTAGGTAGCCCGCTGCCCCTGGACGATGCGCCGTATCGGCGTGGCACAGAGTGGACAGGGTTGGCCCGCCTTCTCGTAGACGGCGGCATGCAGCGCAAAGTAGGCGCCCGGCTCGCCCGTGGCGTTTACATAATCGCGCAGCGTGCTTCCACCCGCTTCCAGGGCCTGCAGGAGCGTGGTGCGGATGGCGGTGGCCAGTGCCGAGCACCGTGCCAGCGATAGGCGGCCTGCGGCCGTCTTGGGGTTGATGCGTGCGCGAAACAATGCCTCTGATGCGTAGATGTTGCCCGCACCCACCACCACATCGCCCGCCAGCAGCGCTTGCTTGATGGGTTGGCGCCGGCCGCGCAGGCGGGCGTGCAAATACTCCGCAGTAAACGTGGGGTCGAAAGGCTCCAGCCCCAGCCGGGCAAGTAGAGGATGCACCTCTATCGGGCCGTCGGCCGCATCGTGCCATAATATGGCGCCAAAACGGCGCGGATCGTGCAGACGGAAGCTGGCGTCGTCAAACACCCAGACGGCATGGTCATGCTTGAGCAGCGGGGCATCGGGCGGCGTGGCGCGCAGCGAACCCGACATGCCCAGGTGCACAATCTGCGTGCCATTGGGGAAGTTGATGAGCAGGTACTTGCCGCGGCGGGCGCAATCCAGCACTTGCCGGCCATTTATGCGGGTGGGCAGATCAGGCGGAACGGGCCAGCGCAGGCGCGGCTCGTATACGATGAATTGCCGCAGGATGCGGCCTGGCATAATCGTCGCTAATCCGCGACGCGTGGTTTCGACTTCTGGCAGTTCAGGCATGTGGGGGTGATAAGATCATTAAATCTCAGCTTGTTTTGCTGCGAATTGTTTTACTGCTAATTTTGCCACCTGGGGCCTGTTATGGGCACGGTAATCACGGTTCTCCCGCATGAAATGTTCAACCCGTCTGGTATTCGCGCTATGCGTATCCATGTTTTCCGGCTGGCCGGTATTTGCGCAGTCGGCGCCGGAAATCAAGCAGGGGGAGCCTACCGAGAAGATCCGCCTGCGCGCGGGTGAGCTGCCCGACGTTTCGCTGACGCCCGAACTGCTGTATCAGTTGCTCAGTGCCGAGATTGCGGCCCAGCGCGGCTTCTACGACCAAGCCAGTGAAACCATGCTCCGCCTGGCGCAGGAAACATCTGATCCGCGCCTGGCTAAGCGCGCCTTCCAGTTTGCCATGGCAGACCGCAATATGGCCCGCTCGCTCGAGGCTGCGCGAACCTGGGCCCTGCTGGCGCCCAAAGACCCCGAAGCGGTGGCGTCATCCTTGGCACTGGCCGCGAGCAGCGGTGAAACCCAGGGCCTGGCTGGCGCGCTCTGGACGCGTATCGAAAAGGCCGACGACAAGGAACAAGCGATCGCGCAGGCTGCCGCCATTGTGGGTAAGATGCCCGACAAAGGCCTGGCGCTCGAAGTGCTCGACAAGGCATTGCACCCCGAAGTGCGGCAGCTGCCTATTGCGCATCTGGCTCTTTCTGATGCGGCTTGGGCGGCTTCCGACCCCTACCGCGCACTCGAAGAGGCGCAAGCTGCGCTGGCTTTGGCCCCCGATCTGGAAGCGGCAGCGCAGCGCGTGCTCGAATATGGCACCAAGGTCGATGCCGACCAAGCGCTCAAAGAGACGCATGCGTTTCTTCAGCAACACCCTGACAGTCGCAAGCTTCAGCTGATGTATGTGAACCGTTTGGTTGAGCAGCGCCAGTTTGACCAGGCGCTGAAACAGGTGGGCGAGATGCGCCGCGCCGCGCCGGAAGACTTCGACCTGCTTTACACCGAGGCTGAAGTGAATATGCGCGCCGAGCGCTACGATCAAGCCAAGGTGCTGTTGAACCAATATATTTCTGTGCAGCGGCAGCGTTTGCAGACGGTGAACGACGAATCCACCAGTGCGGCCGCCGATGCGTCGGATGCCCGCCTGCTGCTGGTGCAGATCGCCGAAAAGCAGGGCAGGATCGATGAAGCGATCCGCGAACTCGATCGCATCGACGACCCGTCGCTCAAGTTCCAGGCGCAGGTGCACAAGGCGGTGCTGCAGGCGCGGCAGGGCGACTTGAAGCGCGCGCAGGCCACGATCAACCGCCTGCGCCCGGCCGATACGCATGAGCGGTCGGTGATCGCGCTGACGCTGGCATCGATTTATCGCGACTCGGGGCGGTCCGACCGCGCCTTGCAGATCCTCGAGAAGGCCGATAAGGATATCCCTGACTCCACGCAGATCAAATACGATCTTGCCATGCAGTATGAGCGGCAGGGCCGTATGCAGGATTTTGAGCGGCTGATGCGGCGTGTCATTGAGCTGGACCCGAACAACGCTAATGCCTACAACTCTCTGGGCTATACCTACGCCGATCAGAATCGCAACCTCTCCGAGGCACAAGATCTGCTCGAGCGCGCGCTCGATCTCGATCCCAACAACCCATACATCCTGGACAGCGTGGGCTGGTATCTCTACCGCACCAGCGACTACGAGGCAGCCATCGAATACCTCCAGCGTTCTTACGACCAAATGCCCTCGGCCGAAGTGGCTGCGCATCTGGGCGAAGTGCTGTGGGTCAGCGGCCGCCGCGACGAGGCCTTCAAGGTTTGGCGCGAGGGCAGCAAGCAGGATCCCGACAATGAAATTCTGGTCAAGACGCTGCAGCGTCTGGGGGTCGAGCTGAAATGACTCACATATCGCTGGCCAAGCTGCGCGCCTGGTCTGCGGCGGGTTTGGCCGCGCTTGCGCTGGCGGGTTGTGCCACGCCGCCGCCCATCAGCGAGTCCGGTGCTGCTACCCAGCAGGCCGTTTTTGAGCGCACGGGCCGCTTCGCCATCAACGTCAGCTATGCCAATGGGCAACGCGATGCGCTCCAGGGCGGGTTTGCATGGCTGGATAACGGCCGCCGCCTGGTGCTGGACCTGGCTAATCCGGTCGGTAGCACCTTGGCGCGGGTCGAGGTGACCGCCGGGTTGGCGCGGGTCACGCGCAGCGATGGCAGTGTCGAAGAAGCCGCCAATGCCGACGCGCTGGTCGAGCAGGTGCTGGGCAGCCCGCTGCCGGTTTCAGGCCTGCGCGATTGGCTGCGCGGCCGTACGGGCGACGGCGTAGTCAACAGCCTCAAGCGAGACGCCGGCGGCCAGCCAGGCTCGTTTACCGAGGATGGCTGGCGGGTGCGCTTGTCGCGTTACGATGGCAAGGGGCCCGGCCTGGTTCAGCTAGATAGAGACGACGCCAACCGCCGCATCAGCGCGCGGCTGGTCATCGACAGTTGAGCGCCGCGCATGGCATTGCATGATGTGCCGGCGCCGGCCAAGATCAATCTGTTCCTGCACGTTACGGGCCGGCGTCCCGACGGCTATCACCTGCTGGAAACCGCCTTTCGATTCATTGGTCTTTACGATACCTTCAGTTTCGATACGCGCACCGACGGGCGAATCGAGCGTGAGGGGGCGGGTGTTGAAGGCTTGGCTGCCGACGACGACCTGGTGGTCAAGGCGGCTCGTGTTTTGCAGCAGGCCACCGGCACGCGCCAGGGTGCGCAGATCAGTTACGAGAAGCGCATCCCTACCGGCGGCGGCCTAGGTGGCGGTTCCAGCGATGCTGCCACCACACTGATCGCGCTGAACCGCCTCTGGAACACAGGGCTGGACCGCCAGGCGCTGATGCGCCTGGCGCGCCCGCTGGGGGCGGATGTGCCGGTTTTTATTTACGGCCAGCCCGCGTTCGCGCGGGGCATTGGCGATGTTTTCGAGCCGCTGCAATTGCCTGAGCGCGCCTATGTTGTGGTGCAGCCGCCGCAGCACGTGCCCACTGCGGCGGTATTTTCTGCCTCCGATTTGACAAGAGATTCTGAATGCATCAGAATAGCGGTCTTTACTGATTGGCAAACAGAAAACGCGCCGCAAAACGGGTTCTACAAGAACGGTTTTTTTGGCAGCAACAATCTGGAGCCAGTTGTTTTTTCCCGGTACCCCAGGGTGGCCGCCGCAGCAAAATGGTTGGCGCAGCAAGGGGTGTCGGTAAGAATGAGCGGTTCGGGGGCGTGCCTGTTTGTGGAATTTGTAACGCAGGCGGAAGCAGCACTTTTCCGAGCCGAAATTCTCAGTAAAATAGCGAGTCGTGCAAACGATTGCGCAGCGGTAATACAGGGTTCCTGGGCTTGCCCGGGTCTGTTGGATCACCCCTTGCGCCATTGGGTACGCAACTGAATTATTGGGGAATCGCCAAGTTGGTTAAGGCACTGGATTTTGATTCCAGCATGCGAAGGTTCGAATCCTTCTTCCCCAGCCAAAAACGTGCAGGCCTGTGCACATCCGCCCAGGCTCGCAGCAAGCGCGAAGCTGTTGAGTCGGCCCCTAGGCTGGTCAACAGCTTTGTCGTTTAACGCCAAGCAAAATACATTCGTCATGGCAAACGACCGTTTCATGATCTTTACCGGCACAGCCAACACCCGTCTGGCTGTAGACGTCGCCAATCATCTCGACATGTCGCTCGGGAAAATGACAGTAGGCCGGTTTTCTGACGGCGAAGTCATGGTCGAAATCAACGAGAACGTACGCGGCAAAGACGTTTTCATCCTGCAGCCCACCTGTGCGCCCACCAACGACAACCTGATGGAAATCATGGTGATGGTCGATGCTTTGCGCCGCGCCTCCGCAGGCCGCATCACGGCCGCCATCCCATATTTCGGCTACGCCCGGCAAGACCGCCGGCCGCGTTCGGCCCGGGTGGCGATCTCTGCCAAGGTTGTGGCCAATATGCTGCAGGTTGTAGGCGTAGACCGCGTCCTCACCATGGATCTGCACGCTGACCAGATCCAGGGTTTCTTCGATATCCCGGTCGATAACATCTACGCAGGCCCGATTCTGCTGGGCGATATCTGGCGTCGCAACTACCAGGATCTGGTTGTGGTGTCTCCAGATATCGGCGGGGTGGTGCGCGCTCGCGCGCTGGCCAAGCAGCTCGAGGTCGACCTGGCCATCATCGATAAGCGCCGTCCGCGCGCCAATGTGTCCGAGGTGATGAACATCATCGGCGAGATCGAAGGCCGCACCTGCATCATCATGGACGACATGGTCGACACCGCCGGCACGTTGTGCAAGGCGGCCCAGGCGCTCAAAGAGCGTGGCGCCACGTCTGTCTATGCCTATTGCACGCACCCGGTATTGTCTGGCGGCGCCGTGCAGCGCATCATCGAATCCCAGCTCGATGAACTCGTGGTCACGGATACGATCCCGCTGTCTGAAGCCGCGCGCGGCTGTGGCAAGATACGCGCGCTTTCCTGCGCGTCGCTGCTGGGTGAAACCATGCTGCGCATCTCGAATGCCGAATCCGTTTCGTCGCTGTTCGTCGATTAAGCATTATCGTCATCCGCTGGTCGCGGCGGGTGGCGCAACACGCGCGGCACTACGGGCCGCGTTTTCAACAAGCCGGGGCAAATGCCCCGATTATCGGAGTCATCCATGAAATTTACCGCCACCACGCGTAGCGTCCAGGGTTCGAGTGCGAGCCGCCGCCTGCGCCGCGCCGGCCGCGTTCCCGCCATTGTCTACGGCGGCACTGCGGACGCCTTGAACATCGAACTCGATCACAACGAGATCTTCCACGCACTGCGCAAAGAAGAGTTCCACGCATCGATTCTCGATATGCAACTGGACGGCAAGGGCCAGCAGGTGCTGCTGCGTGCCGTGCAATGGCACCCCTACAAGCTTCAGGTGCTGCACGTCGATTTCCAGCGTGTCGATGCATCGCAGGCTATCACCACCAAGGTGCCCCTGCACTTCATCAACGGCGAAAACTCGCCCGCCGTCAAGCTGTCCAGCCAACTGATCAGCCACGTTGCCACCGAACTCGAAATCACCTGCCTGCCGGCCAACCTGCCGCAGTTCATCACGGTTGACCTGGGCAACCTGGCTGCCGACGGCAACGTCTTCCTGAGCGACATCACGCTGCCCGAAGGCGTGACCGCGACGGTTCACGGCACCGAGGCCAATATCGTGCTGGCCGCCGCGCTGTCCACCCGTGGCGCAGCCGCCGCCGGTGGCGCCGAGGAAGCCGAAGGCGGCGCTGCGGAAGGCGCAACCGAGTAATCGGTATTGGCAGCCGCCCGCGGCTTGTGCCGGGTTGCGGTTGGCCAACTAACCCCTGTATGGCCTTGCGGCCAGCAGGGGTTTTTTCTTGTGTAGACTGCGCGGTATGAGCATGCAACCAATACGCCTGATTATTGGCCTGGGCAACCCGGGCCCCGAATATGAAACCACGCGCCACAATGCGGGGTTCTGGCTGGCCGACCACATCGCCGACGACCTGAAGGCGAGTTTTCAGCTGGAAAAAGCCTTTTCTGCCTGGGTCGCCAAAGCGCGTGTCGAGGGTGAAGTGGTGGTGGTTGCCAAGCCGACGACTTATATGAATCGCTCGGGGCAGGCAGCGGGCGCCTTGCTGCGTTTCTACAAGCTTGCGCCGGAGCAGGTGCTGGTGCTGCATGACGAGCTGGATCTGCCACCAGGCAGCGTCAAGATCAAGCAGGGCGGCGGGCACGCTGGGCACAATGGTTTGCGCGATATTCAGGCGGCGTTCGGTAGCCCTGCCTTTTGGCGGCTGCGCATCGGTATCGGTCACCCCCGGGCGCTCGGCTTGAACCAACAAGTGGCCGGCTACGTGCTGGAACGCCCGCGCCGCGAGGAGCTTGCAGCGATAGAAGGGGTGATCGACCGATGCCGGGCGGTGGTGCCCGCGCTGCTGCGCGGGGAGTTCACGCAGATCACCAGCCAACTGCATGGGGCTAACAGTGGATGAGGTGAAGACCGGTCTGCCCACGCGCGCGCGCCTGCGCCCTGCCATCCGGCGCAGGCCGGCTGGCCCACGGTTTCGTGATGAGGTGCGCGACTTCCTGCGTTTCGTGCGCAGGCCACGGGTGGCGCCGCGCCTGCCGGGCCGGCGACTCGACAATGGCTGGTGGGAAGACTGGTTTCCTTCCATGAGGATGGGCCGGCTGCTCAAGTGGGCCATGTTGCTATGGCTGCTGAACCTGGTGTTTCTGGGCCCGCTGGCTGTATTGGCGGCAGGCGCGGGCGGCGCCACGCACCGTATCGACATCAACGATATGCCGTGGATACAGGCGCTGATCTGGGCGCCGTTGGTGGAAGAACTGGTGTTTCGCTTTGGCTTGCGGCGACCCGGAGTGGCATGGTGGCTGGTGCCCATCACGGTAGCCATCATGCTTTCGGGCCCCAAGCCCTGGGCCATCATGGTATTGGCGCTGGTGCTGCTGTTGTGCTGGTGGCCGTACCTCGAGCGCCAACCGCCCATGTGGTCGCGTCGGCCGTGGCCCTGGCGCTACCGGGTGTTTTACTTGCGTTGCTTTCCCTATATCTTTTATATCGCCTCGGTCTCGTTCGCCGCTGTGCACTTATATAACTTCAATCTGCACCGCACGCCCTTGTTGTTGCTGCCCCTGCTGGTAGCGCCGCAGTGGGTGACGGGCTTGGTGCTGGGCTGGATACGCGTGCGCCGGGGCATCGGCGCGTCCATGCTGCTGCATGCCATCTTCAATGGCGGGCCGCTATTGGTGGTCGCGTTTATCCTGCGCGGTATGCCAGAGGCGTTGATGTAGGCACAGCGCGCAGGGTGGCTAGGCCTGCCATTGCCTGGATCGGTGCTGAGGTAGGCGCACAGCGCCGTCATCGCCCCACCGCGTAGCCTTGCATGCCCCGCGGGTTGGCGCCCGCGCGAAGCAGTAAGGCACCACCGGCGGCGGGTTCGCGGGTGCATGCGCTCATGCGGCTTTCGGACCATGGCCCGCCTACCTGCATGTCGTGGCCAGCTGCGGCAAGCCGTGCCAGCGTTTCGGCAGAAAAACGCGATTCGATGGCGAGTTTCCCGGTCTTGACGGTACGGGGCCAAAATGACATCGGATAGTGTTCCACGTGCCAGGCGGGTGCGTCGATGGCTTCTTGCAAATTCATGCCCAACGCGCAGTGGCGCATGAAGAAGGAAAGCGACCATTGATCCTGCTGGTCGCCACCGGGGGTGCCGAACGCCATATAGGGCTGGCCGTCGCGCAATGCCATGCCGGGGGAGAGCGTGGTGTTGGGGCGTTTGCCCGGTTGCAGGCTGCCCGGCAGCTTGTCATCGAGCCAGGTCATCTGCAGGCGGGTGCTGATAGAAAAGCCCAGGCCCGGCACTGCGGGGCTGGACGAAAGCCAGCCGCCGGATGGTGTCGCAGCGACCATGTTCCCATGCTGGTCGATGACATCGATATGGCAGGTATCACCCACAAATAGTTCGCGATCGAGCCAGGTGTCGATGGGCGGTAGATTAGCGAACGTTGGTTCGCCCACACCGTAGCGCGTGTCGGAGGTGGCGAGCGCCCGCGCCGATGCGGAGAGATCGGGTAGGTGCGGCGAAAGGCCGCCAGGCTGTCCGGGCACAAGTTCGTGCGACGCGTGCGCGCCCACCAGCGCCGCGCGCAGTTTCGCATAATCGTCAGACAGCAAAGTGGCTAACGGTACGTCGACATGATCGGGGTCGCCATACCAGGCGAGCCGGTCGGCCAATGCAAGCTTGGCCGCCTCGGCGATGCGGTGGACGAATTCGGGCGATTCGTAAGACAGCTTGTCGATGTCCAGATGGCGCAGCATGGAAAGCTGCTGGAGGAACACGGGCCCCTGAGACCAGGGGCCGCATTTGGCGGCGGTGTAGCGACCGTAGTCGACCATCACCGGCTCTTCGTAGCCAGCCTGCCAGTCGGCCATGTCATCCAGCCGCAGCAGGCCGGCGTGGCGTTCGCCGGAACAGTCGCACAGCGCTTCGTTGCGGTAGAACTGGTCGATGGCCTGCGCAACAAAACCGCGATACCACAGCGAAAGCGCATGGTTGATGCGGGCTGTGCGATCGCTGCCGCCGTTGGCGGACTCGTCGGCAATGCGTTGGTATGTGTGTGCAACGGCGGGGTTGCGGAACAGGCCGTTGGGCGAAGGCAGGCGCCCGTCAGGCAGCCAGATGGCGGCTGAGCTGGGCCATTCTTGGCGAAACAGCGTCTCGACGGCAACGATGGCCTGCACGATGCGGGGCACCAGCGGAAACCCTTGGCTGGCATAGGCGATCGCCGGCTGCAATACGTCGGCCAGTTCCCAGGTGCCATAGTCGCGCAGCATGGTCGCCCATGCGCCGAAGGCGCCCGGTACGGTTGCGGGCAGCAGCCCGGTTCCTGGTACCAGCTCGAAGCCCTTGGCGCGGAAGAACGATTGCGTGGCCAGCGCCGGGGCAGGGCCTTGCCCGCACACTACGCGCATTCGCTTTTCGGCCTCGCTCCAGAGCATGATGGGAACCTCCCCGCCCGGCCCGTTCAAGTGCGGCTCGACAATCTGCAGCATGAAGCCGCCGGCGGCGGCCGCGTCGAAGGCGTTTCCGCCGCGTTCCAGCACACTCATGGCAACCTGAGACGCGAGCCAATGCGTAGAGGATACGACGCCAAAGGTACCGCGGATCTCGGGCCGGGTCGTGAAGTCGGTCATGGTTTTTCGTCCTGGTCGTTGGAGCCGGAGGGGGCTGATACCGCTCAGTATAGGTCTTGCCGAGGGGGGCCAGCCCGGAAGCCCGGCGCCGTCAGAGGTACAATCGCTGTTTCAGAATACAGGGCGGCGCGAGGCTCACGGGGCTCTCGTCCGCCTTCTCCAGACGACTCAAGGATTTTCAATGGCTCTCCAATGCGGCATCGTGGGCTTGCCCAACGTCGGCAAGTCCACCCTGTTCAATGCGCTCACCAAAGCCGGCATCGCGGCCGAAAACTATCCCTTCTGCACCATCGAGCCCAACGTTGGCGTGGTCGAAGTGCCCGATGCGCGTCTGCAGTCGCTGGCCGACATCGTGAAGCCCGAGCGCATCCTGCCCGCTGTCGTCGAATTCGTCGATATCGCTGGGCTGGTGGCCGGTGCCTCCAAGGGCGAAGGCCTGGGCAACCAGTTCCTGGCCAATATCCGCGAAACCGATGCCATCGTGCATGTGGTGCGCTGCTTTGAAGACGAGAACGTGGTGCACGTGGCCGGCAAGGTCGATCCCGTGTCCGACATCGAAGTCATCAATACCGAACTGGCGCTGGCCGATCTGGCTACCGCCGAGAAAGCCCTGCAGCGCCACCAGAAGACTGCGCGCGCCGGCGACAAGGAAGCCATCAAGCTCGTGGCCCTGCTGGAAAAAATCATCCCCGTGCTCAACGAGGCGCGGCCCGTGCGTTCGCTGGGCCTCGATGAAGAGGATCTGGCCCAGATCAAGCAGTTCTGCTTTATTACCGCCAAGCGCTGCATGTACGTGGCCAACGTGCGCGAAGACGGCTTCCAGAACAACCCCCACCTGGACGCCGTGCGCAAATACGCCGAGGCCGAGCACGCGCCCGTGGTGGCCGTGTGCGCCGCGGTCGAGGCGGAGATCGCCGAGCTCGACGACGAAGACAAGGCCGTATTCCTTGAAGACATGGGCATGGACGAGCCCGGCCTGAACCGCGTCATCCGCGCCGCCTACAGCCTGCTCGGCCTGCAGACCTACTTCACCGCAGGGGTCAAGGAAGTGCGCGCCTGGACCATCCACATCGGCGACACCGCCCCCCGCGCGGCAGGCGTCATCCACACCGACTTCGAACGCGGTTTCATCCGCGCCCAGACCATCGCCTACGACGACTTCATCTCCTGCAAGGGCGAGCAGGGCGCCAAGGAAGCGGGCAAGATGCGGGCCGAAGGGAAGGAGTATGTGGTGAAGGACGGGGATGTGTTGAACTTTCTGTTCAACGTGTGATCAACGTCTGACGATTTTTGCTGGATCTCGGTGGCGCTCAGGAGCGCTTGGTAGCGCTTGCTGGGCAGGTTGACCCGTTTTAAATCGATGGGTTGCAGAAGCAATACGGTCTGCAGAGTTTTCTGGTTGCTCATCGAGGTTCGGAAAATCGGGGGGGCGTTGGGGGGGCTTGTTCCTGCTGGGTACGAGCCGGCACTTGTGAGCACCCATCGGTGTTGTTAGTGCAGCAAGAAGTCGGTGGACACAGCGGCGATTCAATGGTGGCCTTGCGCCAGGGGCAGGCCCGCTATATTCAGTTCCACGCAAAGGAGATTTCCGTGCGTTGAGTCCGTCACAAACAAGGAACGCTGATTACTCCCACCAAACGCCAGATTGGTGAGAGACGCCCCTGCCGCCCCATGCAAAATCAATTCGGGTTCCGCCCTTGCATTCAACACCCAGATATAGCCCAAGCCAGGATTAGCCACTAACAGACGCCCGCTTGCATCCACGGCCAGCCCGTCGGGCCCGCTCGGCCCATAGGAAGTAAAAAACTGACTCACCTTGGATACACTGCCGTCGGGCAACAGAGGAACTCGCCAAATACAATTACCTCGCGTTACGGCCAGATATAGGGTCTTCTCATCAGGTGATAGCGCTACGCCGTTAGGGCTGGGTATGTTATGCAGCAGCAGATCGAGTTGGCCATTGGGGCGCAAACGATAGAGACGGCCGGTTGGGTCGTGCAAACCACTTTGCCCTTGATCTGTAAAGTATAGGTTTCTGTCACTATCGAATATCAGGTCGTTGACGCCCTTGAATCGTTCACTATTACGCCTCTCAAGATAAGTACGAACTTTGCCGCTGGCTATATCCAACTGCATCAAGCCATTTTTGTAATCGGTGATCAGCAGAGTTCCGCGATCGAGAAACTTCATACCATTTGGCTCACCATCATACTCAGTGATAAGTTCCCAGGCACCCGTATGATCGATGCGAAAAATTCGGCCCCATGGAATATCAGTTACATAAAGGTTCCCTGCGTCGTCAAACACCGGGCCCTCCAAAAATGAATCGACAATGCTCCCCGCTCGATTCGCATCAGCCCATGCACTGCGCTGGCCACGACGGAACGAAGCCGGCATCGAAGAGAACAATGACAGTTCCATAAATTTTGGAGGGTATCGCAGATACATCTCTATCCCCATTAAATGCGATAACGATCAACTGACCTACACTACACTAAACTGACCTGCACTAGCGCAGCACACCAGCACACCAGCACACCAGCACACCAGCACACCAGCACACCAGCACACCAGCACACTATTCAAAATGCAAACCCGTACAGTTCACGCGGATTGTCGACTAGAACACGCCGGAAGACAGCTTCGGTATCACACCACTTAAATAGAAGGTCCACGAGATTTGCGTCATTGACGCTATCAGGTGGTTGCGTGGTATGTGGCCAATCACTACCCCAGACTATTCGCTCGGGTGCGTGTCTAACTAGCATGCTTCCTAAGCGCAAGGTGTCGGAATAATCTGGCTCCCCCGAAGTTGATCGCATATACGCACCTGACAGCTTCACCCAAGTATTACCTTGGTCAAGCAAGCGGCGCAAGACCATGGATGCGGGGCCACATTCAGCTTCAGTTGGATCTATGCGTGCCATATGATCAATAACCACTGGCACGGGAAGCGTCGACAAAGTCGACTCGAGCGCAATGAGCTGCCAGGGATGCACGAATATCTGGATGTGCCACCCAAGTGCAGCTACTTTGTGGGCGAGCGTAGTCAACATATCGACGGTTGTCTCTCCCCAAGACTGGGGAGTTACGAAATTGACTCTAAGACCACATACGCCGCTACCTGCCAGCAGATCAAGCTCCGGGCGGCGCACATCTGCGCTGACCACTGCAACGCCGCGAGCGGCCTTGCCCAACACAGACAACGCATCCAATGTGCAGGCGTTATCTGTACCATAGGTCGATGGGGTCACTACAACTGCACGCGAGGTACCTAACCTCTCCTGCAGTTTTCGATATGCGTTCACATCAGCCAGCGGAGGAATACGCGTCCAGTGCGCAGACGGCAGAAATCTGGGATCAAAGATATGCATGTGACTATCACACGCACCGTCAGGCAACGGATGTGCAGGCGTGTTCGTCCCACTTGAGTGAAGCGTTGCCAGGTGGGCATCGTGAGAATTGTTCATTCGTAGTCAAATCAAACGCTTTTGTTTGCTGCCCGACTATAAGTCTGCCGCGGACTGGTTTAAGCTATGTCTCATGAACCGCTTTTATTGGTCCGCGCTATCCGTGCGGACAGTTTCTTTTCTCAAAACGGCAAGTAAATTTTCGGCGGCAGCTACTCCCATATTGATGTATGCGGCGTTGGTTACCCCACCGATGTGCGGGCTCAGGATAATGCCCTTCTCACCTTGAAAGATATGGCCGGGTGCCATAGGTTCCACAGTGAAGCTGTCCAATCCGGCTGCCCTAACCTGGCCGGACTTAACTGCCGACAACAGCGCCGGCTCATCAATCAACCCCCCGCGAGCCGTATTTACAACGATTGTTCCGTGCTTGCATTGAGCCAAAGTCTGCGCATTAATAAGGCGGCGATTCTGATCCGTAAGAGGACAGTGCAAAGAGATCACATCGGATTGACGCAAAAGCTCATCAAGGCACACCGGCCTGATGTAGTCGGGAAGATTTGCGGCGTAAGGATCGAAGCCAACGATATGCATATGCATTGCCTGAGCCATTTGAGCCACCCGCTGGCCTATGGCGCCCAAGCCAATGAGCCCCAATGTTTTTCCGCTTAACTCCATGCTCTTGTGCGCAGCCTTGTCCCAAAGGCCTGCATGCATGCGTGTGTTCAGATCAGCAATCGATTTGGCGCAGGCCAGTAGTAAGGCCATGGTATGCTCTGCCACTGCTGCTGCGTTTGCCCCTACTGCGGCGACAACCTGAATGCCACGAGTTCGAGCAGCCTCCTTGTCGATGGTATCGGTGCCACTACCGTGCTTGGAGATAACGCGAAGTGATGGGGCGGCGTCCATTGCTGCAGCGCCAATCTTGCTATAGCGCACAATAATAGCAACCGGATCATGTCTGTGACACAGTTGTACTATGTCCTGCTCAGTAGGTGCGTTTCCTGCATAAACAACCTCATAGTCTGCGAGCAACGCCAATGCTTCGGGAGCCAGGTCTGCGCCCGTCACGAGAATGGGCGATTTTGTCTTGCTGTTTACGGTCGGGGATATCACAGCTCTTCTCCATCCTTGAGAACACCAGCTGTGCGCAGTGCAGTTGAAAGCCACTTGGGCTTGGCGTCGCCCGCCTTGATAGCCGCTATACGCGCAGCTTCATCCTTGACTTTCTTGTCCGCCGCCGCCAACAAGCTGGCGATTTTCTCGCGCTCCACAACCACGACGCCATCGTTGTCTGCGATAACGAAATCGCCAGGATTGACCGTTACCCCACCTACTGTGACAGGATGACCTATACGACCGCCAATGTTTTTGGTGGGGCCGTTCGGATTGGTGCCTGCCGCAAATACGGGATAGGCCATGTCGATGATATCCAGGCTGTCGCGTGCCGCCCCGTCAATGACAATGCCCGCAATACCCAATTGGCGACACGCAGTCATCATAATCGTGCCCATCAATGCCGAACTTAGATCCCCCTTACCGTCAATCACAAGAACATCGCCAGGTTTGGCCAAAGCGATTGCCGCGTGAATCATTAAATTATCGCCTGGACGAACTTCCACCGTGAATGCAGAGCCAGAAAGCTTCATGCCAGAACTTAGTGGCTTTATGCGTCCGTGAAGCGCGCCACGACGGCCCGCCACATCGGCAAGAATAGCGGGCTGAAACGCCGAAGCCTTATCAATAACGTCAGCGGGCACTCGTGGAAAATCCTTAATGATGTCAGGTATGGCCATAGCAAAGTCCTTCTTAATGCGGAGAGAATTTAAGAATCTGAGTTAATTATTCGAGCACACTAGCGTTTAATGCCTGCATCACGGATGAGCTTTCCCCACTTGGCATAATCTGCGCGACGCCGGTTGTCGAGCTCTTGAGTGCTCCCTCCGACTAACGTAATGCCGAGTTTTTCAGCGAGAGTTTTAAGGTCTGGCGTTTGCAACGCTTTACCAATTGCTCCGTTCAGCTTTTGAATGACTAACGGCGGAGTCTTCACAGGAACAAAGACGGCTTGCCATTGTTCCACCACAAAATCACTGAACCCCAGCTCAGTCATGGTCGGCACATCTGACAGCGCACTCAGTCGCTGTGCAGCGGTAACGGCAAGTGCTCTTAGGGAGCCATTCTGTATATGAGGCAGTGCTGCTGCAGCCGGTGCAAACATGAATTGGACCTGCCCTCCCAACGTATCCTGTAAAGCGGGCGTGTCGCCTTTATAAGGTACGTGTATGAAACGTGCGCCAGTTTGATGTTGCAGCAACTCACCCTGCATATGAAGTATGGTTCCGGTTCCGCCGGACGCAAAGGCAATTTGATTGGGGTTTGCCTTTGCCTGCGTGATCAAATCTTTAACCGATTCATACGGCAGCTTGGCACCCACGACCAAGATATGAGGAATGGTGCCGACTGTAATAACTGGAGCAAAAGACGCTATTGGATCGTAGGGCAGGTGCCCCATTATGTGAGGCGCAATTGCCTGAGGGCCTATTGATGTTCCCAGAATAGTCAGTCCATCGGGCTCTGATCGTGCGACACGAGCGGCTCCAATAGTGCCAGTTGCTCCCGGTCGATTTTCTACGACAACTGTCGTATCAAGAAAAGCATCCAGTTGACGGGTGATGGCGCGTCCCAGTACATCAGTGCTTCCGCCAGGCGGATATGGAACAACCCAGGTTATCGTCTTGCCGCCAGGCCATCGTTCTTTTCCATGAACAACGCCCGTTGCAAACAGCGTAGCGGCGACAAGAAATTGCCGACGATCTAAGCGGCGAAAAGTGAGGATATTGCTCATGTTGTCTCCGTAGAATTATTGATATGCAGTATCTTGAAATCAATAATTGAAGCCATAGAGGTTGGCTGGATTGTTAACGAGAATGTGATTGAAAACTGCCTCGTCATCTGCCCAAACAGACAGTCGGTCGAGCTGCTCAGCATCATCAGGCATAGCTTGTTGCCCGGCTGAGGCTGTCGCGTGCGGCCAGTCACTGCCCCATATAACGCGGCAAGGTGATGCCTTGATATAGCTGCGCGCCAGCTCTGTCAGATACGGATCATTCACATTGCCGGTCCTGCTCAAAAGGTACCCGCCGGATAGCTTGACCCAAGCCTTGCCGTCATATAAAAGACGCAGTATCAGTGCATGGGCAGGTTGCCAAACAAATTTGTACGGGCTCAATCTACCCATGTGATCAAACACGATCTGGGTTGGTAGCGTATGGAGCATCGCGCCAATGCACGCCAATTGATCAGGGGTCATTAGAAGCTGTATGTGCCAGCCGAGTTCGGCGATGCGATGGGCCAAGGGCACGAGATCATTGACTGTGCCGACAACGCCAAGCGATAAGTTCAGACGAACACCTCGCACTCCCGCACTGTGAAGCGTCTGGAGCATGTCGTCAGTTTCCGATCCATCAATGACCGCCACACCGCGTACGCTATCGCCCATTTGAGCAAGCCCTGCCAACAAGCACCGATTGTCATTGCCGTATGTAGAGGGAGTCACCAATACAGCGCGCTGTGTACCCAAGCGGCTTTGTAGCTTTTGATATTGCATCACCGATGCATCAGGAGGAAGCAGTGTTGCACCAGATGCCGCCGGGTATGTGCTGTCATATACATGGATGTGACAGTCGCATGCACCGTTCGGAATTCTTGTCCTGGGTGAAGCTACTCCTGCAGAGTAGGCGAAGGGTTGAGGGGCACGATTTGTGTGCGAGAAAGTCATCTTGTACCCCCCCTCTTGGCGTCTGCTGTTATTGCTTCTGGATGCCCGATTTGCGCACGACATCTTCCCATTTCGCAAATTCCTTCTGAAGAAACTTGGCGAAATCCTCTGGGCTTGATGCAACGATATCGGCGCCAAGAGAATCGAACTTCGCTTTCACCTCTGGCTCTTTCAAGACATCACGTATGGCCATCTGAAGCTTACTCACAACTGCGTCAGGGGTACCGCTAGGCACAAACATGCCATTCCATTCATATACTTGATAGCCGTCCAGTCCTGACGCTGCCACTGTTGGCGTGTCGGGCAAAAGCGCGTTTCGTTTTGGCGACGTGATAGCCAGAACTTTTACTTGGCCGTCCTTGATCAGAGGAAGTGAAGATGAAATATTGGTGAACATCATGTTCACTTGCCCTGCTACCGTTGCCATAATCGCTGGTCCTCCACTTTTGTAGGGCACGTGCAGCATATCCAGATTCAACCCCTGCCGAAATAGCTCTCCCGCCATGAATTGGACTGTTCCTGTGCCGCCCGAAGCGAAGGTCAACTTGCCAGGTTGTTCCTTTGCGGTTTTAACGACATCTTCGATGCTATTGAAGGTCGAAGACTTGGGAACTACCAGAATGTTTGGCGTGACGGACACCATAGTCAACGGCTGCAGATCTTTGGCCGGATCAAAATTCAACGTGTGCAGTGCTGGATTGATCGACAGCGGCGTTGCGTCATAGAGCACCGTGTATCCGTCCGCTTTAGCACGGGTTACATAGAACTCGCCGATCATCCCACTTGCGCCCGACTTGTTTTCCACTACAACACTCTGATCAAGCTTCTTGCCTAAATTAATGGCAATGACCCGAGCCAAGGCATCGGCAGTGCCACCTGGCGCGTAAGGCACCACGAACGTTATGGGCCGGTCTGGGTATTCAGCCGCAGCTAGGGTTGGCGCTACCGACATGGCCATCAAGATGCCCATAAGCAGTTTTTTCATTCATATCTCCTAATTGATCTTGTATTGATTCGCCCACCCGAACGTCGTCTAGGCCTGCGTATTGTCGGGCCATGTTCCGTCCATTACAATGCTGTCTCGTTTGGTGAAACGCGTCATGACAGGTGAAAAGTTCAATGAAATCTGAAAATACCGATCCCAACGCTCAGAACGGGGTTGAGGCTGTCCGGCGGGCAATGCGTATCCTCCAGGCGTTTGGCATGGAGGATGCTTATCTTTCCTTGGCCGAATTGAGCCGCCGTACGGGATATCACCGCTCTACGGTATTGCGACTAGCGAGAACGTTGGCGATAGATGATTACCTCGCTCAGGGCGCCGACGGGGCATGGCGCCTAGCGCGGGCTGCCGGCTGGTTGGGCGCCTGCTATCAAGCGACATTTAATGTGCATGATGTGGTCGAACCCGTTCTGCGCGAGCTCTCAATTCTCTCTGGAGAAAGCGCCACCTTTTACGTGCGAGAGGGAAACCAGCGGATATGCGTTGTGCGTGTGGAGGGGCCGCGATCCATTCGCCATCATGTCCGTGTTGGAGCAGGCTTGCCATTGGACCTTGGCGGACCAGGCAGAGTTATTCTGGCATTTTCTGGTGAAGCCGGGGAGCCTTATGAGTCGATACGACGTGCTGGATACATGATCTCGTTAGGGGAGCGGGATCCCGAAGTCTCCAGCATCTCGGCACCTGTGTATAGCGTGAATTGGACGCTACTGGGTGCCATCTGCATATCGGGCCCCTTATCAAGATTGACCGAAGGAATCTTGCTACAGCAAAAAGAAACCATCCTCTCGGCAGCCAGCCGCCTGTCACGCGCGATGATGGGTGTGCATCAAGGAACTAAAGTACCTAGATCTTTTTGATAGCCTCACGTGTGAGCTGCGGGAATTACAGCGTATGGAGTTAAATGGGCTGCATGCACGTTGTATTTCGCTTTCTCATGATGGCGGGCCTTACGCCAGGCCAGCCACCTTGGCCTCTAGCTCCTCTTTCAACCCTGGCGGAAGCGGCAAGCGGCGGGCGAGTTCATCGAGGTAGGCGCGTTCCATATAGCTTTGCTCGTCGATGACCAGTAGGCTGGCCAGGTAGACTTCGGCGGCTTGCTCGGGGGTGGACGCCAGTGCGGCGGCTTCGGCGGGGTCGGCCGGTTTGGCCAGTTCGGCGTCGAACCAGGTGCGGTCGTGGGGGTTGGCATTGAGGCGGGCGATTTCGTCATCGAGCAGTTGCCGTTCTTCGGCGCCAATGTGGCCGTCGGCTTTGGCGGCGGCGATCATGGCGGAAAGCATGATGCGGCTGTCGGTTTCGAGGTTGCCCGAGGGCAGGGCGGGCACGGGGGCACTGGCGGGCGCTGCGCTGCTGACCGCATCGGCGCCGGTGGCATTGTTGCGCTGCCAGTCTTGGTAGGTTTTGAGCGCCAGGGCACCTAGGGCGGCTACGCCGCCATAGGTGGCGAATTTACCGCCCATTTTGCGAAACTTTTTGTTGCCCAGCAGCAGGCCGAGGGCACCGCCCGCCAGCGCGCCGCCGCCGAAGCCGCCGAGTGCCGATGTAAGGTCGGGCGCGGACTGCTGGGCGCGGTTGCCGGCATCCTGGACCAGACTCTGCCCTGACTGGAGTACTTGTTGAAGTAATTGCTGGATAGACATGCAGTGCGTTCCTTGCTGTTTCGAGCAACGCCGGCAATCAATATGCCGGATAACTTGATCGCATCAGTATATCCGGGGCGCGCTGGCACGGACCATGCTAGCGTAAATCCATACCACAAGGAGTCGGCATGGATTGGTCTCTGGTCTTGATGTTTCCGCAACGGCACCCGTGGATGGCGACGGGCCTGGTGGCGGTACTGGCTGTTCTGGCTGCATTGGTCGCGCATCGGCTGCTGGCTGCGTTGGTGCGGCGGCTGACGCTGCGGCGGCCGTTGCTGGCATCTGTGGCACGCTTTACGTTCACGCCCGGGCGCTGGGTGTTGGTGGGGGTGGCGCTGGCGATGGTCTGCATAGGGGCGTCGGATACGCTGCCTGGTATCGCGGGGGTGCGCCAGGCGGTGAAACTGGCCTTGATTGCAGTGCTTGCCTGGCTGGCGGTACGCGCGACGATGGGCTTGGGCGAAGGCATCATCGTCCTCAACCCTGCCGATGTGGCCGATAACCTGGGTGCGCGCCGCATCCATACGCAGACGCGTGTTCTGGTGCGCTGCATGAATATGGCTATCGTGCTGGTGGCGCTGGCTGCCATGCTTATGACGTTTCCCGCTGTGCGGCAGATCGGAGCGAGCCTGATGGCTTCGGCTGGTTTGATGGGCCTGGTGGCGGGCTTTGCGGCGCGGCCCGTGCTGGGCAACCTGATCGCTGGGCTGCAGATTGCCATCACCCAGCCCATACGGCTGGATGATGTGTTGATCGTACAGGGTGAATGGGGCCGGGTTGAAGAGATAACCGGATCTTACGTGGTGGTGCGCATCTGGGATGAGCGCCGGCTGGTAGTGCCGTTGCAATGGTTCATCGAGAATCCGTTCCAGAACTGGACGCGAAGAACCGCGCAAATCATTGGCACGGTATTTTTGTGGGCCGATTATCGTCTGCCGTTGGCTCCTTTGCGCGAAGAGCTCGATCGCCTGTGCCGCGAAGCGCCTGAATGGGATGGCAGGGTGTGTCTGCTGCAGGTGACAGAAGCCGGGGAGCGGGCCATGCAACTCCGCGCCCTGGTGAGCGCTGCGGACTCCGGCTTGGCGTGGGACTTGCGCTGCAAGGTGCGCGAGGGGCTTGTGGCCTACATCCAGCAGCATCATCCCGAGTGCCTGCCGCGCATGCGCGCGGAGCTCGGCACACAGGCCAGCGAGCCAGGCGGGCCGCTGGACACTGCCGGTCAGGATGCCTCCAGCCCGGCGCCCTGATGCGCCGCGCCATGCGGGGGTACTGCGGGCGTACTGTTTATGCCTGCAATGCCAGCGCCTGCTCGCGCACGCACGCCTTCAGTGTGTCGAGTAGCGCAAATTCTGTGTCATCGGGGCGCCAGATCATGTCCATGGAGGCCGATAGGTTCAGGCCGGCCCAGGAGACGTTGATGGTGGTTGTGACGCCTACGCTGTGGGCCAGGAAGGAGGCCATGGGGGCAATGAAAGCCGTGCCGGGCAGTATCCTGGCCGTGGTCGAGACGGACGAGGACTCGATCAGCACATTCGGGCTACCGACGCCCAGGCTCTCGAAGGCCAGGTCTAGCTGTTGGCGTATAGGGCTGTGCCTGCCGGGTGCGATCCAGGGGTAGCTGAGCGCTTCTTCCCACGTGACGGTGGGCCGGTTCGCCAATGGATGCGTGCGGCAGGCTGCCAGGCACAGGCCCACGCTGCAGAGCCGCTCATGGTGCATGTCGTGTGGCGCGTCCCCGGCCTCGACCCGCGCGATGATCAGGTCCAGCGCCCCAGAGCGTAGCCGGGGAATTAGCGTATCAATGGGGCCCTCGATGATTTCGATGACAGCGGTAGGGCACCTGAGGTGGAGTGCCTGCACGAGCTGGGGCAGCAGGACAATGGCCACCATCGGGCTGGCGCCCAGGGTGATCTGCCCGCTGGCGGCGCCCACCATTTGCTCGACGGTCTGTCGGGCGCGATCGAGCCGACCGGTGATGGCCTTAGCCTGGCGGGCGAGCTCCAATGCGATAGGGAGCGGAGTCATGCCGCGCGCATGGCGCTGGAACAGCCTAGTGCCGAGATCTTCTTCAAAGTCGCGCAACCACTTCGACAGCGCCGGCTGAGTAAGCTGGAACTCTTGCGCAACCTGGCTGAGGTTGCGGGTTTCGCACATACGCTCAAGCATCTTGAGCTGGCGCAGCCGCAGATTGCGTGTCCAGTCTGTTGCCATAAGGCATTACCTTAATTTATGAATATCAAAGAAAGAATCATTATTAAATTATATCTATGGCCAGGATAATGATGGCTGCATACCTATACTATTGAGGCCTAAAGATGATGAGGAAGCCGAATATCCTGCTGTTCATCACAGATCAGCACAAAGCCGATCACCTGGGGGTATACGGAAACAAGATCGTGAAGACGCCGAATCTTGATGCGATTGCACGTCGCGGTTGGAGAGCGGACAGGTTCTATGTTGCGAGCCCGATCTGCATGCCCAACCGGTCTTCCTTGATGACGGGCAGGATGCCGTCCGTGCACGGCGCGCGGCATAATGGCATCCCCTTGGCGCTGGAGTCGGTGACATTCGTTGATCGTCTGCGGGAAGCGGGCTATGAAACGGCGCTGGTGGGCAAGTCGCACCTGCAAAATATGACCGGCAAGGGGCCGCATTGGCCCGGCCCCGCAGATCCGCCAATGGACGGCGAGGCGCGTCGTGCCGCGCCCGGCAACTATGATCAGGAGTGGGGGCCTTTGTGGCGCCGGGATCCCGCTCATGATCTCGAAACGCCGTTCTATGGTTTCTCGCGGGTGGCGCTTGCGGTGGATCATGGTGATCAGGTCTGGGGGCACTACTGGCGCTGGCTGGAGAAGAACCACCCAGAGGCCGCCGCCACAGCCGGCCCCGAACACGCCATCCCCACCCCGGATTATGAACTGTCGCGCTGCGGGCAGGCCTGGCGCACCCGTGTGCCTGAAGAGTTGTCGACCAGTGCCTATATTGGCAACGAGGCGCGCTCGTTGATCCGCGAATATGCGCAGGCTGGTAAGCCGTTCTTCATGATGTGTTCGTTTCCCGATCCGCATCATCCGTTCACGCCGCACGGCAAGTATTGGGATATGTACGGGCCCGAGGCGGTGGATCTGCCCGAATCGTTTCACGCCTGCGCGGAGCACGAGGCTGCGCCGCCGGTGCAATGGCTGTACCGGCAGCGCGACGAGGGGAAGGCGGTGAAGTCCACACCGGCGCTGTTCGCCTGTACCGAGCGCGAGGCCCGCGAAGCCATTGCGCTCAACTATGGTTCGATCTCGCACATTGATGCAGTAATCGGGGAGGTGACCGCCGAGCTTGCGCAACAGGGCGTCAGCGATAACACCATCATCATTTTCATGAGCGATCACGGAGACTATCTGGGCGATCACCAGTTGCTCTGGAAGGGGCCGATTCACTACCAGAGCCTGATCCGGACGCCGTTTATATGGATGGATCCCACGCGCCCGAACGACCACGCGAATGGCGGTGCCCTGGCATCGACCATCGATGTGGCCGCCACGATCCTGGATCGGGTCGGCATCACGCCCTACAACGGCATGCAGGGCAAATCGCTACTGCCGCTTATGGCTGGTGCGCAAGCGTCGTTGCGGGACGATATCCTGGTCGAGGAAGAGGGCCAGCGCATTATGTTTGGCTTTGACCGGCGGGTGCGGATGCGCACGTTGGTAAACGCCGAATACCGGGTCAGCGTGTATGAAGGATGCGAGTGGGGTGAGTTGTATGACTTGCGTGCAGATCCGATGGAGTTGGAAAACTTGTGGCGCTCACCCGGGCATGCGCAGGTGAGGCAATCGATGCTGCATGCGCTGGCGCTTGGGATGATCGAGCACTCCGAGACCAGCCCCGCACCGACCGCGCTGGCTTGACGCACGTGGCTGGACAAAAACCTTATCGTCCCTCGGGCGCCGCGACACCGCGCCTTGCGGGAAACCTACATAAAGGAGACATTGATGAAACCCTATAGCTCGTATCTTTATGCCCTGGTGGCCGCAGTCGGCATTGTGGGGCTCCCAGCCGGGCAGGCGCAGGCCGCCTATCCCGAAAGGCCGGTGGCGATTGTGGTCAACTACCCGCCTGGCGGTCCGCTCGATATCGTCGCTCGGCTGGTCGCGGAAGATGCATCGCAGCAACTGGGCCAGACTGTTATTGTGGAAAACCACGCGGGCGCGGGGGGACAGGTGGGCGGGCAGTATGTGGCGCGGCAGAAGCCCGACGGCTATACGTTGCTGCTGACTGTGGATACGCTGTATACGGTCAATCCCTTCGTGTATACCAAGTCGAAATTCGACGCACGCAAAGTGCTGGTGCCGATCAGCATGGCGGGTGTGTTCAACCAGACGCTGGTGGCTCACCCTTCGCTCGGTGTAAAGACGCTGGCGCAGTTTGTGGACAAGGCCAAGGCCTCCGACCTTACCTATGCGTCGGCGGGCCTAGGTTCACCTGGGCATCTAACCATGGCGTATTTCAACCAGCAACTGGATGGCAAACTGACCCATGTGCCCTACCAGGGCAATGCGCCGGCCACGAACGGCTTGCTGGCGGGGCAGACGGACGTGGGCTTTCTGATTACCGGCGGATCGTTTCAGTTCGTGAAGGCGGGCAAGCTGGTTCCGCTCGCGGTATCAGGTGGCAAGCGCGACCCCAAGATGCCTGATGTGCCCACCATTGCCGAATCGGGCATCAAAGGCCTGGAGAACTTTGACGTGTCGTTCGGCTACGCCTTGATGGCCCCCGAGGGGACCTCTGAGGCTGTTGTGCAGACCTGGAGCGACGCGATGAAGAAAGCGTTTGCGAACCCCAGGATACGCGAGCGCCTGGACACGTTGGGGCTGGAACCCGTGGTGACTACGCCCGCGCAGACCCGAGTGCAATTGGATAAAGCGGCGGCGCGGTGGGAGCAGGTCGTCAAGAAGGCCGATATTTCGATACATTGAGACGAGGATTCGCCCTCGGGCGTGGCTTGTTGCCTGCGCGCCCGGGCGCTTCGACGCCTAGGCGCATCTTGCGTTACGGCTTGTTCCGCTTGATCAGCTTGAACGTGGCCCGCGCTACGCAGACGGTGTCGCCGGCGGCATTGGTGACGGTGCCTTCACTGAAGACCGTGCTGCGGCCCCGGCGCAGGTTGCGGGCTTCGAACACGAGTTCGCCGCGCGCTACATCGAGGAAATGCGTCGACATTTCCACGGTGACGACACCCAGGTTGTGAGGATCGTGGCTGCGGGCGGCGGCGCTTAGGGTGAAGTCGAGCACACTCATCAATGTGCCGCCATGGGTGTCTCCACGGCTGTTGACCAGCATGGGATGCGCCGGCAGGCGTGTACGCACATAGCCGTCTTCCATGTGCTCGGCCTGCAGGCCGAGGTATTCCATGAAAGGGATATCGAGGCCGAAGTAGGCGCTGTCGGACACATTGCCGGCTGAGGTGTTGGGCTGGGGGGCTGTTGCAGTGTTCATCGTTAAGGTATCTGGTGCTGCTGGCGGCCGGCAGGGGCCGGCCTGGTTGTTCAGGGCGCGTTGCGCCACCTAGTCGACGACAGCGATGTCGTCGTCTTCGTTCACGGAGGCACCCTCGGCGACGAGGATCTCGCGGATGCGGCAGGCTGTTTCCGCCTCGACAGGGATCTCCATTTTCATGGACTCCACGGTAAGGACGATATCGCCTGGCGAGAGTGTGTCGCCCGGTGCCGCATGGATTCGCGTAACTGTACCTGAAACGATCGATTTTATCGTGTTCATCTTGTGTCCTGTCTTATGTTGCGTAATGGTCGCGAGTCAGGCCGTCTGTGGCGCGGCCTCGGTGGTTTCGGGCGTGGCAAGGATGCGGCCGACAATCTCGACATCAAGCCTGCCGTTGCGGTAGTCGGTGTGATCCAAGGCACGCAGTAGAAAGGGGACGTTGGTTTTGACGCCCGCTATATCTGTTGCCGCCAGAGCAGCCTGCAACTGCGCCAGTGCCTGCTGCCTTGTGTCGCCGGTGGCGATAATCTTTGCCAGCATCGGATCGTAGTGGCGCGGTACGATGCAGCCGGCGGCGTAGCCGGTTTCCACGCGTATGCCTGGCATTTGCGGCATATTAAAACGCGACAGCGTGCCGGGGGAGGGCAGGAAGCGTCGCGGGTCTTCCGCATAAATCCGTGCTTGGATGGCGTGCCCGCGCGCGGCGGGCGGCGTGGGCAGAACCTGGCTCAACGGCTGGCCGGCCGCAAGACGGATCTGGGCGGCAACGATGTCCACGCCAGTGATTTGTTCCGTGACCGCGTGTTCGACTTGAAGGCGTGTATTGACCTCTAGAAAGCTGAAGCCAGTTTCCGGGGTGTACAGCATTTCAACGGTACCGATGACGTCATAGCCTGTGCGCGCCAGTATGCCTCGCAGCTGTTCACCAACCTCATTCAGTACTTGTGGCGGCAGGCCCGGCGCCCGCGCTTCTTCGAGCACTTTTTGGTTGCGGCGTTGCACGCTGCAATCGCGTTCGTGCAGCAGCGCCACATTGCCGTGGCGGTCGGCAAGAAACTGAAACTCGATATGGCGCGGCCGTTCGACAAGTTTTTCCAGATAGAGGCCTGACTGCCCGAAGCTGCGTTGGGCGATTGCCATGGCGGAGGACCACGCGGCGGGCAAATCATCTTCATGATGTACTGGAACCATGCCGATGCCGCCGCCGCCCGATGCCGGCTTTATCAGCACCGGATAACCTATTGCGCGGGCGCTTGCACTGACGGTATCGAGATCGCCTGCCAGTATGTCGGAGCTGGGGGTCTGCGGCATGCCGTGCGCCCGCATGAAGCGGCGTGCACCCGTTTTTTCGCCGAGACGCTCAAGCCAGATGGGGCTGGGGCCGACGAAGCACAGGCCCGCATCGCACACCCGCTTTGCGAATTCAGCGTTCTCGGACAGAAACCCGTAGCCGGGATGAATGGCGTCGGTGCCTGAGTCTGCGGCGATCTTCAGGATGGCATCCTGATTCAAATAGCTCTCGGCAGGGGTGTCGCCGGGCAGCGCATAGGCAGCATCCGCCTCGCCAATATACGGAAGCGTGGCGTCGGTGGGGGAGTAGATGACGACGGTTTCTATGCCCAGCGCCTTTGCCGAACGGAGTATCCGTGCGGCGACTGCCGAACGGTTGGCGATGAGCAGCCGCTTGGGGAGGGGCGCTGCCGACGATGTGGCCTGGTGTGCGGATGTCACGCGATTTTCTCCTTCTGAATGACGACGGCGTCCACGATGACGGGGGGTGCCCGCCGGGATACAAGAACCGGATTGGCGTCCACAGACTGAACCGCCCCCGCCTGCGCGGCGAACCAGTCGCCCAGCCTCACAAGGAGGGCGGCAAGCGCGTCGACATCGACGGCGGGCATGCCCCGCGTGGCGGCAAATGCGCGGAAGATGAAGAGACGCTCAATGGCTTCCCGCGCATCGTCCTGCGTGAACGGTGCACACAGGAACTGCGTGTCGCGCAATGCCTCTACCAGAACGCCGCCCTGGCCGATCATGACCACCGGGCCGTAAGCGTCGTCCCAGTGTGCGCCCAGGGCGAGTTCGAAGTCTGCCTTGTGCTGTTCAGCCAACAGCAGGCCTTCGAAGGGGACGCCGATGGATTGCAGGGTTGCGCAAAAGTCTGTCCATGCCTGTTGGGCGCTGCTGACGCTGTCCAGCCCCAGCCGTACCAGGCCGTGATCCGATTTGTGTGTCACGGTGGCGGATACGCCCTTGGCAACGAAGGGCGCCTGAAGGCGAGCCACAGCATCGCGCAGCAGATCTTCCTCGCGGCAGACTTGGTGTGCAACGATATTCAGGCCCGCCTGGGCCAGCAGCGCCAGGCTGGCCGGCTCGTCCAGCGAGCGGTGGCGAGAGCCTGAGCCAGAAGGTTCGGTGTCGGCAAGTGCGATCGGCGGGCGCGCGCCTGCGTCCTGCGCCGCATTGTTGGCAGTCTGCGCGTTGCGCAGGATGGCTTGCCGTCGCGTTTCGTAATTGGCCAGCAGGCTCAGCCCTCGCATAGCGCGCGCTTCGCTCTGGAATACAGGCACATCCTCCTGGCGGAAAGCATCCGCAACCCAATCCTGTACGGCGCACACGGCCACGGGCACATTGGTTTGTGCGCAGAATGCGGCAGTCTGGCGGGCGAAGTCTTGCATGTCATAGCCTTCTCCGCCAATGGGAAAGCCGGTGAATACGCTGTCGGCAGCATCGCTGGCCGCGACACTTTGCAAGGTTTTCCCGAAAATCTCCGGCTGGGTGAGTAACGCCGTGGTCATATCAATGGGGTTGCGGGGCGAAACAAATGCGGGCAGCACTTCGCGCAGGCTATCGGTTTGCACCGTATTGAACCGGGCCAGATCCAGCCCGTTCTGCTGGGCGGCATCGGCGGCCAGCACGCAGGTTGCACCAGAGTTGCTGATGGCGACGACGCGCTTGCCGCGCGGCCGCTCACGCTTTGTGAACAAATGGGCGTACTCGGACAACTCATGGAAGTCGTTGACCCGCACAATATTGTGCTGGCGCAGGAATGCATCTGTCAGTGCGTCTTCGCTTGCCAACGCGCCCGTATGCGAGCTGGCGGTGATCCGGCCTTCCTGGGTGCGACCCGCCATGACGGCGAGAATGGGTAGATCCCGGGCGGCAGCCAGGCGCGCGGCCCTGGCCATCAAGGCGGGGTCACGCAGCGATTCTGCGTAGGTCAGCAGCAGGCGCAGATCAGGATCCTGCATCAAGCCGTCGGCGACATCTGCGACGTTCAGGTCTGCCTCGTTACCCGTCGCCACCAGATAACGCACGCCCAGGCCCTGGCGCCGAAGGCCGCCGTAGACGATGGCCGCGCCAGCGCCGCTTTGGCTGATGATCGCAGCGGGCCCGTCTTGCGGCGGGCATTCATTGATCATCGTCGAAAAGCTCAGGATGGCCTGATTGCGGAAGTTGGCAACACCTTGGGTGTTCGGCCCGAAAAGCCGCAAGCCCGCGGTGCGAGCCCGCGCGAGCATCTGCGCCTGCGCCACTCGCCCGGTGTCGCCAAGCTCGGCAAATCCCGACGAATAGACGACAGCGGCGCGTGCGCCTGCCGCCGCTGCCTGGTCTATCGCCTCGGCGACATCTTTGCCGGCGATGCTGATGACGACTACATCGGGCGTGTGAGGCAGGTCGGCAAGCGTGCGGTAGGCCTTGATGCCCTGTATGCGCTCCCTGCTTGCGTTGATGGGGTAGATGTCTCCTGCATAACCGTGCCGCAGCATGTAGTGGATGGGGCGGCCGCCCGCTTTGATGGGGTTGTCCGACGCGCCCAGTATGGCCACGCGTCGGGGCGACAGAATATCCAGCACATCGGCTGCCTGCGTCATGGAACGGTTCCTGGCGATGGCTTCAACGGGTTTATTCAACCTTGACCCCCGCGCGTTTTACGACATCCTGCCACTTGTTCAATTCGCTGCTGACGAAGGCCTTGAATGCCGGAAGATCCAGGTCGCCCGGCTCGGTGCCGTTGCTGTTGAAAGCGGCCAGGGCGGATTTGGTATGCATGCTTTCGCGGGCAAGCGTGTTGAGCTTCTGTGCGATGCCATCCGGCAGCCCGGCCGGGCCGTAGAAGCCAATCCAGGTGATGGCCAGATAATTGGGCACCCCTTGTTCCGCGATGGTGGGGACGTTGGGCAGCGCGGGGCTGCGCTGGGCAGACGTTACGCCAATGGCCTTGACGCGCCCGTCCAGCACATAGGGCGTCATGGTGGTGATGTCATGGAACAGTGCCGGGATTTGCCCGCCCAGCAAGTCTGTCATTGCCGGTGCTGCGCCTTTGTAGGGGACATTGGCAATCTTGAGGCCGGTTTCCAGTTTCAGCAGCTCTCCGGAAAGATGGGTGGCGCCGCCAATGCTTGACGAGCCGAACATGACGCCGCCGGGATGCTTGTTAACGTAGTCTGAGAACGACTTCAAGTCATTGGCAGGGACGTCTTTATTGACCACCAGCACGTTGGGTGTCGTCGCCATCAGGGCCAGATCGGTGAAGTCCTTGCGTGTATCGTAGGGAAGGTTGGTGCGTATCGCCGGGTTGATGACGTGATGGGTGGCTGAAACCAGCAGGGTATAGCCATCCGGTTTGGCACGTGCCACCACGGCGGAGCCGATCTGGCCGCTGGCGCCAGCGCGGTTCTCCACGACCACACTCTGGCCTAGTTTGTCCTGCATGTGCTGGGCCAGGCGGCGCGCCAGTACGTCTGTCATGCCGCCAGCAGGAAACGGCACAATGATGGTAATGGGCTGGGTCGGCCACTCGGCGGCGGTGGCGGTCAAGGGGGCGAATACCGTCAGCCCCGCGAGCGCGAAGGCGGCGGCGAGCCGCAGGCGCCCGCGCTGCGCGGTGGTTGTTGTGTGTTGCCCGGCGCTGGCGGTGTGGTCGGCGTAAAAGTGCATGGTGAGTCTCCTTGTTGTTTGATGATGGTTCGTGTCAGTGTGTGTTGCGTCACGGCCGCAGGCCGAACTGCTTTTGGCCGGGCTCACGCAACCGTGCCGCCAGTGTTGCAAACTCGATCAGGTGCGTGCGGGTTTCGCGCGGATCAATGATGTCTTCGATGACAAAGGCCTCGGCACTGCGAAATGGGGATGTCAAGCTGCGCACGCGTTGTTCGATTTCGGCGCGTTTGCGTTGCGGATCGTCGGCGCCCTCGATCTCGGCCTTGTAGGCGACCTCCAGTCCGCCTTCGATGGGCAATGACCCCCAGTTTGCCGAGGGCCAGGCGTAGCGGAAGTTGTGGCGGCCCATATGCTGGTGCGCAGCCGCCGCCACGCCATATGCGCGGCGCAGGATGATTGAGCACCAAGGCACAGTTGCCTGGTAGACCGCGGCGAGAGCACGTACACCGGCACGCATGACGCCCGATTTTTCCGCATCGACGCCGATCTGGAAGCCGGCAATGTCGACCAGGTTTACGACGGGTAGCTGGAAGGCCTGGGCGAGGTCGACGAAGCGGATAAGCTTTTCTGCCGTCGCCCGGTCCCAGCCGCCGCCGTAGTGGTAAGGGTCGCTGGCCATTACGGCGACCGGCCAGCCGTCGATGCGTGCAAGGCCCGTAACCAGGGCCTTGCCCCAGCGACGGCCCATTTCGAAGAATGAGCCTTCATCGACCAGGGTTTCGACGATGGGCCTGATTTTGTAGACGGCCCGAGGATCGCGGGGAATCGCGCTCAGCAGCCAGGCCTGGTCTTGTTGTGCAACCGGCGGCGCGGCGCGCGGCGCGGTGTCGAAAACCGATGAGGGCAAGTACGACAGAAAGCGGCGTGCACGCTCGAAAGCCTCGGCCTCGGTGGCAACTTCGTCGTCAACCACGCCGTTGCGCGTGTGGATCTGGCTGCCGCCGAGCTCGTTCTTGGTGACGTTCTGGCCTATACGGGCAACCACCGGCGGGCCCGCATTGAAGAGCTGGGCGGTGTCCTTAACCATGACCGAATAATGGCTTGCTGCGACGCGCGCCGCCCCCATGCCCGCGACGGACCCGAGCGCCAGGGAGACGACCGGCACAAGCGTCATGTTTTCCACAACGTGCTGCCACACCTTCATGGTGGGGATCAGGGTGTGGCCTTTGGTTTCGATATTGCGCACGGAACCGCCGCCGCCCGTGCCATCGACCAGCCGCACGACCGGGAGCCGCAGGTCGCCTGCCATGCGCTCCGCATAGACGAGCTTCTCGCCCACCGCACCGTCATTGGCGCCGCCGCGGACGGTAAAGTCATCACCCATAAGTACGACTGGGCGATCATCGATCCGGGCGCGGCCTACGACTAGGTTTGATGGCGTGACACCCAGAATTTTGCCCTGTGCATCGTACTGTCCGCTGCCGGCGAGCGCGCCGATCTCGGTGAATGATCCCTGGTCGGCAATGCCTTCGATGCGTTCGCGCACCGTTAGCTTGCCCGCGTTTTTGTGTCTCTGTACTTTTTCCGGCCCGCCCATGGCGAGGGAGAGCTTTTTGCGGTAGGCCAGTTCGTCGATCTCGGGTTGCCAGGACATGGGCAGCCTCCTTTTTATGCTTGTCGTGTCTCAGATAACTACATATGGCATACAAGCAAAACCTGTGCCAGAATGATTCACAGGAAAGACAGCTTGAATTGGTTTAAATGTGTCGTCATAGACGACATATGTGTACAAGAGAGAAAGCATGTGTTCACTGAAAACACAGTCGGGTAATGGCGAGGACAGCCTGGGCATCATCGTTTTCGATGCTCATGACACAGTCGCATGGTGCCTGGGCGCTGGCGCCGTCCCTGACGTGCAGCAGGCGGTGGGTAAGGCGCTGCGCGCCGCGCGTGCGGAAGGGGTGTCCGGCCCTGAAAACGGCGGATCCCGGTTGATCGCAATCGATGGGCACGGCCCTGATGCGGATCGATTCATAGGTCTGGTCCTGCAGCACGGCGTACATCTTGCCGTGCTGCTGCGGCCGATGGATGCATCCAGTCCGCTGTTTGAGTTTCTGTCTCAGGTGCCGTTCGCTACCGAAATCATGGAGTTCATGATCAGCAATCCCTATCAGGCGATCACGGTGGCAGACGCCCAGGGCAGGATGCGCTACGTCAGCCCGGTGCACGAGCGATTCCTGGGCTTACCGCCAGGCGGCGCGGTGGGGCAGGATGCGGCCAAAGTCATTCCAAATTCCCGGCTGGCCGAGGTCGCACGCAGTGGGCGGGCCGAAATTGCGCAATTGCAGCGGATGCAGGGGGTAACGCGGGTCGTCAACCGTTTGCCTATCAGGCGTGGCGAGCAGGTTGTGGGCGCGGTGGGCCAGGTGCTGTTCAAGGATCCAGAATCGGTGCTGCGCGTGCACCGCACGGTGTTGAGCCAGCAGGTGGACTTCCCGGACGATACGCGGGACGGTGTGCCGCTGCTCGGCAGCAGCGCGCCTATGCAGCGGCTACGCCGGGAGATCGCCACAGTGGCGCATCTGGATATACCGGTACTAATACTTGGGGAGAGCGGCACGGGCAAGGAGCTCGTGGCTCAAGCCATCCATCGCCAGTCGAATCCGGATGACGTAGCGCCCTTGGTGAGCCTGAATCTGGCCGCCTTACCCGCTACGCTGCTTGAGGCTGAGCTGTTCGGCTATGAGCCCGGCACATTCACCGGCGCCAGCCGCCGTGGCCAGCAAGGCCGCATCGAACAGGCGCAGAACGGCACGTTGTTTCTTGACGAGGTCGGTGACATTCCTATCGAGATGCAAGTCAAGCTGCTGCGTGTGCTGGAAGACCGGCGCGTGCAGCGCCTGGGGGGCGGAGACAGCCGCCAGGTGCAGTTTCGCCTGATCACCGCTACGAACCGCAATATGCAACAGTTGATCGACGCGGAGCGTTTTCGCCTGGATCTTTACTATCGATTGAGCGGCGTGGTGCTTCACATACCTGCGCTGCGCCATCGGCGCGAGGATATCCCTGAACTGCTGGACTATTTCGTTCGGGATTTTTGTCGCCGCAATAGTATGCCTGTACCGGTGATAGGCAGCGAGGTGGTGCCGTATCTGGCGGGGCAGGAGTGGCCGGGCAATGTCCGGCAGTTGCGTCAGCGTATTGAAGAAGCGCTGGTGTTCTGCGATTTGCGTGAGCTGGGCGTGGCTGACTTCGAACGTTACAGCATGCCGGGTCACGCCGCCGGGCAGGCTGTCGTTGGCGCGCCGCCTTCCGCGGGCATGCAGGCGGCCTATGCAATCGATGCGGCCATTACGATTCAGGAAGGTGATGCACGCGCCATGCCGGCCAGCCTCAAGGAACGGGAATACCAGGCAGTGCGCGAGGCGCTGGACAAGCTCGGCGGAAACAAGAAACAGGCCGCGCAAGTGCTCGGTATTTCACGTTCGCATCTATACAAGATTCTGGCGCGGTCGGGCGGCTAGGCGGGGCCGCGCATTGCGCCCTGCGCGGCGGCGTGTGATTTTAACGGCTATCGGGGCCGGCTCGCACCGGACGCCGGGATCAGACCACACCGGACGCCGGTATCAGACCGCACCGGATGCCGGGATCAGACCGCACCGGACGCCGGGATCAGACCGCACCGGATGCCGGGATCAGACCGCACCGGATGCGAAGATAAGATCTCACCGCCCACCGGGTTCGGATCGTACCGGCGGTCACGACCGGGTCGCCGTGACCGCCGAGGCTCGGTCGGCCCAGCGGTCGGGTGTCAGATCACACCCTTGCCGCGCAGTTGCGCAAGTTCATCGTGCGACAGGCCGAGCAATGATTGCAGGATGTCGTCGGTGCCTTCGCCGAGTGTGGGAGGCACGTGGCGCACCGGAGGCCGCTGGCCATCCAGGCGGTAGGGGGGCGCCATGACATGCGCGTCGCGTTCCTCGGGCACGGGGAAGGTTTCGATCAGCTTTCCCTGCCGGGTGCGTGCCGAACTGAGCGCCTCGTGCAGGCCCAGTACTTCGCCGCACGGGATGCCGGCGGCATGCAGGCGCTCGAGCAGTTCGGCGCGCTTGCGGGCGCCCACGGCCTGCCTGATGATGGGCAGGAGGGTATCGCGGTTGCGCGAACGGGCGACGTTGGTACTGAAGCGTTCGTCGTCCTTGAGGCTTGGCTGGTCGATGACGTCGGTGCAGAAGCGGACGAACTGGGCGTTGTTGCCCACGGCGATCACCAGGCTACCGTCCTGGGCGTCGAACACGCCGTAGGGGATGATGGACGGATGGGCGTTCCCGTAGCGGGGCACGTCTTCGCCGCGCCAGAGGGATTCCAAGCCATAGAATGCGCTGATGGAAATGCCGCTGTCATAGAGCGACATTTCGATGTGACGGCCTTCGCCCGTGCCCTTGCGGTGATACAGGGCGGCCAGGATGGCTTGCGCGGCGTACATACCGGTGAACATGTCCACGACTGAAGTGCCGAACTTGAGCGGTGGCTGCGTGGGCTCGCCATTCATGTGCATCAGGCCCGTCTCGGCCTGCAGCACCAGGTCGTAGCCCGGTCGGCTGGCCTCGGGACCGCTGCTGTTATAGCCTGCGATCGAGCAATAGACGATGTCGGGGCGTATGGCCTTGAGGTCTTCATAGCCCAGCCGCATCTTTGCGGCGCCGCCGAGTTTGAAGTTCTGCACGACAACATCGCACTCGGCCGCCAGCTTGCGAGCGATATGCTGGCCTGCTTCGGTGCTGAGATCGAGCGTAATGGAACGCTTGTTGCGATTGGCGCAGTTGAAATATGTGGTGCGCGTGGGGCATACGTGCATGCCCCAGTCCCGGGTATCGTCACCGCGCACCGGGTGCTCCACCTTGATGATTTCGGCGCCGAGGTCGCCGAGCGCCATGGTGCAAAGCGGCCCCGCGAACACACGGGACAGGTCAAGGACGCGAACGCCCGCCAGCGGCGCAATACCAGAATCGGACATAGCGGTTTACTGTGCACCAAGTTTGTTGTCTTTGATGACACGCTCCCAGATGGCCGAATCTGTCTTGATGTGGTCGGTCATCTCGGCGGCATCGCCGAATACGGGATAGGCGCCGACGGACTTCATGCGATCAGTCACTTTGGGATCTTGCAGTACTTTGCGCAGTGTGTTGGTCAGCGTGTCGCGAACATCGTCCGGTGTGCCTGCGGGCGCGAAGATGCCGCCCCATGAAATGGCCTTGGTGCTCTGTACGCCTTGCGCTTTGAGCGACGTGACGTCGGGGAGATCCTGGAACGCATCGGTATTGACGGCGATGGCACGCAGCTTGCCCGCCTTGATGTGCTGGAGCACGGCGACTGAGTCGGACAACATGATGGGCACGTCGCCGGCCAGTACCGCAGTGACGGCGGGCGAGCTGCCTTGGTAGGGCACATGCACGGCATCGAAGCCTAGTTCTTTCTTGAGCAGTTCCATCGTGAGATTGCCGGTGCTGCCTACGCCCGCGGAGGTGTAGTTCAGTGACTTGCCGTGCTTACCGGCCTTGGCGAGCGACGCTACGTCGATAACATCGGGCAGAACAGTAGGATTGACGACCAGGATGAGGGGCGTGACATACGCAAGCCCGATAGGCGTAACGTCTTTGTTCAGATCATAAGGACGTTCCGCCAGGATGAAGGGAGCAGTCAGGCTGGGCGAGGCCAGTGTGCCGATGGTGTAGCCGTCGGGTTTGCTGCGAATGACGTTGCGAACACCGATGGTGCCTGAGGCGCCGGGTTTGTTTTCAACGACGAAGTTGCCGCCGAGGGCCTTGCCAAATGCATCTGCAAGGACGCGTGTGGCGACGTCAGTGGGGCCGCCGGGCGGAAAGGGCACGACCCAGCTGGCGGGCTTGTCGGGATAGGCGGCAAAGGCGGGGGCCCCGGTGAGAACCGCGGTGCCTATGATAAGGGTGAAAAGGGCGCGCAGCGGCGAACACCTGTGCAGGCTGGCAATCAAGGGTGACTCCTGGATGACGATACCGTGTGAAAGCAGTTTGTGTTCTGATAAGTGACCATTAAAACTGCTATGCGGAACAGCAGTCATTTTATAAAGTGGGGTAAGAGGCTGCAACCGGGTAAGCCCTAGGTTTGTTTGGGGCTGCAAGTTCCGATATGCAGAATAAAATTGCTGGAAAACAGAACATGGGCGGTGTTTTACTGCTACATTCGTGGCGCTTATCCATAAGCCTTTTTTCACATTGGGGCAGCAGTGGCAACACACTCGACATCAACAGGCAAAAAGTACCCTTCCGCGTTGGCGCAGTTTGACGATGACCGGCATTTCGTAACGGCGCTGGCGCGTGGGCTGGAGGTGCTGGCGTGCTTTCGTTCGGGGCGGCGTATGCTGGGCAACCAGGAACTGGCCGAGCGCTGCGGCCTGCCTAAGTCCACGATATCGCGCCTGACGCATACCCTGGTAAAGCTGGGCTATCTGACGCAAGATGAGGATAGCGGCAAATACAAGCTGGGCATGGCGACGCTGTCGCTGGGGGTCGGTATGCTGGCCAAGCTCGACATCCGGCAGGTGGCGCGGCCCTATATGCAGGAGCTGGCAGATTTCTCGCAGGCCATGGTGTCGCTGGGGGTACGCGATCGCCTGTCCATGCTGTATATCGAGAACTGCCGCAGCCAGTCAGCCCTGACGCTAAGCCTCGATGTGGGGGCGCGTATTCCTATTGTGACGTCTTCGATGGGGCGCGGCTATCTCGCGGTAGCCAGCGAGGCCGAGCGCCGCGAGATCGCCGACCGCCTAAGCGAACTGGACGCCTGGTCGCGCAAGGAAATCATGGATGGCATCGACAAGGCTGTCGAGGAATACCGTACGCTTGGTGTGACGACATCGTTCGGCGACTGGCAGAAGGATGTCAACGCAATTGCCCTGGGCTTTCAGTTCAGCAGCACGCAGCCCATCATGGTCATTACCTGCGGCGCACCTTCGTTCAAGATGTCCGAGCAATTTCTGTTGGATGAGGTGCGGCCTCGCCTGCTGGAAACCGTAAGCAAGATTCGGCGCGCCATGGGGCACCACTGAGGCATGCCGAGCCCGCTCTGAACGGGCTCTGAAGCTTGGGCCGGGTGCCCGTGCTGTGGGCAAGCCAGCTTCGTGCCCTGGGTGATATGGCGGTGCGGCGGGCCGCCGGCACTGCATGGTAAGCCTCAGGGGTGGCGTCGCGGCAGGCATGCCCGCCGCTTGTCATTGCGCCTCGTCCGCCGCCATGGCCTCGCTGTAGCGCCGCAGGTGGTAGTCGGCGTCGCCAAACAACATACTCAGCGTGGTGAGCCGCTTGAAGTAGTGCGCCACGTTCAGCTCGTCGGTGACGCCGATGCCGCCGTGCAGTTGGATGGCCTCCTGGCCGACCTTGCGGGCGCATTCCGACACATACGCCTTTGCGCCCGACGCCTGGCGCAGCCTGACGACCGGGTCGGGGTTCTGCATTTCGATGGCGGCGCGCAGCGCCATGGAATCTGCCTGCTCGGTGGCGATGGCCATATCGGCGAGGCGGTGCTGCAGTGCCTGGAAGGTGCTGAGCGGCACACCAAACTGCTTGCGGGTTTTCAGGTACTCGAGCGTGGCGTCGACCAATGCGCGCATAATGCCGGTGGCTTCGGCCGCGATCGCTGTATTGGCCAGCGCAATGGCCAGCGCAATGGCGGGCAGGGCCTCGCCTTCTTTGCCGATGAGTTGATCGCGGCCAACCCTGACTTTATTCAGGAGGATGTCGGCGGCGCGGGTGCCATCGTGATTGCTCCAAGGCTTGAACGTCAACCCGGCGGCGCCGCGGGGCAGCAGGAAAAGCGAAACGCCGGCCTGCTCGCCTTCGTCACCGTGGTGGCGCGCTGACACGAGGATATGGCGGGCGCTGGCTGCATGCAGCACGACACTCTTGTGGCCGTCGAGCAGCCAGCCTGCGCCATCGACGCTGGCGCGGGTTGCCACGCGGCCTTCATTGTGGCGCGCCTGCGGTTCGTAGTGTGCAAGGGTCAGCATGCTTTCACCGGCGGCAATGGCGGGCAGCAGCGCCTCTTGCTGCACTTGCGTGGCGAAATCCCGCAGCAGGCCGCCGCACAACACCACCGTGGCAAGATAAGGCTCGAGCGCCAGGCCGCGGCCCAGGTTGCGCATCACCAGGTAGGTGTCGACGGCTGTGCCGCCGAGCCCGTCGCATGATTCGGGGAAGGGCAGGGCGAGCACGCCCAGTTCGGCATAGGTCGTCCAGGCTTGCCGGCTGAACCCGTCGTCGTTGGCCAGCAGTGCGCGGCGCTGTTCGAAGGTGTAGTCCTTCGCGAAAAAGCGCTGCAGCGTATTTTCCAGGCCAAGCTGTTCTTCTGTGAAATCGAAATTCATGTTGCTTCCTTGTTCTGTGCTATGCGCCGGGCGCGGGCGGCGCATGTTGCATGCGGCCCGGCTGTCAGATGCCGAGGATGGCCTTGCAGATGATGCTTTTCTGGACTTCGCTTGAGCCACCATAGATCGTGGTCTTGCGGTTGTTGAAGTAGCGGCCGGTGGCGCCGCCCAGTGCCGCGGGGAAGGCGGGGCTTACCCCGTCCGGATAGGGGTTTTCGTCCGCCGGCAGGTGGGCCACGCCATAGGGGCCCAGGGCCAGCGCGGTAAGCTCGGAAATGGTTTGCTGGATTTCGGAGCCCTTGATTTTTAGAATCGATGCTTCGGGGCCGGGGGCGCGCTGCTGCCCGTCCGCGGCCACCAGCTTGAGCTGCGTGATCTCCAGTGCCTGAAGCTCCAGTTCGACAAGAGCGATCCTGGCACGGAAGGCAGGTTCGTCGATCAGGTGGCCGCCATCATTGCCCGGCTGTGCCGCCGCGACCTGCTTTAGGCGCCGCAGCGCGGCCTTGGAGAGCCCGACACGGGCGATGTTGGTGCGTTCGTGGCCAAGCAGGTACTTGGCGTACGTCCAGCCCATATTCTCGTCGCCGATACGGTTGGCGACGGGTACGCGAACATTATCGAACCAGACTTCGTTCACTTCGTGTCCGCCGTCGAGCATGATGATGGGCCGCACCGTGACGCCGGGCGTCGTCATATCGATAAGCAGAAAGGAAATGCCCTGCTGCTTGCGCGCGCCAGGGTCAGTGCGCACCAGGCAGAAGATCCAGTCAGCATGCTGGGCCAGAGTCGTCCAGGTTTTCTGGCCATTGACAATGTACTCATCGCCCTCGCGCACGGCCGACGTCTTGAGCGAGGCGAGGTCAGAGCCCGCGCCGGGCTCTGAATAGCCTTGGCACCACCATACGTCGCCCGAGATGATTCCCGGCAGGAAGCGGTCTTTCTGCGCCTGGCTCCCGTATTTCTGGATGACGGGCGCGACCATTTTCAGTCCAAAGGAAAGCTGGTCTGGCGCATGCGCCCGTGCGCATTCTTCTTCAAAGATGTGACGTTCGATGGCATTCCAGCCCGTGCCGCCGTATTCGGCGGGCCAGGCTGGGGCGCCCCAGCCGCGCTGGTAAAGGGTGCGCTGCCATTCCTGGCGCTCCTGCTTGCTCAGCGGTTGCTCCTGCCTGACCTTGCGCGCGAGCCCGGCGTCCAGATGTTCCGCCAGAAAAGCTCGCACTTCATCGCGAAAGGCAAGTTGTTCAGCGGTGTATTGAATGTCCATGGTGCAAACCTTTTTCCCTTGTTCCGGGTAAGCGTGATGGGGTTGTTGAATTCTGCTGTGCAAAATGATGGGCAAAAAATCGCGGCAAACATGCTCCGCACAGGGGCAAACCCGTCTTTACATCGGTATGCTACCGGATTAGCATTGATTCCGTAAACCAAAATTTAATTCTGCAATGCAGAACAAAGGAGAAACGATGTCAGCCGCACGCTACGGGCTTATTGGCAAGACCGCCGTCATTACCTTCGACAATCCGCCCGTCAACGGGCTGGGCTTCGGCCTTCGCCACGCGATCATTTCTCTGCTCGACCAGGCCCAGGCGGATACTCAAGTGGCCGCGGTGGTCCTCACAGGCAGCAGTCGTGCGTTCTCCGGCGGCGCCGATGTGCGCGAGTTCGGCACGCCGCTTTCTGGGCGCGAGCCCACGCTGCGCACTGTCATCAGCGCACTGGAGGCAAGCGGCAAGCCGGTGGTGGCAGCGATCGAAGGCGTTTGCCTTGGCGGCGGGCTTGAGCTGGCGCTTGGTGCGCACTATCGGGTGGCCCACGCCAAGGCGCAGGTCGGTCTGCCCGAGGTGAAGCTCGGCCTGCTGCCGGGGGCGGGCGGCACACAACGCCTGCCGCGCCTGCTGGGGCTGGAAAAGGCGCTTAATATGATCGTGAATGGGCAGGTGCTGTCGGCGTCGTCGTTGGTCGATACGCCCTTGTTCGATCTGGTGGTGGACGCTGATGTGGTCGGGCGCGCTGTGGCGTTCGCCGAGAAGGTGGCAACGGAAAACAAGGCACACCGGCGCGTGCGCGATCTGTCGGTAGATGCGCCCGATGCTGAAGCCATCCTGCAGGTAGCGCGCGCTGGTGTGGCGGCGGCGAACCCACACCTGCCCGCGCCCGGCAAGTGTCTGGAAGCTGTTGCCGCCAGCGTGTCGATGTCATTCGAGCAGGGCCTGCGCAAAGAGCGCGAGTTGTTTGTGCAACTGATGAATTCGCCCGAATCGGCCGCCTTGCGCCATATTTTCGCGGCCGAACGCGCTGCCACCAAGGTGCCTGGCATTGCGGCCGACATTGCGCTGCGGCCCGTTGCGAAGGTGGCTGTCATCGGTGCTGGTACCATGGGCGGCGGCATTGCTATGAATTTCCTGAACGCGGGCCTGCCCGTCGTCATATTGGAAACAAGCCAAGAGGCACTGGATCGCGGTCTTGCCACCATTCGCCGCAATTATGAAGCCACCATGAAGAAGGGTAGGCTGACACAGACGCAGCTCGACGAACGCATGGCGCTGCTGTCGACAACGCTCGACTACACGGATCTGTCGACGCAAGACCTGGTGATTGAAGCCGTCTTCGAGAGCATGGACGTCAAAAAGCAGGTGTTCGGCAAGCTGGATGAGGTCATGAAGCCGGGCGCCATCCTGGCCACCAATACTTCCACGCTGGACGTCGATGAAATTGCCGCCACCACTTCGCGCCCCGGCGATGTGATCGGCCTGCATTTCTTCAGCCCGGCCAACGTCATGAAACTGCTGGAGATCGTGCGCGGCGCCAAGACTGCCGACGATGTACTGGCCACGTGCATAGATATGGCCAGGAAGATCGGCAAGAAACCCGTGGTGTCGGGCGTGTGCGACGGCTTTATCGGCAACCGCATGCTGCACCGGTATTACTCCGTGACGAACGATCTGATCATCCAGGGCGCGCTGCCGCAACAAGTCGACAGGGCGCTGGAGGCCTTCGGCATGGCCATGGGGCCGTTCCGCGTGGGCGACCTGGCCGGCCTGGATATCGGCTGGTCGGTACGCAAGCATCGCGCCGCGCAAAACCCCGGGCAGGATTTTTCCATGGTGGCCGACAAGTTGTGCGAGGCGGGCCGTTTCGGCCAGAAGACCTCGGCAGGCTGGTATCGCTATGAACCCGGCAATCGCAAGCCTGTCCCCGACCCTGAGGTGGCCGCCATCATCGATGCGTATCGCCGCGAGAAGGGCGTGACGCCGCGCACGGTCAGCGACGAGGAAATCGTGATGCGCAGCTTGTGCGCCCTGGTGAATGAAGGCGCCAAGATACTTGAGGAAGGGATTGCTCTGCGCGCCTCGGATATCGATGTCGTGTACCTGAACGGCTACGGCTATCCCGCGTTCTGCGGCGGCCCCATGCATTACGCAGCCAATCAGGTGGGCCTGTACAACATCGCGCGGGCCATGCGCCAGTACGCGGGCGAGTCGGATGCGGCGGGGCAGTTCTGGAAGGCGTCGCCCCTGCTGCTGGAACGTGTCGAGGCCGGCGGCACTTGGGAATAATCATTGTGGCACTGAACGCGGGCGTGAGCCCCTGCTTGTGGAGACAATTGTGACTGAAGCGGTAATCGTATCGACAGCGCGCACGGGGCTGGGCAAGTCCTGGCGTGGTGCATTCAACATGACTTATGGCGCGACGCTGGGCGCCCATGCGGTGCGGCATGCGGTCGCGCGTGCCGGCATCGAACCCGGCGAAGTGGAAGACGTGATCATGGGCACCGCGCAGCCCGAGGGCACGCTGGGCGGCAATATCGCACGCGCCATCGCCCTGGGCGCCGGCCTGCCGGTGTCGTCGGCGGGCGTGACCATCAATCGGTTTTGTTCATCCGGCTTGCAGGCCATCGCCATGGCGGCGCAGCGCGTGATCGTGGATCGCGTGCCGGTGATGGTGGCCGGCGGCGTGGAAAGCATTTCATGCGTGCAGAACCAGATGAACATGCATATGCGCCGGGATCCCCGGCTGCAGCAGGAAAAGCCCGAACTCTACTGGAGCATGCTGCAGACTGCCGAGCGGGTGGCCAAGCGCTACAACATCGCGAAAGAGGCGCAGGACGAATACGGCGTCCGCAGCCAGTTGCGCGCCGCGGCGGCGCGGGACAAAGGCCTATTCAACGACGAGATCGTGCCTATGACCACGACCATGGCGGTCTTCGACCCCCGCAGCGGCCAGGTCAGCCGGCGCGAGGTCACGATTTCAGCCGACGAGGGCATACGCCCCGATACGACGATCGAAGGTGTATCGCGCATTCGTTCGGCCTTGCCGGGCGGTGTCGTCACGGCGGGTAATGCGAGCCAGTTTTCAGACGGCTCGTCGGCGTGCGTGGTGATGGACAGCAAGGTGGCTGAGCGCAAAGGGCTTGCGCCGCTGGGCATCTTCCGTGGTTTTGCGGTGGCGGGCTGCGAGCCCGATGAAATGGGCATCGGCCCTGTGTATGCGGTGCCGCGTCTGCTGGAGCGTGCGGGGCTGAACATATCGGACATCGGTTTGTGGGAATTGAATGAAGCGTTTGCCTGCCAGGTACTATATTGCCGCGACAAGCTGGGCATTCCCGACGATCAACTCAACGTGAATGGCGGTGCCATTGCGGTTGGCCATCCATATGGCGTATCGGGGGCGCGTATGGTGGGTCATGCGCTCATCGAAGGCAAGCGGCGTGGCGTTAAGTATGTGGTCATTACCATGTGCATAGGCGGTGGTCAGGGCGCTGCCGGCCTGTTCGAAGTGGCTTAGTGGCGCACGGCCGTCAAGCGGCATGCGCCTGTATAGTGAAACACTAGAAAGTTTACGATCAATGGCGTGCCGTCATGGCGCGCTGCCGCTTCGTCGGCCACAAGCGCGGCGAGGCAATACCCAGGAGACAATAGATGAAGTTCGAATTCAAGAAGTACCTGCTTGCGGTGAGTAGCGGCCTGGCAATGGTGTGTGCGGCGGTTCCGGCCGCACAGGCGGCGTGGCCCGAGCGGCCGGTGGAGATCATCGTGCCCTACACGCCGGGCGGCGCCACCGACACCGTCACGCGTGCGGTGGCCGAGCGCCTGTCGCAGCGCCTGGGCCAGACGTTCATCATCACCAACAAGCCGGGCGCCAACGCCACGATCGGCACGGCACAGGCTGCGCGCGCCAAGCCCGATGGCTACACCTTCGTGACCGTGCTGGCGGCCCATGCAGTCAACCCGCACCTGTACAAGTTGAGCTACAGCGACAGCGATTTCACGCCTGTGTCTCAGATGGCCGACTTGCCGCTGTTCCTGTTCGTGGCCAAAGACCTGCCGGTCAATAATCTTCAGGAGCTGATCGCCTACGGCAAGAAACATCCGGGCGAGCTGACCTATGCGTCCAGCGGCACGGGTTCCAGTGCTCACCTCACAGGTGCTAACTTTTCGCATCTTGCCGGCTTCAAGATGACGCACGTACCCTACAAGGGCAGCGCGCCGATTCTTACCGACCTGCTCGCGGGCCGTGTGTCGATGGTGTTTGACCCCATCCTCGTGCCGATGCAGTATGCGAAGAAGGGCGATCTGAAGGTGCTGGCCATCACGTCGCTCGAACGCTGGAAGGATGAGCCGGGTGTGCCGACGGTGGCCGAGTCGGGCTTCCCGGGGTTTGCGATGGCATCCTGGGCAGGGCTGCTGGCGCCAGCCGGTACGCCGGATGAGATCGTCAAGAAGCTGGCCGACGAGATTGTTGCGGTGGTGCAAGAGCCCGGCATTGGCGAGAAGTTCCATGCCGCAGGTTTTGTGCCGGTGGGCCAAGGCCCCAAGGCCTTCCAGGCGCTTATCAAGAAAGACTCGGCCATGTATGGCGATATCATACGCAAGGCAGGTATAAGCGTGACCCAGTAGTCCGCGGATGCCGCCGGCAAGGCGGCATCAATGCCTTTTTCTTACCTGAATACAGAGATGCAATGATCAACAAGTTTACCGAAAGCCTGGAAGCCGCCGTGGCGGACATCCATGACGGGGCCACGGTGCTGATTGGCGGATTCGGCGGCGCGGGTATGCCCACCGAACTCATCCACGCCCTGATCGACCAGGGTGCGCGCGAGCTCGTCGTCGTCAACAACAACGCCGGCAACCACGACAACGGCCTGGCCGCCTTGATCAAAGAGGGGCGGGTGCGCAAGATTATTTGTTCCTTTCCCAAGGCCAGTCATTCCTGGGTTTTCAACCAGATGTACAAAGACGGAAAGATCGAGCTCGAGACGGTGCCCCAGGGCACCATTGCCGAACGTCTGCATGCCGGCGCGGCAGGCCTGGGCGGTTTCTTCACGCCCACCGCCTACGGCACCGACCTGGCGGCAGGCAAAGAAACCCGCGAGATCGACGGGCGCCACTATGTCTTCGAAAAGCCCATCAAGGGCGATTTTGCGCTGGTCAAGGCCGAACGCGCCGACCGCTGGGGCAACCTGGTGTACAACAAGGCGCAGCGCAACTTCGGCCCGGTGATGTGCATGGCGGCCCGCACCACCATCGTACAGGTGAGGCAGTTCGTCGAGCTGGGCGAACTCGACCCCGAATGCGTCGTTACGCCGGGCATCTTCGTCCAGCGCGTCGTGCGTGTGAGCAACCCCCAACTTTCCAGCTGAGCAGTGGCAGATACTATGTTGAAACGATTGAACCGCGACGAGATGGCCCGCCGGCTTGCCGCCGACATTCCATCGGGCAGCTACGTGAACATCGGCATTGGCATGCCGGAACTGGTTGCGCGCTATCTTGATCCCGAAAAAGAAATCCTGCTGCAAAGCGAGAACGGTATTCTGGGCATGGGGCCGCCGGCCGAGCAAGGGCACGAAGACACCGAGCTGATCAATGCGGGCAAGAAGCCGGTCACGCTGCTGACGGGCGGCGCCTACTTCGATCACGTGGTGTCCTTCGCCATGATGCGGGGCGGTCACCTCGACATTTGCATCATGGGTGGCATGCAAGTGTCCGCTTCGGGCGATCTGGCCAACTGGAACCTGGGCCGGCCGGGCGAGCCGCCGGCTGTCGGCGGTGCCATGGACCTGGCCGTTGGCGCGCGCCGTGTCTTTATCCTGATGGAACACAACGCCAAGGATGGCTCGCCCAAGATACTGCCCGCATGCACGCTGCCCCTGACGGGCATGGGTGTTGTCAGCCGCATCTACACCGATCTGGCCGTGCTCGAGGTCACGCCCGCGGGCCTGCAGGTGCAGCAGATGAACGATGGGCTGACTTTCGACGAGTTGCAGGCGCACACCGGCGCCCGCTTGCTGCCCCTGGACGCTTAGCCGCCAGCTCGCTGCTGTTCTGAAAGCGGCGCAGTGCGCCACAGCTCAAGGGCTGCTCCGTACTGCGCCGTCTGTCAGCGCTGGCATTGGTCGGCCAGCGTTCGGCCAGCGTGGTGCGGCGGGGCACGTCTCATGATCCGCCCGCTTATTCAGTGTCTGGCGGGGCTACCGCTCGAAGAATCGCTTGAACGCCGCCTGGGCTTCTTCCGATGCCAGTCGTTCGCCGAAAAGCTTGCGTTCGGTGTCGAAGGCCTGCATCAGGGCCGGGCGGCCCGGCTCGCGCAGCATGCGCTTGGTCAGGCGCACGGCTTCCAGAGGCTTGGCGGCCAGTGAGGCCGCGGCTTCGCGTGCGTCATCCAGTGCCTTGCCGCCGGGCGAAACAGCGGTGATCAGGTCGGCCTCCAGCGCCTCGCGCGCATCGAAGCGTTGCGCCTGCATCAACCATTGCGCGGCCTTGCGCCGCCCCGCAATCTGTTCGAGCAGGATGCTGGAGCCGCCTTCGGGGCACAGGCCCAGCGACACGAACGGCAGGCTGAACATGGCCGTGCTGTCGGCAAATACAAAATCGCAATGCTGCAGCATGGTAACGCCGACGCCCACGGCAACGCCTTCCACGGCAGCGATTACGGGCACGTCTACGCTGGCCAGCGTACGCAGGAAAGACAGCGCGGGGCTGTCTTCATCCAGGGTGCGCACCCGCTGGAAATCGGCCAGATCATTGCCTGCCGTGAAGTGCCCGCCCGCGCCGGTGATAATGACGCTGTGGCATGAGGTATTGTCGTTTGCAGCCTGCAACCCGTCGCGCAACTGGTTGTACATGGTAGTGCTCAAGGCGTTGCGCTGGGCCGGGCGGTTGATGGTGAGCACCATGCCGCCGTTTTCGATGCGTGCTTCGATCATGTCAGCAAGGCTCCTTCCTCGACGAAAGTGTCGGTCAGCCCGCGCACTGCGGCTTGATACTCGCGCTTGAGCTGCGCGACGATGTCAGCCACTGGCATTACCGCGTCGATATTGCCAACGCCTTGCCCCGCGCCCCAGATATCTTTCCAGGGCTTGCTTCGGGCGGAGCCGAAATTGGCGCTGCTTGGGTCGACCGCGGGCAGATTGTCTGGGTCCAGGCCGGCGGCGATGATGCTGGACTTGAGATAGTTGCCTGGGATGCCTGTGAAGTAAGGTGTATAGAGGATGTCTTTGACGCTCGCGTCGACAATGGCTTGCTTGTAGGCGTCCTTGGCATTGGCTTCGCGGCTGGCGATGAAGCGCGTGCCCACGTAAGCAAAGTCCGCGCCCATGGCCCGCGCCGCAGCGATATCCTGCCCGCGGCTGATCGCGCCCGAGAGAATCAGCGGGCCGTCGAAGAACCGGCGCACCTCGCCCACTAAGGCCAGAGGGTTGGCGGTACCTGCATGCCCACCCGCACCGGCGCACACGAGAATGAGGCCATCCACGCCGCCTTCCAGCGCCTTTTCGGCGTGGCGGATGGTGGTAACGTCGTGGAAAACTTTGCCACCCCAGCCATGCACGGCATCTACGACGCGGTGGGGAGCGCTCAGGCTGGTGATAATGATGGGCACCCGGTGTTCGGCGCAGACGGCGAGATCTTGCTCGACGCGGTCATTCGAGCGATGGATGATGAGATTGATGGCATAGGGGGCGATGACGCGCTCGGGCTCGCGCGCGCGCAATGCCGCAAGCTCGGTTTCGATCTGCGTGAGCCAGGGTGAAAGCTGCTCTTGCGGGCGGGCGTTCAGGGCAGGCATAGAGCCCACGACACCGCTGGCGCATTGCGCGATGACGAGTTCGGGGCCCGAGACGATGAACATGGGCGAACTGATGACTGGCAGTGTTAGCTGCCCATACAGATCGGAAACAATGGGGTGCATGACTGGAGTGCTCCTTTGTGGACTTCCTGATGGAGGCCGCGGCCGGCCGGCCGCGGAGAATTGCCTGGCTGATGCTGCGCGCATGCGTGCCTGGTACTTTACTGCAGCTTTGCAGCCCGTTGCGCATCAGTCCTGCAAGCCCAGGGAGTTGATGATGTCTTTCTCGTTCTTGAATGTTGTTTTTGCAAATGCCGCGTAGGCGGTGTGATCCATGTAATAGGTGCGTACACCCAGGTTGTCTAGTACACGCTTTACGTCGGTGTCTTGCAGCGCAGCCTTGATGGCCTTGTCGAGCTTTTCGACGATTTCATCAGGCAGGCCCGCGGGGCCGGCCACACCCAGCGGGGAGGGCACCTCGACGTCGTAGCCCGCTTCTTTCAGCGTGGGCACGTCGCCGAAGGCCGGGTTGCGGGCTGCATCCGCGGTCGCCAGCACGCGTACCGTACCGGCGCGCAGGTACGACAGTACGCTGTTGGTAATAACGCCCACTTTTGTGTGGCCGCCGAGCAGCGCAGATGTGGCGTCGGAGTCGCCCTTGTACGGGATATGCGAGAACTGGACACCCTCCTTTTTGCCCAGCGAGGCCAAGACGACTTGGTTGCCTGTATAGCGGCCGGGAGTGCTGTAGGTGATTTCACCCGGATGTGCGCGGGCATATTCAACCAGGTCTTTCATGGACTTGAATGGTGAATCGCTCTTTACCGTTACCGCAAAGTCATAGCTCAGGATGGAAGCGATATAGGTGAGATCCTTGATCGGATCGTAGCGGGTTTTCTGCAGATACGGTTGGCGGAAGATGCCCACTGGTGCCATGGTCAGCCGGTAACCGTCGGGCTTGCTGGTCATCATGTCGAGCACACCCATGGAGCCAGCCGCGCCGGGCTTGTTTTCGACGACGACACTCTGCTTGAGCTGGCGTGACAGGCTATCGGCCAGGGCACGCCCCACCAGGTCGGTGGTGCCGCCCGGTGCATAGGGCACGATGAGGGTGATGGGTTGCGACGGATAGGCGCCCGCGCTTTCCGCCAGTACGGCGGCGGGCGCCACGGCGGCGGCCAGCGCGATGATGCCGAGTAGTTTTGCGGCATGTATGCTCATTGTGTTCTCCTTGCTGCGTAATGCGTTGTTTTGTATTTGATCTGGCCCGGCGCGACCTGGCCGCGCTGTGCACGCTGCGCCTTGTCCGCAGGCGTTTCAAGCATTGATGTTCAAGCCCAACGCGTCCAGGATGACTTTCTCTTTTTTCATCGTCTGTGCGGCGAAAGCCTGGAAGTCCTCGGAATTGCGGTAGTCGGGTTCCATATCGAACTGGGCGAGAATTGCCCTGAACTCAGGCGTTTCCATCGCTTGCTTGAAGGCATCGTGCAGGGTCCGTACGATCTCCGGGTCCAGGCCCTTGGGGCCCACCACGCCCCATGGCGAGGTCTGCACGATGTCCAGTCCGAGCTCAGTCATCGTTGGCACATCCGGAAAGCGCTTCATGCGGTTCTTGCCCCAAACTGCCAGCAGGCGCAATTTGCCAGCTTCGACGTGCGGAGCGAAGGCGGAGGTTTCGGCGCCCGACTGCACCTGCCCCGAAAGCAGTGCCTGCAGTGATTCGCCCGAACCCTTGTACGGGATGTGGTTCAGCTTTATGCCATAGTGCCGCGCAATCATTTCCATGGTCAGGTGATTGGTCGTGGCGACGCCGGGCGAGCTGTACGAGAGCTCGCCGGGATGGGCTTTCGCGTAGGCCACGAAGTCGTCCATGTTCTTGATGGGCGAATTGGCTGGCACCACGATGCCAAAGGCATAGCCCGTCAGGCCGATGATGTAGCTCAGGTCGGTCACCGGGTTCCAGTTGATCTTCTGAGTGTAGGGCATGCGATAGACGCTCAGCACGGAAATGGCCAGGGAGTATCCGTCGGCGGGCATGGAATGCAGGTTCTGCACGGCCAGCGTACCGCCGGCGCCTGGCCGGTACTCCACGATGACGGGCTGCTTCAGGATCTTCGACACGTTCTTGGCCAGCAGGCGGACAGGGCCGTCGGTGGAGCCACCGGCGCCGAAAGGCAGCAGCAGGCGTATCGGTTGCAACGGATAGCCCGCGGCGGTTTGCCCGAAGGCCCGGGGTGCGGCGCCCAGCGCCCACAATGATGCCAGTGCGCCAAGGGTAGTGCGACGCCCGGGCGAGACTAGGCCGGCAAAGGTATTGCGGTCGAGGTGTTTCAATGTCTTGTCTCCTGTGTGATCAGCATCGTTCGGGCCTTGTGCCCGGCTTTTGCCCGGATACCTGGATACCGCCCCGATGCTTCTTGTCTTTCGGCTCTATGTTCTGCATTGCAGAACTTTAATGGATAAACAGCGAAAGAGAGGATAATCCATCAATGATGTAAGGTAAAGAAAATCCCTCGTTGTAAATCGGTTTCTAATTGCATATCGGTAGGTTCAAAGGGAAACGGGCGTCGCTTGGTTGGTCAGGGCTGTAATTGCCATTAGTTCTGCAATGCAGTATTTTATTTTGCATGAAGTCATATATCTTGCCTGTCTTCCGCTGCAGCGGAAGGCATCGCTTCGGAGCAGAGGACATCGCTGCCGGGTGGCAGGTATCCTTCGGAGGGGCGCGCGTCGCTTTCGGGCGGCAGGCGTTGCTTTCGGGCGGCAGGCGTTGCTTTCGGGGGGCGGTCATCGCTGCCGGGTGGCAGGCATCGTTTTCCGGACAGCAGTCCGCCGCCCGGAACAATTCGTGGAGATAAAGCTTGGCCACTACTTTTCAGGCGCGCGGGCCTGACCGCATCCATCTGTTGGTTGATGAATGGGCACGAACCCATCCTGGCCTGCCCGCCTTGCAGGACGCAACGCTTGCCCTCAGCTATGGTGAACTCGCCCAAGCGTCGCTGCGGGCGGCTGATCGATTGCGGGAACTGGATGTGCGCGGTGGCGACAGGGTCGTGATTGTGGGCGAGAACTGCGCCGCCGCTTGCGCGGTGATTCTCGGCCTCAGCCGTATGGATGCATGGTCCTGCTTTGTAAACGCCCGTCTGTCGGCGCGGGAAATCGATCAAGTCGTGGCGCATTCGGGCGCCCGGCGTGTGCTCTATACCTGTCATGTGTCCGACAGTGCCGAAGGGCATGCCAGGCGCCATGGTGCCGTATCCATGGATTGGGATGGCCTTGGCAGCCTGCATGTCGGGCCGTTGGCCGAAGCCGTGCTGCTCGAGGCGGTGTCGCCATCGCCTACAGAGCAGGTGGCCGCGCTGGTCTATACCTCAGGCACCTCGGGGGCGCCCAAGGCTGTCATGCTCACGCATGCAAACCTCATGTTCCCCGCGCTGTGGTCTGCGCATTCGCGCGGGCTCGCACCGGGAGACATCGTGTACGGCGTGTTGCCGATGGCCCACATCATCGGGCTGGCATCGCAATTTATTGGCTCCATGTCGGCGGGTGCGACGGTGATGCTCGAACCGCGTTTTGATGTCGAGGCGGCGACACGTGCATTGGCCGAGGGCGGCGTTACCTTGTTCACCGGTGTTCCGGCCATGTTCGCCAGGCTGCTCGACCATGCGCAGGCTAGCGGCGTGCCGCTGCGCGCACCGGCGCTGCGCTATATCAGCGTGGGCGGCTCGCCGCTCACGCCCAGGCTCAAGGCGGATACCGAGGCAGCGTTGGGCCTGACCTTGCATAATGGCTACGGCCTGACGGAGGCCGCGCCTACGATTGCCCAGACACGCCGTGATGCCCCTCGCTCGGATTGCTCGGTCGGGCCGCCTATTGTGGGCGTCGAGATCCGTATCGTGGATGGCGACGGCGGGGCGGTGACGCCGGGCGAAATCGGAACCCTGCATATGCGCAGCCCGGGCGTCATGAAGGGCTATTACCGTGACGCGGGGCGCACCGCCGAGATACTGGATGCCGAAGGCTGGCTCAATACCGGCGATATGGCGCAGCAGTCGGCGGACGGCGCGCTGCACATCGTCGGGCGCAGCAAAGAATTGATCATACGCTCCGGCTTCAACGTTTATCCGGTAGAGGTGGAGCAGGTGATCAACAGCCATCCTGCCGTCGTACAGTCGGCTGTCGTGGGGCGCGAGGTGGAGCACAACGAGGAAGTGGTGGCCTTCGTTGAGCTCAAGCGCAATATGCAAGCGCCCGACCCTGACGCCTTCCGCGATTATCTGCGTGCCCGTCTCTCACCCTACAAGGTGCCGTGCGACATCCGCTTCGTCGAGCAGATGCCGATGGCGTCCACTGGCAAGCTGCTCAAGAATGTGCTGAAGTCCATGGCGCAGGAGCGTGCGTCTGGTGTGTCGGGCCAACCATGAGGCGGGGCCGGCTTATACGCCGCGCCTCGCGCCGCGCTGCGCCAGACCGTGTAGCGTTGAGGGAACAGAACGATAGAAGAGGAGCAACATGACTGACGAGCAAACGCACAAGAAGGCTATATTGGTGGTGGGCGCAGGTGATGCAACCGGCGGCGCTATTGCGCGGCGATTTGCCCGCGAAGGCTACATCGCCTGCGTAACCAGGCGTCATACCGACAAGCTGCAGCCCCTGGTGGATGAGATCAAGGCCGCCGGCGGCGAGGCGTACGGATTCGGCAGCGATGCCCGCAAGGAAGACCAGGTAGTTGCTTTGGTCGAACAGATCGAGCGGGAGATCGCACCGATTGAGGTTGCGGTATTCAATATCGGTGCAAACGTGCGCTTTGGCATTACCGAAACGACGGCACGTGTTTATTACAAGGTCTGGGAAATGGCCTGCTTCGGCGGCTTCCTGATGGGCCGCGAGGTGGCCAAGGCTATGCTGCCGCGCGGGCGCGGCACGATATTATTTACAGGCGCCACCGCCAGCCTGCGCGGGCGAGATGGTTACGCAGCTTTTGCAGGCGCCAAGCACGGGTTGCGCGCGCTGGCGCAAAGCATGGCGCGCGAGCTATGGCCCAAGGGCATCCATGTGGCGCATCCTATCATCGACGGCGCCATCGACACCGAGTTCATCCGCGACACCTTTCCCGAACGCTATGCGCTGAAAGCGCAGGACGGTATCGTCGATCCGGACAGCATCGCCGAGGCGTACTGGCAGATTCATATGCAGCCGCGCAACGCGTGGACGCATGAGGCCGACCTTAGGCCCTGGCTGGAGCCATGGTGAACCGCGCACGGCCAGCCCCAGCCTTCACGCTGGAGGTCGGTCGCCTGGTGCGCGCCCGGCGCCTGCCTTTAGGCTGGGGAAAGATAACAACAACAGCGGCGTCGTTTTCTTGATCAGGAGATCAATACATGCAGCAGGATCGTGTTCAGTTTGTTTTCGATTTTGGCAGCCCCAACGCTTACTTCTGCCACAAGGTGTTGCCAGAGATCGCCGCCCGCACAGGTGTGGGGTTCGAGTATGTCCCCATCCTGCTGGGCGGTCTATTCAAGCTCACCAACAATCGTTCGCCGGCCGAGGCCTTCGCGGGCGTGGCCAACAAGCTCAAGTACAACGCCATCGAGAAACGACGCTTCATCGACAGGCATGGCCTGCAGGGGTACCGCGACAACCCGTTCTGGCCCGTGAACACGCTGCAGATCATGCGCGGCGCAGTCGCTGCGCAGAAGCTGGGCATTTTCCAGCCCTATGTCGATGCAGTATTCGCCGCAATGTGGGAGCAGGCACAGAATATGGGCGATACAGAAGTCATCCTGGGGGTGCTGCGGCAGGCGGGTCTTGATGGCCCGGCCCTTCTGGCCGCCAGTCAGGCGCCGGACGTCAAGCAGGCGCTGATCGACAACACGCAGCGGGCATTCGAGCAAGGGGCCTTCGGGGCGCCTACCTTCTTTGTCGGCAACGAGATCTACTTCGGCAAGGATCGCCTGCGCGAGGTAGAGGAAGCCATGGCGTCGGCCCTTCATTCATCGCACTCCGGAACAACCATGAGCCTTTCTCCACAGCTTCAATCGATCTTGGCGCCAACGGGCCGCCTGCGCGCTGCCATCAATGTCGGCAATCCCATTCTTGCCCGAATCGCCGAAGACGGTCGCCCCGCAGGCGTTTCCATTGATCTGGCGCGCCGCTTTGCACAACATCTGGGCCTGGAGCTAGAGCTTGTCGTATTCGACGCCGCCGGCAAATCCGTGGACGCCGTCACGCGCGAAGAAGCTGACTTCGGCTTCTTTGCCGTGGACCCCGTGCGCGGCGCCGGTATTGCGTTTTCGGCGCCCTATGTATTGATCGAAGGCGCTTATCTGGTGGCTGAAACCTCGCCGCTGCAAAGCAATGCCGAGGTCGACGCCCCGGGCAATCGCGTCGTCGTAGGGCGTGGCAGCGCCTACGACCTTTACCTGTCCCGCGAACTCAAGCAGGCCGAGATTCTGCGCGCGCCCACTTCGCCGGCTGTGGTCGATACCTTTATGAACGAAGGCGCCGACGTGGCCGCTGGCGTGCGACAGCAACTTGAGGCCGATGCCGCGCGCATCCCGGGCTTGCGCCTGCTGCCGGGCCGTTTCATGGTGATCCGCCAGGCCATGGGCCTGCCCAAGGGGCGGGGGGAGCAGGCTGCGAAAATCCTCGCCGACTTCGTCGAAGAAGCCAAGGCCAGCGGTTTCGTGCAAGAGGCGCTGGCGCGCCATCGCATCGAAGGCGCCTCGGTGGCCAGATAACCAGCCATTAAGCCCCCGCCATTTGTCCTAAGGGTATCCATTGAGACCGCGGCACAGGAGATTAGTTGATTTTCTCTAGTCTTTCCTACAGAATCGGCTTGTCTCAAATCTTGATTCATTTTTATACATTTGAATCGGCTTTGATACGTTTTGCAGGCTTTGCAAAATAAGCGCAAGGCCAGCAGCGTCTGTTCCGCTTGTTGACATAAGTTGGGGAGGTCGCATGCCGTCGATTCTGATCGTGAATTCCGCACCCATCGTCAGGGCTGGTTTGCGCTCGGTGCTGCAAGGTGCAGGCTTTACCCACGCGCTAAGCGAGGTCAATACACCCCAGGAAGCGCTCGATCACGTGTGCACTGAACTCGCCCTGGTCATTATGGATCCACGCGAGCCCGCGATGAGCATTGCGGTTTTCCTGAGCGCGTTGCGCAAAAATGCGTCTGGCTGCCCCATTCTGTTTTTTGGCGGCAATGATGTTTCGTTATTCGCCGCTTTGGCATCCAGCCTGGGCGTCAATGGCTATCTGGGGCAGCACAGCAGCGAACAGACCATTGCCGCCACTGCGCGCATGGTGCTGGACGGCATGCAATGCTTTCCGCAAGCGGTCGGGGGCAGCCAAGGTCACCACGGGCATCAGTCTGATCGCCTGCAGTCCCTCACCAAGAAAGAGCTTACCGTGCTCACGCTGCTGCGCCAGGGCTTGCGCAATAAAGATGTGGCGCGGCGGCTGTTTCTTAGCGAAAAGACAATCAGCGCCCACAAGCGCAATATATTGATGAAGCTGGGCGTATCGGGCGTCATGCAGATCAGCGAGCGCGAAATGGTAACAGAATCACTCAATGAGCAGCCCGCCGATATCGTGAGCCCCAATCTGTCCCTGCCGCTGCTGCTGCCAGAAAACTGCGCAGTCGCCTGATCGCCCTGTGTGGCGCCGCAGGCTCGCGGCACCTCTCGCCAACCCCAACCCCAACCCCAACCCCAACCCCAACCCCAACCCCAACCCCAACCCCAACCCCAACCCGCAGCATCCACCCCAGAGGCGGTCCCGCAGCATCCTTTCGGCGTGGTACCTCGCTGCACGATGACGAGTTGGCGGTCGTCTTTTCGTCTACGCGTAGGCAACCCGAATTAGGGATGACAGCTTGGAAACGTCATGAAATCGTGACGCGGCGTGACATGGTATGACGGCGACGCGATGGTCCGGAATGGCTTCCGGGCACTTTTCCTAGGAAAACCATGTACTGGAACTGGCAGAGTAGAGCGGGGCAGGAACGGTTTCCGGGTACTTTTCTTAGGAAAACCATCGTCCGAATTCTTAGTGTGACTAGCAAGCGGTTCAGAGTTTTCCTGTTTACGCGAACGACAGATATTTCCGCATGTAGCAAGCCGTAATATGCCCTTACCCAATGCGGGTACAAGCAATAAGGGAGGGGATCCATCCCCGTCAGTCCCACTTCAATGTGTCAATTATTTTCGGAGATAAGCAATGCGTAACTTTCTTAAGAAACTGCGCCGCGACGAACGCGGCGTGAGCGCCCTGGAATACGCGATTCTGGCGGGGCTGATTGTGGGTGCGGTGGTGATTGGCGTAGGCCTGTTCACGGACGGTTTGCAAACAGGCTTCCAGAACCTGTCGACGGCTGTAACGACCGCCACAACACCGCCGCCCACAACACCTTGATGCAATGGACGCTGAACGTCAGAAAAGAACGAGAGCGTACTCGCAGTAATAACAACAAGGCATGACGACCCCCCACATGATTACAACCTCTTCCCTCATCGCACCCACGCTGGCCGCCGCAGGCGCCATCCTGCTGCTGCTGGCGTACCGCGATCTGTCCCAGCGACGCCTGCCCAATGCCTGGGTTGGCCTCTATGCCTTCCTCTTCCTCTGCTACGCGGGGGCGGCCGGAATAGGTTGGGCGCAGGTCGGCGGGCATGCGATTACGGGGCTGGCAGCGTTCACGCTGGCAACTCTGCTGTTCGCATTGGGGTATATGGGCGGGGGGGATGTGAAGCTGTGGGGGGCGATCATGCTGTGGGCGGGGCCGCAGGGCGCCGTCACAGCACTGGTGCTGGCTACGCTGTGCGGCGCGCTGCTTGGCCTGTTGGGCTGGGGCGCCCAAAGAGTGCTGCGCCGCGCCCGCCGACCAGCGGGCGCGGGCATGCTCCGCATGCTTACAGCATCGCGAGGCGTGCCCTATGGCGTGGGCCTGGCGCTGGCGGGCATACAGGTCTTGATCGTAACCGGTGCGTAAGCCGGCGGGCGACGGAAGGGGAAGAACGATGTCCAACACACTCAAATTTGCCCTGCTGATATTGGGCGCGGCAGTACTGGCGCTGATGGCGCGCGTGCTGTTTGCCAGCATGATGGGCAACGCCGCGCCGGCTGATCCGCAGGTCCAAATCCGCGTCGCGGCAGGCGATCTGCCTGCGGGCCTGCTGCTGCGCAATGAAGATATTGCGTGGCAGGCGGTGCCCAAGTCCCGTCTGCCGCAGGGGGCTCTGGTGCAAGGCACCCCGGCGGCTGACGACATGGGCGGTGTGCTGGTGCGGCACGACATGAAGACGGGGGCGCGGTTGCTGGCTCAGGATGTGATCCGCCCCGACGCGGCGGGCTTCCTGGCCGCGGTGCTTAAGCCGGGCATGCGGGCGGTGTCTGTGCCTATCGACATAGTTTCGGGCAATGCGGGATTGATCCAGCCTGGCGACTATGTCGACATGATTCTGACGCAAACCACGCGGGCTAAGGATAACGCCAATGTCAATGAAAGCAGGGCACGTTCGGTGGTGAGTGAAACCGTGATTGAGAACGTGCGCGTGATTGCGGTGGGTTCGGTGTTCCAGCTAAGCAAGTCCGAGGCGGTTGAGGTGAATCGAAACAAAACGCCCGCCCGCACGGTCACGATTGAGGTAGCCCCGCGTGCGGCAGAGGCGGTGACTGTGGCCTCGCGGCTGGGCACCCTCTCTATGGCCCTGCGCAGCTTTGCCGTGGCCGACCGAAATGCGTCGTCCGATGCGCAGGCAGGCTCCATCGTTGCCTGGGGCGAGTCGGCCGAGCAGGCGTCGCCTGTATGGGCCGGGGACGTGTCGCGTGCCATCGGCGGGGAAGATCCTGCCCCGGCGGCTGTGGACACCGAAGCGAAAGTACAGCCCGAACCCGTGGCCAGTGGCCCGCGTGAGATCACGGTCATGCGCGGTTCCAAGCGCGAACAGCAAAAACTGGGTGTTCAGTAACAGTATCCACCCAGGCGCCGCAGCCCCGTGGCGAGCGGTCGCACAGCGGTAGCAGGGCGGGTGGTTTGGCGAGGCCGGCGTCCAGCCAGACAACAAAGGTTGACGCAGGACACAAAGCAGGTTCAGCGAACAAGGATGGTCAACATGGTGGCAAGCATGCAGCGTTTTGCGACGGCAAATCCGGCAACAATTTGCGCCGCGTTATGCGCGACGACGGTGATGGCCTGTTACGCGCCCGCCGCCCAGGCGGCGGCATTGTCGGTGGGCGAGGGGCAGTTGATCAAGTTCAACGGTATTGCGCAGACCGTCTTCGTGGCGGATCCTGACATTGCGGATGTACAGGTGCCTTCCGAAGGTGCTGTGCTGGTGGTAGGCAAGCGTACCGGCCAGACCACGCTTTATGTATTGGGGCTGGGCGGCCAGACGCTTGCGCAGCAGAAAATCACAGTACGCCATAACACCGCCGAAATTGACCAAGTGCTGCGCCAGCGGTTTCCAGGTATGCGCTTTTCGCTCGAATCCGCGCCGGGCTCACTAATGCTGACCGGCACCGTGCCCGACGCGCAGACGATCGACGCCATCACGCGCACGGTCCAGTCCTATCTGGGCGAGAAAGACCAGCTCATCAACCGGCTGGCCATCAGCAGCCCCACCCAGGTGTATTTGCGTGTACGGGTCACCGAAGTATCGCGTGAAGTGACGCAGGAGCTGGGCATCAATTGGTCGGCCATCGCCACGCCTGGAAACTTTTTTGCAGGAGTGATCAGCGGCCGGCCTTTCCAGAGCCTGGTGGGCGCTTTCGCACAGGGTGACAGCGAGATGCGCTTTGCGACGCGCAGCGGCTATACCAGCGCCGGCAACGGTGGCTACTCCTTCCTGGGTGGTTACGCCAAAGAAGGGCGATCCATCCAGGCCATGATCGATGCGCTGGATCAGGAAGGCATGATCAGCGTGTTGGCCGAGCCCAATCTGACAGCGGTGTCCGGTGAGACCGCGAGCTTCCTGGCGGGCGGTGAGTTCCCCATCCCTGTCAAGCAGGACAGGGACAGCATGACGGTGGAATTCAAGCCGTTTGGTGTGGCGCTGGACTTCACCCCTACCGTGCTGGCCGATGATCGCATCAGCATCAAGGTGCGCCCCGAGATCAGCGAGATCGATCCGAACAGCAGCATCGTCATGGAAGGCTTGGTCATCCCGGGCTTGTCTGTGCGACGCGTGGAGACCACGGTGGAAATGGCCAGCGGCCAGAGCTTCGCTATCGGCGGCCTGCTGCAGAACAACATCCGTGACATCGTCTCGCAGGTACCGGGCCTGGGCAAAATCCCCGTGCTTGGCAAGCTGTTTTCGTCGTCGAAATACCGCAACAACAAGAGCGAGCTGGTGGTAATCGTGACGCCTTACTTGGTCAAGCCCAGCGACAGCACGCAGTTGGCGACGCCGCTGGACAGCCTGCGACCTAATACCGACATTGAATACATTCTGCACGACAAGATTGGCCTGGATCCTTTGAGTGGCGAAGTGCCGCGCCTGACCGGCTCGGCAGGCTTTGTCTACTGAGCGCGGCTGCTGAGCCCGGCTAGTGAGCACAGCATTGGCCCGTTCCTTTGTCGGAACACAACCGGAAAACCATCATGCTGGATATGACGCACAAATACCTATACCCCCAGACTTCGGCTGCGCCTGGCGCAGGCTTGCCCGGCGCCCCGATGCGGTGCGCGGCACGGCTATGCCCCCGGCCGGTGGTGCAGGCCAGGCTGCCCGCCGCATATCGGCGCGGTGCACGGGCCTGTGTGCTGGCGGCACTGACGCTGGCGCTGACCGCCTGTGCCTTCCCACGAAAAGATTTTTCGGGCGTGCCGGATCCGGGTGTCATTCGGGTCGAGCAGTCAGGGCCGGGCTTCCGGGCTGTTGCCCCCGACTGCAATAAATTGCTGCAGCCCTCGCAATACAACAAGGCTGACGACCTGCGCATGTCGATCGCCTTTGGTTGCGCCACCTACAGCAACCTGGCCGAGCAGGTGGCACGCCCCGACGATCTCGTGCGCCCGCGCACTTATCGCGGCCAATCCGGCGATACGGCGGGCGAAGCAGTGAAACGTTATCGCGAGGGTGAGGTGACACCGCTGCGCGAAACCCGCTCGACCGACGTGGGCGCCAAGGGCGGCAAATGATACGGCAAGGGAGAGCGTCATGAGTGTACTGGGTGCATTGAGCGCAAAAAAAACGGACGATGTCCGGCATGCCACCTTTGTGGCATTTGCCAGCGATGATGAGAGTGTGCAGGAGCTCACGCGTTTCGCGCAGGACATGGGCATCACGAATGCCCGCATCGCACGAGGCGGCATTGATGCCGCCATTGAACACCTGGGCCAGGCGGTCGCGACACCGCAGCGGCTGGTCGTGGATGTATCGGGCGCGGCCATGCCCATGGCCGCATTGGGCCGCCTTGCCGATGCCTGCGACCCTTCGGTGCAGGTGTATATATTGGGTGACAACAACGACGTGAGCCTGTATCGGGATCTGCTGCAGGCGGGTGTGCAGGACTACCTGGTCAAGCCGCTGACTGCCGATATGCTGCGCACCTCGCTGGGCGACCGTGATGGGCAGCCGTTGCGCCGCTCCCGCACCGGCAAGGTAATCGCAGTCACTGGCACGCGTGGCGGCGTGGGGGTCACGTCGGTTGCGGTGGCGCTGGCTGCCCAGCTTACCGAAGGCAAGGGCCGCCGCCGGGTGGCGTACCTGGATCTCGATCTCTATGGGAGCGCTTGCGCCACCCGGCTTGGTGCCGTGCCCAACCACGGTTTGCAGGAGCTGTTGCAAAACCTGGATCGCATCGACCCGCAGTTTCTGGAGCGCACCCTGGGCAGTGCGGACGGCAAGCTTTTCGTGCTGGGCGCGGGGTTGGGCCACGGGGATGCAATCGTCTTTAGCAAAGGAGTGATGGCGCGCTTGTTGGACATGCTGGTCCAGTATTTTCATTACATTGTGGTGGATCTGCATGAACCGGGTGGCGCCGTGGCGGCCGAAGTACTGGGTGGGGCCGATATGGCCTGCGTGGTCGCTGACCGCAGCGTGCACTCGGCGCGTGTGATGGCGCGGCTGCTAGCTCACGTGGATGGGCTGCCGCAGCCGCCCGCCCTATATGTAGTACTGAATTCGCCGCGCCCGCCGGTGCGCGGCAGTGTGGATGCCAAGGCTTTTGCAGGTGCGATCGCACACCCAGTGTCGCTGGATATTCCGCATGATGGAAAGGCGCCGACATTGTCTGAAGACTTGGGCGAACCGTTGCCGGCCAACAGCGAACTGCGCAAAGCATCAAGCCGGCTGGCGAGGCTGCTTACCGGCGAGATTAATCCTGCGGCACGTGGCGGCTCGCGCATGGCGCGCTGGCTGTGGAGGGCGGCGTGATGTTCGGCCGCAAGCCCGAAGCCGGTACCGACAACGGCCAATACAACGACACGGGGCACACGCTGGCCCTGCCGCATCCGGCAGATGTGCTTTTGGATGCGCCCGCCGCTACAGCCGCGTCGTCCGCGGTGATCGCGGGCGCTTCAGCCGGTGATGCCGAGCCTGTGTCCGAGGCTGTGGCCAGCATCATTCGTTCCGAGCACTATGGGGCGGCGCGCCAGTTCGTGTTCACCACCATGAACGTCTCCAGCGCATTGAGCAAGACGCGCGAACAGGTGCGCCGCGAAGTCGAAAGCCTGATCGCCGAATTCGCCATGCGCGACCGGCTGCCCGTCACGCAGCGTGAGCAGGCACAGATGACGGACGAAATCCTGAACGATATGTTCGGTGTCGGCCCGATCGAGCCGTTGCTCCAGGATGATTCCGTCAGCGACATCATGGTCAACGGGCCTGATCAGGTATTCGTCGAGCGCCGCGGCAAGCTGGAACTGACCGCGCTGAAGTTTCGCGATCATATGCACGTGGCCAACGTGGCACAGCGCATCGCTGCCTCGGTGGGGCGCCGCGTCGATGAAAGTAGCCCCATGGTGGATGCGCGCCTGGCCGACGGCAGCCGCGTCAACGTCGTGATGCCGCCGCTGGCCATTGATGGCGTGTCGATCTCAATACGTAAATTCTCGCGACGCAACCTGACCTTGCCAACACTGGCGAGCCAGGGCAGCATGTCGCACGGCATGGCTCAGGTGTTGCAGATCGCAGCCGCCTGCCGGCTCAACATTATCGTGTCGGGCGGCACCGGCTCGGGCAAGACAACCATGCTCAATGCATTGTCGCGCTACATCGACGTATCCGAGCGCATCGTCACCATCGAAGACGCTGCCGAACTACAGCTGCAGCAGCCGCATGTGGTGCGCCTGGAGACGCGCCCGCCCAACATTGAAGGCCTGAATGCCGTGGTGCAGAGCGACCTGGTGCGCAACGCCCTGCGCATGCGGCCCGACCGCATTATTCTGGGCGAGACGCGCGGCGCCGAAGCCTTCGATGTCCTCCAGGCCATGAATACCGGGCATGACGGCTCCATGACTACGCTGCACGCCAACACCCCGCGTGATGCCGTGGTGCGTCTGGAGAGTATGGTGATGATGGCCAACGGCAATTTGCCGCTTTATTCCATACGCCGCCAGATCTCCAGCGCAGTGAACTTGATCGTGCAGGTCGAGCGTATGCGCGATGGCGCGCGGCGTGTGACCAGCATTGTCGAAATCGTGGGTATGGAAGGCGATGTCATCATCACGCAGGAGCTGTTTCGTTTCGTATTCGATACATCGTCGTATGGCAACGAAGTGCGCGGAACGTACGAAAGCAGCGGCATGCGGCCCGCCTTCGCCGAACGCGCTGGCTACTTTGGCCAAGAAGCCAAACTCATGGAGGCGATGCGCTTATGAACACCGCAAACGCGATCACCATACTGGCCTTTATCGCGGTGCTGCTGTGTGGGGCTCTCGTACTGGGGCTGAGTGCTGCGCTCAAGCACCGTCCCGCAGGCCGCGTGCGTGACAGGCTCAATAATGTTTCGCGCGCGCTCAACGTCCAAGGACGGGGCGGTGCGGCCGAAGATGTCGCGCGCGCCGAGCGTGATGCGCGGCGCAGGCAGTTTCGTCACTCCATGGGCCGTATCGGCAGCGCCATTGATCGCATCGAGACGGTGAGCGGGCGGCGCGGGCTGCTGGTATGGTTGCTGGGTATTTTGTTTCTGGCTGCCGTGTCAGTGCCAATCGCCGTTTGGGTGCTGCCGCTGCCGTGGTGGGGTAAATTGCTGGTGGCTGCAGGTGTGCCGCTAGCCGGCGCGGTGGCCATCTATCGCAAGTTGAACAATAGGTTCAGCCGCGGTTTTCTGGAACAGATGCCCGAAGTGCTGGACCTCATTATCCGCGCCAGCCAGGCCGGTGTGCCCGTTCCACAGGCTATTCGCAGCGTGGGCGATGAATTTCCGGCGCCCGTTGGGCCCGAGTTCCGGCGCATCGGCGATAGCCTGTTTCTGGGCAACGATATGACAACGGTGCTGGATGAGGCCGAAGCCCGCATTCAGGTGCCGGACTTTTCGTTTCTGTCGGTCTGTCTGCTGCTGCAGCGCGAGACAGGAGGATCGCTGGCCGAGACCTTGTCCAACTTGTCTACGGTGATCCGCGCCCGGCGTGACCTGCGGCTGAAGACGCGTGCACTGACGGCGGAAGGGCGGTTTGCGGGCGGCATGATTTCCGTCATCCCTTTCTTCATTCTTGCGGTGCTATGGATGGTCAGCCCCGACTATATTGCGGTGCTGTTCGACACCGAAACCGGCCACAAGCTGTTGATGGTGGCGGGCGGTATGTTGCTGGTGGGCATATTGGCTATCCGCAAGATCGCCAATCTGGAGACCTGACATGACATGGTCCATCCTGGATGTGCTGACGCTGCTTACCGTATTGCTGACCTTGATCGGCAGCCTGATGTACTTTCATGCGCGTAGCAATGCGCAGGCGCGCATCAGCGCGCGCCTGCGTGCTGAACGCACCAGTATTCGCCAGCGTGGCAGCGCGGCTGGCGTGCAGGGTGACGCCACCGCGGGGCTGCTTGGTGTGGCCAGTCGGGTGCTTTCCGCAGTGGGGCGGGCCATGCCGCTGTTCGATGTGGCGCAGCGTACGGAGATGGCAGCCAAACTTGTGATGGCGGGCTATCGCCAGCCCGGCGCGCTGCCAGTGCTGATCGGTGTGGCGGTGGGCTGCGGCCTGTTCACTGGCCTGTTGTCAGTATCGGTGGTCTGGCCGCGCCTGCCTGAGGGTGGCGGCATGATGGTGCGCATTGGTGTGCTCGTGCTCGCAGGCTATATCGGCATGATGCTGCCCCGTATCGTGCTCGACCGCCTGGTGAACCGGCGCCAGAAGGCGATTGAGCGCAGCTTTCCCGATGCGCTCGACTTGATGGTGGTGTGCACCAATTCAGGGCTGGGGCTCAACGCATGTCTGATGCGTGTGGCGCATGAGCTGGCCTTTCTGGCGCCTGCACTTTCTGACGAATTGCGGCTCACCGCAACGGAATTGCAGCTGAGCGGTGACACGGCGGTCGTTCTGCGTCGCCTGGCCGAGCGGATCGGCTTGCCCTCTGTGCGGGGCCTGGTTTCCACGCTGATCCAGTCGCGCCAATTTGGCACGCCCATTGGCGACGCGCTGCGTGTGCTGTCGCGCAGCGAGCGCACTGCGCGCCTGATGCGCACCGAAGAGGCGGCCGCCAAGCTGGCCACCAAGATTACCTTACCGATGATGCTCTTCATTCTGCCCACGGTTCTGATCGTGGCGGGGGCGCCTTCGGTCATGCGGTTGATGGAGTTCTTTGCGAAATAGCGAGGTCGAGATGAGAGCACTAGTGAGTATTGGCTTCTGTGTGTTCCTGGCGGCGTGCGCGCCGATGCGTCAAACGGCGGTCGAGCCGCTCAAGACTGCGATGGATGAAGAGGCGATGCAGGCCGGCGAGTTGCGGATTGCTGCCAGCGCGCTGGCCAGCGGCGATCTGGGTGTGGCAACGCAGTTGTATTCGCGCATTACAGCTACGCGTCCCGAGATCATCGCCGGTTGGCTGGGCCTGGGCGACGCCCTGTATCTTGCTGGTGATTTGGCGCAGGCGCGTCAAGCCTACGAGGCGGCGTTGCAGCGCGATCCGGCCCAGACACCAGCTTTGCTCGGCATTGCGCGGATGGACGTGCGGCAGCGTCAATTTCCCCAAGCGATCGAGCGCTACAACGCGGTGCTGGCGCTGCAGCCGGATCACCCCTTGGCACTGGCCGGCCTGGGTGTGGTCTATGACTTGTCGGGAGATGCCGCCCGCGCGCAGCAGGTCTATCGGCAGGGCTTGAAAGCCCATCCGCAGGACCCCGCGCTGCGCAGCAATCTGGGCCTGTCGTTGACCTTGAGCGGCAAGCCGCGCGAGGCGGTGAATGTACTGCTTGATGTGGTGGGTGTGCCGTCCGCCCTGCCGCAAGGCAGGCAAAACCTGGCCATGGCCTACGCCATGATGGGGCGCGAAGATGCCGCCGAAAGCATACTGATGGCCGATATGCCGCGCATGAATGCGCAGGACAACCTCACGTTCTATCGCGAAGTGCGCCAGCGCATGCCCGCTGCGGCCAGGGCAGGCAAGTAAGGGGGCCGCCATGGAGCGCCGCATTTCGACAGTGTCGTGCCGCCTGTGGAGCCGGCTGAGGCGCCTGGGGGAGCGGGGCGCGAGCGCGATGGAGTTCGCCCTGGTTGCGCCGCTGGCGGTACTGATTTTGTTCTTCTCCATCGAAATGGGTGTCGTAATGCTGGCTGACGCCACGCTTGAGGCGGCTGCCTCACGCGTGTCGCGTATCGGACAGCTCGGCGTACCGGCGGGAAAGACATGCGAGGAGACTGTCAAGGCAACCTTCGAGAATCTGATGGGGAATTGGGTGGTGGGCCCCTCGCACTTGTATGTCGATGCGCGGGTCTATCAACCAGGGCAGAACAATGATTTTCCCAGCGTTGATGATCCGGACTATGTGCCGACTTGCGATGCCGGGAACAGGGGGGACCTCGTGCTCTACAGGCTTGGTTTCGACAACACTGGTTTCTCGGGCATCATGACCTGGCTGGGCATACGGGTCCTCAAGTTTGAACGCCGGATCGTTATCCAGAATGAGCCCTGAATCATGACAACGACATCACTGAAGCGAATACATGGATCGCACCGACCGCCCCTATTGCGACGGTTGTTTGGCCTGCGATGGCACTCTGGATTGCTGCAATTCTGGTCGTTGCAACGATTCCAGAGATTGATGCAACGGCTGGGGTCGCGATTGTTTCAGTGTTCAGGGCGATCGCTTGCAGGGCAGGGCTGTCGGGTTGGGCAGGCCCGCGCAAGTTTGCATCGCGGCGAACGCGGCACAGCTGCGGTGGAGGCGGCGATCATCTTTCCGCTTGCGGTGTTCCTGGTGTTTGCCTGCGTGGAGATGTACCAGTATTTCAGGTCTGCGGCGCTGCTCGACCGCGCTGCGTTCAGCGTGGCTAACGGGGTTGCCTTGCAGCGCGAGCTTTTCAACCAAGGCGCCTGCACGCAGGCCAACGATATCTGCGTATACGGCATAATCGCCAAAGATGTGTTTCAGCCGCTGGATTTCTCCGACGGTGGGAGCATGATCATCAGCGCGTACGCAGCCACAGAGCCGGATGTCAATGGCGACGTCACATGGAAATCTGCGCCCGAATGGAGCGCCACGTTTAAGGGTTCGTCGCCATCGGTGACCGCTCCAGTGTCCAAGCTCACCGATACCTCGGCCTTTCCGCAGGTGCGGGTGGGCGACACGATCATCGTAGCTGAAACCTTTTATGACTATGAGCCGTTTGCCGTCAGCGGCGCATTCTGGAACGTGCTCGCCGGAACGAAAAGCATGTACTCGCGCTTTTTCTTCCGCCCGCGCTTCGATGATCTGCGCGTGCTGCATTAACAATAATGGAGCGAATGATGAGCCTACGCAAGCGATTCTGGTCCGTGCTGTCCGACAGTCGCGGTGCTGTCGCGCCGATGTTCCTTGTGTCGGCCACGGCGGTGCTGGGCACCTCATTCGGCGCCATAGACTTGGTGCGCTACAACGTGGTGCAGGGCAAGGTGCAGTCAGCGCTTGATGGCGCCACGCTGTCCGCAGGCCGCAACCTTGCCAACCTCACACCCACCCCCGGCACGCCCGCCGAGGAACAATGGAAATCAGACGCGTTCCAGTACTTCCGCGCCAACCTGCCTGATGGCTTCCTGGGCAGCCGAATCGCGCCGGAAGATCTCACCATTACCTATACTGAAGAGATGTCGCCGACGGGTAACTTCATTACCGGCCAATACATTGATATGCAGGCCACTGGTGTGCTCCCGCTGATCAGCACCGGCTTTCTCCATGTGGCATCCATGGACATCAATGCCAGGAATCGGGCATTACGCCGCACGCGCACTGATCTCGAAGTGGTGATGGCGCTCGATAACACCGGCTCGATGAGCAGCGACGGCAAGATCGATACGCTCAAATCGGCGTCGCGGGAGCTGGCAAGTATCGTGCTGGGTGCATCGCAAAACAACCCGGGCACGCCCAGCCGCGTTTTTGTGGGCCTTGTGCCGTTTGCCGATACTGTCAACGTAGGCAACACGGAGGCCACCCGGCAGTGGCTGCGATCAGACTGGGCAGGCCCAGGCCAGCCGCTGAACAGCTTTGTGAATAACCGCTGGAAGGGGTGCATTGTCGAGCCGTGGCCCGCTGGGGGCGGCAACCTGCCCGCGGCGTCGTTGACACCCACCGCCGGCTTCATGCCACTCACCATGGGGGTGATCACGGCGTTGGTGGACAAGAGCAACTCACTTGGCCTGAGCCCGAAGGACAAGGGCACCACCACCTACTACCGCATCATGCCCGATACGGCCGACATCATGCAGCCTCGTTCGTTCGCGGCCAAACCTGTCAGCGCCGGCATGCAACTGGGTATCGCTCCGTCGGGCGCCTATTCATTCAGGTTGCACACCCTGGCCAACCCCAGCAACTGCCAGGATTCGCGGCTGACCCGCTTTCTTAGCAACGACTTGACCACGATCAACAGCGCTATAGACGCCATGCAGGCCAATGGCAACACGCTGATCCCTACCGGCCTGCTGTGGGCCTGGCGCATGCTTAATCCGGTCTGGCGCGGCACACCCGGCTGGGGCGACCCTGACATGCCGCGCGATCCTGACCCCGACAGGCTAAGCAAGGTGATCATACTGCTCACGGATGGCCAGAATGCGCCATCCAGCGGCGCGGGCCCCGCATCGGGCGATAACACGTTTGCATTTTCCATGGGCTTTGACAAAGAACAGTGCACCGACCAGAGCCGGACCACCTGCACGCCGGGAACGCCTTCGCCAACGCCACCCGTCGCGACGGATTTCAGTTTTGGCATCAGTAGCGACGCCCAGGCGCCATTGACATCGCTCAAAATGCGGGATCCTTTCAGTACTGGTGCGCTGAAGCAGAACACATCCATAGGCTGGGGCAATGACACGTCGATGAGCACGTCGTCTGTCGACGCATACCTGGCCGCCGTATGCCAGCAGGTCAAGAATGACGGCAACGCCATCAAAATCTACACCGTCACCCTCGGCGTGGTGGGCGGCGCCACCGAAACCTTGATGAACAATTGCTCCAGCGGTGCCGGCTATTTCTACAACGCCACCAACGTCGCCGACTTGCCCAACGTCTTCCGGTCCATCGCCGGTGCGCTGACTGAGCTTCGCCTGACCAGGTAGGCCAGGCGGGCAACGCCGCACCGACACTGCAGGTCTGGGGGTATTCGACGCTGCACGCCTTGCCTCGGGGTAAACTCTCGTCTTCATCTAATCCTGTTGCCCATGCGCGCACGTTCCAGCGCGCACTTTCTTCTGGATCGACGCCGTGATGCCCCTGGCCACCATCACCCCCCGGCAAGCCCTGCTGCTGTCCCTGTTCGCCGCCCTGGCAACGATCGGCATGAAGGCGGCCGCCTGGTGGATCACGGGTTCGGTCGGCTATTTGTCCGATGCCCTCGAGTCCCTGGTCAACCTGGCCGGCGCGTCCTTCGCTCTGGCAATGCTTACCTACGCACGGCGCCCGCCTGATCACGACCATCCCTTTGGCCACGGAAAGGCGGAATATTTCTCCGCCGCCTTCGAGGGCGGCATGATTTTCCTGGCCGCACTGGCCATTCTCGTTACTGCCGGCCAACGTCTGTTCCACCTGCAGCCGGTGGAAGGGCTGGGCATGGGCACGCTATTGTCGGTCGTCGCCAGCGTCGTCAATCTCCTGGCCGCTCGTATTCTGATGACCGTGGGCCTGCGCCACCGCTCCGTGGCGCTGATCGCCGATGCCCGGCACCTGATGACAGACGTATGGACGACCGCTGGCGTTATCGTCGGTGTCGGTTTGGCCGTCGTCACCGGGCTGCAATGGCTGGATCCCGTCGTCGCCATCCTGGTCGCACTTAACATCCTGCGCGAGGGGGGCAGCCTGCTGCGGCGCTCGGTAAGCGGGATGATGGATCAGGCGCTGGATGACGACATTGTTGCGCGTCTGGAGACGTTGCTCCGGGCCCGCATTGGCGAGGGCTGTACGGTAGCAAACTTGCGCACACGTGCGGCCGGCGCCACCCAGTTCGCGCAGGTCGACCTGCGTGTGCCTGGCGACTGGAGTGTGCGCAAGGCTCACGACCTGGCCGACGCGCTCGAAGACGCCGCTGCCGCGCACGACATCGTCCTCACGACCCACGTAGAACCCAACGACCAACGCGAGCGCGTGACGCGTCCGTAAAGCGCACCGAGGCGTACTCCGTGCGGCGAAGGCACCGCACACGCGCCCCTGGCACATCCGTTCTGCGCCTGTCGTGCATCCGTCGTGCCCCGCATCCGCACCCGCACCCGCACTTGCACTTGCACTTGCACTTGCACTTGCACTTGCACCGGGTGCCGTGTGTGGAATACCTCCGCGCTCCAATCCCGCTTTCTGTTGCCGCTTCGAATATTGAGGCGTATACTATAAATATAGAACGACATTCTAATATTTAGAATATGGACAAAACCCTCGCCAAAGGCATAGCGGTACTCGAATTCCTCGTCAATCGCCGCCAGCCGTGCAGCGTGTCGGATGTGGCGCAAGCCTTTGGCTTAGTGCCCAGCAACGCCCACCGTACCCTGCAAACTCTCGTGGCGCTGGGTTACGCGAGGCAAACCAGCGATGCGCGTTATCAACCCACGCTGCGCCTGTTCGAGCTCGGCTCTACCGTGGTGGGGGCGCTCGACATTCGGCAGATTGCGCATCAAGCGCTTGCGGGCCTCGCCGCCGCTACGCGCGAAACCATCCACTTGGTTGTGCGCGATGAAGACCACGTGGTGTATCTCGACAAAATAGACAGCCCCCAGCCAGTGGCAGCCTATTCGCACATTGGGGGCCGTGCGCCCGCTCATTGCGTGGCCAGCGGCAAGGCCATTCTTGCCGCGCTGCTGCCGCAAGATGATGTGCAGGCGCTGGCTTGGCTGCAAGCGGCCCTGCCGTCCATGCCTGCTCACACGCCCAACAGCCATGTGCATCATGTCGCGTTGCTCAAAGATCTGCGCGAGGCGTCCGAGCGCGGCTATGCCATCAATCGCGGCGAATGGCGCGAAGACGTCTATGGCTTGGGTGCGCCCGTGTTCGATAGCCAGGGCAAGGTCGCCGGAGCATTGGGCATCAGCTTGCCCGCCATCCGTGCCACGCCAGAACTTCTGCCAGGCCTGGGCGCCGCCTTGTGCGAAGCCGCTCAATCTACCTCGCGTCTGCTGGGCCACCGCCCGCAGGCCGCTTCTCCCTCCACTCTTTCTTCTTTTTCGTTCAACGAGCAAGCGCAGCAAATGATGAGCACCTAAAAAATGCCGCCGGAAAAGGCGGCGCCACCTGCAAGGAGACAAGCATGTCCATCCCGATGTCCAACATTCGCGCAGCAGGCAGTGGCAGTATCTTTCAACGCTTCAACCGGTTCAATCTATGGCGTCGGCTGGCCCTGCCGCTGGCGGCAATTGCGGGCATCTCGGCGATCAGTGTGCCCACGCTTGCAGCTAGCGCTTGGCCTGCACGCCCCATCAAAATGGTGGTGCCGTACCCGCCCGGCGGCGGCACTGACATCATCGCCCGCATCATCCAGGAAGACCTCAGCAAGGCGCTGGGGCAAACTGTGGTCATTGAAAACCGCGGCGGCGCTGCCGGCATGATCGGCACAGAAGCGGTGGCCCGCTCGGAAGGCGACGGTTATACCGTGCTGTTCACCCTGTCTTCACACACCATCAACCCAGCTGTCTATAAAAAGCTCAACTACGACGCCGCGCGCGACTTCGCGCCTGTTTCCCTGGTGGCATCATTACCGCAGATTCTGGTCGCCAATCCCAAATTCGATGTCAACACACTCCAGGATCTGATAAAGCGCGCCAAGGCTAAGCCTGGTGAGATCTCCTATGGCTCCGTCGGCAATGGTTCGCCAAGTCACATCGCCGGCGAACTGCTTGGTCTGCGCACCGGCGCAAAAATGCAGCATATTCCCTATCGCGGAGGCGGGCCGGCCATCAACGACGTATTGGGCTACCAGATTCCTGTTCTGTGGGTCTCCATCCCGGCCGCAACGGGGTTTGTGAAATCGGGGCAGTTGAAGGCGCTCGCCGTCTCCACCACTAAGCGCAGCCCAATGTTCCCGGACGTGCCAACCGTGCAGGAAGCGGGCGTGGCCGATTTCGAAGTCGACTCCTGGTATGCGATGTTTACGCCGCGCGACACGCCGCAACCCGTTATCGACCGCCTGGCCCAGGCAGTATCCACCGTTGTGAAGAAACCCGAAATTCAGGAGAAGTTGCTGGGGCAGGGCGCTGTGGCGGTGGGCAGTACCTCGGGTGAACTGAACGCAGTCGTGCAGTCCGAACTCGTGAAATGGGCCGCCCTGGCGCGCGACGCCAAGATTCGCCTCGATTGATTGACAGCTTCCCGGGCGTAGAACGGTGAAGCCGGCAACCCGAAATCGAGGACTGAAAGCGAAACATCACAAGCAAACATCGGAACCGGTCACCGGAACCAAGCACCCAACATAGCAAAACAAACCGAGGAGCACCTTATGGCAGCAACGACGCTGGACCTTCCGCTGCGCACAGACGACGAATCCATGGCACAGGTGGCCGACCTGGTCGCGCGGGCGCGGCGGGCGCAGCAAGCGATCGCCAACTTCACCCAGGCCCAGGCCGACGACCTTGCCCTGGCCTGCGGCTGGGCCATTATGGAACCAGCGCGAAACCGCGCGCTGGCCGAAATGGCGGTGCGCGACACCGGCCTGGGCAATGTCGACGACAAAATTCTTAAAAATCACCGCAAGACACTAGGCCTGCTGCGCGATCTGCAGGCCGCCCGAACTGTGGGGGTCGTGGCTGAGTTCCCCGAGCGGGGCCTGATTGAGTTTGCGCGGCCTGTGGGCGTGGTGGCTGCAATCACGCCGTCCACCAACCCCGGCGCCACGCCGGCAAACAAGATCATCAATGCGCTCAAATGCCGCAATGCTGTCATCGTGGCGCCCTCGCCCAAGGGAGCGGGTACGTGCGCGGCGTTGCTCGGCTATATCCATGACGAACTCGAGCGCGTCGGCCTGGAGCGCAAACTGGCCGAGGCGCTGGTGCAAATGCTGCCCACGCCGGTGTCCAAAGCGCTGACGCATGCCTTGATGATGCAGGCCGATCTTGTGGTGGCTACAGGCAGCCAAGCCAATGTGCGTGCCGCCTACCTGAGCGGTACGCCTGCGTTCGGCGTAGGGGCGGGGAACGTAGCCAGCATCGTTGACGAAACCGCCGACATCCCGGCTGCGGCCCAGCGCATCATGACATCCAAGACCTTCGACAATGCGACCAGTTGTTCGTCGGAAAACAGCGTCATCGTGCACGAGGCCATCGCGCAGCGCTTTATAGATGCTTTCGCCGAACTAGGCGGCCCGCTGCTGACGGGTGAGGAAAAGCAGGCGCTCCAGGCAGTCATGTGGCCTGACGGTAAGTTATCGGGCGCCGTCACCGGCAAATCCGCATCTTTCATTGCCGCGTCCGCCGGCCTGCGGCGGCCCGGGCTGGATACAGCCAGAGCCCTGGTCGTAGAAGAGGATGGCTTTGGCGCCGCGTACCCCTTTTCGGGCGAAAAACTGTCGCCCGTTCTCACGCTCTATCGTTGCCGTGATCTCGATCATGCGATGGACATTGTGCGTTCCATCTACGCCTACCAAGGGGCAGGGCATTCAGTCAGCCTGCATATGGAGCCTGTTCGTGCCGACCACGCCGCGCGCCAACTGGCGCAGGCCCTGCCGGTTGCGCGCGTCATCGTCAATCAACCTCATACCGTGGGCACGGGCGGCAGTTTCGAGAACGGCCTGCCGTTCTCCCTGTCCATGGGTTGCGGCACATGGGGCGGAAACAATTTTTCCTCCAACATGGACTACCGGCAGTACCTGAACACCACACGCGTGGCGTTTCCAATTCCGGCTAATGTGCCCACAGAAATGCAGATCTTCGGCGGCTTCTTCGAGAGGTACGGACAATGAGCAGCGCACTGCCACACACCATCCACGCCGTGCTGGCCGAGCACGCTCGCACACGGCCCGATGCCGCCTTGTTGATTGCGCCCGAAACCCAGGCTCAGCTTAGCTATGGCCGTCTGGCCACGGAGGCGGGGCGCTTTGGCGCATGGGCTGCGGACATCGGACTGAGCAAGGGCGACCGGATCGCCATGTTTCTGCCCAACGGCATGCAAGCGGGAATCATCTTCCTGGCGGCGATGGCAAACGGGTTCACCATTACACCGTTGAATCTGCTCGCCACGACACCGCAGCTTGTCCATTGCCTGCGCCACAGCGGCGCGCGGATCCTGTTCACCTGCACCGAACTGATGGACACGGTGACCAAGGCTCTGTCTGTCGCAAAGGGCGATGGCAATGCGCCCAAGGTGGTGATGGTTGATCCCGACGCCGACGAGTTCCATTCGGGCGGCCATCCCACGCGCGATGCGGCCGATCCTGGCCCTGGTCCCGATGATATCGCGCTCTTGATGTATACCTCCGGTACGACAGGCATGCCCAAAGGCGTTCCGCTCAGCCATGCCAATATCCTGCACGCGGCGCGTTCCGTTGGGCAGTGGCACGGGCTTACCTCGGCCGATCGTGTATTGTCGGCGCTGCCGCTGTACCACATCAACGGTCAAATCATCGCCACCGTGACGCCGTTCGTCACCGGTGGCAGTATCGTGGCACCGCGTCGCTTCAGTGCCAGCCGCTGGTGGCAGTTGGTGGATGAATACCAGTGCACCTGGCTCAATATGGTGCCCACCATCATCGCCTATCTGCTCAATGCCGAGGTCGATCCGGCCGGCGAACAGCATCCCAGTGTCCGCTTCGGCCGTTCAGCCTCGGCTCCACTGCCGGTGGAGCACCATCAGGCATTTGAACAGCGTTTCGGCGTCCCTATCATCGAAGCCATGGGCATGACGGAGACCGCCTCTATCGTATTCTGCAACCCGCAGGACAGCGCTCGGCGGCGCTATGGTTCGCCCGGCATCCCGTGTGGGGTTGAGGCGCGCATCGCCGGGCCGGACGGCGATGATGCCCAGCCCGGGGACATCGGTGAGGTGCGGCTGCGCGGCACCAATGTCATGCAAGGCTATTTCGACAATCCCGAAGAAACCGCCAAGGCCTTCGATGAGCAAGGGTGGCTGCGTACCGGCGATTTGGGCTATCGGGACCAGGATGGCTACTTCGTTATCACCGGACGCATCAAAGAACTGATCATCAAGGGCGGCGAAAACATCGCCCCGCGTGAAATCGACGAAGTCTTGCTGAGCCACGATGCCGTTCTGGAAGCGGCTGCTGTAGGCTTGCCCGACGCTGATTACGGCCAGGAAATCTACGCCGCTGTCACGCTCAAGCCGGGCATCCGTGCGGCGCCGGCAGATCTTATCCAGCATTGCCATACCCACCTGGGGCGGTACAAATCACCGCGAGAAATCCTGATCGTGGAGGACCTGCCAAAGGGCGCTTCGGGAAAAATACAACGCCTCAAGCTGGGCGATCTCTGGCGCAGCACCAGCGTTGCGTGAACGTACTGGGGGCGGAGTTAGCACGAGCTGGCGATGGAGGCGGATTGACGAAACAGGCGCCTCCCCGCCAACTCTGAATCGAACCGCGTTGATTTCCCTCACGGATGCCGCGGCTTTGCGGCAGCGCGCGTCGTGCAGGCGTTATCGTTCCCGGGAACGTCCATGCCGGCGGGATAATCCAATTGTGCATGAACCTTTGAATCCACCGGGCTGGGTCTGTCGCGCGTCCACCTCATAACTCGTTATGCTCCAAGGCCAGCCGCACGACACTGACGCAGTGCCTTCATTTCGGGAGCCACAATGAGTGCCCATATCGTAAAGCTGCTGTCGCGGCAGGACGTCGCCGACCGCACCGCAGCATTCGCCTTCGAAAAGCCTGCTGGCTTTCATTTCAAGCCCGGTCAGGCCATCGATATTATTCTTACTGGCGAGGGCGGGCCGGGTACGGGCGAGCGCCATACGTTTTCATTGATCAGCGCCCCTCACGAAGACAGCATTGCTATCGCCACTAGAATGCGCGATTCAACTTTCAAGACTGCGCTCGGCGCGTTGACACCTGGTGCCATCGTGTCCGTCGAAGGGCCGTCCGGCTCGCTGACCCTGCCCAAAGACGGTCAACGGCCTGTTGTCATGCTGGCCGGCGGCATCGGCATTACGCCATTCGTCAGCATGCTGCGCCATGCCGCGCACGTCGCTTCCTCCCGTCCCGTCATACTGCTGTATGCCAACCGCCGTCCCGAAGATGCCGCGTTTCTTTCAGAACTCCAGGCATATGAGGCGGAGTTGAACGGCGCGATGCGTCTGATCGCCACCATGACGCAGCCTGCCGCCTCCAGCGCCCGATGGACCGGCCGCACCGGCCACATCGACCTGGCGCTGATACAGGATGCCGCCAATGGCCTGCCCGCCGCGCCGCTTTATTACCTGGCCGGCCCTCCAGCGATGGTCGAGGGTATGCGCGAGATGCTGGAAGAGAGCGGGGTGGACGACGGCGATATCCGCAGCGAAGAGTTTTTCGGCTATTGAACGGGCATCCTTTGGTCGTCGGCCGCACACCTGAGGTTGCAGCACACCCACCGCGTGGCAGATGATGCCTTCTCTGGCTGCGGACCGTACACGTTTCTAGCCGGAACGCCCCGCCGGCTCTGCTAGGGCCGGAGTTCTATCGGTTCGTAAAACCGGTACCCTATGCCGCGCAGCGTCGCAATAGGCAGGCGCAGCCCGCTGGCCTGTTCCACCTTGCGCCGCAGGCGCCGCATCTGCGTATCCAGGCGGCGCTGGTCATAATCCAGGTAATCTTTTCCCAGCGCCTGCACAATTGCCTTGCGGCTCACTGCGTCGCCACCGCTGGCCAGTGCCGCCAACACGGTGTAGTCTTGCCGCGACAGCGGAATAGGCGTGGCGTTTGGTGGCACCAAGCATGGCGGTGAACCCGACAAATGCCAGGGTGATGCCGCATTGGTTTGCGCGACCTCGATCTGCTTTATTTTGCGGTCAGTGATGTCACGTGCAACCGCGACACGTATCTTCTTGTCTTTGTACCAGCGGGCAGACCACATGATATGGACGATACTGCCATCTTTGCGTACATAGCGGTTTTCGAAGTCGTACTGAAGATGGCCGTTCATCAGCCGGGCTACCGCGCCCAGCGTGCGGGCCCGATCCGGCTCGTATACCAGTTCCAGCATTTGTCGGCCTAACAACTCTTGCGGCGTATAGCCGAAAATCCGCTCGCACGCACCGGTGACTGAAAGAAAAACACCCTCTTCGGTGACGACGCACACCGCATCGAGCAGTAAATCCATCAGGTTGGAAGCGGGGGATTCTGGCATGGTTATCGGGGAGACAATAGGCAATTGAGGGGCAACGCGACGCAGCGCAATAATTTGCCCGCGAACCTTGGCCATTCCGCTCAGATTTGCTCAGGTCGGATTGTAACTGAATATCTATAATCTTTAAATGTACACGAACCGTACTGGTACGTAAGCGCAACGCAACGCGATCTTACTGCAGTGGTGATACAACGCCCGCGCGCGGTTGCACCCGCATGTCAGTTATCGCGCCTGATCCTCCTATGCATAACCACACAAGTAGACAGCGTCCATGCGACAACCACCACTGACACTTCAATCCAGGGTCTATGATGCAAGTCCAACTTTTCGAACCAATGCCGGATAGCCCCGCCGCGTCCGCCCTCATATTGTCCGATACCCCGCTCGAAACGAGTGTGGTTACCCGCAATCTCCCTGCGCGTCCGACCCCCGTCATCAACGACAAATACGCCCAGCTCTGGACACGACGCCAACTCGAAGCCTACGCCGACGCCTGTTATGACGCCGGTTTCCATGCCGGTCGCCTCGCCGCCGAAAACAGCCAGTGAGTCCACGGCATGCGTTGTCACGCCAACCGTGCCAGCGCGCGCATGAGGTCTGCGGAGGCGCGGTACAAAGGGACGTGTCCGCGTAGAAGAATTTGCGCGCTGCGGCGATAAGCTGCGCCGTGGATGAGCGGCGCATTACCGTCCATGCGTGCACAGACGGTAGCCTCCAGGATGCCGGCGGGATTCTCAATGGCGACATTGATGTCGGTGTCGCGCGTGCCCAGCGCGCCAAGCCCTTGCGCAAGCTGGTTGGCGACGGTTCCGGGGACAAGCGTGGCTGCCGCCAGACAGCAGCCGCCCGAAACCGCCAGTGACGCGTGCCCGCTCTGCGGCGTGAAATAGCGCACGGCAATATGGCCGCCTGCGCGGGGGGCGCCAACAATACAGACCTTGGGGACGGTTTCGCTATGGCGCAGTTCCTCAGCGCTCATGGGCGTGCCAGCCGCATTGGCCAGGCCCATGCGTAGTCCCGCCTCCACCCACACTTCACGCAGTGCTTGCATGAAGCTTGCGTCGGCGTCGAGCTCGGCCATGGTTTCGTGGCCGGTTTTGCCGAAGCCAGCCGCGTCCACAATCACCATGGGCACCGCGACGTCCACGCACGATACGCGATGGCCCGCAATGTCGTCTTGCGCGCGTCCTGTGGGTAACAGCTTGCCTGTCTTGGCGCCGACCGGCCGGTGCAAAAACAAATCAACAGCCGGGTAGGCGCCGTCTACGCCAGGTATTTCTGCCATTTCGTAGTGCCCATCGGCCTGCCGCTTCATGCGCGCCGTGGTCACAATGCCGGTGTTGGTGTTGCGGATCTTCAACTCGCCGCCCTGTGCGAGGCCCGCATCGATCGCCCAGAGTGGGAGTGCGGCCGACATGTTGCCGCAGTTCACGCGCCAGTCGATATCGGCGTGATCGCTTGTCAACTGGGCCAGCGTGCTGACAAGTTGCGGGCCGTCGGGCACGTGCTCGATATCCGCCAGAAAAACTTTGTTGCTGGTGGCGGGCCCGCGTCCGAGCCCGGTAATTTGCCGGTTTCCCTTGTACTGGCCCGTTTGGGGCACACCCATGAGATGCCGCAATAACTCTTCGCGCAGCGCTGTATCGGCGGGAACAAATGGCGTCCATAGCACCAGGCCGGTTGAGGTGCCGCCCCGCATATGATGAACGGGGAACTCGGCTATCCCGGCCCTTATTCGGGGCCGAAAGCCGGGCAGCGCGGGTAGGGAAGGCATATGCATAGGCATCTCGAATCGGCTGGCCAGAGGTATCTGGGTTTGATTTTAGCGCTGCGCTTATCCCTGAAAAGACCATGGCCTCACCGGCATTTAGTCCTAAAATAGTCCACAATAAATGTTTACTGTTGATTGCTGGATTGCTAATGACGCGCATTGTCCTTTTCGAGAATATTCACCCCAGTGCCAAAGAAGTATTCGAGGCCGCCGGTTTTGACGATATCGTGATGCATGCATCGGCGCTGCCACCCGATGAGTTGCGGGCCGCCGTACGAGGTGCCGCCGTGCTAGGCATCCGTTCCCGCACGCACCTCGACGCCGATATTCTTGCCGAGGCATCCGATGTACGAGTGGTGGGGTGTTTTTGCATAGGCACCAATCAGGTTGATCTCGATACGGCAATGTTGCGAGGCGTCCCGATATTCAACGCACCCTTTTCCAATACACGCTCGGTGGCCGAGATGGTGCTGGGCGAGGCCATTTTGTTGCTGCGCCGAATCCCCGAAAAGAGCGACCGCGTCCATAATGGCTTCTGGGACAAGACGGCCGACGGCGCTTACGAGGCGCGCGGCAAGACGCTGGGCATCATCGGCTACGGCAATATTGGTTCGCAGGTCGGTACGCTGGCCGAGGCGGCAGGCATGCGGGTTATTTTTCACGACGTTGAAGCCAAACTGCCCCTGGGTAACGCTCGTGCCACCACGTCGCTGGACAAGCTGCTCAGCCAGGCGGATGTTGTTACGCTGCATGTGCCCGGCGGAAAATCCACCGAAAACATCATCAATGCCAAGACGCTGCGGCACATGAAGAAGGGCGCTATCCTCATCAATGCGTCGCGCGGCACAGTGGTCGATATCGATGCTCTGCATGGGGCGCTCAAGAGCGGCCATATTTCAGGCGCGGCCATTGATGTCTTCCCGGTGGAGCCCAAGAGCCGCAATGAACCGCTGGCGAGCCCGCTGATTGGTATGCGTAATGTGATTCTCACGCCCCATATTGGCGGCAGCACGCAGGAGTCGCAAGAGAACATTGGCCGCGAGGTTGCCGAAAAGCTGGTGCGCTATATTCGCAGCGGCACCACGAAGGGCGCGGTCAATTTTCCCGAGATATCCTACCAGGAGCCGCTGGGCTCGGCCCGCATTCTCCATGTTCACCGTAATCTGCCGGGCGCGATGGGCACGCTTAGCAACCTGATGGCCGAGCAGGGGCTCAATATCGTGAGCCAGCAGCTGCAGACGCGGGGGCAGGTCGGGTATGTGATTTCGGATGTGGAGGGTGTGGTGGACGACAAGGTAATGTCCGTGCTGCGCGCGCACCCTATCACCATACGCTGCGATCTGGCAGGTTAAGTAGTGGGTGGGCGTTCGGGCTTGCCTTGATTTGGGTGCTTAACCCGGCGCTGGCGCCGCATGCGGGTCGGGGCCCGCTGCGGTGGCCCTTCGGGCTTCCCGCGCAGGCGCCCAGCGCCGAGGCGCACGGCAAACTCGGGCGATCGAGCGTCCCCCGGACGCTCGAAGGCGCCGCCCTCAAGCAGTGCCGTGCTTGCCTCCTCGTCCCAGGGCGCCTGCGCGGCACCTGCGCTAACCGCCCCGTCCCGCGCGCGGCGCCAGCGCCTGACGAGGTGGGCTGGCCTGGGGGTATCTGCGCACTTTGTGTGCCTTCCTTCCTTCCTTCTTTCTTTCTTTCTTTCTTCCTTTCTTTCCTTTCTTCCCTTTCTTTCCTTTCTTCCCTTTCTTCCCTTTCTTTCCTTTCTTCCCTTTCTTCCCTTTCTTTCCTTTCTTCCCTTTCTTCCCTTTCTTCCCTTTCTTCCCTTTCTTCCCTTTCTTCCCTTTCTTCCCTTTCTTCCCTTTTTTCCCTTTCTTCCCTTTTTTCCCTTCCTTTGTCCTTCGCTTTTCTCTTTGTCCGTCTCGCTTCCCGGTTTTCTCTGTCCTGCCGGGGCTTGATCGATCTTCTCTTTGTCTGCTGTCTCCGCTTCGCCGTTGTTGCGCTTGCCCTG
>NZ_JAJJOZ010000012.1:0-82241 GCF_021653995.1 Paracandidimonas lactea
TTGCTTCCATTAGAAATGTTCTTCGCAAAAACAAGTCTAATGAATACCGCTTGTCCCCCGTTCATGATGTAGAGCCCTTACTTGGCCGTGATTCCCGCAGTGTTTAGCACAGTGCCCCACTTCTTCAGTTCGTCACCCATATAGGCTGCGAGTTCCTGACGGGTGCCGCCGATTGTCGTGGCGCCCATGGCGCCGAGCTTGTCGATGACGGCGGGATCTTTCAGGATTTCGTTCAAGGCGCCGTTTACCCGATCGGTGATGGATGCGGGCGTCGAGCGCGGTGCCAGGAGGGCAAACCAGGTGGAGGACAATAACTCAGGATGGCCCAACGATGCTGTTGTTGGCACACCGGGCAGACTGGGCGACGGCTGCTTGGCCAACAGGGCCAACGGGCGTACCTGCTGACTCTTGATCTGGCCGATGATGCCCGGCACCAACTGGAACATCGCCTGGATATCATTGGCGATGAGGTTGGTGGTGGCCTGCCCCGGCGCGGAATAGGGCACATGCATCAGCTTCGTGCCGGTTTCACGCATGAAAAACTCGCCCGCGATGTGCATGGAGCTGCCAACGCCGCTCGAACCAAAGTTCAGCTCGTTGGGGTTTTTCTTCGCGTAATCGATGAACTCCCCCAATGTCTTGACGGGCAGTGTGTTGTTCACCACGAGGATGTTAGGCACCTCGGCGACCAGCCCAATGGGCTCGAAATCCTTGGTCGGATTGAATCCAGGCTCTTTATAGATATGCGGGCTCACCGCCAAGGTGCCTGCCCACGAAAACAGAATGCTGTATCCGTCGGGCTTGGCTTTGGCGGCCATGGCTGCGCCGATATTGCCATTGGCGCCACCCCGGTTTTCGACAATGACATTCGCCCCCAGCTTGCCACCTAGCTTGTCGGCAAGCAGCCGCGCGATGGTATCGGCTGTGCCGGCGCCGCCTGGCGCAGGCACAATAAGGTGGATGGGCTTATCTGCCTCCGGCCATGCAGCCAATGCATTGGCCGACACCAGGCAAGACGACGCCAGGGACAGGCTGAACAGGGTTTTGAGGATGCGTGAACGCATAGTGTCTCCTTGTATGTTTTCGTATACGACTCGCGTAACGCAACTGCTGCGCTACAGCATGGTCACGCGCACAATGCTTGGTGCTCGGGGCTGCGCACGGCAGCGATCGCTGCGGCAATGGCGCGATCAGGCGTTGCCGTGTGCAGGACGCAGCCGGGCGCCAGCATAAGGCGCCTGCCGCCGGTCTGTTCAAGCGCATCCCGGATCTCGAGTGCGATGTCTTCATCCGATCCGTACAGGAGTGTACGCGATTCATCAACGCCGCCTACCAGCAGGCCGGGTAGTGTGGCCACAGCCTGTGCGAGCGAAGGATAGGTCAACCGGTCGTGCCAATTGACCATGTGCACCGGATATGCTGACAGCAGCGGCACCATGATGTCCTCGCCGTGGGCGTGGAGCATATTGAAGCGTGTTTTGTCCCGTATCGCATCCAGCACCATCAGGTCGTATTTCTTCCCGAAGCGCTCATATTCCGCTTCAGTCAGTATCCGGCTTGACGCTTGTTGCGTTGCAAAGAACACACCATGCGCGCCGGCATCAAGCGCGGCGAGTGCAAACTCGATGGTGGTTTCGGTAATGGCCTCCAGTGCCTGCTCCACCGCATCGGGGGCGCATCGCAGGTCGGCGTACAGCCTGTCCGACGACATCTTCCGCGCGGTAGCCAGAGGGCTGAATACGGTTTGGAGGATAGGCACGCTTCCCCGCAGAAAGCGCGCGGCATAGGCCAGCGCCTCATTCTGGCGCCCGAATGCGCCACGCGTGGCCGAAACCGGCTTGATCTGCGCCCAGTCGGCATACTGACGCACGGCAGGCTCGATAATGACGCGGGCGCCATTTTGCGCCGATTCGAACGCAGACACCGCCCCCCAAGCTTCCGCGCTGAACGTTCCTGGCGGCATGAACTTAACCAGATCAAACGCCCATTTGCGCTGCCACTCCACGGTATGCCGCACCAATTTCATGACATGCATATCGTCTTCCGGAAAGTGCTTCCAGAATGCGATGGGCGGATGATCTACCTCGTCGCCATTGATTGCGGCCTGTATGCGGCCCCAATGATCCATGGATTTCATGTGCTATTCCCCCTGCTGAGTCTGCGGTAAGAAAGCCCGGCGGCCTTGCCCGGCTGTTACCGTATGTTGGCGGTATAGTTTCAATTCTGTGACATTCGCTCCCCCGCTACAAACGGGCTTTTCAGAAACCAGCTTTCGTATAACGCGAACCCACATGCACTACAGTCTCACCGATCTCAAGCTTCTCGTCGCCATTGCCGACAGCGGCAGTGTCACCGGCGGCGCGGCGGCCTGTTTCCTGGCGCCCTCATCGGCGAGCATGCGAATCAAACGGCTCGAGGAGTCGTTGGGCGCCCAGCTTCTGCTGCGCCAGGCCCGAGGCGTCGCACTCACACCGGCCGGTAAAGTCATCGTCAAACACGTGCGCGGCTGCCTGACGGCGCTCGAAGAAATGCATGCCGAGCTGGCGCCTTATGCGCACGGCGTCAAGGCACAGGTTCGGCTGCTGGCAAACAGCAGCGCAGTTGCGTCCTTTCTACCCAGCGACCTGCAACGGTTTCTGCGCGAACAACCCGAAGTGCGCATCGTGATGCACGAAAGGGTAAGCCACCAGATTATTGAAGCGCTGGCCGAAGGAAGTGCGGACGTCGGTGTGGTCACCTGGGCGGGGGATCATCCTGGCCTGACGTTTTACCCCTATCACGAAGACCACCTGATGGTAGCGGTTGCCGCCGATCACGCTATGGCTTCGCATGAGCAGGTGACATTCCTTCAATGTCTTGAACACCCAATCGTCACCCTGCAAGCCGGCAGTGCCATCTACACATTTCTAACGCGCCGGGCCGCATCGCTCGGGCATGCACTGGATATCCGCATACAGGTCAGCAGCTTCAGTTCCGTGGTAGCCATGGTTGGCGCAGGTGCCGGCCTGAGCATCGTGCCGTTTTCGGCACTTCAAAGCGCCAACTGCGACAACGTGCGCATCCTGCCTCTGGATGAATCATGGGCCCGGCGCTCGCTTCGCGTATGCGTGCGCAACGACGGAGAGGCACGCCTGCCCTATGTGGCAAGGCTCATCGAGCACTTGCGCAAGCAGGGCGATCACCCCATGGACGGCTAGGACGATTCGCCAAATACGAAGACGCGTTTTGTGAAATACCGCTGTCGCTACCCGCGCCCCGCTGGCACACTCCCGGCCATATCGAGCGCGGCCCGACACAGGCGGCCGCGCCTGTCTGCCAACGGAGACCGCCATGACAAAACGCAGCAACTGGACCATCAATGCCATCGAGATTATCGAGCGCGACTACAGACGATCCGCCGATACCCATCTGCTTCCCTTGCCGCTTCCGGACGCGCCTGGCATCAAGCTGTACATCAAGGATGAATCGACACATCCAACCGGAAGCCTGAAGCACCGTCTTGCGCGCTCGCTGTTCCTCTATGCGCTGTGCAATGGCTGGGTGAACGAAGACACGACAATCATCGAAGCGTCATCGGGCAGCACAGCGGTCTCGGAGGCTTATTTCGCGCGGATGCTGGGCCTGCCTTTCGTCGCCGTCATGCCGCGATCCACCGCCCGGGCGAAAGTGGAGCAGATCGCGTTCTACGGCGGCCGCTGCCATTTTGTCGACCGGCCGGGCGACGTGTACGCCGAAGCGCAGCGACTGGCCGATGCGTGCGGCGGGCATTATATGGATCAGTTCACGTATGCCGAACGCGCGACCGACTGGCGCGGCAACAACAATATCGCGGAATCCATCTACGACCAGATGCAGGAAGAAGAACATGCAATACCGGATTGGATCGTCGTGGGCGCCGGCACAGGAGGTACATCGGCGACCATCGGACGCTATATCCGCTACCGCAAGCTGACAACCCGCCTGTGCGTCGTAGATCCGGAAAACTCGGTCTTCCAGACGTACTTCGCGTGTGGGGACGCGGATGTTACAAGCGCCGCAGGCTCCAGGATAGAAGGTATCGGCCGCCCTCGTGTAGAACCGTCCTTCATCCGCAGCGTAATTGACCACATGATCCAGGTGCCTGATGCGGCTTCACTGGCCGCAATACGGTTTCTCCACAGGCTGCTTGGGCGTCGCTATGGCGGCTCCACAGGCACCGGTTTCTACGGCGCCCTGCAACTGACATGCGAAATGAAGCACGAGAAAAGAGAAGGCTCCATCGTTTTGCTCGCCTGCGATGACGGAGACCGGTATCTGGACACGTATTACGATGACCGCTGGGTCGCTGAGAATAAGTTCAATCTGGCACCTTATGCCGAGCAGATCGAGACAGCGTTTGCCACCTGCTGCTGGCCGGTCAAGGTAGCGGCGCCGTGCGGCGCGGAACCCGCTATGGCGCCCTGAACGCCGGTTCCGCTTTCCGCAAACACACGCGGAATCTGCATTGGTGCCCGCTGGTCCGCCCTGACCCGGACGGCGCCCGACCTTCCCCGGTCGGGCGCCGTTTTTATTTCATCTCTTGTAGCAACCCGTTTCACGCTGGCCGCTCGCCTATCGCCCATGCGACGGGCATAACAAACCGCGGGTTGGCATCCACCTTCATTGGCTGTTCGGATTAATCCAGTTTCGGTGTGCACGTGGCTGTCCACCCGCCAGGTATGAATCCGCCTGGCAATTTCCCATCACGTGCCCATAACCCGCCTCCAGAGAATGGCGTAAGCGTAAATACGGTAAGCATTGCGGTTTATGCACTTTGGCTGATGGCAGAGCCAGGCCCGTCCCGGTTATCAATTACACATCTTGAAAACAACTGTTATCCCTCGCCAGATCAGTCGTTCGACACGATGAACCGATGGGCGAAGCGGAAGGGACGGAGGGGATCCATGCGAAATTTGACATTGATCGGGCAAGCTGCCGCACAGACGCCGCAGAACAGGTCAGTGGATCTGCCGACTACCACGCCCGGAGACTGGTTTGTTGCATACACCCACGCCCGTCAAGAATCGGTAGCGCTGGCAAACCTTGAACGCCAAGGCTATGAGGCCTATCTGCCGCTGTATCCGATGATACCGCGCCGAGGTATCGCGCCCGCCACACATGCGTATGAACCGATGTTCTCGCGTTACCTGTTCTTCAGGCCCGCGTCGCCCCGACAATCCATCCGCCCCGTGCATTCCACCCGGGGCGTGCTGTCCATCCTGAGCTTTGGCGGCAATTACGCACAGGTTCAGTCGGTACTGATCGATGCGATCCGCGCACGCGAAACCCAGCTCAAAACGCTTCCGAATTCGGCACACCTGCCAGCTCCGGGCACCCGGGTGCGCATCAGCCATTACGACGCCGCAGGCTTGGAAGGGCTGGAGGGCCTGGTGCAGGTTTCTTCGGCGCAACGCGTGATTGTCCTGATGTCGCTATTGGGTCGACAGACCCGTGTGAAGCTCAGCCCACATATGGTGCAGGTCGCCTGAAGGCGGCAAGGTCCCGACAAGCATTGATTGCAAAGATCGCCTCACGGACAGTGAGGTGGCCGGCGCCCCAAAAATAATACCGGAAACATCCGGAATGAGGCCTGGGGGCGAATCGGAAAACAGCGTCGTCAACGACGCGGACAGCGCCTCCTCCCCAGGCAACGCGCCGCAACGTGCCCGGTTCCGCAACCGGACACTGCGGTAGCCTGCCCGGTTTCGGGCCATGCGCGGTGATGGGATGCCACCGGACGCGCCGCCTGGGGAGACCCTCAACACTGGAATCCCGCACCCGGAAACTCGCCACTATGAATACCACGCACCCTGCTTTCCGCCGCCTGCATCTGGCGAAGCGGACCGCCGCGTCATTGTCGCTGGCCGCCCTCCCCTTGTTTCTGGCTGCCTGCAGCATTTCTCCCGGCGTCTATATGGGCGACCCGAAGAAGGTCGAACAAGAACTGAATGAGCCTGGCGCACCTCCGGGCGCGCTTATTCCCATCTCCACGGACTTGCTGGCACGCGAAGCCAATGCCGCACGGACGAACGTTGCGCCGGATGTCGAGCAACTGTTCACCCCCCCCGAGCGCTATCTCGTGGGCCCTGGAGACATCCTCAACATCGTCGTCTGGAACCATCCAGAGCTCGCGCTCAGCGGAGCGGGCACAGCGTCTACCACGGCAGTGCCGGGCGCGCCCGACGTTGGCAATGGCTACAACGTGAGCCCCGACGGCATGATCCAGTTCCCGTTCCTGGGCCCTGTCCGCGTGTCCGGGATGAACGAATACCAGATCCGCGCAATGCTCGTGCGCCGCCTGGTCGGCCACATCAGCGAGCCCCAGATCACGGTGCGCATACAGGCGTACCGCAACGGGCGCGTGTATGTCGACGGGGAGGTGCGCACCCCCGGCCTGCAGACCATCAATGACGTGCCCATGACACTGCCCGAAGCCATCAGTCGCGCAGGTGGTTTCACAGAGGAAGCAGACCGGTCTTCCGTGGTCCTGACGCGCGATGGGAAGCGCACCGTCATCAATCTGATGCGGTTGGCCGACGCGGGCGTCAATCCTTCACGGATCATGCTGCGCAATGGTGACCTGCTCCAGGTCATCAACCAGCAGGAAAACAAGGTTTTCGTGCTGGGCGACGTCTACGTACCACGCGCACAGCCCATGCATGACGGACGGCTGACTCTGGCGCAGGCCCTGGGTGAAGCCGGCGGCGTCAATCCGCTGTCGGGCAATCCCCGCCAGGTGTATGTGATCCGCAAAGGCGAAGACGGTAATGCACAGATCTACCACCTGGATGCCAGCAAACCGACTGCCATGGTGCTGGCGTCAGACTTCCAGCTGCGGGGTCGGGACATGGTCTTTGTCGACCCGGCGCCGGTGGTCCGGTGGCAGCGTGTGATCAGCAACATTCTTCCAAGCTACGGCGCAGTCGCCGCCACCCGCGACATGACTCGATGAGGCCTACCATGCAAGCCTACCCACTGACCCCTGCCGATCCGCAGCAGTTAGTCGCGGTCGCAACGGCGGACAGCAAGGATGACGTCGATGTGCTTGGCGTTCTCGACACCTTGTTCAATTCTCGCGGGCTCATCGCCGCCAGCATCCTCATCGCGTTGCTGACCGGCGCTGGCTACGTCGTACTCAGCAAACCCGTATACCAGGCGGATCTCCTGATACAGGTCGAGCAGAACAAAGATCAGGGCGACAACAATGTGATGGGGGCGCTTGCGACCGCGTTCAACATCCAGTCGCCCGCCACCGCCGAGATGGAGATTCTCAAATCGCGCCTGGTGGTGGGCCGCGCCAGCGACCACTTAGGGCTCCATGTGACGGCCGAACCTAAGTACTTTCCATTGGTCGGCCGCTGGTTTGCCCAGCATGCACCCGGCCTGCCCTACGCCAGCCTGCCGTGGCTGTCTCATTACGCCTGGGGGCCGGCCCATATACAGGTGCGCCAGTTCGAGCTTCCCGAAGCGCTTTACAACAAACCCATGACGGTGGTGGCAACAGCCACTGGCTACGCGCTGCACGACCAGGACGGCGTCACGCTGGCGCAAGGCGCAGTGGGAAAACCTCTGCAGTTCAATACCTCGGCCGGGCCAGGCTCACTGGATTTGGCCACACTCTCCGCAGCGCCCGGAACCGAGTTTCGCCTGGTTCGTCATTCGCAACAACACGTTGTGGAGGCGCTCCAGAAAGAACTGACCATCCAAGAGAAGAACAAGCCGTCCGGCGTGCTGGCGGTATCGCTGCAAGGGAGCGACCCTGCGCGTGTCGCTACCATTCTCAATACAGTGGGCGACATGTATGTGGAGCAGAATACCCGGCGCAAAGCCGCCGAGGCAGAGAAATCCCTTTCCTTCCTGGACTCCTTCCTGCCGCAGCTACGCAATCAGATGGACGATGCGGACAGTCGCTACACCGCGTTCCGCGACAAGCACGGCACATTTGACCTGGGCACCGAAGGCTCGCTGTCCCTGAACGCCCTGGTCACGCTACAGACGCAATTGTTCGAACTGCAGCAGAGCCGCAGGCAAAACAGCACACAATTCGGACCGGATCACCCTACCATGCGGGCACTGGCGGCACAGATCAACGCCGCCGAAGGCCGAGTTGCCGAACTCAATCAACATATCCGCGGCTTGCCCGAGCTGGAGCAGCAGTTGTTGAACCTGCAGCGCGATTCGCGCGTGACCAGCGAACTGTATGCCACGCTGCTCAACAGCACGCAGCAACTTCGCCTGATCAAGGAAGGCAAGGTCGGCAACGTGCGCGTGGTCGATCCCGCCATCATCCCCGAGAATCCTGTCAGACCAGATCCGCCGCTGGCCCTGGCCATAGCAGGTGTAGCAGGGCTTTTCGCCGGTATTGCACTGGCGCTGCTGCGCGGCATGCTGGGCAGCGGCGTACGTGGGGCTGGGGATATCGAAATGCGTACGGGCATGCATGTGTACGCTACCGTGCCAAAAATGCAGCCGCGCGCCAACCGCCAACTGCGCCGGCCCGTCCGGCGCCACGGAGAACCCCGCGTGCTTGCGCGCGTGGCGCCCGACGACCCCGCCGTGGAAAGTCTGCGCAGCCTGCGCACTTCACTGCACACCATCCTCGAGGCCGCACCCAACAACATCGTCATGATTGCCGGCCCAACCGCGGATGTGGGCAAAACATTTACCAGCCTGAATCTTGCCGCCGTCCTCGGCGCGGCCGATAAAAAGGTGTTGCTGATCGATACGGATCTGCGTGGCGGCGCCCTGCATACACATTTCGGCCTGAAGCGCGAACTGGGCTTGGTGGACATACTGCGCGGCGAGGCCCTGGACACCTGCCTGCACGCATCGGTCCTGCCCAACGTCGACCTGATCACAACCGGACGACTACCGGTGAACCCCGCTGAGATCTTGCTCTCCGAACGCACCGCCAAGCTGATTAAAACACTGGCGAGCCACTATGACGTAGTGGTGTTCGATACGGCGCCGCTGCTTCCAGTGTCGGATGCGCTTGCACTGGCTCCCTTGGCTGGCACGCTCTTTATGCTCGCGCGCGCTGACCAGACCACGCTTGAAGACCTCGGCGAATCCGCCAAGCGTCTGCGCCAAGTGGGCTCACATGTCAACGGCGTCATCCTGAATGACTTCAACCCGGCCAACCATCGCTTCAGCAGCCGCTACGGCAGCGGCTATAGCCAGGACAGACTGCACTACACCACTCACCGCCCCTGACGAGCCATCCCACGGAAATCCTTCTCTATGAAAAATTTTGCACTCATCGGCGCCGCTGGCTATATCGCGCCTCGCCACATGCAGGCCATCAAAGCCACCGGGAATTCCCTGGTAGCCGCGCTCGACCCCAATGACTCCGTCGGCATCATCGACAGCCACTTTCCGGATGCAGACTTCTTCACCGAGTTTGAACGCTTCGACCGACATATCGACAAGTTGCGTCGTGCGCACGATGAACATGCCATCGACTTCATATCGATCTGCTCGCCCAACTATCTGCATGATTCGCACATGCGCTTCGCCCTGCGTTCAGGCGCCGATGCGATCTGCGAGAAACCGCTGGTGCTGAACCCATGGAATATCGACGGCCTGAAAGAGATCGAGAGCGACACTGGACGGCGCATCAATACCATCCTGCAACTACGGCTGCACCCGGCCATCCTCGCCCTGCGCGACCGCGTGGCAAGCAAGCGCCGAGATACAAAATACGATGTGGACCTGACTTATGTGACTTCGCGCGGGCACTGGTACCTGCGTTCGTGGAAGGGAGACCTGCGCAAATCCGGCGGTATCGCCACCAACATTGGCGTGCACTTTTTCGACATGCTGCATTTCGTGTTTGGCGCCCTGCGGCAGAACGTTGTGCACTACAACTCGCCCACTAAAGCTGCTGGCTTCCTTGAATATGAGCGCGCGCGCGTGCGTTGGTTCCTGTCTGTCGATATCGACAATGTGCCCGAGCGGTTGCGGCAGGCCGGCCAGCGCACCTATCGCTCTATTACGGTGGACGGCGAAGAGATTGAATTCTCCGAAGGTTTTACCGATCTGCATATCCGCAGCTATGAGCAGATCCTCGCAGGACGTGGCTTTGGCCTGGATGACAACCGCTGTGCCATCGACACCGTCTCCCATATCCGCACAGCCCCGCTGGCATCCCTGCAGGGCGACTACCACCCGTTCCTGAAACATGAACTACTTCCAGCATGAATCGGCCATCGTCGACGAAGGCGCGGTGATCGGCGAGGGTTCGCGCATCTGGCACTTTGTGCATGTAAGCGCAGGCGCCCATATAGGTCAGGCGGTGTCGCTGGGGCAGAACGTATACGTGGGCAGCAGCGCGCGTATCGGCGACGGCTGCAAGATCCAGAACAACGTGTCGATATATGACGACGTCATTCTGGAGCAAGACGTATTCTGCGGGCCCAGCATGGTGTTTACCAACGTCTACAACCCGCGAGCGCATGTGGTGCGCAGGCACGAATACCGCCCCACACACGTCAAGCGAGGCGCGACGCTGGGCGCGAACTGCACCATTGTGTGCGGCGTAACGATAGGCGAGTACGCCTTCGTAGGCGCTGGCGCGGTCGTCAATGCGGACGTACCTGCTTACGCGCTGGTGGTGGGTGTGCCCGCCCGCCAGGTGGGCTGGATGAGCGAATACGGAGAACGCCTACCCCTGCCGCCCACGGGCCATGCGCAGGCTTTGTGTCCCCACACCGGCGACCACTATGTCCTGGATGGACAGACACTCACAAAAATAGAGACAACCGCCACGGTGCAGCCATGATCGAATTCATAGACTTGCAGACGCAGCAGCGCAGGATCCGCGTCCAGATCGACATCCGCATTTCGCGCGTGCTGGCTCACGGCCAATACATACTGGGCCCCGAGGTGGACGAACTGGAAGACAAACTGGCGAATTTCGTCGGTGCGAAACACTGCATCACCTGCGCCAATGGCACCGATGCTCTGCAGATCGCACAGATGGCACTGGGAATACACCCCGGCGACGAGGTGATCACGCCTGGCTTCAGCTATATCGCCACCGCCGAGACCATTGCGCTGCTGGGTGCGAAACCCGTGTATGTCGACATCGATCCGCACACCTATACACTCAACCCGCGCCTGCTCGAAGCAGCCATCACGCCGCGCACGCGAGCTATTATCCCCGTGTCGCTGTATGGCCAGTGCGCCGATATGGACGCGATTAACGCCGTGGCCGCACGCCATCGGCTGCCTGTCATCGAAGACGCCGCGCAAAGTTTCGGAGCCCGCTATAAGAATGGCATGTCGTGCAATCTGAGCACCATTGCCTGCACCAGCTTCTTCCCGAGCAAACCACTGGGCTGCTACGGCGACGGCGGCGCTATGTTCACCAACGATGACGATCTGGCGCTGGCCATGCGTCAGATCGCCCGCCATGGCCAGAGCCGACGCTATCATCATGTGCGCGTAGGCGTAAACAGCCGCCTGGACACGCTGCAGGCCGCCGTCCTGCTGGCCAAGCTGGAGATATTTCCCGACGAGATCGCGCAACGTCAACACGTGGCCCAAGGCTATCAGCGCATGCTGACTGGCTCGGGCGCGGCAATCCCTCCGCGCATAGAGGCGCACAATGTCAGCGTGTACGCCCAGTACACAGTGCGCGTGGCGGATCGTGAAACGGTGCAGGAGAAACTGCGCGAAGCGGGCATCCCTACCGCTATCCACTATCCAGTGCCGTTGAATAAGCAGCCAGCCGTGGAAAATCCCCATGCACACCTTCCACGCGGCAATGCCGCAGCGCGGGAAGTACTGAGCCTGCCCATGCACCCTTACTTGAATGAAGAAACACAGCAACGCATTGCCGACCTTCTGCAAGAGATCGTTGCATGACTCAGAGACCCATGCCGTGGAGTCTTCTGCGGCTGCCGAACAATCCGTTTGCGCGGGGTGTGGCGCTACTGGTCGGAGGCACGGCAGGTTCACAGCTGCTGCTGATCATCGCCGCGCCTCTGCTCACGCGTCTGTATACGCCGGACGAGTTCGGGCTGTTGGCCATCTACACCGCCATGCTGATAATGCTCTTGAGTGTATGCACCCTGTGTTACGACGAGGCGATTCCCCTGCCGGCAGCGGAAGAAGACGGCGCAAACATCGCCGTACTCAGCATGTTGGTTGCAGTGGGCATGACGGCTTTGAGCGCGGTGGTGATCCACGCTTGGGGAGACAGGCTGGCGTGGATCATGGACGGCGAGGCGCTCACCCCCTACATGTGGGTCCTGCCACTTGGCCTGCTGCTGGGCAGCCTGAGCCAAGTGTTGGGATTCTGGGCGCTGCGCCGCAAGTCATACGGGCTGGTTGCTCGTACTCGCTTCAAACAGACTGGAGCCACCCTGGCAATGCAGCTGGGTGGTGTGTCCCTGGGTCCGCTGGCGCTGCTGCTTGGACATGCCCTGGGCCAAGGCGCGGGTTGCATTGCCTTGGGGCGCAGTGCCGCAGCCAGCGGGGTGTTTCAGCACGTAAGCTGGACGGGTATGCGTTTGGCAGCGATGCGCTATCGCAATTTCCCGATGTTCTCAACTTGGTCGAATCTGATGGATGCCGCGGGACGCGAACTCCCAACAATCCTGCTCGCCTATCTGTTCGGTGCTGGCGCAGCAGGTCTGTATGCGTTGGCCAATCGCGTGCTGGGGCTGCCAATGACCGTGCTGGGCAGTGCGATCGCTCAAGTGCTGCTGGTCAATGCCTCCCAGGCGCACCGCGATGCCCGACTAGGGGCGCTGGTTCGTACGGTCTACGAGAAACTAGCGCAGATCGCCATGCCCATCGTCATGGTGCTGGTTTTCACCGCACCGGATCTCTTTGCCTTCGTGTTCGGCAAAGCATGGCGTGAAGCGGGTGTATTGGTGCAGTGGATGGCGCCTTGGCTGTATGTGCGGTTCATAGCCTCCCCGCTCAGCACCCTAATCCCGGTACTCGAAGTGCAACGGGAAGGTCTGGTGTTCTATATGATTGTCTTCGCGGTGCGCGTCACCGCCATCCTTGCCGGCGGCCTCTTGGGCGATCTCGTATTGACTGTGGCGCTGTTCTCGATCGGCAGCATGCTTTGCTGGGTCGGCTACCTGATATGGATCACTCTCCGCGTGGGCAACTCGCCCTCCGCATTACTGAGGCCCTCTTTGAGCGCCCTGATCTGGGGGGCGCTCTGCATGACACCGCTCATCACCGCAAAAACCTTCTTCACCGAGCCGTATGACCTATGGCTGCCGGCGCTTGCAGTCAGCCTGCTCTTCGTAGCGGCGCGCTTCCTTTATCTGCTCCGACGAGCATATTGAATCAACGAGACTCTCCGCATGACAAACCTCGTTTCACTCGGTACCTCCGTGCTGCGCAAGACCGATAGGCGCCGAGTCCAGGCGCCCGACGCGCGGACGCCCCGGGCGACCACCACGCCGAATAACCCGCCTGCCTCCACGGTTCGCACCGCTATCAGCGGCAAGGAAGCCTATCAGGCGCTGTGCGAAATCGAGCCGTCGATACCTCTCTTCAGCCGCGGCTGGTGGCTGGATGCGGCGGCGGGGCCGGACAATTGGGATGTCAGCGTCGTGTGGGACGAAGGTGAGATCGTTGCGGCCATGCCTTATTACATGAAACGCCATCTGGGGATGCGGCTCATCGTGCATCCGCCGCTCACGCAAACCATGGGGCCGTGGTTCCGGCACCTTCCGGCGTGCGGCATGAAGCGCCTAAGCGAGCAAAAGAAACTGATGAACGCACTGATGGAGCAGTTGCCCGCACACGATTATTTTGAGCAGCGCTGGCATTACTCCCAGACCAATTGGCTGCCTTTCTACTGGGCCGGCTACCAGCAAACGACTCGCTATACCTATATCCTGAATGACATCTCCGATCCAGATTTCGTCTGTGCCCAGTTTCAGCACGGCAAGCGGCAAGACCTGCGCAAGGCCGAGAAGAATCTGCGTGTAGAGTTTGGCATTCCGGCGCGAACTTTCTATGACCACCATGTCATGTCGCTGCGTCAACGCAATACCCGGATCCTGTATTCGTGGGATGTCTTCCTGCGCATCTACGAACAGGGCCACGCCCGCCAGGCCTCCTGTGCATTGGGTGCGTTCGACAGCCATAATCGCATGCACGCCGCACTATTCATTGTCTGGGATGAGAGCAGCGCCTACGGGTTGATCAACACACTCGACCAACAATACAAGACCAGCGGCGCGGCAACGCTGCTCGTGCGCGAGGTAATACGGTATTTGTCCGGACGCACGCGCCGCTTCGATTTCGAGGGCAGCATGAACCCTGCTGTGGAGGCGTCGGTACGCCAGTTCAACAGCACGCAGACGCCGTACTTCGCGGTCTGGAAATGTCCCTCGCGGCTCTACGCATTCATGCGTTTCCTGAAGTCACTCAAGCAACAGGGCTGACGCGATGACAAGCATAGTCACAACCGCGCGCATGGCGGCTTCGGGAACGAGGTCGGATGCAGCGAACAGCGGCGCACGGCGCAATGCTTTTATGGGCGTGCGCGGACCCGGAGCGGCCCGTGGCAGCGATGTCGGCTATAGCGCCGCTGCCCTGCAATGGCTGGAGGCTGTGTTGATCGAGCGTTTTGGCGCGCCGCTCACCCTGACAGTCGAGGACGATCGGCGCGTACGCCTCGGCCTGCACGGCAGCAATCGACGCTTGCTGCTGCAGACAGACGCTTCCACATTCACCCGAGCCGATTCCGATTTGCCATGTGCACGCTGGGATGCGGCCGCCGAAGGCTGGGCGCCCGCGCTACCCGGGAAGCTACCCGCGCCAGGCGGCGCCAACCTGTATACGCCGATTTTTCAGCCCGATGCACAGGGCATCTCTGTCAACTACGACATCCTTGGCCTCACTTACTGGATGCTGAGCCGCCAGGAAGAAGTGGGCCGCCCCGAACGGGACGAGCACCAGCGGTTCCCTGCCGCAGCCTCGCACGCCCTGCGGCACGGCTACCTGGAGCGCCCGGTGGTGGACGAATGGTTAGCCATACTTGGGCAAGCCATCAATCGCGTGTGGCCGCAGTTTCCGCGCCAGCGGTCAACCTTCTCAATGCGCATCTCACACGATGTCGACTGGCCAAGCCGCTACGGCTTCAGCGGTCCTCCCCACTTAATGCGCATGATGCTCAGCGACCTCATCAACGGTCGAAGCATGCGTGAAGTGCTGCGTGCTCCCTTTATCCGCATGGCCACCCGCCATCAGTTGCTGGCGGGCGATCCCAACAATACGTTCGACTGGATTATGGACCTGTCCGACCGACACGGCCTGACCAGTGCGTTCTATTTTATTTGCGGCCGCACTAACCCGGGCATGGATGCCACATATGAACTCGGGCATCCGGCTATCCGCGCCCTGCTTCGACGCATCCATGCACGCGGGCATGAGATCGGCCTGCACCCCAGCTACCACACCTATCGCGACCCCCACGCTTTTGCGCGCGAAGCGTCGTATCTGCGCCAAATATGTGCTGAAGAAGGCATCTCTCAACTCGAATGGGGCGGACGTATGCATATCTTGCGCTGGGAAACCCCGACCACGCTGCGCAACTGGGAGAGTGTGGGCATGCACTATGACAGCACCCTCAGCTATGCCGACCGTCCCGGTTTCCGCTGTGGGACATGTTTTGAATACCCTGCCTTCGACCCGGTGGAGCAGGCTGCGTTGAATCTGCGCATCCGTCCGCTCATCGCCATGGAATGCACGATCATGGCGCCACGCTACCTGGGCCTGGGCACCGGCGACGCAGCACACGAAAAGTTTCGACAGCTCAAGGACGCCTGCCGGTCAGTGGCTGGCTGCTTCACCTTGCTGTGGCACAACTCTGAGTTCGAGACAGAAGATAAGCGCAGGCTTTACGCCGCCCTGCTGCATTGAACGTCAGCCCCGCCGGTGCCACAGGCAGCAAACGTGCGCTGCGGGAAAGGCCAAGGTAGGACAGAAGCCGCCTGCGAACCGCGCGGCACGGATGAGCAAGCTGCAAGCGGCTACGCTGAGAAAGGCTGCGCGGCGCAAGGGGATGGGGATACATGAAGAAGGTCCTGATACTGGGCATCGACACCTTCGCAGCCAAGAATGTGCCGCAGATTGAAATGCTCGGCCGCAGAGGCTACGCATTCACGATTGCGACCTGCGATGTCCGGGGGGACTCGGCACGGCACTTTGCCAGCCTGGATGCTTCCCAGCACCGCCTCATGCTGCTCGGCGCCAATCCCGTGCGACGGCTACGCGAAGTCGCTGCATTGCTTCGGGACGGCCCCTACAACCATGTTGAACTGTATGCTGGCGGCCGGTTCACGGCGTTCTACCTACCGCTGCTGCGTTACTACAAGGCCGACTGGATCGTCGTAGAACGAGGTGATATAGGCTCCATCGATACCTATTCTTTCAGTACCCGACTGCTGATCGGGCGCGCTTACAAGGCTGCCAATGCTGTCTGGTACAAGGAACCGTACATGCTACCGTTGCTGGCCAAGGCGGGCAGCCGCAAGCTGTATTTCATCCCTAATGCCGCCAGCATACCGGCACCCGCCAGCACGGAAGCCGCGCGCAACGTGGACTTCCTGTGGGCCAACCGCTTCGTACACGTGCGCCATCCCGACTGGGTGGCGCGCGCCGCACGCAGTGAGGCGCTTGCCGACAAGAAATTTGTAATGCTGGGTCTGCAGGACAACGGTTACCTGACTCCTACCGACCGCGCCCTGCAGAATGAAGTACGGCAATACGAAGATGCCAACCTCTCGCTGCATGGTTTTGTGGACACCGCGACCTGGTATCCGCGCGCTCGCTTCTTTGTACTTCCTGCACGCCTTGTATTCGGAAACAACGCCCTGCTCGAAGCCATGGCCCACGGCGTCGTCCCCATCGTCACAGAATCTCCCGGCATCGACAAGCTCGTCACCAATGGCGTCAACGGCATTGTGTGCGCCCGCGATGAGCCGGCATTCCGCGACGCAGTGATACGGGCCGCCCGCATGCCCGACGACATATGGCGTGCAATGTCGCACGCTGCTGTAGACACCATAGAAACCCGGTTCAACCTGGACGTATGGTCCGCCCGGATGGCCAAGATGTACGAAGAACTCGCCTGATCCACAAAGAAGGAATCTTGCTTATGTGTGGCATTGCCGGCATCTTTGCACCGCGCGACACCGCGACGCTCCAACATACCGCAGCGCGTATGGCACACGCGATCGCACATCGCGGCCCTGACGGTGCGGATACGTGGGTCGACCATCGCGCCGGTCTGGCGCTCGGGCACCGGAGGCTGTCGATCATCGACTTGAGCGCCGCAGGCAGACAGCCCATGCAATCTGCCTGCGGCCGCTATGTCCTGGTCTTTAACGGCGAAATCTACAACCACCGCACGCTGCGTGCTCAGTTGGAGAAGGAAGGCGGCGCACCCGCCCATTGGCGCGGACATTCAGACACCGAGACGCTGCTGGCCTGCTTTGCGGCATGGGGCGTGGAAGCGACACTGCGGGCCACGGTGGGCATGTTCGCGTTGGGTCTGTGGGACCGTCTGACGCTGCATCTCACACTGGCCCGCGACCGCATGGGCGAAAAACCCTTGTACTGGGGATGGAACCAGGACATGTTTGTATTTGGTTCGGAGCTAAAGGCCCTGCGCGCCGCCCCAGGCTTCACCGGCCAGGTGGATCGTGCTGCGCTCACGCTGCTGATGCGCCATGCCAGCATCCCCACGCCATACTCTATCTACGAAGGCATCCAGAAACTGCGACCCGGTCACTACGTGGGCCTGTCGTTGTCGAATCCCGATGCCGCCCGCGACACCCAGCCGCAGCCATACTGGACACTGAACGATGCCATACAGGCAGGTAGGGCAGATCCCTTTACGGGCTCGGCCGATGAGGCCGTGCAGGCATTGGAGAAGCAGCTGGCCGAAAGCGTAGCCCTGCAAATGGAATCCGATGTGCCGTTGGGGGCCTTCCTGAGTGGCGGCGTGGATAGCAGCACCATCGTAGCGCTCATGCAGGCGCAGAGCCATAACGCTGTGCGCACCTTCACCATCGGCTTCGACGACAAGCGGTTCGACGAGGCCGAACATGCACGCGCGGTGGCGGCCCACCTGGGTACCGATCACACGGAGATCGTCGCCCAACCGCGCGACGCACTGGCGATCGTACAAGAGCTGCCGGGTATCTATGACGAGCCGTTTGCCGACAGCTCGCAGATTCCAACGATTCTCGTGAGCAGATTGGCGCGCCAGCATGTCACTGTCGCGCTCAGCGGTGATGCCGGTGACGAGCTTTTCGGGGGGTATGACACCTATCGCTACGCGCCGGACATGTGGCGACGTATCAGCCGTCTGCCAGCACCCGTGCGACAAGTTGTAGCGAACAGCCTGGCAGCCATGTCCATTCCGGCGTGGAACACCGCACTTGGCCAACTGCGCCCCTTGGTGCCTGGCAGCCTGCGATCTGTCAGCGGCGAGCGCATGCACAAGCTGGCCAGCCTGCTGCCCGCGCACAGCGCGCAGGATTTCTTCCTGCAGCTCAGCAGCCACTGGAACAAACCCGAACGCCTGGTTCAAGGCGCTACCGAACCGCCTTGCTTGCTGGCCACGCCTAAGTCGTGGCCCGACGTGGACTGCTATGAGCACTGGATGATGGCCATGAGCGCCCAGACTTATATGACCGATGACATTCTGGTAAAGGTCGATCGGGCCTCCATGGCCGCCAGTCTGGAAGTGCGTGTACCCATGCTCGATCACCGGGTGGTGGAACTGGCCTGGCGCATGCCGCTGCACTACAAGATTCATAGCGGCCAAGGAAAGTGGATGCTGCGCCAAGTCTTGCAGCGCTATGTGCCTGCGACACTGATCGACCGTCCGAAGATGGGTTTTTCAGTACCACTGGCCCAGTGGCTGCGCGGCCCGCTGCGCGACTGGGCCCAATCTCTGCTTGCACCCTATCGCCTGCTGGCAGAGGGCTATTTCGATTACAAGAGCGTGCAAGCCGCGTGGGAAGCCCATCTGAGCGGCAAGTGCGACTATGCCAACCGGCTCTGGTGCATCCTGATGTTCCAGGCTTGGCTGGAAAACGAAGAATCCAATGTGATGGCCAGGGTGTCATGAAGGTGCTGCACATCATCACCGGTCTGAATAACGGCGGCGCGGAAGGCGCGCTGTTCCGGCTCTGCTCGTCGGACGACCCCGGTCTGTACCAGCACGAGGTCATCTCCATGATGGACATGGGCGTATACGGCGAACGGCTCGAACGTGCCGGCATACCCGTGACCTGCCTGGGCATGCCGCGCGGCCGCCTCACTGTGCATGGCCTGATGCGCTTGGTGCGGACACTGCGCAGAGTCAAACCCGACGTGGTGCAGACCTGGCTCTACCATGCCGATCTGATCGGCGGAACAGCCGCGCGGCTGACCAGTGCGCCAGCTGTTGTATGGGGTATCCGCCACGCCAACTTCGACATAGACAGCAATGCGCGGCGCTCGCTGCTCGTTATCCGGCTGTGCAGCCTACTGTCGCGCATCGTGCCCGATCGCATCGCGTGCTGCTCAGAAAAAGCGCGCGCGCTGCACGTAAGCATCGGCTATCCCGATACCCGGATCTCCGTCATCCCCAATGGCTACGTCCTGGACACTCTGGCACCCTGCCCAGAAGCGGGCGCGCGCCTGCGCGCCGAGCTTAGCTTGCCCGCCGACCGGCCGTTACTGGGCATGGTGGCTCGCTTCGATCCGCAGAAAGACCATGGCAACCTGCTTGCCGCATTGGGTCAGTTGCGGGAGCGCGGGGTAGATTTCAGCTGTTTGCTCGCCGGTGCGGAAATGACAGCGAACAACGCTGCGCTCGCCCGCATGGCCGACACAGCAGGCATATCGGATCGCCTTATGCTGCTCGGCCCACGGTCCGACGTACCCGACCTCATGAACGCCCTGGACATCCATGTACTGTCCAGCCGTGGAGAGGCTTTCCCCAACGTACTGGCAGAAGCCATGGCCTGTGGCACACCTTGCGTAAGCACCGACGTGGGCGATGCGGCACTGATCATCGGCGATACCGGATGGCTTGCCCCACGGCGCGACGCCACAAGCCTGGCCGATGCAATGCAGGCGGCGATTGCCGCACTGGCCGAGCCCGAAACATGGCGGGTGAGGCGGATCGCATGCCGCGCGCGCATCGCGGCAAATTTTGACATCCAGCGCATGCTGGCCCGTTACCACAGCCTTTGGCAGGAAGTGCTGGCACAAAACCCGCAGGCTGCCTCGGTACGCCCATGAGAACCACGCCATGACGCTCGCTTCCACCTCCTGGCATGTTATTTCCGCCACGCTCGTCTTTCTCGCGGGGCTGCTGATCATGCTCGCCATCGCACGCCGCTTCCAATGTTCGCGCAGGCGGGCGCTGTTCCTTTATGCCTGGCACACAGCCCTGTGCATGGTGTATCTCGTCTATACGCAAAGCAATGTCAGCGATGCGCGCGGGTATTATCTGACGGCGCTGCAGGGTCCCGCCGGTTTCAGTGCAGGGTCGGCCGCGATCGAGTACTTGACCTGGTTCTGCATACACGTGCTAGGCCTGTCTTATCTTGGCTGTTTCTTGTTCTACAACCTTTTCGGCAGCGTCGGCCTGATTGCCTTCGATGCCAGCCTGCGCAGCGTCAGCGCGGACAAATCCCGCTTGATCCGCCTGACGGCACTGGCAGTCGTGCTGTTGCCGTCCGTCAGTTTCTGGTCGTCAGCCATCGGCAAGGACGCACCCGCTTTCCTGGCAGCCACGCTCAGCATGTGGGCGGCGCTGGATTTCCGCAAACGGGCCGGCCTGTTCATCCTGGCAATTCCTATCATGCTGGCGGTACGCCCCCATATGGCCGGCCTCATGGTCATGGCGCTGGCCGGGTCACAAGTCATTCAGCGCGGGCTGCCGCTGAGCGCGCGCATTGTGATGGGCGTGGCAGCACTGGCCGCCGCATCCGCAATGGTGCCTTTCGGGCTGAAGTACGCGGGCGTCAGCGAAAACGCTTCAGCCGCCGACGTCATGAACTATATCGAGCAGCGCCAACAGGGCAACCTGGACGGCACGGCCAGCGTGGACATCGCCGGCATGAGCCTGCCCGAACAGCTCGCCACCTACATGTTCAGGCCGCTTCCAAATGAAGCGGGCAGCATGTTCGGCCTGGTAGCCGCAACGGAAAACGTGTTGCTGCTCATTCTGTTCATCGCGGGCATTCTGTGGGCACTGATCCGCCGCCGCGCAACATTCTTCGGCAACCGCGCCTATATGTGGCTGTACGCCATCTCTGCCTGGATTCTGCTTGCTCTCACCACAGCCAACCTGGGCATTGCGCTGCGGCAAAAGTGGATGTTCGCTCCCCTGCTTATCGTGCTTGTGCTGTCCATGGCGCACAGCCGCAAAGCGCGGGTTGTCTATGTGCCGGTACAGAGGTTGCCCGTATGACCCACCACAAGCTACTTGTCGTCACTACTGTGCCCGAAACGCTGCTCACGATTCTGCAAGACCAGCCCCGCTTCCTCGCACAAGCGCTCGGGGGCTCAATCATCGTCGAACTGGCAACTTCTCCCGGCCCTGACGCCCAATGCGTCGCCGACGCGGAGGGTGTGATGGTGCATGGCGTACCTATGGCCCGCGGCATCGCCCCGCTCAAAGACATATACGCCATCGTCCGCATGATGCATCTGCTGCGTCGCGAGAGGCCCGACATCATTCACTCATACACCGCCAAAGCGGGTCTGATTGCCATGATCGCCGGATGGCTCTGCCGCGTACCGGTGCGTGTGCACACCTTTACCGGTCTGGTATTCCCAACCGAACGTGGCTTCAAGCGCAGTATTCTCATTGCTGTCGACAGGCTGGTCTGTGCGGCCGCCACACGTGTCGTCCCAGAAGGCCTGGGCGTCTTGGCAGACCTTCGCGATCACCATATCACCGGCAAGCCACTGCAGGTGATCGGCCATGGAAACATCGCCGGGGTGGACACACGACTGTACGATCGCGATGCACCGGGCCTGTCCGAGGCTGCCGCCGCGCTGCGGACACAACTGACCATCCCAACTGATGCCCTGGTCTACTGCTATGTCGGCCGCCTCAATCGGGACAAGGGCCTGCACGAGCTGCTGGCTGCCTTCGACGCGCTGCCGCCCACTGCCCACCTTGCCCTGGCGGGAGCGCTGGATATCACCGCCCCCATCTCTCCGTATGAGCAGAACCTCATTGCATCGCATCCGCGCATTCATGCGCTGGGATTCATGCAGGATGTACGGCCATTGATGACCATGTCCGATGTGCTGGTTCTGCCAAGCTACCGCGAAGGCTTTCCTAATGTCGTTCTGCAGGCGGGGGCCATGGCCCTGCCGGTAATCGCCACCGATATCAATGGCTGCAATGAAGTCATCACACCCAACCACAATGGCTGGCTGGTGCCGCCGCATGATACACCGGCGCTGCGGATTGCCATGGAGGCTGCCGCCAACCTCACATCCGAGCAGCGCCGCGAGATGGGCATTCAGGCCCGCATCCGGATACAGCAGCGCTACGAACGCGACACGCATTGGCAGAATATGCTGGCCTTCTACCGGCAATTGGCGGCCGGCCTGTCCGACTCTCGCCACTGGCGTCCCCATACGGAAACGACGCCATGACACACTTCTGGAAACGGCGAGGCAAGCGCTGGTTCGACCTGTCAATCACGCTGCTCATTCTGCTGCTGTTATGGCCGCTGTTCCTGGCGGTGGCCTTAATGGTGCGGATTATGCTCGGCGGCCCCGTCCTGTTCACCCAGCGGCGCCTGGGCCAGCATGCAGCCGAATTCCACCTGTACAAGTTCCGTTCCATGACGGACGCACGCGACGCCCAAGGCATTCTGCTGCCTGATGAGCAGCGCCTGACGCGTTTTGGCAAATGGCTGCGCGCCAGCAGCCTGGACGAACTGCCACAGACTCTCAATGTGCTGCGCGGCGAAATGAGCCTCATAGGCCCACGCGCGCTACTGCCCGAATACCGAGAACGGCTGCAGGCGCGCCACCCGCGGCGCTTCGACGTGCTGCCCGGCATTACAGGCCTGGCAGCCGTCAGCGGGCGCAACGCCCTACCCTGGGAAACGCGGCTTGCCTTGGATGACGAGTACGTACACCGGCTGAGTGCAGGGCTGGATTTATATATTTTCTTCAAGACTATCCCGGTGGTGCTGGGCCGAAAGGGAGTCAGCATGCCGGGCATGGCCACCGTCAGGCGCTACGACGACGACACGGCGGATCGGCCCGACAGCACTGATAACGCCGCGTCCTCCCTCGACAGCCTCCCCACCCAAGCCATAGCCACCACCCACGCCACAGGCGGCACGGCTACGGCCCCCAATCTCGACAAGGGTGGGCAAACAGTGCATTAGCGCAGTCTTGATACCACCCGTCGATTGCCATCACCACCAACGATTCAATACGCTTCGCCCCCCCTTTCTCTCACCATTTCCAAGGGCTCGTCCACCATGCTGAATACTCCTTTCTCGCCATGGCCGTCCTTCACGAAGGAAGAGGCCGACGCCGTGCACAGCGTCATCATGTCCAACCGGGTCAACTACTGGACCGGCGAGCAGGGCCGCCAGTTCGAGCGCGAGTTTTCCGCCTGGGTCGGCTGCGACTACGGCGTCGCCCTGGCCAATGGAACACTGGCGCTGGACGCCGCACTCCGGGCACTCGACATCCAACCCGGCGACGAAGTCATCGTGACGCCGCGTACATTCCTGGCGTCTGCGTCCAGCATCGTCAATACAGGCGCCACCCCCGTATTCGCGGATGTTGACCGCGACAGCCAGAACATCACTGCCGACACGATTCGCGCAGTGCTCAGCCCTCGCACGCGCGCAATCATTTGCGTTCACTTGGCAGGCTGGCCCTGCGATATGGACCCCATCGTGGATCTGGCGCGCGAACATAACCTTGCTGTCATCGAGGACTGTGCCCAGGCACACGGCGCTCGTTACAAAGGGCGCCCGGTGGGCAGCCTGGGCGACATTGCCGCATGGTCTTTCTGTCAGGACAAAATCATGACCACGGGCGGAGAAGGTGGCATGGTTACCACCAACCGTCGCGATCTGTGGTCACGCGTCTGGTCGCTTAAAGATCATGGAAAATCGTGGGCTGCGGTGCACGCCTCCAATCATCCGCCCGGTTTCCGCTGGCTGCATGAGCAATTTGGCCACAACTGGCGCATGCTGGAAGCCCAGGCGGTGATCGGCCGCCTGCAGTTGAGCCGTATGCCCGCCTGGCACGCCGCGCGCCGCACACACGCTCAGCGAATCTGGGATGCCGCTGCAAAGCTGCCCGGCCTTCGCGTGCCCAGCACGCCCAGCCACATCGCCCATGCCGCCTACAAATGCTATGTCTTCGTCGAGCCCGGCAGTCTGCGCACAGGCTGGACACGCGACATGATCGTCGAAGCCATAGTCGCACGCGGCGTGCCCTGCTATACCGGATCATGCTCCGAAATCTATCTGGAAAAGGCCTTCGATGGCACGAGCTTTCGTCCACGCACCCGCCTGCCCGTGGCGCGCGAACTGGGCGACACTGCCCTCATGTTTCTGGTGCACCCCACGCTCACGCAAGCAGAGATCGCGCTGACCTGCGACACCCTTGCCCATGTCATGCACGAGGCGGCCACAGCCGAGGCCGCAGTCCAAGCTGTCATGCCCAATCCAGTCTTGTCCCGCCATATCGCCACACCCGCTGCCAACCACGCCTGAGGAGCGCGCCATGGATGTGTATGCAATCGTCGGCACCGGTGGGCATGGTCGAGAAACCATGGCTGTTGCTGAACTGATGCTCGCGGCAAGTGCGGTGCCGGGCAGCTATCGGCTGTTGTTCGTGGATGAGCAGCAGAGGGCGGGCGACTGCAACGGACACGATGTGCTGCGCCCCGAACAGTTTCTTGCGCAAGCGGGCTGCCTGCGCTTTAACATCGCCATCGCCGACAGCCGCTGCCGCCAGCGTCTGACGGGATTACTGTGTGCGGGAGGGGCCTCTCCCTTCACCATTGCGGCGCCCAACAGCTGCACCCTGGCGCATAGCGAGATCGGCCCCGGCGCCATTTTGAGCCCGTTCTCACTGGTGACGGCGAATGTACGCATCGGCCAAGGGTTTCACGCCAATATGTATGCCTACGTTGCCCATGATTGCATCATCGGCGACTTCGTCACGCTTGGGCCGCATGCCTGCTGCAATGGCGGCATCGTCGTCGAAGACCACGCCTATATCGGCACAGGCGCCATTATCCGGCAAAGCAGGCCGGGCCAACGCATTGTCATCGGAGAAGGTGCAGTCGTCGGCATGGGCGCCGTGGTCACGCGCAGCGTGTCTCCCTATACAACCGTCGTCGGCAACCCCGCACGACCACATACCCGCCACTGCGGCACCCACGCACAACCGCACAGCCAGGCGGGAACCGACGATCGCCCCCTCCCGCATCAAGCATCAAAGGCCAGCCATGAACACTAGCATGACGACACGCAAGCAACTGGCTTCGTCCGCGCAAGCACCGACCCTGAGCGAGCGGCTGCTGGCCCTGCCGCGCAACCAGAAGCGGCTGTTGCTGATCTCATTGGACGCCATGCTGATCTGGCTGGCATTGTGGCTGGCGTTCTACCTGCGCATGGACGATGCCTCATTTGTACAACCCCTGGGCGGGCATGCCTGGCTTTTTGCCATGGCACCCGCTGTCACACTGCCCATACTCGCGCGCTTCGGCTTATACCGTACCGTCACTCGCTATGCAGGCCACGAGACCATACTGCTCACAGCAGGGGCCGTCGCCATCGCATCCGCACTGATCGGCGCCACGTTGCTGTTCAAGCCGCCGGCCATCATTACACCTCGCTCCATTGCCATACTGTATTGGCTGCTGTGCACGCCATTGGTAGGTGGTGCACGGCTGCTGATGCGCCAGTATTTCCAGCACGGCGCGCGCCCGAGCGAAGCGCGCACCGCAAGCGTGCTGTTGCCCCGTCGCCCACAACGCCTGCGCGTTGCGATCTACGGCGCGGGCGCGGCGGGCAATCAACTGCTGGGGGCCCTGCGCCAGGGCGGCGATCGACACCCCGTCTGCTTCATCGACGACAACCCCGATCTGACAGGACGTGTCATCGCCGGGGTACCGGTATATGGCCCCGAAGAAATTCCAACACTATTCCTGAACAAAGCACTTGATGAGGTGCTACTGGCCATCCCCTCGGCATCGCGCTTTCGTCGCGCCGAGATCGCCAGCCAGTTAACGCCGTTGGGCATCAGCGTGCGCACCATCCCGGGCTTGCTGGACGTAGCCAACGGACGTGTCAAAGTCGACGAGCTTCGGGAGGTGGATATCTCCGATCTGCTGGGACGCGATCCGGTGCAGCCGCGCCCTGAGCTCTTCGAGCGCTGCATTCGTGACCGGACCGTGCTCGTCACAGGTGCAGGCGGCTCAATCGGCGCTGAGCTCTGCCGGCAGATCCTGGGCTGCAGGCCTCGGGTGCTGATTCTGTACGAGCATGCCGAATTCAACCTGTACAGCATCCAGAAAGAACTGGACGCCCGCATCATGCAGCAAAAACTGGACATCGAGATTGTCGCCATCCTCGCTTCGGTGCGCGACGAGGCCCGACTGTTTGATGTGATGTCCGTATGGCAGGTCCATACGGTATACCACGCTGCGGCATATAAACATGTGCCCATGGTCGAGCAGAACATGACAGAAGGCATCCGCAACAACGTGTTCGGCACGCTCTACGCCGCCCAAGCCGCATTGCGGTCCGGCGTACGCCACTTTGTGCTGATTTCCACCGACAAGGCGGTTCGCCCTACCAGCACCATGGGCAGCTCGAAGCGCATGGCCGAACTGGTACTCCAGGCGCTCGCCGCCGAAACGGCGCCGCATCTGTATGACGCTCCAGGCACCAACGCCGTAAAGAACCGCACCTGCTTCACGATGGTGCGCTTCGGCAACGTACTCGGCTCATCCGGCTCCGTCATCCCATTGTTCCGAGAGCAGATCCGCAGCGGTGGGCCGGTCACGGTTACCCACCCTGAAATGACGCGCTACTTCATGACCATTCCCGAAGCCTCCCAATTGGTGATCCAGGCTGGCGCCATGGGCACAGGCGGGGATGTCTTCGTGCTGGACATGGGCGACCCGGTCCGGATCGTGGACCTGGCGGTGAACATGATCAGGCTCTCGGGCCTTACCGTCCGCAGCCCCCAGAACCCACACGGCGATATACCCATCATGTTCGTCGGCCTGCGTCCGGGAGAAAAACTATACGAGGAATTATTGATCGGCGAGAACGTCACCCCCACCGAGCATCCCATGATCATGCGAGCCAATGAATCACACCTTTCGTGGGAGGCACTGTGCGAAGCCCTACGCCAGCTCGATCTCAGCATCCAGGCGGGGGACTGCCTCGCCGTACGCCAATTATTCCTGCAACTGGTGGACGGCTATACACCTGACGCGGGGATGGTCGATTGGATGCATATGAGCCAAGGCGCCCCGCGGCCACATTCGTCCGCCGTGATCGGGTAGTCCCCAGGGCGTATGCCCGCAGACGCCATGCGGCACGCCCCTTGCTGCAACAAGGACAAGGATCCGGGTTGCGGTTCCACACGGCAAGGAGGTCACCATGACATCAGAATCCGAAGGCTTGTCCACCGACGACGTACGCAAATACCTGCAGCGCATCTGCCGCGAAGCCGAGGACATGATGCGGACATTCGATCCGGCGCTGATAACGGAATGGATGGAAACCAACCTGCTCGACGGCACAGCGGTGCAAGCCGACCTGCGCATCGCCAAGAATGGCTCGCACGTCGGCACCACCACACTCACGCTCGAAAAAGAGGATCTTTTGCAGATGGGTGGCATTTTCGGCAGCATGGCAAACCGGGATAACATCAGCGACTACTCGCTTGAGGTCAACATCCACGATGTCGTCACGCATGGCGCCGACGCCGCCACCGTAAAGGTAACCTGGCACGAGCACATCACTTTTTCGGGGCCGCCGGCGCCTGGCAGCGAAACAGGCGTACGCATGTCAGTCAGCAATGAGGCCGATTGCTGCCATTTGGTCGTGCGCGACGACGGCACGCTCAAGCTGGGCCTTACACTGTGCTCCGGAACAGTACAGTTGACAGTTTCAGACTGAACGCTGTTGCGATATAGGCGAACAGCGACGGGCGCTACGCTCAAAGCTCGCGTGCCGCGCCCCCAGGGGCATGCCATTCGGGTAATTCCCCATGGCTGTTTTTTTCACTGCGGGGATAAGATTCACCCCTAGGTTTTTTCGTGCGGTTATCGCTTAGGCGAACAGCAAGCGGCAGGCTCGGCAAGAACAACGCACTGTTTTTTAAGATGAGGCATCAAGCCCATTTTTTTCGGCCTTGTATATCACAATTGTGATATACAGGGCAGGCCGAAATGGCATGCCGTCATCGGAAGTTTCATAACCCAGGAGGCCATCTTGGAGCAATTTGCAGATAATCACCCAGAACAAACATTTAAAACCGCGCTTCTTGCGTTGTCTGATTCAAATCGGTGGCATAGAGGTCCATCCACACAAATATCACACATGATATCCTCAATAGCCGCGGCTTATCACACAGAAATCGGGTATCGCGTCCTGACTGTCCTTGTCGTCAGCAACGAAGAAAACCGCACCCTGCGCCGCATCTGGAGCAGCGCGCCCGAAAGCTATCCGCTAGACGCCGAGCTGGCAGCCACGGATTCCGCCTGGCATGCCAGCATCTTTGGCCAACACCATTATTTTCATTGCCCTGACAAGCCAGCCCTCAAGAAAAACATATCCGATCACGAGGTGATCTTCGCGCTGGGCTGCGGCGCGGCTTTGAGCATACCGGTATCCCTGGCTGGCACGCTGCTGGGCACCATCAACCTCTTGCATGAACAGCACTGGTTCGCCCAAGCGCGCATCGTCGGCGCCCAGGCACTGAGCACGCTCGCGCTGGCGCCCATGTTGATGGCTCGCTATCCCGTACTGGTGCGGCAAGGGGCTTAGCCATGAACCGCCGTAACCATACTGTGCGCGTTGCCACCGATGTGGGCGGCACGTTCACCGACCTGGTGTACTTCGAAACAGACATGGCCACGGGCCGCCAGTCGGTGCGCACCGCCAAAGTAGACACCACCCCGCCCGACTACGCCCAGGGCGTACTCAATGTCTTGAGCAAAGCGGATGTCACCCTGGACGAAGTTGGGTTCCTTGCACACGGCTCCACCGTCATTATCAACGCCCTGACAGAACGGCGCGGCGTGCGCACTGGTCTGATCACCACACAGGGCTTTCGCGACGTGCTGGAAATCGCACGTGCCAATCGCCCCGATTTCTTCAACCTGGCATGGCGCAAACCTGCGCCCTTCGTGCCCCGGCACCTGCGCCGCGAACTGCCCGGGCGCCTGAACCACGATGGCACGGAACGCCAACCGCTTGACCTGTCAACGCTGCCCGGCATTCTGGACGACTTCCGCCAAGCGGAGGTGCAAGCCATTGCCATCTGCCTGATACATGCCTACGCCAACCCCGCACACGAAGAAGCCGTGGAAAAAGCCATACATAAACTGTGGCCCGGCGTGTCGGTGGCGGCGTCGCATCACATCACCCGCGAGTGGCGCGAGTACGAACGCACCAGCACCGCCGTGCTTTGCGCCTATGTCCAGCCCATCGCCGCGCACTATCTGGGCGCGCTTGATCAAGGCTTGCGCCAACGCGGCTACCGCGCGCCGCTGTATGTCATGCAGTCGAACTGCGGCGTCGATACCGTTGCCCATGCGCGGCAAACCCCGATCGCCATGGTCGAGTCGGGCCCTGCGAGCGGCTTCTGGGGGGCAGCCGAACTGGGCCGCCTGATCGGCGAACCAGACATACTCGCGCTGGACATCGGCGGCACGACAGCCAAATGCTCCCTGATCCGTGGCGGCCAGGTGTCAATCAAGACAGACTACTGGATCGAGCGCGACCACGCCAATGCGGGCTACCCCGTCATGGTGCCGGTGGTCGACATCGTCGAGATCGGCAATGGCGGCGGCTCCATCGCCTGGATCGACGACTACGGGAAGATGCACGTGGGGCCGCAGTCCGCTGGCGCTGTGCCGGGGCCCGCCGCATATGGGCGAGGTGGCGTCAACATGACAACCACAGATGCCAACCTGGTGCTGGGCCGCATCAACAAACACTATTTTTGCGGTGGCGAAATCAACGCCGACACCGACGCCGTCGATGCCGCGCTCGCCCCCTTGTCTGCCCGTCTGCAGCTCCCGCCGCAGGAAGTCGCACGCGGCATCATCCGCATTGCCAACGACAACATGGTCAATGCGCTCAAGCTGGTGTCGCTGAGCTGCGGCCACGATCCACGCGACTTCGCCCTGGTGGCCTTCGGCGGCGGTGGCGCCATGCACGCGGTGGCCCTGGCCCAGGAACTCGGCATGCGCAAGATCATCATCCCGCGGGCCGCACCGGTATTCTCGGCCTGGGGTATGTCCATGTCGGGGCTGCGCCGCGACTTCTTCGCAAACCAGCTTTGTGAAATGCACGACAGCACCGGTGGCCGCCGGGCTCAGGCATTGGCCGCAGACATTATCAGCCGCGCCATCGCCCAATATGGCCAGGAAGGCATCTCCGCCGACCAAGTCCGCATCCAAACCTTTGCGCGCATCCGCTACCAAAACCAGGAGCACGCCGTCGAAGTGCCGCTGCTTCCCGGCGAAGACGTGTATACGCACTGGCCCGCCATCGATGAACGCTTCCGCGATGCCTACGCGAGCCGCTACACCTACCGCCTGCCCGCACCCACAGAGGTCGTCGGTTTCCATGTTGTTGCCAACGCCGACATCGGCAAGCTCGAGGTGGCCGAGTTGCCGCGCACGGGCGCCCCCGTGCAGGTCGCCTTGAAAGGCCAGCGCGATGTGGACTACGACCTGCAGGGCATACACCCCGCCATGGTCTACAACCTGGCGCTCCTCGAACCCGATATGTGCCTGATAGGCCCAGCCATCATCGAAGACGCGGGCACCACCATCGTCGTTCACCCAGGCAACCACGTACACATAGACCACTACGGCAATGTGCGCATTTCCCCGGCCGGCAAGGAGCAGGCATGAGCAAGCCAGACATTTTCACGCTCGATATCATCCAAAACGCCCTGCAGGCCATCGCCAACGAAATGTTCGCCGCCATGCGCGACACTGCCATGAGCCCCATCATCTATGAGGTGCTGGACATGGGCACCGGCATCACCGATGCGTACGGCAACCTGGCAAGCTCAGGGGCCGGCATGCCGGCCTTTGTCGGCGTGCTCGACAAAAGCATTCGGCAACTGCTGCGCCAGTATCCGCAGCCCGGAGATCTCGAGCCCGGCGATATCTTCATCGTCAACGACCCTTACCACGGCGGCGTCACGCACCTGAACGACATCGTATTGGCCATGCCAGTATTCGTTGACGACGAGCTGACCGCCTGGACAGCCAACATCGCGCACTGGAACGACGTCAGCGGCGGGACACCGGGCTCTATGTCCACCGACGCCTCCAGCATCTACCAAGAGGGGCTGCGGCTGCCGCCCGTCAAGTTGATCGCACGCGGCGAGCCTCTGGAGCCGGTCATGCGGATACTGGGGCTCAACACACGCATGCCCGATTTCATGGCCGGAGACCTCTGGGCAGGCGTCGCCGCAGTGCGCGAAGGCGCCCAGCGCATCGAAGGGCTATGCGCCAAGTTCGGCCGCGCCACCTTTTTGCAGGCGGTCAATGATTTCATGGAGCTGGGCGAAGCCAAGTCGCGGCATGCGCTGCGGGCACTACCCATGGGCAGCTTCAGCCTTGCCGCGGCGCAAGACGATGGCCGCATCTTCAACGTTACCGTACACATTGGCACGAACGGGGTCACCATCGACTTGCGCGACAACCCCGACCAAAGCCCGGGCCCGCACAACCTCAGCCGCGATGGCACAGAAGTGGCCGCACAGATGGCCTTCAAATCCATGACTGACGTGCAGCGCAGCGCCAACGCGGGCACCTTTCGGCCTCTCACCGTACTGACGCGTCCAGGTTCTGTTTTCGACCCTCTGGCACCCGCCGCGCAGGGCTTCTACTTCGAGAACCTGGTACGCGTGCATGACCTCATTTTGCAATGCATCGCGCCGCACATGCCCAACCGCCTGCCGGCCGGCAATTTTTCATCGATCTGCGCAACGGTCATCGGGGGCACGCATCCAGACACTGGGCGAGGCTTCATGCTGATCGAGCCCGAGATCGGCGGCTGGGGCGCGGGCCAAGGCTATGACGGCAATAGCGCAGTGTTCTCATCCATGCACGGTGAAACCTTCAACTGCCCCGCCGAGATCAGCGAAACGCGCTATGGCATCGATGTTGACAGCATGGCGCTGAACGACGAAGCAGGCGGGCATGGCCAGTTCCGGGGCGGGCGCGGCATCCGCGTCGACTATCGCATCCGCGCCACCGATGCCTTTCTCACTTGCGGCTACACCCGCGCGCGCATTCCTCCTTGGGGGTTGAACGGCGGTGCGGACGGCACGCTGAACTATGTCGAAATCCTGCGCGCCGACGGAAGGCATGAACGACATGCCATGGCCAGCGGCCTGCGCCTTGCGCCAGGCGACGTCGTGCGCGTGCGCACGGGCACCGGCGGCGGATATGGCGACCCTGCACTGCGCACCCCTGATGCTGTACGCAGCGACGTGCGCAATGGCTATATCAGCGCCGCCGAGGCATCCGATATATATGGCTGCACAGTTATCGACGATACGTCGAGCGAGGGCTCGGGCGCCACACTGTGCACTGTGCCGAGAGGTGCGCGCAGTGGTGCCAACCCTGCAGCCGGTGCCACGTCATGAATGCGGCGCTGCGCATGTTCGCACCGCATGTCTACAGCGCCCGCCGGTGCGCCCTGTGCGAACGCGTGCGCACAGGCTTGATTCTCTTGCCTGGGCACGCCGATTCGCCCATGAATTTCACAGCCAACCCCTATCCCTTCCGTCAAGACTCCACCTTCCTGTATTTCATAGGCATCAATCGCCCTGCGGGCGCAGGCCTGGCTGCCGTCATCGACACCGAAACCGGCCATACCCTCCTGTTCGGCGAAGACGACACACCCGAGCAAAAGCTCTGGCACGGCGAGGCGCCGCCCATTGCCGAGCTGGCGCAACAAGCGGGCTGCGAGGGTGTGCGCGCCTTCAGCACGCTGGCTGACTACCTTGCGTCCCGGCAAACGCAAGGCCATACCGTCCATTTCGTGCCGCCCTGCCGGGCGCATACCGCGCTGCTGCTTGCCGGGCTTCTGGATCTGCCGGCACACCAGATCGCCCATCATGCCTCCGAACCGCTTATTCAGGCTGTGGTGGCCCTGCGCGAAATTAAAGAAGATTCCGAGATCAACCAGATTTGCGACGCCCTCTCTGTCGCCCGCAAAATGCACATTGCTGCAATGCAGGCTGCCCGGCCAGGCATACGCGAAGCCGATCTGGTTGCCGAGATGCGGCGCGTCCTGTGCCGGGCGGGCATGCACGAAGCCTACGCATGCATCACCACGCGGCGGGGCGACATTCTGCACAACAACGATTACGGCGGCCAGCTCAAAGCCGGCGACATTGTGCTCAATGATGCCGGCGCCGCTACAGCAATGGGTTATGCCAGCGACGTCACGCGCTGCTTTCCAGCAAGCGGCCGCTTCGACACGCGCCAGCGGGAGCTCTACGACATCGTCCTGGATGCCCAGGCAGCCTGCATACAAGCCATGGCACCCGGCGTGGTCTATGCAAACATCCACCGCCTTGCGGCACACCGCATCGCCACCGGCCTGGCCAGCCTCGGCATTTTCCGCGGCAATGCCGACGAGATCGTCGAGACCGGCGCGTATGCAATCTGCTTTCCGCATGGCGTGGGGCATCAGCTCGGCCTGGACGTGCACGACATGGAATCTCTGGGCGAAGACCGCGTGGGCTACGACGCTCGACATATACGGAGCCAACAGCCCGGCGCTACCCGTCTGCGGCTGGGCAAGCCCTTGCAGCGCAATATGGTGGTCACCGTCGAGCCGGGGGTGTATTTCCCCGAGCACCTGATCCGGCAGTGGCAGGCCGAACAGCGCCACAGCCAGCTCATCGACTATCAGCGCCTGCAATCCTTTGTGGGATTGGGCGGCATCCGGCTGGAGGATGTCGTGCTGGTCACCGACAGCAGTGCCTGTGTACTCGGCCCAGCCATCCCCAAGCACCCCAACGAGGTACTCGAGATCATGCGCACCGGCTAAGTCCGCGGGTCGCCACGCCGCCCCGCATCTTCCTTGTCACCACGCCGGGGTTTGCCTGCCCCGGCAATCACAGGAGAAGCATCATGATGTCAGCAATCCGGCACTACATGTCTCGCATCCCGCTCTTGCTGTTGCTGCTGGGTGCGTCGGGCGGTGCCAACGCCGATCAGTTCATCGGCTTCGCCCAAGCGGGCCAGCCAGGCTGGGCCTTCCAGACCTACCCCTATTTTTCCCGGAACCAGGCGGGGTATCGCTCCGCTGGCGCGCACAATGTGCTGGCCTGGTTCAGTGAGAAAGGCCTGCCCGGTACCCAAGGCGACCAATTCGAAGTATGGGCCGGCCTGTCCGCGGGGCACGCCAGCCAGCATGGGCGCGGCGGCTGGGGCGTTGCCGCCCCTCAACTGGGCCTCATGTATTACCACCATGCCGTACGCAGCGAATCCGAGCCGGGCGCCGATGGCTATCTCAGCTACTGGTTCAGCCCCATGGCACTGGTGAACTTCCCCAATGGCCGCACCCAGGCCAGCGGATATGGCGCTGGCAGCAACCACTATGGCCTTGGTCTGACAGTCGCCAACTACCTGCAAGTTGGCCGGCTGGGCATGACGGTCAACCCGCTTTTCGTGTACTACGCTAGCCCCGAGCGGCATCACGTGACCGACGCTGCGGGGGTAACGTCGCGCCATCGCAGCGGCCTGAGCCTCACCCTGATGGATATGGCTGCCGGCTATCAGGCTCGGCCCGACCTGTTCGTCGGGCTGCACCATAGCTATCACATCTACGGCGCGCGCCACGCCAGCACGCCCACGGTGCGAGAGGGCAAGCTGGGGCCCGCCTTTTCCTACACGGGCTGGCTGCGCCACGGCATTTTCTTCGCTGCCAATCTCAACTTCACCTATTACGCCACGCAGGGCACGCCCCGCTCCACCTCGCTGGCCGCGGTCATCACCAAGAGCTTCTAGTTCCCTGATGCTTCATTTATCTATAGGAAATTTGTATGAGTATTTCATCCGCAGCCGACCAGGCCGGCAACGTGCCGGCATCTGGGGAGCAGGGCTCGCCTGCCGCCAACTTCGCCTCAATGACCGTGGGCGCCGCCTTCGCCAATATGCCGCTGACGCGCGAGCATCTCAAAGCGTGCATCGTACTGTTCCTGGTGTTCGCGATAGATGCCTGGGCCATGATGATCATTGTCTACACAGCACCTTATATATCCGCCGAGATGTCCATTAATCCAGCCAATATGGGCCATCTTATCGGCGCAATCTTCGTGGGCATGGCCATCGGCTCGCTGTTCTGGGGGCGTGTGGCCAACCACATAGGCAGGAAAACCAGCATCATCGCCAGCCTTGCCCTCTATGGCGTGCTTTCGGGCGCCAGCGCTTTCGCGCCCGATTACACGTGGCTGTATGCCTTGCGGCTGCTGTCGGGCATTCCTGCAGCAGGTATGTTCGTGATCTGCTTTCCGCTCTTCGAAGAGATGCTGCCGGTGCGGGACCGCGGCAGGCTGACGGTCTACCTTGCTGCGGGGTGGCCCATCGGCATGCTGCTTGCGGTCGGCGTCACGGTGCTGCTCGCCCCCTATGGCTGGCGCTGGATTATTGGCGTCAGCTCATTGCCGGCGCTCTTTCTGTTCGCCGTCGCCGCCTGGGTTCCCGAATCCCCCTACTGGCTGGTCAGCAAAAATCGGCAGTCTGACGCCCGCGGCATCATCAGCACCTTGAGCCGTGGCACCGTGCAAATCCCCGCCAGCACGCAATTGCGCATGGAAAGCAGCGGCACCGGGGCAGTCGTCTCCTTGTTTCGCGGCCCACTTCTGCCCATCTCGATACTGCAGATCCTGATCAACTTCACATTCGCATGGGGGTACTGGGGCTTACAGACTTGGCTTCCCACACTGCTTCAGCAAAAAGGGCTGAGCCTGCCGCAGTCATTCGGGTTCATCGCCCTGTCAACGCTGGCCATGATCCCCGGATATGTGGCGTCATCCATCCTGACGGGCCGGCTGGGCCGCAAGAAAGTGGTGGTCGGTTTTGTGGCATGCGGCGCAATAGCAGGTTACGCCTTCGCCAATGCATGGGACATGCCTTCGCTGTACATCAGCAATTTCATACTCGTCTTTTTCACCCTGGGTGCTTGGGGCGTGTGGGATGCATGGATTGCCGAGCTCTACCCCAGCGAGGTGCGCACCGACGGCTATGGATGGGCGGTACTGTCGCAGCGCCTTGCTAATATCATCGCCCCCAGCACCATCGGCCTGCTCGTTGCGCTGAATTGGTCGTTCAACCTGACGACGACATTGATCAATATGTTCCTGGTTGCCACGGTGTTGCTGGCATTGCTGCTGCCCGAAACCGAAGGCAAGCAACTGGCCTGACCCCGCCTGGGATCGCTTGCGGGGCAACGCACTGAGCGGCATTGCCCCGCAAGCAGCTTGGCGATATAGTAATAACAGATGTCAGGTACGTTGATTTGGGATACCCCGGTTTCCGGCCTGCGCATGCAGCATCCGTCGCCGGCCGGCCGCAACAGGAGCCGCCATGTATATCAAGTCTTTGAATTTAGTTGCCGATATCAACGGCGATGGTTCGTACAGCCTGTGGGAAATCTGGGATCTGCTCCGGCAGATCGTGCGGGTTCCTGGCAACTTGGTGGTGGAAGGCCTGGGGCACATCCCCTATGTGTCAGGGTGGCTGGGCATCAACGCATCCCCCGCCACCGGCTACGGCAGCTTCAACGGCCTGCTCGCATTGGTGCTGTCCCTGTTGTTCTGGGCGGGGTTGCTGTTCGCGCTGATGACAATCTCTTCATCCGAAGAAGCCGCACCAGTGCAAGGCCAAAAAGGCAAACGCTGGGGCCGTCTCGGCCCTACTTTCGCGTCGCAGCCTTCGGCTTGGGGGCGAACGCCAAAGCAGCATACCTTCCTGCCCGTCAGCCGGCCCGCATATGCGGCCCACAATACCACCGCCAAGCGGCGGCGCCATCACCATCCCGGAGACAGCGGCCGCCGGTCGCGATAAACGGCGGGCTCTGGCCGCCACAACACCGAGCGCACACGGCTCACCAATAGCAAGCGGGCCGATGCGGCAATCACACGGCCCCAAAAAACATGGCGCGCTTCAAGGCGCAAGGCGCGCCTGGCCTCCCATATAAGGCCGTAGCACCTCGGGAATCACTACGCTGCCGTCTTCTTGCTGGCAGTTTTCCAGTACCGCCACCAGGGTGCGCCCCACAGCCAAGCCTGAACCGTTCAAGGTGTGCAGATACTCAGGCTTGCCTTTCTCGGGCCGGTAGCGCGCCTGCATGCGGCGAGCCTGGAACGCTTCGCAGTTGGATACGGACGAAATCTCCCGGTATGTGCCCTGCGCCGGCAGCCAGACTTCAAGGTCATAGGTTTTGGCGGCGCCGAAACCCATGTCACCACCGCACAGCAGCACCACGCGGTAAGGCAGGCCCAGGCGCTGCAGCACGTGCTCGGCATGTCCCACCATTTCTTCAAGCGCGTCGTAAGAGGCATCGGGGTGCACCACCTGCACCATCTCGACCTTGTCGAACTGGTGCTGGCGTATCATACCGCGCACATCCCGCCCGCCGCTGCCAGCCTCGGAGCGAAAACACGGCGTATGCGCCGTGAGCTTGAGCGGCAGCTCCGCCTGTGGCACGATGGTGTCGCGCACCGAGCCGGCCAGCGTGATTTCGGACGTGGAGATCAGGTAAAGGTCTTCGGCGCCCGCTTCATCTTCAGGATCCTGGCCCTCGCCGCCCTTGGTCACCCAGAACATATCGTCCTTGAACTTGGGCAGTTGGCCTGTGCCGAACAGGGTGGAGCTATTCACGATGTAAGGCGTATAGCATTCGGTGTAGCCATGCTCGCTGGTTTGTGTATCGAGCATAAATTGCGCCAGCGCGCGATGCAGCCGTGCGATTTGGCCGCGCAGCATCATGAAGCGCGCACCCGACAATTTGCGGGCGGTATCGAAATCGAGCCCCAGCGGCTCGCCCACGGCAACGTGATCGCGCGGCTCGAAGGCCAGCACCTGCGGGTTGCCCTGCGCATCGGCCTTCATGCCTTCGGGCATCCAGCGGCGCTGCTCGACATTGTCATCACTGTCTTTGCCGGCGGGTACGCTGGCATGCGGCAGGTTGGGCAGCGTCATCAACCAGGCATTCAGCTCACCCTGCACCTGGGCCAAGTCCTGCTCCAGCTCTTTGAGCCGTGCGGGGATTTGCTGCGATTCGGCCATCTCTTTGCTGGCGTCTTCCCCTTTGGACTTCAGCTGCCCGATAAGCTTGGATACAGCATTGCGGCGCGCCTGCAAGGCTTCGGTCTCGATCTGCACCGCCTTTCGGCGGGCTTCAAGCTGATTGAAGCGCTCAGTGTCGAAGCCGATGCCACGCAAGGCCAGCGCCTGGGTGACGGTGGGCAGGTCTTTGCGCAACTGATTGGGGTCTAGCATAAGTGTATTAACCGGACAGTGAAGAATGGGTTGAACGTGCCGGCATGGTGCCGGCCTCGAAATGGATCAGGATTTGCCCTGCCCCTTGCTTTGCCTGTCGAGCTGGCGCAGGAAGGCGAGCTTTTCGGAAATTTTACCTTCAAGCCCGCGGTCGGTCGGCTGATAGAAGCGTGCGCCCAGGCCGTCGGGGAAGTACTGCTCGCCGGCGGCGTAGCCATGCGGCTCGTCGTGGGCATAGCGGTAGGCCTTGCCGTGGCCCAACGCTTTCATGAGTTTGGTGGGCGCGTTGCGCAGATGCATAGGGACCGGTGCACTGCCGTGTTCTTCGGCAAAGCGGCGTGCCTGTTTATACGCCATATACACGGCGTTGGACTTGGCGGCACAGGCCATGTACACCACTGCTTGCGCCAGTGCCAGCTCCCCTTCGGGCGAGCCCAGGCGCTCGAAGATATCGGCCCCCTGCAGGGCAAGCTCGGTCGCGCGCGGATCAGCCAGGCCGATATCTTCGATTGCCATGCGCACAATGCGTCGCGCCAGGTAGCGCGGGTCGGCCCCGCCATCGAGCATGCGGGCAAACCAGTACAAAGAAGCATCCGGATCCGACCCACGCACGGCTTTATGCAATGCGCTGATCTGGTCGTAGAATGCATCGCCCCCCTTGTCGAAGCGCCGCAAGCTCTGCGACAGGGAGGTTTCCAACCACGCGCTGTCGACCAGATGACGGCCCGCACCCAGCGCCGATTCGGCCACCACCTCGATGGCATTGATCAGCCGCCGCGCATCGCCGTCGGCCCAGCGAGCAAGCTGCTCACGGGCGGCGGCGTCGAAACACAGCTGAGGCTGGGCCAGCCGCTCATCGCCTTCGCCGCCTCCAGGTTCGCCCTCGTTGCCTTTGTCGCCTTCACCTTCGCCTTTGTCGCCTCCACCTTCGCCCTCGTCGCCTTCCCCTGCATCGCCGCGCTCGCCTTCCGGCGCCGCGGCAGCGCTCGCGGCAGGCATGCTGCGCAATACCACATCCGCGCCAGCCCCCGAACGATGCGCCACCGCATCCCCCTGGATATCGCCGTTAAGGAGCACAAGCGCGCGATCGATCAATTGCTGCAGCTCTTCGACCGTGAGCGAGTGCAGCACATACACGCGTGCACGAGAAAGCAGCGCCGAATTGACTTCGAACGAAGGGTTTTCGGTGGTAGCGCCGATAAAGGTGAACAGCCCGCTTTCGACATAAGGCAGGAAAGCATCCTGTTGCGCCTTGTTGAAACGATGCACCTCGTCGACGAATAAAATGGTGCGCCGGCCCTGCCCCTGCGCAACCTGGGCGGCGGCGACCGCGTCACGAATATCCTTCACGCCACCGAGTACGGCGGAGATGGCGATGAACTGCGCATCGAAACCATCGGCCATCAGGCGCGCCAGGGTTGTTTTGCCAACGCCGGGCGGCCCCCAGAAGATCATGGAGTGCGGGCGACCAGACTCGAATGCCACCCGCAAAGGCTTACCCGGCCCCAAAAGATGAGACTGGCCCACGACATCGCCCAGCGTGCGCGGCCGCATGCGCTCAGCCAGCGGCGCGTGGGGGGACCGGCCGGAAGCACCGGCGAAGAGATCGCCCGAACTTGCCATGCTGCCCTACTGCATCTTCACGACATCAACCCCTGCTGGCGGACTAAAGGAGAAGACGCCGGCGTCGAGCTTGGGATTGACTGCGATGTTGTTCAGTTCGATGCGCGTCGTCTGGCCGAAAGAATCCAGCAGCTCGAGACGCGCCGGCATGCCGCGGCGAAAACCGATGTCGACGTGAGTAAAGCCCGCGTCGGCCGAGCGCGGGGTGGCGCGCAGCCAATCAAGGCCACCGCGCGCGGAAAGGTTCTGCAGCGTGAAGCTGTCGTCGAGAGAGCCCGAACCGAACAGAATCGCCGCCGGAGACGCACCGATGGATTTGTCTACATTGCGCTCGGTGACCTGCTGCAAGTCGGGGTCGTACTGATATACCCGCTTGCCATCGGAGACAACCAGCTGTTCGTACGGTTTGGAAACCGCCCAGCGGAACTTGCCTGGCCGTCGGAAGGCGAAATCGCCCGACTGCGGCGATTGCGCCGCCCCGCCCTCTTTGGACAGGCGTTGTTGCGTGAACTGGCCAGTGGCGGCCGGCACGTCGGCGATGAACTTGCGCAGTTGCGCCGCCGCATCTGCAGACCATGCCGCTACAGGCGCCGCAGCCAGCACGGCCGCCATCAGCAAAGTTTTAATCTTCATTCGATGCATTCCCCGCAGGAACCAGAATTTCGCGATTACCGTTGGACTGCATGGCGGACACCATGCCGGCCTGCTCCATTTGTTCGAGCAGACGGGCTGCGCGGTTGTAACCGATACGCAGGTGCCGCTGCACCGACGAGATCGACGCACGACGGTTTTTGAGTACCACCTGCACCGCCTGATCGTACAGCGGATCGGATTCAGCGTCGGCAAAACCCGTTACGCCGCCCACACCATCGCCGGTTTCACCTTCCAGCGCGCCCTCCAACAAGCCTTCGACATAATTGGGCTCACCTTGTTCCTTGAGTGAGTCAACCACGCGGTGAACTTCGTCGTCGTGCACGAACGCGCCATGGACACGAGCGGGCAGGCCGCTACCCGGCGGCAGATACAGCATATCCCCTTGGCCCAGCAGGGTTTCGGCGCCCATCTGGTCGAGAATGGTGCGCGAATCGATCTTGGACGATACCTGGAACGCGATGCGCGTGGGGATATTGGCCTTGATTAAGCCGGTAATGACATCCACGCTGGGCCGCTGAGTGGCCAGGATCAGGTGTATGCCCGCCGCCCGCGCTTTCTGGGCCAGGCGAGCGATCAGTTCCTCGATCTTCTTGCCCACCACCATCATCAGGTCGGCCAGCTCGTCGATGACCACCACAATGGTGGGCATCGTGGCCAGCGGCTCGGGCGCATCGGGCGTGAGTGAAAAGGGATTGGGGATGGTTTCGTCGCGCTTGGCGGCCTCGCGGATCTTGTTATTGAAGCCGGCTAGGTTGCGCACGCCCATCTTGCTCATCAAGCGGTAGCGCTTTTCCATTTCGCCCACGCACCAGTTCAGGGCGTTGGCAGCATGGCGCATGTCGGTGACTACCGGTGCCAGCAGGTGGGGGATGCCCTCGTAGACGCTCATTTCGAGCATTTTTGGATCGATCAGAATAAGCCGCACCTGACTGGCGTCTGCCTTATACAACAGCGACAGGATCATGGCGTTGATACCCACCGACTTGCCCGAACCCGTGGTGCCCGCCACCAGCAGGTGGGGCATCTTGGCCAGGTCGGCCACCACCGGGTTGCCGGCGATATCCTTGCCCAGCGCCATGGTAAGCACCGAACTGCTGGCGTGATAGGTTTGCGAGCCGATGATTTCCGACAGCTTGACCATCTGCCGCTTGGGATTGGGTAGCTCCAGCCCCATCAGGTTCTTGCCGGGGATGGTTTCGACCACGCGTATGCTTACCAGGCTGAGCGCGCGGGCGAGATCCTTGGCCAGATTGACGATCTGGCTGCCTTTGACGCCTGTGGCGGGTTCGATTTCGTAGCGGGTGATGACCGGGCCGGCCTGCGCCGCCACCACCACGACCTTCACGCCAAAATCGGAGAGCTTCTTTTCGATGAGGCGCGAGGTGTACTCGATGGTTTCGGGTGAAACAGTTTCGGCGCTTTCGACCGGCATGTCGAGCAGGCTGATGGGCGGAAGATCGCCCGAAACGCCGCTATCACGCGGCGCCGTGAACAATGTTTTCTGCTTTTCTTTTTCAGCCCGATCGGAGCGCGGCACTGACGTAATGGCGGGTTCGATGCGCACTGGCTGCTCGTGCACCAGTTGCTCTTGCTTCACAACTACGCTTTCGTTGCGTTCAGCCTTTTTGACCTGGCCCACCTTGCGATCAAGCCGGGCTTCGCGCAAGGCCAGTGCGCGGCGGATGCCAAGCTCGATGCCTGCGCCAACGCGTTCGGCCAGGTGCAGCCAGGAAAAGCCAAAGAACAGGCTGGCACCCACAGCGGTGAATACCAGCAGAAGCAGCGTGCAACCCGCCGACCCCATGGCCAGCGACATGCCCTGCGACAGCAACAACCCCAGTTGCCCGCCCGCGCCAGCGGGCAGATGCTCGCCGAACTGCCTGAATTGCAGCGCCTCAAGGCCCATGACCCCGACAAAAAGCAGGAAAAACCCGATCCCCACTTCCCAGTGCACACGGGGCAAGGGCTGCTCTTTATCAGGCCGTAGCGCATTGGTGAGCCGATAGAAGCCTGTCAGGACACGCTGAGCCAGCAGCACCACCCAGAGCCATGCCGAGTAACCGAACAGAAACAGAAGAAAATCAGCGATATAGGCGCCGGCAGTGCCGCCGCGGTTGTGCGTGACTGCGGACTGCACAGAATGCGACCAAGCAGGGTCGGCGGGATCCCAGGTGGCGAGCACCAACCCCAGCCATGCTGCTAGCGCCGCGAAGAGAATCCAGCGGGCTTCGCGCAGCAGCCCTGAGAGCCGGGATTGAAGGGGAGACGGGCCGTTGCGCACGTTGCGCGACGAGCGGGGGGAAGTCGCGGGTAATCTTGCCATGGACTCATTATAATTGGCCGTTCAACTGTTTTCGGATTTTCTGTAATGACAACTCCCAAACACGCCAAAGTACTGATTCTTGGTTCGGGCCCCGCAGGGTACAGCGCGGCGGTCTACGCTGCGCGCGCCAACCTGAACCCGGTGCTGGTCACAGGCCTGGAACAGGGCGGTCAACTGATGACCACCACAGATGTGGACAACTGGCCGGCAGACGCCCAGGGGGTGCAGGGTCCCGATCTCATGCAGCGCTTCCAGGCGCACGCCGAGCGCTTCAATACAGAAATGATCTTCGACCATATCACATCGGTCGACCTCTCCAAGCGCCCATTCACCCTCACCGGAGACACCGGCGCCCAATACACCTGCGATGCGCTCATCATCGCCACCGGCGCCTCCGCCCAGTACCTGGGCCTGCCCTCCGAGCAGGAATTCATGGGCCGCGGGGTGTCTGGCTGCGCCACCTGCGACGGTTTCTTTTATAAAAATCAAGATGTTATCGTTGTTGGGGGCGGCAATACCGCAGTCGAAGAAGCCCTGTACCTGTCCAATATCTGCCGCACCGTCACGCTGGTGCACAGGCGCGACAAATTCCGCGCCGAGCCCATTCTTACCGACAAGCTGATGGACAAGGTTAGCAACGGCAATATGCGCCTCAAGCTGTTCTACGAGCTCGAAGAAGTGCTGGGCGACCCAACCGGCGTCACCGGGGCGCGCCTGCGCAATAACCAGACCAACGAAACCGAAGAGCTGTCCGTCACCGGCGTCTTCATTGCCATCGGGCACAAACCCAACACTGGCATCTTCGAAGGCCAGCTCGATATGGAAAACGGCTACATTGTTACCCGCAGCGGCCTGCAGGGCCTGGCGACAATGACCTCCGTGCCGGGGGTGTTTGCCGCCGGCGACGTGCAAGATCACGTATACCGCCAGGCCATCACCAGCGCCGGCACCGGCTGCATGGCTGCCCTTGATGCACAGCGTTGGCTGGAGAATGCCGCCGACTAACAGCGGGCGCAAAGGCGTTCTGGGCCACGGCCTCGAAAGCCTGAAGCGCCTGCGCAACAGCACCGATGGCGGCAGCGCGCCTTCTCCCGCCGCCGAAACCAAGCCTGTCAGCAAAAAACGCCAGAAAATGCTGCCGCCCGCAACGGCGCCGCGGCGCGTGCCCGTCACTGCATCCATCGGCCAGGCAGCATCGCAAGCGCGTTCGCAAGATACCCGCATCGGGCACGGCCGCGTTCCCAATGCCCGCAGCGGCCAGCGCAACGCTGGCGGCGGCAGTGGCGGCGGGGACGACAACGCTGGCAACCGTGGGGAGTACCGCACTACCTATAGCCCTACAGCGTCTAATAGCGAGCGCGCACCAAAACGGGGCGTACAGCCTGCAGGCACCCAGCAAACGCCACCGGCGCCCTCCCCGGCCATCAGCCCCGCCGACGCAGCACTGTTCCGGCGCGCTGTGGCATCCGTGGCACCCATCAAAGATACGCGCCGCGCTATCTTGCCGCATGTCGCTCAAGACAGCCCCGACATCCTGCGCCAGCGGCGCGAAAGCGCCGCCGGCGAACCGCACCGCCCCATGCCGCCAGTGTCCGACGCCTTCACTCCAGCTTCGCAGCATGACGACGACACGCGATACCTGCGTAACGCCGACAGTGCCGGGCTGATCAAAGACCTCGAGCGCGGGCGTTGGGCGCCGCAGGCCGTGCTGGACCTGCATGGCGACACGCTGGAGCAAGCCCGCGAACGGCTCGACCGCTTTCTGGCGTCCTGCCTGGCGCACAATATACGGTGCGTACGCATCATTCATGGCAAGGGCTATGGCTCGCGCGATGGGCAGCCTGTTCTTCGGTCAGCCCTGCGCCGCTGGCTGACGCAGCTGGCCACGGTACAGGCCTATGCGCAATGCAATGAAGAAGACGGCGGCGCCGGCGCCGTGCATGTGCTGCTTGATTGACCGAGCTTGGCAGCGGCCGGTTGGCGCGCTTGGCGGATAAGAGCCGTAAAAATACAAAAAGGTTGGCAACGCTATCGTGTTGCCAACCTTTTCGCTTTTATATTTTTTATGGGACCAGCTTTGGTATTGTGTCGCCTTATTCTGGCGGTGCCCATGCAGGGCATGTCTCCTCACCTGCATGTGCAGCATTCTGACGGATATTGTTCGTTATGACACTTAGGGTATGCACTATATTAGGGAATGCCCTAGATTGCTCTGATCCTCCCGCCACCCAAACGCTGCAACGCGCCTAACGCATCTAGCGTGCCTAACGCCGCAACGCCTCTTTCTTGATCAAGTCGTACAGCACACGCGCCACGGGCGATAGCGGGTTGTTCTTCCGGTGCAGAAGGCCCAATGTCCTGGACACCTCAGGCTCGACCAGCGAAATACCCTTAAGCGTGGAGTGGTTATTTGCGGGCAAGGCTAGCTTGGGCACCGCTGCAACACCCAGGCCGACCTCCACCAGGCCAAGCAACGATGACACGTGCGCCACTTCGTAAAAACCGGTAGGGCGACGCGCAGTCTGCGCCAAGGCGGAATCCAGCAACACCCGATTGCCGCTACTCTTGCCCACCGCAATGAAGCGCTCGTCGCCCAACTCCTCCCAGCGCACCTTGCGTCGCCGCGCCAAGCGGTGGCCGCTGTGCACTGCCAGCACAAAGCGTTCGGTGAAAATGGGTTCGAAATGGATATCCATTTCCTGTGTCCCCACAAAATTGATACCGAAATCCGCCCGTCGATTCAGCACATCGTTGAGCACCGTATTGGCACCCTCGTCCAGGATTCGCACACGGATATTGGGGTAATGCCGGGTAAAGGTGGTGATCACGCTAGGCAGAAAGTAATAGGCCGCTGACGGCACACACGCCACCGACACCACACCTGTGCGGTGGGCGGCCAGATCTTCGATCCCCAGCATCGCGCTCTCCAGTTCATCCAGCGCACTTCGCGCACGTTCCAGAAAGACACGCCCCACGTTGGTGAGCTGCACATGACGTGTGCTGCGCTCGAAGAGGCGCACACCCAGCAAACCCTCCAGCTTTTCGATGCGCCGGCTAAGCGCCGGCGGCGAGATACTCAACGCATCGGCAGCTGCACGAAACGAAAGGGATTCCGCGACAGCCACAAAGGCCTGCAGTTCCTGAAGGTCAAATTTGATGCGTGCCATGCAATTATCCTTAATAAAGTTGCAATTCACTGATCAGTGTGACTGTCGCATGATACGCCCATGGAACTCGAAATACCTTGTGTAATGATGCGCGGCGGCACCTCCAGGGGTCCCTACTTTCGCGCCGAAGATCTGCCCGCCGACCCGGCGCAACGCGATCGCATATTGCTGCAGGTCATGGGATCGCCACATGTGCTCCAGGTAAACGGCCTGGGTGGCGGCAACTCGCTGACCAGCAAAGTGGCGATCGTGTCGCGTTCGCAAAGGCCTGGCTGCGATGTCGACTATTTATTCGCCCAAGTGGCCATTGAACAGGAAACCGTGGACACACGCCCCAATTGCGGCAACCTGCTGTCGGGCGTGGGGCCTTATGCCATCGAAGAAGGCCTCGTGCCGGCTTGCGATGGCATCACATCCGTGCGCATCTTCAATGTAAACACTAACACACTGGTCGAGGCAGCCGTACCGACGCCACATGGCCGCGTGAATTATGAAGGTGACACACGTATCGACGGGGTGCCCGGCACCGGCGCGGCGATCGTACTGAACTTCCTGGACGTACAGGGCGGCATAACCGGCGCGCTGTTTCCAACCGGGGCCCGCATAGATGTCATCGACGGTGTCGCCGTAACATGCATCGACGCGGCTATGCCTGTAGCGATCGTCGATGCTGCGTCCTTTGGCCTGCGCGGCAACGAAGCCCCCGAGGCGCTGGATGCCGACCGGCCGCTACTGGCGCGCCTGGAGGCGTTGAGGCGCGAAGCGGGTCTTCGCATGGGCCTTGGGGATGTCTCGGAAAGCGTCGTCCCCAAACTGATTATCGCCAGCCCCGCCGGCCCTCGCGCGGTGCAGTCGCGATATTTAACGCCACACCGCTGTCACAAGGCACATGCGGTCACCGGGGCCATCGCGGTCGCAAGCAGCTTCGCCATTCCAGGCACTGTCACACATCGCATGTGCGACATACACGACGACGACCGCCGCGTTGCCGTGCTGCATCCTGCGGGGTGCCTTGAGATTGCACTGGATATTTGCATTAAGGATGACAATGTGCGTATCGCTCGCGCAGGCGTGATCCGCACCGCCAGAAAGATCATGAAGGGAACGGTATTCGTTTCCGATGACCACGCTGCCGCTTGCAGCAAACACGTAGAGCCCGCCGCTGCCTGAGCACGCGGCAATAAATATTACGGAGACTGCCATGAGGCATACACTGATCGCGGGCGCAATACTCGCCTTGACCACCACTGCGGCGGCACTTTTGCCCACCGACCAGGCACGCGCCGACACCTACCCCTCCCGCACAATCACCATTGTGGTGCCGACCGCGCCAGGCGGTGGCAACGATGCTATGGCGCGCATACTGGCCGAAAAGATGAGCGCTAATCTTGGCCAGCCCGTCATCGTCGAAAACAAACCCGGCGCCAACGGCGCCATCGCCTCGCAATATGTGGCACGAGAGAAGCCAGACGGCTACAGCATTCTGTTCGGCTATATCGCCACCCACGCCATCAACCCGGCGATACAAAAGCTGCGTTACGATCCGATCAAAGATTTTGCTACGATCGGCGAAGTAGCCACCTCTCCTACTCTGCTGATCGTCAACAAGGATCTGCCTGCTGCCAACGTTCAAGAACTGATCGCGCTGGCACGCAAGCCCGGCGCCAATATCAACTATGCATCCGCGGGCACCGGCACCGCACCGCATGCCGCAGGCGCCTTGTTCAATCTGGCCACCGGCACACAGATGCAGGACATCCCGTACAAGGGTTCCAACCCAGCCATGATGGATACGATAGGCGGCACCACGCAGGTCATGTTCCCCAGCCTGTTCAGCGCCGAACCCCACATCAAGAACGGTGCAGTACGGGCACTGGCCGTAGCTGGCGAGGAACGATCGCCCGTGTTTCCGGACTTGCCCACTCTCAAGGAACTGGGCGTGGATGTAGCCGTGGATCAGTGGTACGCCATGTTTGCGCCCGCCGGCACGCCCGCCCCTGTCGTTCAACGCCTTAATCAGGCATTGAACACCGCGCTGAACGACCCGGAAGTCAAACGCAAGTTCATCGCACAGGGGGCGACAGTGCGGCCAGGCACGCCCGATGCGCTGGCGCAACTGGTTTCTTCCGACCTCATCAAATGGAAGAAGGTGGTCGCGCAGACGGGCATGCAGGTCAACTGAGAGAGCGCCTCGTTCAGGCCGCGCGTGAACCGACCAATCAGGCCGGTTCACGCGCTTTGTCTACACGGACAAAGTAGCACCCCGGCCCGCAGCTGCCCGAATGCGCCCGACTTCAACTGGCTAATGCCATTGAGGGGCGCAACGTGCAGGCTGCGTTCAAGCGGCCCGCCGCTGCCGACTCACAAGCACTATCGCAATGCCGCCCAGTACCAGGGCGCACGCCGCGACGATGCGCAGCGTCAGTATTTCATCCAGCAGAGCGATGCCGGCCAGCACACTGATTACCGGCACACTCAACTGCACCGTACTGGCTTTCAACACCGATAGTTCGCGCATGGCGCCATACCACAGCGCATAGCCCATACCCGATGCCACCGCCCCCGACAACACGGCATACATAGCGCCTTCCAGATCGGTGTTCAGCACAGCCAAAAATGGTAACGCACAGGCTAGAGCAAACGGCACTGCGCGCAGAAAATTACCAGTGGTTTCCGCAAGCGGATCTGCGACGCCCTTACCCAATATCGAATACCACCCCCAGCTCGCCCCGGCCACGATCATTAGCGCCGCACTGCCCAGCGGCGGTGCGCTGCCACCTGGCAGCAGTAGATACACTAAACCGGAAATACCCAGCAGCAAACCCGCTGTGCCAGCCAGCGACAGCCGTTCTCCCTTGAGCATGCCATACAGAATCATGCTGAGCTGCACCGCGCCAAACAATAGCAGCGCGCCTGTACCCGCTTCCATCCGGACATAAGCAAAGGAAAACGTGATGGCGTAGAGGATTAACGCAAAAGCACCGCGCCAGCTGCCTCGCACGGGTGCACCTGCGCCAGTGACACCAAGCAGGATATACAGCATGGCCGCCCCGCTGCTCATGCGGAGCAAGGTGAAGCTGGCCGGGTCGATATGCGCGCCCTTGAGCGCCAGCCTGCAGAGAATTGAATTACCCGCAAAACAAAGCATGGCCACACAAACCAGTGCGCTCAGCCTCAATGCGGTACAGCGCCCGTCCTGATCTGCATCGTTCTGCTTGGCCAGCATGCTGTCTCCCGATGTGGCCGATTTTTGGTTTTACATTCATGCGAGCACATATGCATGATCAGCCATGGATGTCGATTTTAGCAGCTCACCTTGCCCGCGCTACGCCACCGGGCGCACGGATACCCGAGCCAATCAGGCGGGGGCAACCCCTTCGTCTTCACGCCGGCGCCAGACACTGGCCAGCCACGGCTGTTGCGCGCGCGGCAGCCCGGCAGGCCGGTAGTAATGTTCAAGCTCATCGAAGCCAGCCGCCGCGAGCAATGCCTGCCAAGAGGACAGATCATGGTAAGACCCGTAGCGCGGGCCGTTCCAGCCTTCTTGATTCTGCCCATGCGGGTTGGAGCTGAACAACACGCCGCGCGGCTTGAGCGACGCCCGCAATTGCCGCAGCACGCGCGGCAGCTCCTGCACGGGTACATGGAACAGCACGGCATTCGCGAATATGCCGTCAAAGTAGCTGTCGGGCAAGGCCAGATCGAGCAGGTTTTGCTGCAAAACTTCACAGCCGGAGCTGGCACGCGCCATCTCAACGAAGTGCTCGGCGCCATCCAGCCCGATGGCGCGGTGCCCGAGCGCACTGAAGGTTTTCAGGTCGCGCCCCGGCCCACACCCCAGGTCTAGCAGTGTGTAGGGCGGAGGGCCTTCGATATGACGCAGCAACGCTGCAATATTCTGGCTGACATCATGATCCTGCGTACCGGCGCGAAACGATTGCGCATTGTCGTTGTAATGCGCAATCGTCAACGCGGTGATCCGGCGCAGGGTTTCTTCATCGAGTGTCATGGGCATGCAATATGGAAGCCGTCGACTCCCCAAGCTTACTCGATCTTGATGCCGGCCTCATCCACGACTTTCTGGATCGCCACGGTATCCTCGCGGATCTGCGTGGCAAAGGCGGATGCCGAGCCGCCGCCCGCCGCAGCGCCCTTGTCTGCCAGCACTTTCTCAACTTCGGGCAGTTTGAGGATCTCATTGATCTCTTTGTTCAACTGTGTGGTCACTTCCGCGGGCATCCCAGCCGGCCCCAGAACCCCGAACCACTGCCCCATGGTCACTGCCGGATAGCCAACCTCCTTCATGGTGGGCACATCGGGCAGCAGGGGGATGCGTGAGGGGCTGACCACAGCAATGCCAATGAGTTTACTGGCCTTGATATTGGGCACCATAAGCGGCGGTGAATCGACATTCATGTCAACCTCGCCGGACAGCAGGTCGTTCAATGCTTGTGCGCTGCCCTTGTAGGGGATATGCAGCAACTTTACATCGGCAGCCTTGGCAAATTGCGCCGCTGCCAGATGCTGGGAACTGCCCACACCCGAAGAGGCATAGCGCAAACCACCCTTCCTGGCCAGCGCCATGAACTCATCCATATTCTTCACCCCCAGTTTGGGCGTGACCGTCAGGATCAACGGTGTGCTGGCAACCATGGCAATCGGTGTGAAGTCTTTGTTTACATCGTAAGGCAGATTCTTATAAAGGGCTGGCGCCGTCGCGTTGGAATTCGAGTGCCCCATGAGCAGCGTATAGCCGTCGGGCTTGGCGCGCACCACCAGGTCAGCCGCAATCGTGCCGGCGGCGCCGGGCTTGTTCTCTACCACGAAAGTCTGGCCCAGACGCGCTTCCAAATGCCTCGAGATCAACCGCGCAACAACGTCGGTGAAACCCCCGGGGCTGAAACCCACGATCATGGTGACCGGTTTGTCGGGATAGGCCGCGTGCGCCGCAGCGCCGGCGGTCGCCAGCATGGCAGCAGCCAGCGTAATGGCAATCTTGTTTTTGATCATGTCTCCTACTCTCCCTTTCTTTATCATGGAGTTGGTACTACAGGAACAACAAAACTTACGACACCAGACGAGCATATACCGCACGGGATCAGCCTTCCTCCCTCGCCAACGCTCGCTCGCGAATTTGCGCAAGATCGGGAGGCGGCGGGAAACGCTTGCCAGATTTGCCCGCCTTCATGACCTGCCCGGGCACGTCGTGCCCAACCATGTCGGCCATCTGGCGCGCACAGGCGACCAGCCGGTCTAGGTCTACGCCAGTTTGCAGCGCCATGCAGGCCAGCATATGTACGAGATCTTCGGTGCATATGTTGCCCGTCGCGCCCGGCGCATAAGGGCAACCGCCTAGCCCTGCCAACGAAGCATCATAACGGTCGATACCAGCAGCCAGGCCGGCGATGACGTTGGCCAGCCCCATGCCACGGGTGTTGTGAAAATGCAGGGTTAGTGCCAGGCCCTTCCAGCGTTGCGCCAAGCCTCGGCAGAGGGCGTCAACCTGCGCAGGGTTGGCCATGCCGGTGGTATCGCAGAGGGTAATACCCTGGGCGCCGCGGTCAGCGAAATAATCCCCCAGGCGAAGAACCTCCTCGGGTGGCACATCACCTTCCATTGGGCAGCCGAAGGCCGTCGAAATAGAAACATTCACAGCCGTCTGACCAGCCATCCGGTCAACGATGTGCCCCAGCACCGTGGCCGATTGCTTGCGCGTCATGCGCAGATTGGCCAGGTTATGGGTTTCACTGGCGGACATCACCAGGTTGATTTCGTCCACCCCGCATTCCTGGGCACGCTCAGCGCCACGCATATTGGGCACCAGCGCCACATAGGCAACACCGGGCATGCGCTCGATACCACGCATCACCGCTTCCGCGTCGCGCAGGGCGGGAATCGCCTTGGGGGAGGTAAAGGACGTTGCTTCGATCTTGGCCAGGCCGGTACGGCTCAATGCATTGATCAATGCGATCTTTTCGTCGGTGGGCACGAACACTGGCTCAATCTGCAGCCCATCCCGCATCGATACGTCATTGACGTAAACGCGGCGCGGCGCCCCCGCCAGCCATGAACTGCCCTCGCCCGTGTGATTGCCGGCATCCATCAGATCACCTCCAACTGTTTGAGCCGGGCGATCTGATCGTCATCGAACCCCGCCTCGCGCAGTACTTGTTCTGTATGCTGCCCCAAGCGTGGCCCACCGCCGTCGAAAGCACCCGGGGTTGCGCTCAATTTAGGCACCACGCCTGGCACCTTAAGCGAGGAGCCGTCTTCGAGCGCGATGTCGCAAATCATCTCACGCGCCCGGTATTGCGCATTGCCGATGATATCCTTGATGGTAAAGATACGCCCCGACGGCACACCCGCCTTCCCCAGCGCCTCCAAGGCTTCGTCGATGGTGCGCTCACTGGTCCACGCGGCGATGGCGGCGTCGATGCCTGCCATATTGGCCACCCGCCCTGGATTGCGCGCAAGCACCGGATCGTTGGCCATATCGTCGCGGCCGACCAGTGACATGAGCCGCTGGAAGATACTGTCGCCGTTGCCCGCAATCAGAAAATAGCCGTCTTTCGCCGGGTAGGCATTGGTCGGTGCAATACCCTGTATCGCCCCACCGGCGGGTTCGCGCAGCACGCCGTAACGGTCGAACTCGGGCACCGCGCCTTCCATCATGTTGAAGACAGACTCGTACAGCGCCACATCAATAACTTGCCCCGAGCCTCCCCGCGCATCGCGATGATACAGCGCCATCATGATGCCGATAACGCCGTGCAGCGCCGACAGCGAATCGCCAATGCTGATGCCCGGCCGCACCGGCGCCTTGCCCGGCTCGCCCGTAATGTAGCGCAGGCCGCCCATCGCCTCGGCCACCACGCCATAACCCGTCAGATCCCGCATCGGCCCGGTCTGGCCGTAGCCCGAGATGCGCAGCATGATCAGGCCGGGGTTTTCATTGGCAAGCGACGCATAATCCAGGCCCCATTTCTCCATCGTTCCAGGGCGAAAGTTCTCGATCACCACGTCCGCCTGCAGAATCAGCGAGCGCGCAACGGCCTGCCCCTCCGCCTTGCGCAGATCGAGTGCGACAGACTTTTTATTGCGTGCCTGCACATGCCACCACATTGAGGTGGTGCCCTCGTCCGTACGCCAGGAACGCAGCGGGTCGCCCTGCCCTGGCGGCTCGATTTTGATGACATCGGCGCCAAAGTCGCCCAGCGTTTTGCCGGCAAAGGGCCCCGCAATGAGGCTGCCCATTTCGACGACACGAATGCCATCCAGAGGTCTTTGATTCATGCTGCGATTTCCTACGCGCTTGATGTGAAGTGAAATAGTGTGATGTGCTGCGATCAGAGTGGCCGCAGAAGGCGGTAGCACAAGCCCGCGCTGCGCAAATCGACGCTGCGCAACGCAACACGGTGCGGCCTTGCACCTTGCGCACGAACGTCGCGCAACAAAAGCATCATAAGAAGCAGGACGAATCCTGTGAAGCAATCATTTGGAAGCACAGCCATCTCATATCAAGATGGTAAAAACGTCTTTAATTGGGGATTTCCCTAGTAAGTGCGAAACCATTCCCTGTTTTTGACGTGCCCTCAAGGAACAGCAGGCGTATACCGCGCGGTGCACGGCTACCGGCATCGCCGCCTTTCCCCCATCGCAAGCCATAGACATATGGAGCCGCACAACAATCAACGGACGGCGAGTTCCGCCCCGCCATGGGCCAGTTGCTCGCCATGCGCCAGATGCTCGCGCAGCAGGCGCGCGATCAACGGCAGCGCAGCCGCCGGCCGACCGATCAGCATCAGATTGCGGCGTGCCCAGGGCTCGGCCAGCGGCCGCGCCACCAGCCCCTCGGCGTGCAGAAACGACTCCACACTACCCCTGGGCAGAATACCAATACCGAGGTTGTGCGCCACCATGCGACGCAAACCGTCGAAACTGGTGGCTTGCATACGCAGCCTGAGCGGCATCCCCAAGCCAGCCGCTGCCGCCACCAGCATGTCGCACAGCGAAGTGCCTCGAGGCAGGCCAACATAGTCATATTGCAGCGTATCGACAAAACGCACGCTTTCCCGCGCAGCCAGCGGATGCCCCGGCGGCATCATCAGCATCAACTCATCTGTGCGATACAGCCAGCCGTCCAGGCCATCGAGTGGCCGCTGCGGCACCAATATCCCCAGGTCCGCCGCACCGCTTGCCACCAGCTTGTGTACATCCTCGCTCACGTGCTCCTCCAGATCGATCTTGACCGTAGGATGCATAAGAAGAAAGGCGGACAGATCCTCGGGCAAAAACTGCACGATGGCCGACGTGTTGGCCACCAGACGCACCTGCCCTTTGACACCGTTGGCATAGTTGCTCATCGCTCCGTCCAACGCTGCCAATTCGGCGAGCACCTTGCCGGCATGCTGAAGCAGCTCCGCACCTGCCTGCGTCAGCGTTACACCGCGCCGGTGCCGGAAGAACAGCTCTGCACCAATGGCGCGCTCCAGATCCGACACCCGCTTGCTGACCGCCGACGCCACGGTATGCGCCTTCTCCGCCGCCGCGGCAATCGACCCTTCCTGGGCCACACTGACAAATATCTTGAGTGTCTGAATGTCGTATTTCATTGCGCCGGGCTGCTTTGCGATTGCAATTTCCCTGCAGTGCGTTCTGGCGCTCCTTGCTGGGTGCTTTTTGCTGGACTGCTACGCCATTCATTGAACACGTCGCGGCCAGGCACCGCCAGCGCCTTCATGTGGCGTAAAGAACGGCCATCACAGTGAACGATCGGTTGAAGCGAAGAACGGTCGCTTGAGTTTACTTCAGGTATTTATCGCGGAGAGGATGCGGAAACTTTTGGCATAGATGATGGATCGGATTGCAACGCGTGGACGCGGCGTAGGCCAGCGAAAGTCCAAAGGCCGTAACGAGTCTCTTCATAATCGATTATCTCCTCAGATTAACTAATATTCAGGGTGGGCGCGTACGCCCGTCCCCATAAACCGAGTGTGGCTACAGACCTCTGACAGCAAAAAGCCCCATCCTCTATTATGAGGACGGGGCTTTTCAGAACGCTATTGTATCAGTTCAGCACTGATTACATGTTGTCGATCAAAACATGTATTTTTGATTTTTATCTTTACAAATCAACTCTGTTCTTAATACACAGAGTTCACATGGCCCCAAATATGGCCCCATTCGAAATGGTGAAAAATGCTTGACCCAGATAGATTGAAATCATAGCAAATGTACCACCCTGGACGATAATGAACCTACACATCGCACATCGGAACACGAATGGACGACACACAGCAATTGGTCATTTTTGAAGGAGAAGCCGGACAGGTGGAAGTGCGGCTGGAAGGTGAGACTATCTGGCTGACCCAAAGACAGATGTCCGAGCTATTCGACACCTCTCCAGAAAACGTGCTGATGCACCTGAAGAACATTTACGATGCTGAAGAACTCTCCGAACCGGCAACTACTAAGGATTTCTTAGTAGTTCGAACGGAAGGCAAGCGCCAGGTTAAACGCAGCCTGAAGCACTATAGTCTGGACGCCATCATTTCCGTAGGCTATCGGGTCAACTCCACCCGCGCCACCCGGTTCCGCCAATGGGCTACCACCGTTCTACGAGAACACCTGACCCAAGGCTACACCCTGAATCGCCAGCGCTTCGAACAGAACGCCGCCGAACTGGAAGCCGCCCTGACTCTGGTGAAGAAAGCCGCAGCCGGCGACGCCCTAACCACCGACCAAGGACGCGGCCTGCTGGATGTCATTGCCCGCTACACCCACACCTTTCTGTGGCTGCAGCGCTATGACGAAGGTCTGCTGGCCGAGCCACTGGGCAGCCCTGGCGGGACGCTTCCATCTACTGACGAGGCCCGCAACGGCATTGCGCGGCTGAAGGCCGATCTCATGGCCCGCAAGGAAGCCACGGCCCTGTTCGGCAACGAACGCGAAGGTGGCTTGGCTGCCGTCCTGGGTAACCTTGATCAATCCGTGTTCGGCGAACCTGCCTACCCCACCGTGGAATCCAAGGCCGCCCACCTGCTGTACTTTGTCATCAAGAATCACCCATTCTCAGACGGCAACAAACGCATCGGCTCCTATCTGTTCGTGGACTTCCTGGCCCGCAACGACCGTCTGCTGCGGGACGGCGAACCCGTCATCAATGATGTCGGCCTGGCTGCTCTGGCCTTGCTGGTGGCGGAGTCCGATCCGAAGTCAAAAGAAGTGATGATCCGCCTGATTGAAAACATGCTGGCACCCACCCAGATCAGAACAAACCCATAGCAAGGGAGCACCCATGAACGAACCTCTTTCCGAGGTCATCCGTATCCGGGTGACCTCGTCCCATGCTGCGCGCCTAGGCGAAGCCGCCGCCCTGTCCGGGCTATCCCTCTCTAACTATATAAGGCGACGGCTTTCCGCCGACGACACGCTGCAAGAAGAACTTACGCTACTACGCAAGGTCGTCGCCGATCTGGGCCAGCTGCGCGATACCCGCCTGGCTGCTATTGAAAGCGCCCACCTACTGCGGGCCATGGCCAAGCCTGAACATCTCGCCATCGCACAACAGACGCTGCAGCAGCGCTGATAACCCAGGCCAACTGGCCGCACGCTCCACCCTACTCCCGGAGACTCCCCATGCACACCCTTCCCGCCCTGAGGGCTGGGGCGCTGGCGCTTGCCTGCGTCCTGGCTCCTGTTGCCCACGCGAACGGCACCATTGAGCTGCTGACAGGCATTCCCCGCCTAGCCTGCGAAGCGACGCTATGCCTGTCATCCAGCCTGCGCCCTGGCGAATGCAGCCCGTCGCTGAATCATTATTTCGACATAAAGAAGTACAACAAGCGCGGCCTGGACTGGTCTGCGACGGTAGCGGCCAGACGGGCTTTCCTGTCAGAGTGTCCGGCTTCCCGTGAAAATGGCATGGCGCAGCGCATCGACGCCATTGCCCGAGGGGCAGGCAAATGTGATGCAGGCTTCCTGAATAGCAACTACGCCGGTACTGCCTACAAATGGCGTAAACGCGGCTACCGCTATGGCGGCGACAGCGACGAACCCGTCTACGAAGTGCATCCCCTTCGCACGGTCACGCTCACACAGCTGCCCGCTTATTGTGTGGTCTACAACGATCACGCCTGGACCTATGAACTGTCTGTCCGGTATGTGGGCAGGCCGGCCATGGGCGGCTACTGGATCAAGGCTGAGGATTACAACGCGGCACAGGCAAGGTGGGAGGCTGAGCACACGGGGCAGTGGGCCAGCGGCTGGAACTTCTCGCTGACCGACCCCAGGCACCGCAGCGACAACTGAGGACGCCACCATGCTTGCAGAACTCGCCGCCCTGGCTCTTGCCTGCGCTCCCGATATTCACCCGGTCACACTGCATGCCGTGGTCAAACATGAATCCAGAGTGCAGCAGTACGCCATCGGCGTCAATCGCAAGGGCCACCAACTGAAGCGTCAACCTCGCAGCCTGGAGGAAGCCACCGCCGCAGCGCAATCACTGATTGACCAGGGCATCGACTTCGATGCCGGGCTGGGCCAGATCAATGTGCGCAACTGGGCATGGCTGAAGCTGGATGCCACGACCGTGTTTGACCCCTGCCGCAATCTGACGGCAGCCCAGACCGTGCTGGCTGACTGCTACACCCGAGCCTTACCCACGCACAAAGACCCGCAGCAGGCGCTGCGCGCCGCGCTGTCCTGCTACAACACCGGCAATTTCAGCCGTGGCTTTACCAACGGCTATGTGGGGAAAGTGCTGACCCAGGCGGGCATCAAGGTACCTGCCCTGGTGCCGCTTGCCGACGATACGACATCCGCGGCTGCGACCGGCACACCGGCCCAGCCCTCAGAGAAGCCCAGGCAGAAGCCACAGCCTGAAGCGCCACACGGCACACCCGATGGTTTCACCTCCAACCCGGCGACTGATGGTTTTGCTCAGACGCCCGACCCTGAGCCCGATCAGCGTTCCGACGCCTGACCACGGCTCACTAGGCCGGCAACCCTATTTCCCTTTTCACTGTCACCCCTGCGCCGCCCGGCGTCTGGGGCAGGAGTCTTTCCATGTCACTACTGAATCACTTCAGAAACGCTACGCAGCGCCTGCGTATTCTCAACAGATGGAGGACAGCCCTGCTGCTGTTCAGCATCACTCAGGCTGCATCGGCTCAATCCATCGGCGGGCTGTCCAGGGCGCAGACCACGCTGCAGACCCTGCGCGACAACCTGGATGTCATCCTGCCGATTGCCGCCATCATCATCGGCATCATCATCTTTGTGCTGTATTCCGCAGAGGTCATGCGCAAGGATGACGCCATCCGTTGGGGCATCGGTGTGCTGCTGGCCGGCTCAGCCGCTGAACTGGTTGTGCTGCTCTGGAAATAAGCCATGAACAATCACACCTACCCCGTCTTCAAGGGGCTGGGCCGCAAGGCCACCTTCATGGGGATTCCCACACGGCTGTTATTGGGTGCCTTCGCCGTTGTCGCGATGATCGCCATGACGGCGGGCCTAGCCTGGTGGGGACTCTTGTTCGTGGTCATGCCTACCCTGGCCATCCTCACCCGCGACGACGACAAAGCCCTGGACGTGCTCTGGCTGGAACTCAAGACCCGTAAACGCAACCGCAACCAGCGTTTCTGGAAAGGTTCCAGCTACGCCCTGCACGGCTACCACCGGCGCCGCCCCTGGCGCGCGCTCATCCGATAAAGGACGCCACCATGACTGCTGCAGCCACTCTCGCCGTGGACGAACGGCGGGTTTCACGTTATCTGCCCTATTCCCACCATGTCACAGATCAGATCATCGCCTGCGACAACCACGAGTACCTGGCCGTCATCAAGGTGGCAGGGCGTGCGCCCGACGCCTACGCCCTGGAGGAACTGAAGGAATGGATTGAAGCCCTGCATAACGTGCTGCGCGGCCTGCCCATGGGATTGGTCGGCTTCTATTCCCACATCATCCGCCGCCGCGTCACCGAATACCCGGAAAGCACCTTCAGCCAACCCTTCGCCTCCCGGTTCGATGCAGCGTACCGCGCCACCTTCGATGCAAGCGGCCTGATGATGAATGACCTGTACCTGTCAGTGCTGGTTCACCCGGTAGAGGATCCGATACTTGGCACCTTCGCCAGTCTGGAAAAGGCCGACAGCCAGCGCATCGCGCACTGGCAGGCGGAATCCATCGCCCGCCTGAGCGACATACTGCGTACCCTCAAAGCGGGCCTGTACCGCTACGACCCGCAGACGCTGGGGATTGTGGATCGCAATGGCTTTGCCTTCAGTGAAACCGCTGAGTTCCTGGGCTTTGTGCTTTCGGGGCGTCATCGGCCTGTACCGGTTTCGCGGGAACGGTTACGCGACACTCTCCCCTATGCCCGGCCCATCTTCGGCAAACATGGTGAGCTTGGAGAACTGCGTACCGTGGCAGACTCGCGCATCTTCGGCATGATGGAGCTGCGCGATTACCCGGAAGCCAGCAAGCCCGGCCATCTGGATCGGTTGCTGGGCCTGCCGCACGAGTTTGTGCTGACCCAGTCCTGGGGCAGTCACACCGGAGCCGCCGCAAAGAAGCTGGTGAAACGCCATCAAAAGCTGCTGGTAGATTCCGGCGATGATGCCGGCAGCCAGGTAGGCCAGCTGACTCAGGCCATGGATGACCTCACTTCCGGCCGTCTTGGTCTGGGCGACCACCACGCCACCTTGCTCCTTTATGGCAACACGGCTGAAGGCGTGCGCCAGGCACTGGCGCATACAGCCACCGCCCTGGCCGAAGAAGCCATCGGCTTCAGGCCATTGGAAAAAGCCCTGGAAGCTGGCTTCTGGGCGCAGCTGCCTGGCAACTGGCACTGGCGTCCGCGTCCGGTGCCAATCACGTCGCTCAACTTCCTGTGCTTCTCCAGTCTACATAACCAACTGACGGGCAAGCCCGCTGGCAACCCCTGGGGGCCAGCCGTCACCATGCTCAAGACGCAAACCGGCAGCCCGTTCTTCTTCAACTTCCATGCTTCGGTGGAAGACCTGGACGAAACCGGCAAGCGACGCCCGGGCAACACCATGATTATCGGCATGACCGGCACCGGAAAAACCGTGCTGCAGGGAATGCTGCTGACCCAAGCACAGAAGTTCGGCGCAACGTGTGTGGTGTGGGACAAAGACCAGGGCATGCAAATTCTCATCATGGCGCTGGGAGGGCGCTATTTCAATATCCGCCTTGGCGAATCCACCGGCTGGAACCCATTTCAGATGGAACCTACGAAAGGCAACGTGGCCTTCATGGTGCGGCTGGTTGTTTTCCTGGCCGAACGCCGGGGGGAAGCGGTCACCACCCGACAACATGCCGACATTACCCAGGCCGTGCAGCAGCTGACCACGCTGATCGACCGCGAAGCCCGCACGCTGTCCACCCTGAACACCTTGCTGCCCAACCCTTATAGCGAGGACGACAGCACCAGCACCATTCACGCACGCCTGGCACCGTGGTGCCGGGGCGGTGAATACGGCTGGGTGTTCGACAACCCGGCAGATCAGCTGAGCCTGGCAACGGATGACGGCCAACCGGCCATCTTTGGCTTTGACCTTACCGAACTGCTGGACGATGACGCGGTACGCGGCGCGGCCACCATGTATTTGAAGCACCGCATCGACGCCCTGCACGATGGCCGGCGCATCATCAACCTGTACGACGAATGCCAGCATCCGCTCAAGGACAAGCATTTCCAGGATGACATGCAGGACGCCAGCCGCACCATCCGCAAGAAAAACGGTGTGCTGGCCTTCGCCACACAGGAACCGGGAGCCATCACCGAAAACCCGGTTGGCCCTTCACTGGTTCAGCAAACAGCGACCCTGATTCTGCTGCCCAACCCCAGGGCCAAGGCCAGTGACTACATCGAAGGATTCGGCCTGACTGTGGCTGAGTTCGAGTTGCTGAAAACGCTGGGCGAAGCCAGCCGAAAGTTTCTCGTCAAGCAAGGCTCCAGCGTTACGGTGGCACAGCTGGACCTCTCAGGCTGCGAAGACGAACTGCTGGTGTTCTCCGGCAGCCCCGACATGGCAGAGGTTGCAGAACAGGCGGTAGCCCAGGCCGGGCCTGACCCAGCGCAATGGTTGCCGGTGTATCTGGATGCGGTTCGTAAAGGCCGCATTGTCCCGGCCACTTCATAGGAATACCCCATGAAACACAATGCCAACGAACGTGAGAAGCAGCAGGCGCTGGATGAAGAGCGACGCCAGACACAGGCTCGTGATGATCTCCAGGCAACGAAAGATCAGGACTTCTATACACGGCTGGGCCTGCACGGCCCGGACGAAGACCGCCCGGAAGACACTTTCCTGATCTCGGTCTATAGCGAACACTGGACGCACGAAGACCTTGAAGCGGGAGAAACCAACACCCGTGACATCGAGCTCGACCGTGTAGTGGTGGATGCAGACGACCTCGAACGACACGGCCAGGATTACGGCCTGTCAGAGCTCTCCTGCAGCGACCCACGCATGAGTCCTGACATCTGGTTTTCATCCACGCATCCGCGCCAGGATCGTGCCTATTTTGAGCAAGGTGTGCAAAAGTATTACAGCCTGCATGTCCATGAAGTGAATGGGAAGCGCCCCACCCCGGAGGATTATCAGCGGGTGGGCGACCTCATCGGCGCCAGCTTCGATCATGCGCTAAGGCCGTCGCCGCAGCATGAACAGGAGGGACCAGACCTGTGCCTTTAACCCGTCCCTACCTCCAGACTCAGCCCACTGCCGATGAGATAGCCGGCATGGCCTGGTGGAACAATCTGAAACCTATTGAACGTGTTTGCTGGCTTACAACTGCCGGACACGCTTGCAGCGTGGCCGACGCCTGGGCAGCGTACAAACGCAGCCAGGGGCTTACTGACAACCGACCACCATAGGAACACCCAATGAAACGAAGACATTTCATCGCCGCTGCCGGAGCCACCGCCCTACTGAGCATCCTGGCGGGATGCAAGACGGAACCGAAGGGCGAGAAGTTTATCGGTCATTGGTTCTCGGATAACGGTCTCTACCCTCCGACCCTGGTCCACATTGAACGGAACGACGACACGTTCTTGTTCACAGAAACCGCATGGAACAACTTCGGAAAAATCGGATACCGATCCAATACTGTGCCAGCCAGGCTCAATGGTGCAGACAATATCCTGGTCGTTGGCGACAGTACACACATTGCCTACAAAGAAGCTGACGATGAAATCGTCTCTGACAACCTGAAAGCTCGCCGTATTACTGAAGCCGAATACCAAGCCGCCATTTTCAAGCAGTAGTTTGTATTGGCAGATTTCATCTGGCTGTTTTCTTTTCAGCACAACGTGAATGGGAGTTTGGAACATTATTCCTGCCCACTACTCTCCACGATGTACTTCGCTCGCTCAAATAACTCATCAAATGTGATGACCTCAGGAGACTTGAGATTGCGCCGAAAGAGCTCGAACGATGAGTACTGCTCCTCATTAATTCCATGTACTGCATGAAACTCGGATAATGAGCCAATCACCAAGAAAGATCGTGGTTGATATAGAAACACCGATTCACCCGTTGGGGCACCGCTATCGTCTTTTATTTCAGTCTTAGAACGAATACTTCCTAATGAGGCTTGCACCGAACGTTGAACCTGGGCAATGCCACCAGCCAATTCGTCGGAAACTTGCCAGCACTCCCGTCGATAGGCCGTGGCAACAGGTTTAAGTAACTTAGCAGTGTGCGTCTTAATTTCACCAAATGATAATGCGCTGATTAGGCCTTGGGTCTTCAGGAGAGCATCAACACGTTTTCCCGACCCAGTGAAATCGTGGCCTTTAACTACGCGTTCAAGCTTTGCTCCGTCCAAAGGTGCGTTGAAAACATAGTTCAAGCCGTAGCCGAAGATCCAAGTATTCTGTTCAAAAAATGATTGCCAGACCGATTCAGGCCCTTTGTTTAATCCCAAAGCGGTTCGCCGATTTTCAAAATGATCCGTATCATTAAGCAATCGTTCAAATTCGGCAAGCTGTTCTCGGCGATGGCCTAGCTCTGCAACATCTCGCGCTGTAACCTGCGTTTTCACCAACTCTTCCACAAGCCCAGGCTGGGAGTGGAGAAGATTTAGTGCCTGCTCCCGCGTGAGCACAAGTTCCGAAACGAATCTGTCATCTAGCCTTGTGTTTTGACCATCAGCTATCGGAAGGACATCTATATTCTGGAGAAAATTGTATAAAGTAGCGATTTCATGATTAAGAAACGTAAAGTGAGTTTTATGCGGCGCACCACTCTCCACCGTATATCGCTGAATTTGAAGAGTGAAAACTCCTCGCGTGTCTTCGTAAAATTTTGCGATAATTTCCTGACGAGCACCGTCGGTGACACGCAGTGAAACTTGCTTACCGTCCTTGAAAAACTGATGAGACTCTCGGCAGTCAATGACCTTCGAGACAATTCGAAAGGGTCGCTCAAACTCTTCAACCTCCCCCTCATCATTCCGACGATATTGTTTTTGAGAAAGAGTTCGACTGAGATAAACCCGATCTGGTCGCTTATTCTTGAAGTATTCGTAATCTTCGCTCATGACATAAAAAATTTGAAAAACAGCCGGCTGTGAAACCCCACGCATCACAGTCGATGATAAGCCTCTACGGCAATACAAACCATCCATTTCGGCCCATCACTGGGCTCGGCACCGTCTTCCTCTTACCACCCGGAGATCTCCCATGACACGCTACAAGCATCTTGCGGCGGGCATTGCCCTGGCCGCTGTTTTTATGAACCCTGCCTGCGCCAGCGGCATCCCTACGGTCGATGCCGCGACCATTGCCCAACTGCAGGAACAGCTACTCACCGCCCGTGACCAGCTGAAGAGCCTCACGGATCAACTGGCGACAGCCAGGGAGCAGCTTGCCGCATTCACGCAATCCAGCGGCTACGGTGTCATTCCCAATGATTACGCCATCCGCGACCAGCTTCGCGCTGCGCTGCCCTCCAACGCTCAGGACTTGCTCAACCGATCCGGTAGCTCAGGTTTGAACGCGGATGTTTCCCGCATCACGGATGATGTCATGGCCCCAGTGAACTTCGCCGAAGACAGACAGGATCTATCAAAACGGTCGCTGAACATTGAGGCCACCGCGAAAGCCATGAGTGAACGGGCCTACGATTCGATGACTCAGCGGCTGGCCAACGTCGATGCCCTGCAGGATCAGATCAATCAAACGACCAACCCCAAGGAAATTGCTGAACTGCAGGCGCGAATTCAGATTGAGCAGGCGAATATCTCAGCTGAACAGACCCGCATTCAGCTTGCTGCACAGCAACTGGATGCGGAACGACAACTGCTGCAGGCACGGGCTGAAAGAGTCTATGGAGGATGGTTTGGAAACAAGCCAGCGTCAGACTCATCTCCCGGCGCGGCTGAATAGGCCGGCATGCCATGGCCAGCCTCACTCCCTCCGTGGCAGCACCCACTACGCCAAGCAACATAGCTGAATGGGTCATGACGCAAACCGAAAACATCCTCAGCGATGCCATCAACAGGCCGATGCAGGCGCTGTTCGAAGCACTCATGCCGGTCATCGTGGTGGGCCTGACTCTGCAATTCGTTGTGTATGCGTTTGCGCTCATGCACGGTCAGAGCAATATGACCGTCACCGAGTTCTTCCGCAAGGCCATTCTTGTGGCGATTGTGTCCATGATCTTTGGGGTCGGCGGCCTTTATCAGAACGACATTGCCAAAACCATGATCGCACTGCCTGACGATGTCACCCAGCTCGCGCTCGGCACAGGCAACGTGGCGGCAGAAGTCGATAAGCTGCAGAACGAGACCAGTGAGGCATCCAATGCCATGCTGGGCGCAAGCGACCGACCCTGGTACAACTTCATGCCTTCCACCAGGGAAGTGCTGGTCAGCATCCTGGCGACGCTGTTGCGGATCAATGCAGCAGTCGTAGGCAGCATCATCATGGTCATTGTGGTGGTCTGCAAAGTCGGCATGGCACTGGTGGTTGCAGCAGGGCCGCTCTTTATCGCCGCGACGTTGTTCGAGCCAACAAAGCCACTCTTCAATAACTGGGTTTCACAGGCATTGAATTTTATCTTCCTGGCCTTGCTTGCTGGCCTGGTCTTCGGCCTTATCCTGCAACTCAACATCCAGCTGATCCGCATGATCGCGGACCAGATCGAAACAGGGATGGCCGACGTGCTTTCACTGTTCGGAGCTCAAGTTCTGGTCGGAGCCGCAAGCCTCGTCATCATGATTCTGATCCCCGGCCTTGCCGCCGGCCTCTCCAACGGCTTCGGCGCTCAACTCGGTGTCGGCTCCGCCGCCCGGGGCGCGTTCTCTGTTCTACGTCTGCGCAGCATGCTGCGCCTGCGCGCCAAGTAAGCCTTTCCCCACCCGCCGCCCAAGCGGGGCCATCACACCCTTCCTTCTGCCCACGCGGCAGGACAGGAGCCACCCCATGCACAAACTCATTGCCGCCCTGGCGCTGGCCGGGCTGCTGGCCGGCTGTGCCTTTCATGCGCCCCAACCCCCACAGCCTGCTGACGGGCCGCGTGTGCCGGTGAACGCCAGCGCACCGATTTTCAAAGGAGTCTGAACCGTGGCAGAACCTCTCAAGTCTGAAGACGTCGCTGCCTGGCTGGAACAATCGCGCGGCCTGGAGCGCGACCACCTGGGCGAACTGGTCACCAGCCGCAGGCGCGCCTGGCAGGTTGCCATGGGCGCCGGACTGATCGCCTTTGCCGCCGTCGCCTCCGTGGCGGGCCTGACGCCCCTGAAGCAGCCGCCTGAAATGTATGTGGTGCGCGTGGACAACGCCACCGGCAGCATCGAGCATGTCAGCACACTGGGCGAGCCGATGGATGACTATGGTCAGCGCATCGCCAAGTATTTCCTGAACTCCTACGTGCTGAACTGCGAAGGCTATAGCTGGCAGACCATCCAGGAGCAATTCGACACCTGCGCCCTGCTATCCTCGCCGCCCATTCAAGTGCAGTACGGTAAGCGTTTTGAAGGGCAGGATGCTGTAACCACGCGCCTTGGCACCCTGGGGACGGTGGATGTTCAGGTTCATTCCATCACCCTGGGCGCCAATCAGGCAGCCATTGTGCGCTTCACCAGGACGGAACGCGAAGTCTCTACCGGCAATATCACCAGGACGCGGCATCTGATCGCCACCATGGCCTACCAGTACGCCGACGTTCCTCTGACGGAAGCTGTCGCCCGTCGCAATCCGCTGGGCTTTCAGGTTGTGCGCTATGACCTGGCCGCCGACCTCTCGCGCTGAACCGTCCTGGATCAGAAGGAATCCCCATGCTTGAACACTTCCCACGCAAGCGGGCGCTGACGCTGCTGCTGTGCCTGGCCCTGCCAGCCAGCGCCTGGGCGCTTGAGACGCCCCGCTCTTCGCGGCTCGATCATCGGGTGCGCTATGTGAACTATGACCCGGCCAACGTGATTCAGCTGGATGCGGTGATCGGCGTCGCCACCCACATCATGCTGGAACCCGGCGAAACCTATCAGTATCACGTCTTTGGCGACAGCCAGGCTTACGCCTTCACCTACAAGAACCACCACTTGTTCTTCAAGCCCACCGCCGAAGACGCCGACACCAACCTCATTGTCATCACCGACCGGCGCGAATACAGCTTCCGGCTGTCCTACAGCCACGACCGCAGCGCCCCAGCCCTTTACAAGCTGGTGATGCGCTACCCGGAAGTAGAGGCCCGCATGAAGGCACAGGCTGCACAGAAGGCAGCGGTTGAGCGCTCGTTACAGGCATCCGCCGGCACGATGAACTGGCAGGCCTACACCCGCAGTGGCAACGCCAGCATCGCGCCCGTTCACGCCTGGGATGATGGCCGCCATACCTGGCTGCAATTTCCCCCGGAAACCGACATGCCCACGGTATACCGCGTGACCCCCGACGGTCAGGAAGTCATCACCAACTATCACATGGCCGATGAACGCACGATGGTGCTGCATCGCACCTCGCCACGCTGGCATCTGCGCCTGGGCAACCAGGTACTGGCCATCCATAACGAAGCCTTTGCCCTGACCCCAGTACCCGCCCATACCGGCACAGCGTCCCCCGCCGTCCGGCGCACTGTGAAAGGCGCGACAGCGCCCGTGCCAACGCTGCGGATTCGGGAGATTACGCCATGAGGAAACAGCCCATGAACGACACCGATCCGCACCAGGGCCAGACCCCCACGGATGGCCTGGAGCGCGAAGCGCTGAACCTGGAAACCGCCGGGCGCAGCGCCCCACGCGGCGCACGCGCTTTTCTGTGGCTCACCATCCTGGTGGCCATTGCCGTGGCCATCGGCGTGCTGCTGAAAGCCTGGAGCCGCGAACCAGCACCTGACAGCGACAGCAGTCTGGAAGCGGATCAGAGTGGAATCACCAACCGGCTGAAGCCGCCCAGGGTGGAGCGACCCGCGCCACCCAAACGCTTGCCACCACCGGCACCAGAGCCGGTGCCAGCACCCGCCTATGTCCTTCCACCACCGACGCCCGCAGCACCGCCTCCTGTCGATGAAGTGGCGCAGCGGCGACTAGCCAGCCCGCTGCAGGCGGGCGGCGCAGAAGGCGGCAGCACAAGCGGCAGCCAAGCCAACGCCCCAAACGGCCCCTACAGCGATGCCGGCCCGCTGGCCGACAAGCTGCGGCCCTTGGAGCTGGCACCCTCTGTGGCCGGGCAGCTGGGGGATCGCAACTTCCTGCTCACCCAAGGCACCATGATCGACTGCACTTTGCAAACCAAGCTGGTCAGCACCCAGCCGGGGCTGCTCACCTGCCTGGCCACGCACGATGTTATGAGCGCCAACGGCAAGGTCAAGCTGATCGACGCCGGCACCAAGTTCACCGGCTATCAGTCCGGCGGCATCCAGCAGGGTCAGGCACGCGCTTTTGTCACCTGGAACCGGCTGGAAACGCCCGCTGGCGTCATCGTTGAGCTGGCTTCACCCGGCACCGGCCCCCTGGGTGAAGCCGGGCTGGACGGTCATGTCGATAACCATTTCTGGGAACGCTTCGGCAACGCCATTCTGCTATCGCTGGTGGGCGATTTCGGCAACTGGGCATCGAATCAGGGCCAATCGGGCGACAACAACATCCGCTTCGATAACACCGCCCAGGGTGGCCAGGAAGCCATCGCCAAGATTCTGGAAAAGTCTTTGGACATACCTCCTACCCTTTACAAGAACCAGGGCGAACACATCGGCATCATGGTCGCCCGTGATCTGGATTTCAGCCATGTCTACGACCTTGAACTTACCCCTTGAGGCGGTTGCCTTTGATCGCGCCATTTCAGTGCGGACCTTTCTACGGCCGTTGGCCCACCATCTGCAGGACCCAAAGGTCACGGAAATCGCCATTGTGCGCGAAGGCCATCTGTACGCCCGCACAGACGGACATTGGCTGTCACACGACTGCGAGGAGCTGAGCTACCCGCAGCTGGAAGCGCTGGCGACGGCCCTGGCCGCCTACAACCACATGGCGCGCAGCCCCATCATGTCGGTGGTTCTGCCCGATGGGGAGCGCGGCCAGATCATTCTGCCGCCGGCCTGCATAGACGGCACCATTGCCATCAACATCCGCAAACACGCCTCCGCAACTTTTCACCTGAAGCAGTTGGCATCAGGCGGGGCTTTCAAGTCCACCATGGATGCGACCGCCAAATATAGTGCTGACGGCCTGTCAAAACTCGATCAGCGGTTGTTGATGCTGAAGAACAGGGCAGATTATTTTAAGTTTCTGGTAGACGCCGTCCGCGCGCGCAAGAACGTGGTGATTTCCGGCGCAACAGGATCAGGCAAAACCACCTTTGCCCGTTCCCTCATCAATGAAATACCGGTACACGAACGCCTTATCACCATCGAAGATGTGCATGAGCTGATCCTGCCATCGCATGATAACCGCATCCACATGATGTACGGCGGCACACGGGGCCGCGTGTCAGCCACCGACTGCCTGGCTGCCTGCATGCGCCTGTCGCCCGACCGGATTTTCCTGGCCGAGCTGCGCGGTCCTGAAACCTGGGACTACCTGGCCGCGCTGAACACCGGCCACCCTGGATCCGTGACAACCACACACGCCAACAGCGCAATCGACGCCTTTGACCGGCTGGCCATCCTTATCAAGCAGTCACCCACAGGCGGCAACCTGGACTTGCCCACCATCCAGACCTTTCTGCGGCAGACCGTGGACATTGTTGTGCAGGTCGAGCGGTTCCGCGTGAAAGAAATCTGGTTTGAACCCCGGCGACACGTCGTCACCTGAGTTCCCTCAGCAGCGCCCCACCCAATCCATTCGACCCGGCAAGCTGCCGGGTCCACTACCCTGAACCCGTGTGAGGCGCTGCACACACTCCGGGCGGCCCTGGCATGGGCTTGCCCGGAGCACCTTCAATGACCACCCCCACCCGCACGCCTTTCCACAAGGATGCCAACCTGCAGCGGCTGTCAGCCGCCATGCAACGCGCCATGCAGAAAGCCTCACAGGTCATGGCTGACGCCGCAGAAAAACAGGCCACCACCCCGACCCCCTTCATGCTGCCCGGCATGAACGAAACAGTCCGGGCGATTCCCAACTACATTGCCCGCAGCGCCATCTTTGCCCCGGTGCGTCGCGGGTGGCGTCCTCTCCACGATGAAACGGTGTTTCTGGAGGGCAGCCACATCCTGCTCAAAGGCTCGGGCAAACAGCTGAGCGAGGACCATGCCGACATCTGGATGCACGCCATGTATCTGCAGACCACAGCCCTGCTTGGCGAAGCGCCAGTCATTAACCGCGCCGATTTCCTGCGCGGCATGGGCCGGCCCACAGGCGGCAGCGCCTACGAATGGCTGCATGAGGGTATGAAAGACCTGGCCCGCTTTACCTTGTGCATCGAGGCACGCAGAAAAGACGGCTCGGTGAAATACAGTTATGGCCGCCACCCTTCCACCCGTGTGATCGCCATGATCGGGGGCTTTGATTACCACGAACCCAGCGGCAGCTACACCCTGTATGCCGACCCGCGCTGGGCGCAGATTTTCGGCAACCGGGAATACGCCCTGGTGGACTGGGCCAAGCGCCTGCAGATGCGTCACGACCTCTCCAAGAGCCTGCAGCGGCTGATTGGCACCTCTGCCGACATCCAGCAAAAATACAGCCTGGACATCCTCAAGCAACGCGCCCAGTACACCGGGCGCATGCGAGATTTCCGGGTCACGCTGGAGCGCAGCTTGGACGAACTGGAAGCCCTGAAAGTCATCGCAGAACCCCGGATTGAAGCCGCAATTCGGGGCCATGAACAAGCAGTCTGGACGCGCCTGGAACGCTAATTCCTCATCGTCATAGCATCGCGCTTCATCCCCAAAAACAGCCGTTTCAGGCACGATTTTCAGCCTGTGGATAAGTGGTTTTGACCATCGTCATAGCATCGCGGCAGGGTCGTCATAAGATCGCGGTCTTTCGCCAGAACATCGCGCTTTATCGTCACAGCATCGCGCACGATTTTTTGAAACCTGCATGAATACTGGCTTTCCAGCCATCGCGACGCCTTCTACCTTATTCCTACCTTACTTCTACCAAAGCAACCTGTGAACAAGTCACGCCGTCAGCACGCCTGACGCGCCGCACTGTGCCTGTTCACGCCAGGCCATCTTGCATCGCCACGCTGCACAGCCGCAAAGCGGCTGTCGGTCAGCAACGAAGCCAGCACCCGCCCACCCGGGCCACCCCTTCTTTTCACCCCAAGCATTGCCCGTCAAGTCACAGGCAAAGGAGACACCATGCACTCGACCATCGACACCCGCATGCTCAACATCGCACAGGAAGCCGCCCTTCATGGCATCGGCACCATGAGTCTGGGTGAAGCGCTCACAGCTGCACTCATCCTGAATCGCTGCGACTGGCTGCGTGAACGCGGCTACAGCATCGCTGAAGCCCTGGACCGCATCGGCCCGCAGTGGACGGCCCGACTGCGCGAAGTCGAAAAACAGTTCTACGACGAAGTCACCCAGGCCCGGCTGCGCTTCAATTTCGAGATTCTTCCCCACCCTGCCGACACGGGCAGCTTCACGTTGCGCCTGCTGGATGGCGGCCAGGAAGTCGGCGGCGGTCAATTCTCCCACGGCCAGGCCGCCCCGTTCACAGATGAACAATCCGCCTACGACGAAGCACTGGCCACAGGCCGCTCCTGGTTGGTCGCCAAACAGGCTGCCGTCTTTCCTGAACTGTCGCGATAAGCGGCACCCACCCCCTGGAATCCTATGACTGAATCCGCTCCCGTCGCACGCTACCGGGCCGCGCTCGCTGAGCTGGACCCCCGCATCAGCATCGCCGCCCAGTTGCGCGCTCTTTTTCCTCTGATCGAAGCCGAACTCGCCGCCGGCGTTCCCCATGCTGCCGTGCTGGATGATCTGGCAGCAGCGGGGCTGTCGGTCCAGTACAGCACCTACGCCATCACTCTGTACCGCTGGCGCAAGGCCCAGCGGTGTGCTGCGACCAAACCTGCAGCGCTGCCCAAGCCACACGCCGCACCCCCCACGACAGCCCAAGTGCAGCCAACAACAGCACCCGCCCTCGATGCCATCCGGGGCCGGCCCCGCAACATCGAGACGCCCGGCGACCTACGCAAGATTCGCGACATGCGTATCGACCTGGAAGCCCTGCGCCGCGAAGGCAAGTAACCCCCTCTCCCACTGACAAACCCCACAAGGAATAAACCATGAAAGTCGCCGTTCTCAACTACACCGGCTCCGTTGGCAAGACGGTTGTTGCTTCCCACCTGCTCGCACCCCGCATGAACGGAGCGCAGATTTTTGCGGTGGAATCCACCAACGAAACCGGGGCCGATCTTGGCCTGAACGTGGATCAGCTACGCGGTGAACACTTTGGCCGCCTGTTCCGCGAACTGCTCACCCGGGATGACGCCATTGTCGATGTCGGGGCCAGCAACATCGAGGACTTCCTGACCCACATGATGCGCTACGAAGGCGCACACGAAGAAATGAGCTACTTCGTGCTGCCGGTCATCAACACCGGCAAAGCCCAGCGCGAAACCATCAAAACCGTGGCCGCGCTGGCTGCACTGGGTGTGGACTCGGATCGGGTACGGATTCTGTTCAATCGTGTCGATAGCAGCGTAGAAGAAGAGTTTCCCTCCATCCTGGCCTATGCCGCCAAGTCGGGCGAAGTTCAAGCCAACCCCCTGGCTACCATCTACGAAAACGAAGTCTTCGAGCTGCTGGCTGACCAGCGCACCACCATTGCAGATGTCCTGGCCGATCAGACCGACTACCGCGCCCTAGTGCGCAGCGCCGACCCGGAAGACCACGCCCGCATCTCGCAGCTGAGTAACCGCCACGCCCTGCGCGCCCTGGCCAAGCCGGTGGACCGGCAGATGAACGCAGCCTTCGCTGCCCTGTTCTCGTGATCCGTCATGGATGCCCACACCCCACCCAGCGGCCCCCGTTCAAAGCTGGATTTGCTGTACCACGAAGTCCTGGGCGAAGTGGCCGGCCTAGTGGACAGGCTGGAAGCCGTCACCCGTACTCTGGATGTCGCCCAGCAGCAGATGCAATCCATGAGCGAAACCCAGCAGATGCTGCCCCAGCAACTCAGCCGCCACCTGAACGCCACCCTGGAAACAGCAGCCAAGCCGGTAAACCAGCAGCTTCAGCAGGCCATACAGGTCATGCTGAACGACACCGGCACCCGGCTGGATCAGCTGAGCCAGGAATCCGCGCAATACGCTCACATTGCCCACCAATCTGCGCGCCGCATGGCCATCATCGCCCTGGCTGTGGGCGGCGCTGCCGGCGTGCTGGGTGGGCTACTGGCCGGGCTCGCCCTGGGCCAGCTTCTGATCTCTTGAGGTTCATCCCCCATGTCCACACTGATCTCACCTATCACCCGGCGGCGGATCGCCGCATTCTCGCTGGCAATTTTCCCCACAGCAGCGTGGATGCTGGCAGCCACCTGGGCAAGCCAGATGCACTGGCGCGACTGGAACGCCCGCACCTTCCGGCATTTTGTGATGCTCACACCGCAGTACCCCCTGCTCTACGGTGCGCTGGGTGTCGGCCTGGTTCTCTCCCTGGCGCTGATTCTTTTCATTGGGCGCACCGCCAGGACAGAAGGCTTTGAAGGCGCAGCCTACAAACGCTTTGTGCGCGGCACCCGCACCACCAGCGCCAAAAACCTGGCACGTCAGTGTGAAGAGCGCGGCAAAATGCAGATAGACGTGGGCGGCATCCCCATGCCGACCGCCAATGAGAACCTGCACCTGCTTATCAGCGGCGCCACCGGTTCGGGAAAATCGGTGTTGCTACGGAACATGGCGGCATCGGTGCTCAAACGCTCACAGCATGACATGGTCAGGCATCTATCCGGCCAGACGCCAGCACGTAATGACCGCATGATCGTCATTGACCCCAATGGTGATTTGCTCAGCAAATTCTGGCAGCCCAACGATGTCATCCTCAACCCCTACGATGCCCGCAGCCAGGGTTGGTCTTTCTTTAACGAAGTGCGCGCTGATTACGACTGGAAGCGTCTGGCCCGTTCCATGGTGCCTATGAGCCAGGATCGCAATGCGGAAGAATGGAACGATTTCGGCCGCCTGCTGCTGCGCGAAACGGCCAAGAAGCTCTATGAGCTACAGGGCGAAAAAGCCAGCATCATGGATCTGTTCCGGCTTTGCACCATCGAAGACCCCAAGGTCTTAAAGCAATTCCTGGAAGGCACCCTGGCCGAATCCCTGTTTGTCGGTTCCAGCGAAGCCAGCAAGGCACTGTCTTCCGCCCGCTTCGTGCTGTCAAACAAGCTGTCGGAACATACCGGAATGAAACCCGGCAGATTTTCCATTCGCGACTGGCTGGCAAAGCCCGACGACGGCAACCTGTATATCAATTGGCGCGAAGACATGATGAGTTCCATGAAGCCCCTGGTGTCTTCCTGGGCCGACGTGTTCATCACGTCCATTCTGTCCATGCCTGAAAGCGCCCACCGGCGCTGGTGGCTGTTCATTGACGAACTGGCCAGCCTGGAAGCGCTGCCCTCACTGGAAGCCGGTCTGACCAAAGGCCGCAAAAACGGCCTGCGCGTTGTTGCCGGCCTGCAAAGCACCTCACAGCTGGAACATATCTACGGGAGCACCATGGCGACCACGATACGCGCCAGCTTCCGCAACCTGGCGGTGCTGGGCGGCTCCCGCACCGACCCGCAGACGGCCAAGGACATGAGTGAAAGCCTTGGCAAGCATGAAGTGGAAAGACCCAAGTTCAGCATCAGCCGCAGTGCGGATAACCGCAACACGTCGGACAACATGGAACGGGTGACGGAGGAAGTGGTAACGGCAGCGCAGATTCAGGCGCTGCCAGCGTTAGGTGGGTATGTCGCGTTGGCAGGGGATTATTCGATCGCGCGGATACGTTTACCGTTCAACGAGTTCCCGACGGCTACGGCGGCATTCCAGGAGCCCTGGAATGTTTTGTCAAACACTGCAGCCCATGAAATAACTGGACAGGTGAAACACTCCGACTGAAGCCTCGTCATCATTTTTTACCCCAATTGGCCGTATACAAGACGTTAGTTTTGTCTAGTTGGAGCACACAAAGGCTTTCCAGCTCTGCAGCCGCCTCCGCTCCGTACTTTTTAATCTGATCGAGCGATATGAACACCTGCTTATTAGAGCGCCGATATTCGTCTACGAATTTCGCGACAGCATTATTTTCGACGTTCTTAAAAAGTGGGGAATCGTGAATGAGAAACGGAAGCTGCGTCAATTCGAGAATAGCGAGATCAAAAATGACAAGATTGGCGTAAGCGGTACCCGTTCCGGTATCATCGACGATTTGATACGTATATCCGTCTTCGTTCAGCTCAAGAGCGGGAGCCCGCGACTCTGGCCCATAGATGCGGTCAACAATAGCTCTTATGGCTGCATTTATTGATGATTCCATATCCTTCAGAATCCGAATCTTCAAGCTAGAAAGTGCCTCCTGCAAAGCAGCTAGTTCAATGTCGATTTTCGTTTGCTTCTCGAAGTGATCATTTTCACGCCTTAAGCGACTCCATTTCCCCGAGAGACCTGACACTCGTTCGATGAGCGCCACTGGATTGTCATAGTTATTAAGACGTTCAGATATCTGCCTGTCGAGCTCCGCAATCGCATTGTCGGTGGTATCCAGTTGTAATCGAGCGGCCTTTTCCGTCTCCTGCAATTCCTTCTTTAGAACTGCGGAGAGCGAGCTATGAAATAGCTCGATTTCCGCAATCCGATCATGATTAACATTCGGAAAAAAATCGCACAAAGCCTCGAACTGCTTGCTCTGAATGAACTTATTTTCTTTTAGATTTCGCTCCGTTCTTTGCAACTTAGACCGTAGTCTCAGCCGCTGCGAAAGCAACAAATCTTTCGCCTTTTTTAGTTCGAGCAGATCTTGATCAATCACTTCACGTAAATTCAAAGCAAACCGTGATAGCTCGGATTTAATTGTGTCGACCTCGGTACGAATATTTTCCAACTCGACGACATTCTTCGAATATTGGGCTTTAGTGATCTTCTCCACAATCGAGTGCCTAAAAGCATTTCTGAGCGCATTCTTCTCACCTTTCTTGTCGGTAGTTGCCGTTTGGGCCGCCTCGACTTCGCCATAACGATTGAACACTTTGATCAGATTACTTACGCACTCAGAGCCACTCTGACCGGGAAAGACGTGCAGAGGACGACGCACATTTGTGACGTTGGGCTTCGGCCATATCCGAGAGAATAATCCAACCATGCCACGAAAGGTGATCCGCAGCGCCTCAGGGAAATACTGTGACTTGAGCCAAGCCGTATAAGCTTTTAAATCCCACTTATCAATAGGGGCATATTTTGGATCGCAACGGAAGACTACCGAAGGGTTAACGGTGTCTCGTCTAAAATAAAAACATTCGTCCTCGAACTTGAAGCAAAAGAGGTAGGAGTGATCGCCCAACTCTCGTACGGCGTCCTCGTTATGCTCAACGAATGAATCGCCACCAAACACAAAATCGATGACCATAAGAGCACTCGACTTTCCAATGGAGTTTGTAGCATTCTCATCGCCAAGAATCACATTCAATCCCGGATGGAACTTAATAAGGGACTTCCGGAATGCGGTCGAACGGATTTCAGTCAGCATAGCTAACAACTCCCGAATGGAAATCAATGTCGATTTTGTTGAGGATGTAGAGCACATCCAATGCCAACATAAATTGATCTACGCTTTCGAATCGATCAGCTACTTCGCTGTAAAGTTCGTGGATACCTATTCGGCTTTTATCTACAAGCAAAGATGGCAACTTAGAAAGCACCGACTGCTCAAAAGAAATGAATTTATTTGGCGTAATCATTCAAACAGCTCGCAATTCTGGACAAAAAAAGCAGCGATGACTTCGGCCGCCGGCGTGGAGCCAGCTGTGTGCTTGGACTGAATCCAGCGGACTGTATTATCAAAGATCTCTTGTTGGTTTGAGCAAATTGTCTTTTGCTTTAAATAAAAACTCTTTATTTGTTGTGCAACTAGAACCGCCTTGTTGGGGTCGGCGCGCTCAAGATCACTAAACCTTTCCCTGACGAAAAGATAGAAAGAAGATACGTCATTTTTTATTTTCCTTTTTGTCAGAGGTCGAATAGTGCTGTCTAATTTTCTATCTACCCGCTTCGCCTCGAAATTCGAGCCCATTTCAAAATCAACGCTGCTATCGCACAGCGAATCTATTATCTCGCTGATCTCTCGTTCGAGCGCATATTGCAGGAATATATTTCTCTGTTTATTTTCCAACAAAATTGCTTTCTTCTTTTGAACTAGATCCCGGTAATTTTCAGCTGTCTTCGGTGTGTCGTAGACCTTGTGGCACGAAAAACATAGTGGAATCAGGTTTTCGGCATCATTCGGATTAGCCGAAAGTCGAGTCTCACTTTTCAACAGCTCCTCTTCGGTAGGTGTAGGGTTCAAGGGATAGATATGTGCGATCTCATAGTCTTTATAGTTCCTGCCGCCCTTCGTGCGAAAGAGCGGTTGGGCGCAATTAGGACAGATGTTGTTGACCTCGGCGCACAGTGATAGCTCAAACGCAATTCCGATCGAGGGACGGGAATTTGGCTTTTTTGCTGCCGCAGTTTTCTTCGTAGTCATGTGAACACGTATACCAGCCAATTTTTTGATAATCGACTCAGCGCGCCAGTAATGTCTTTTGCTTTGCACCGAGTATGAGCTCGTGTTGCGCCGGTTAGCCCAGACGATTGTTGACCAAGCTTAAAGAGTATCAAATTGTAGTTGACGCAGAAACTATTACGAGGGTGAACGGTTCTTTTTCACCGACACTGCATCGGACAGGACATCTTCAGGCTGTTCGTCAATCCCGATAGTGCTATCTCCCATAGTCCGCATCGGCTCGGAAGAATGCCCACCCTCTTCTCCTCGCCCTTCCCCGGAGCCCCCATGATCTCCCACAGCCAAATCTACCGTGCCCGCGCATCCCTTGCCACCCACTACTACGCCGACCAGGCCGACGACTACTACTGCCGCGACGGTGGTGCCGCAACCTGGCAAGGCGAAGGCGCTCGCCGCCTGGGCGCAGTCGGTGAGATTGGCCCTGCCCGCTTCAAAGCCATGCTGCAGGGCGACTTTGGCCGGAACGTGACGGCTGGCCGGTCGATCCGCAAGGATGCAAAGGCCCGTGCTGCACTTGATTTGACCTTTGGTGCGCCCAAGAGCATCACGCTGCAGGCACTGATCGGGGGAGATGAGCGCCTGATTCATGCCAACGATCAGGCCGTGGCGGCTGCCCTCGCCTATGTCGAACAGCATCTGACCATGGGTCGCCGCAAGGAAAACGGCAAGTCGCGGGTGGAACAGACTGGCAACCTTATCATTGCCAAGTTCCGCCACGAAACCGCCCGCCCTACGGAAGATGCAGTGCCTGACCCTCACCTGCACGTCCACGCCTTGCTGATGAACCTGACCCAGCGCGCTGACGGTAACTGGGTGTCGCTCTCGAACGAGGCGATTTTCAAGCTGTTGCGGGTGACAGACGCCATCTATCAGGCTGAGCTTGAACGTAATGTCCGCGCCCTGGGGTATGCCGTTCGTCATGAGAAGAACTATATCGAGCTAGCCCATATTACCCGTGAACAGATCGAGTTCTTCAGTAAGCGCAGCGCCGGCATTACAGCTGAACTGACTGCGCGCGGGACGACCCGGGACAACGCCCCTCACGCGCTGCGCCAGGGTATCAACCTGGCGCACCGCCAGGAGAAAACCCAAGCTTTCAGCCGCACGGAACTGCACCAGCAGTGGCGGGAAGCCGCTGCTGCTATCGGGATGCAGTTTGACCAGGCCCGCCACGACACTGAACGACAGACGCCCGAAGTACAGGAAGGCTCTGCCGATCTTGTCGCGCAGGCTTCGCTGGAATGGGCTATCCAGCACTTGGCTGAACGGGAGTCCGTCATGCCCCTGGCCGATCTGCTGCACAGCGCCATCCGCCATGCAGGCGGCCATACCGACATCACAGCTATCCAGACAGCCATCCAGGGCCGTGTCGCATCCGGTGCGCTGATCCAGGAAGCGCCGCATTACAGCAGCACACAGGACAAAGAAGCTCAGCCCATGACCCGCGAAGGATGGACGGCAGAAGTCACCCGGCTGACCGGATTGAGCCAGGACACTGCCCTGCAGCTGGTTGATGAAGCCATTGCCCAAGGCCGCCTGTTGATGGAAAGCCCCCGCTACGCCACCCGAAAGGCCCATGAAGCCGAATCCAGGATATTGGCAGTTGAACAGGCAGGCCGGGGTGCCTGGCAATCTACGATCAACGCCGCCAACGCTGAAAACGCCCTGGGCACTCTTTTGACGCCCGGCCAGCGCGAAGCAGTCATGCTGATAACCACTGGGCAAGATCAGGTCGCCGGCATCCAGGGGCTGGCCGGTACCGGGAAGTCCTTCGCCCTGCAAAACGCCCAATCAATTCTGCATGAACAAGGCCACACCATGACCGCGCTCGCGCCCTACGGAAACATGGTGCGCAACCTGCGTGACGAAGGCATTCCGGCCAATACTATTGCGTCTATTCTTGCCGCAGCCGACAAGCGCCCATTCCTGGATTCCCTGGGGCCGACATCCGTCGTGGTTATTGACGAAGCCGGAGTGGTGCCTGTGCGGCAGATGGACAAGCTGCTGGCCCTCATCCAACCGACAGGCGCCAAGGTGGTGCTGCTGGGCGACACGGCCCAGACCAAAGCCATCGAGGCAGGTCGCGCCTTCGCTATGCTGCAGGAAAATGGAATGAAGACCGTATTAATGGGAGACATCCAGCGCCAACGCACGGCACGGCTGCGCCAGGCGGTAGAACTCGCAGCCACAGGCCGGGCCAGCCAGTCTCTCCCGCTGCTCGATGCGATCCGCGTGATACCAGACGACTTCACCACGGACGAGCATGGCAGGAAAACCCGCGACAGTTCGGCCCGCTACGAAGCCATTGCCAAGACCTACACGGGATTGAGTGCCACAGAACAGGCCAACACCATTGTCGTGACTGGCACCAACGCCTCAAGGAATGAAATCAATCAACGCATCCACGCCCTGCTTGGCCTGGAAGGCAAAGGCCGCCCGTGCCAGCTGCTCACCCGACATGACACCACCCGTGCCGAACGCAGTGTCGCCCGCTTTTATACGGCAGGTGACATCGTTATTCCAGAACGTGATTACAAGTGCGGCCTGAAACGCGGCGAACTTTACCGTGTTACCGGCAGCACCCACCATGACCGCATCAGCGTCATCCCTGTCCGGGCAGACCCGACCAACGCGCAGCCCATCGAAATCATCCCCAAGACCATGAGCAAGCTGTCGGTCTATCACATGAACACGGCAGAGTTGTCTGTGGGCGACCATGTCCGCATCACGCGCAACGATGCTCGGCACGACCTGGTCAACGGGCAGCTGGCGAAAGTCGTAGCCATCGACGCGGCAAGCGTGACGCTCGAAACCCAGGGCCGCCATGTCCGACTACCCACAGACCAGCCATTGAACATGGACTACGCCTACGCCACTACCGCGCACAGCGCACAGGGGCTGACCTGCGACCGGGTGCTTTACAACGCAGAGAGCTTCAGCCGCACCACCGCTCAAGACACCTACTATGTCAGCATCTCGCGGGAACGACATGAGGTGACAGTGTTCACCGACGATGCAGAAAAGCTGCCTGAGAGGGTGGACAGGCAGACTTACAAGGGGCTTGCTCATGACTTGCAGCCCACAGTTACGACGGACTTTGCCCAGGTGCATGCAGAGCACGGCCCCCTTCCCACACCGCTTGAATCCGATGTGGAATTCCAATAAGGCAGCCAGGGTGCCTCAGGGTTCATAGAACCCGCGAGGTAACAAAGCGTAATCTGACTACGTATAATCCACAGAGGATCGCGCCGTCCACCCAACAAGCGGGGATGGCCGGGCCGGGAAGCGCCGGCCCATTTTTTGAGGAAGGGAACCCAAAGATGGCCGTCAGCCAAGCACACATTATTGAATCTCTGGAACAAGCATGTTCCAAGCTCAACCCTGATGAGTTCATCTTTGACTTCCTGGATGCCTACGGCTTTCCCAAGAGCACCATCACCCGCCTGCGCAACGGAGGCGATAGCCGCAACGTGGGTACGGGTGACGACATTGGCCTGAAGAAAAAACTCTATTTCAGAGCAGTACCTGTCGGCCAGGACGTGACTGCCGAAGCGGAAACCCTGAAAGAAACTGACCTGATCGCCCGCCATGATATCCGGTTTGTGATCGTCACTGATTTTCAGACGCTGGCTGCGTTCGACGTGAAGGCTGACGAGCGCCTGGTCACCGACATGGCAGAGCTGAACAAGGAATACGCCTTCTTCCTGCCCCTGGCCGGTTATGAAAAAGCCGTGATGTATTCGGAGCACCCGGCTGACCTCAAGGCCACAGAAAAAATGGGCCAGCTGTTCGACCTGATCCGCGAACGCAATGACCTGACCAAGCCGGAAGACATCCACGCGCTGAATGTCTTTTTAACGCGCCTGCTGTTCTGCTTCTATGCCGAAGACACCGGTATTTTTGAAGAAAACCAGCTGACCCTCACTCTGCAAGCCTGCACTCGCGACGACGGCTCAGACGTAGACCAGTTCTTTACGGATCTGTTCACGGTACTGAATCTGGCAGAAAATTCGCCCCAGCGTAAGCGTATGCCCAGCCATTTCCAGGCATTCCGCTATGTGAACGGCGGTCTGTTCCGGGATGACGAACCCGTTCCTGAATTTGGCCGGAAGGCGCGGCGCCTGCTGTTGGAGTGCGGTGCGCTGGACTGGTCCGAGATCAACCCGGACATTTTCGGGTCCATGTTCCAGGCGGTGATTGACGAAGAGCAGCGCGGTAACCTCGGGCAGCATTACACCTCAGTGTCCAACATCATGAAGGTGATACAGCCGCTGTTTCTGGACAAACTGCATGCCGAACTGGACAAGTCACGTGGTAATGAAAAGAAGCTGAAAGCATTGCTGGTGCGCCTGCAGAGCCTGCGCATTTTCGACCCCGCCTGCGGTTCCGGCAACTTTCTGATTATTGCTTTGAATCGAACCGGAAATCGCGGAGGCTGTTGGGTTAAAGTAAAACAGGTTCCTCAGCCGGTGCTGCAAGTTGTCGAT
>NZ_JAJJOZ010000013.1:0-74070 GCF_021653995.1 Paracandidimonas lactea
ATCGACAACTTGCAGCACCGGCTGAGGAACCTGTTTTACTTTAACCCAACAGCCTCCGCGATTTCCGGTTCGATTCAGGTCGTAGAAGCGGTCGAAATAGGCTTGTGCCGGCTGCAAGATCGCACCCAACTTCCCAGCGCGCAGATCGTCACGCATCATGCCAAATGAGCGACGTGCCTCCTCAAACGCAACCTTGCGTTTACGCTCACGCTTTGCGGCTTCCTTCTCCTGACGGACCGCCCACTTGGGCTTCTCGGGATTTTCGAGCTTACGCAGGAAATCGCCGAGCGGCTTGTCGCCACGGCGGAATCGCTCCGCAGCCGCGCGCACGCGGGGATCTAACCCATCAGCTCCCCAGGCGATACGCACTAAATCTTGCCAGTCTTGGCGCAGCACCGGATCTTTGTTGTCGCCTAGGGCGAGCCGATCGAATAGGATGATGATGTCGTCAGGTCGCTCAGCCAGTTGTAGGAAGCGACGCTGCAAATGGAGTACAGTAACCCAAAGGCTGTCCTTACGGCGATCGTTCGCCAGCACGTACGCTTGGACTGCGCGGCGCAATGCGTCGTGCGTTCTCAGTCGCGCTGCGAGCGTCTGCTGGGAGTCGCGATGATAGTGTTGCACTTGCTCGATTATTTCGAGCCAGCGCCACAGGGACGGTGCCTCGACGACGCCTATCATGCCTTCATCAATACCGCGAACAACAAGATTGGCAATGATATCGGCCACTTCGTCGGTAAGTTCCCAGTCTGCATTGCGTAGCAGCTCTGCATAATCGGAGATCAGGTCGAGCACCCCGACCAGTCGCTCCGACGAGATCACGGCAAATAGTGGCTCATAGCTGCGGATGGTATGGACGCGCCGCCCCGTCCGGCGGCGTAGCGGAGAACTGGTTACCCCCATTTCAGCGAAAAGTGTTTCGACCAACAGGTCGTCTGAGACGTCGGCATCGATCAGCTGGATCACTTGACGCGCAAGCCGCGGTGCATCCTCGCCGCCCTGATTGGTGAGCATCGCGATCGTCGTGCGCCACCACGCCCGGTCACGATGCGGGAGCAGGGCCACAGCCGCATCGTAGCGCTCGCGATAAAAGCGCTCGGGTGCGAGTACGATCAATTCCAACGTATCGGCAAGCTGGGCTGCAAGTGGCGTACCTTGAAGCCCCTCGATCAGCAGCGAGCGCAAATGCTCGCTGCTCGCCGCCGAGGCGATGATCGCCTCAATCTTGTGTTTGAGCGTAGGTATCATCAATCCGGCTGCGGTCTTGCTGTCCCAGTCTGCCGCTCGGAAATAAGGATTATCCTCGGCGAGCCGACTCAGCGCCTCGAACAGGCAGGCCGCCAGATGCGGCGTTAGCGCGTTGGCCTCACCGTAACGCAGCACGCCATAGGGGTCCGCGGAGATGACCCGTTCGGCCATCGCCGGACTGTGATAGGCGAGCCAAGCATGAAGCCCGCGCAGGCTTGCCGGAACGCCGCCGCTGCCATGTAATTGGGCGAGCAGGCGTCGCTGCGTGCGCGGCGTCACCGCCTGGCATGCGAGCCAGCGCGCACTGAGATATTCAGCGATGACTCTGTGGATCGGCTTCGCGCGCGACGATCCGACGCTGTGAAACAGCTTGGACGAAAAGATCACACGTGCGGCCTTGGCCTTGGGCAAGGCCTCCAGATCTGCGAGCCGGACATCGCCTTGCTGCACCTGCGCAGCGCCTGCCGCGCTGACGGCCTCAGCTCCATCGAACAGCAGTCCGGCGGCGATTGCACCTGCGGCGTCGAGTGCTTCTTCCTGCGTCAGTTGGGCCAGGCCCTCGTCTTGCCGATCGACATCATGCTCAGGCCAGATAAGGGTGCAGACGCGCTCGAACAATGCTGCGCGCGTCGCCGGCAATTGCGAGTCGATTTCCGCGACACGCCGGATCAAGCCAAGCGTCAGTGGGTTACGGTAAAGATCTTGGAGACTATAGCTCGCGAGGTGATCGAGCACATGATCAGCATCCAAGCTCGGATTCAGCGCCAGCAGAAACGCCTGCGCTTCACTGCGATCAAGAGATTCGAGCGTCAGGACACGCGGCTCGGCGCCGTAAAGCCGACGCAAACTCGTCACGCTGCGCGCCTGCCATTCGCGCGATCGGCACGAGAGAATGAACGGCGGTGACCCCGCTTCTTCGAGCTGAGCCAAGATCGCGTCGACCGCGTCGCCCTCGCGCCGCGACATTGCTTCATCGAGACCATCGATCAACAATGGTTTACCCGTCGGCAGCAGCTTGACTGGATTCCTGGCATTGAGGAAGCGGATGGCGGTAAGTGGCTCAACCTCAAGCAGTCGTCCGAGCTCGCGCATCAGTTCGCTCTTGCCCATGCCAGGCTCACCGAGCACGATCTTGTTTCCGGGCATAGAGAGAAGTCCAGCTTCGTCGACACGGCTGTCGAGACAATCCTTCTCGCTGATCGCAAGCCGGCGCGGGAAATAGGCGGGCGCTAGCAAACGGCCGGCGTCCTCGACATGATCATCCGTCGGGATCGATGCGATGCTGGCCGTGCTCATTCTCATTTAGGTGTTCCTTTAATTTCGGCTTGTCGTACTGGCTCAACCGCGGGGAAAGTCCGCTTCGGGTCGTTTCCTGTCTGGCAGTCCCGACGGTTTTTGTCAGATCAAGTCGGAACTACTACACTTTAAAATATCTCAAAACGGACTATCTGCCCGGCCTCAGGTCAAGTCCGTCAAGCTCTTCAAGGGTTGCGACAACAGATTCCACCAGATCCCCGTCAAAGTCATCGCGATCAGCCTCTTCATGTGTACCTTTATTCAGGTACGTCCATATCAAATTGGTTGCCGGAATCCCGAGGATGCGACCATAGGCAGCGAGAATAGGCGCTTTATTGGCGTGATTGAACGTCTGTGCGTCTCTGAGTTTCTTCGCCAACGCTTCGCAAAGATTCCGCAGTGCTGGTTCTGCATTGACCCCAGCGAGCATCAAATTCAGGACTCCTTGATCGTGACTGCTTAACCAACGCCAAACCTTCTCAGACAGCATCTCCAGCGCTTGACGCGACGACGCCAAGGCATCACGGTCATTCAGCACATCTCTGGCTTCTCTTGCTTTGGTAATGTAGTTTGCACTGGGTACATTGCCTGTTACGCGAGGTTGATAATTTCCATCGTGATGACGGAGTAGATACACTTGGCAGTTGTTACGCCGCTGAACAGGTAAATGCTGCTGTATGTCTTTAATGAATTCATTGCTGTGACAAGTCACAATAAGTTGAGTTTGTGGGAAATGATCACTCTCAAAGATTGTTTCTCTGATGCCGCCACGATGGTCATGGTCTATAGCATTGATGGCATCATCAAAAACGATGATTGGGCATTGAATGCTCTTGGCTTTCGCCAACAGGATCGCCAACCCAAGGCAGCGGATATGCCCTTCACTGAGCACATGGAGTGCGTCCACACGCCGACCTGGATTTCCCCGAAACTCAATCTCGATTTTGTCATCCCCCGCCAGTGGGAGATAAAGAGCAGCTAGTTTGTCGGCGTCTAGGTCGTTTCGGTTGAACGAGTTGTAGAGCTTCATAGCGGCCTCATTGAGCCCTGCCATCAATTGGCCTGGGAGCTGGCTTCGGTACGACCTCAGTGATTCCAAGAACAGGTCATAGGCTACCTTGAATGGAGAGTCACGCTCGATGTCCCGTTTTTCCTGCTCAACTTCAGCAATTAGTTCAGCATTCTCTATATCGAAATCATTAATTCTGCCATTTGCTGCGGCGATATTCTCCCGCAGCTGTTGACGTTTGAGATCCTGCGTTTGCACCTTGAGCTGAAACTCAGCGAGTCTTTGTCGCTCAGCAACATGGGGTTGACGCTCCTGCAGTGTACGTTCGGACGCTATGTCCTGTGCTGCTATGCGATCAGCCACTTCGAGCAACTGTTCGAGCAACTGTTCGAGTGACGGCGTCTCTTCGTGCTCCCCGCTTGTCGCTGGGCGGATGTTCCTCCACCATGCGCCTTCGGGTTCTTCTGGTAGACTAGAAAGATATGCTCCGAGGGGTGTTTCCTCTTCTTGCTGAGTAGTGAGGAAGGTCTGTAGCGATCCAAATATTTTTCGAAGTTCGCGAGAGGCGCGCGCTGCATCTGTCTGCTTAGACTGCTGCTTTTCCTGCAACTGTCCTAACGCTTCGAGTTGCTTTAAACCAGTTGCAGCCTTGTCATATGGATTGCTTGTGACATGCGCCGGGCCATTCAATGGTGTATCGCAAGCTGGGCAGCGATCACCTATTGTCTTCTGAAGTGCGACGACGGCGTCATAAAGTCCTTTGAAGGATACTTCGTCACTCTGAGCGCGGAGAGTTGCGGTAATCTCATCCAGTTCATTTTGAATCGTGTGTGCTTTTTCAAAAGCGGCCTGAAGGCTCTGCCTAGTGACGCCTATCGTCGCTGGGGGAATCGTTTCCAGGATGGCATCAAGCTCTTGAAGGCGGCTGGGGGTTTCAGCACTCCCAACTAAGTGCTTGAGGTCAGCATACGAAATGTCGGGTGCATACGCTCGTGCCAGCTCAGCTTCTTCATTGTCGAGCTTCTGTAACGCAGCGTCCTCGCCTTGGACTGTTTCGTGATCAACTTTCAGTGCTGCACGGCGAGCGGCTAGAGTCCCTTGCTTCTCTGCAGTTAGAATGAGCTGGGTATCAATGCTCTCATTAAAATGGCTGACAAAATCACTGAATTGCTCCATGCCAAAAAGCGTTGCGATCAGCTCGGCGCGCTGGGCATTCGGGCGTGCAGCGATTCGAGAAAACGCATCAATCCGGTTCTTCTCGATAAAGCAGAAGCGGTAGGTATCAGGGTTTGCAATTACTTCAATTTCGCGGGCTTCATGATCGATTGCACTGAGCGCCGGTTCCTCAAAGCGTTGAGCATGGACGTTCATGAGGTAGGTGCGTGCCGCTATACGTTTAAGTCCTGCTTCCTCTACGTCTCCTAGCAGGGCATATTCCAGTGCTTCACACAGGCTTGTTTTGCCACTTCCATTGGGGCCGTAGAAAAGAGTAATTTGCTTGTCTAGGTCGAACGGCTCCGGAGTTCTGAATCCTCGGAATGGCCCAAGCGTGAGGCGCCGTAACCGAGTCCATGGCCATGCTCCTTCCTGCACTGCGGCCCCCGCCACCGGCGCTTCATCGACGGTATGCTCCAAGTGTTGACGCATCAGTTCGACGATAAAGGCTGACCGTTGATTGCGCTGCCTAGAGGTCCCCGCTAACGCATCAAAATTATCTAATGCCAGTCTAGCTAGACGACGAGCATCTACCGAACTCTGTTGTTCTGGCCGATAGAGCCATCTGACAAAGCTCTCAAAATCTTGCCTTGCGGAAGCCATACCCCCTCCATGTCGTTGGTTACGGATTGCGACTTTTGTTGCAATCGTACTAACAAATGTCCAGTTCTGCTAAAAGGAGGTCTGCTCGGACATAAAGTGTGGCCGGTCGAGAGCGCTGTCGTGCTATGTATCGAGCTATGCGAAGCGAAGCCCTGCAGGTTTTCCAGGATTCCTCACTTCATTCGCCGGCCTGACGACTTGGGGTGGCTTCGGGCTGCGGAACGGGATCTGTCCACGAACACCGTCGCCCCCTGGACTTGCCCTGCCCAATTCGTCCAGCCTGGCGCAAGCGTGGGTCTCGCCCAAGGTTACGGCGCTTGTGCCTCCACGGGAGGGCTGATCGTTAGCTATTAGCCTTGGAGCGGTCAAAAACCTCATGGGTACGCATCAGAGGCCCGCTCAAGCTCAGGGAGAAATCCTTTAGAATAAAGGGCTTAACTCCTGTGGGGTTGGGACATGGCGCAACTTCTTGACTGATGGGTGATCCTTGGACAGGAGCTGTCCAAGTAGCGGTCGCCAGTCCGACTGGGAGAGGATTCTCACCTTATGAGCGCAACTGAGCCGATCTTGGTTCCCGGAGCTCTGTAAGTCATTGTTTTTAAAGGGTGAGAATTCTCACCTTATGTTGACTTCTACAAAAACTGGCCGGAAAGCTGGCAACAGTTCTTCTCGGACTTTATTGATATGGTAGGGATGAGAGTAACGAGCGCTGACAGGAATCTCATCGAGCGGAACCTTGATTTGGCTAAAACGGCTTTCGCCCGAAGGGTGCTGCGAGTATGGCGACAAGCGACTCTTGATTCTCGGGTAGGTTTGTCTCGTCTTGAGACGTAGGAAAATAGAGCAAATACAGGATACTGGTGCACGCTTGATGCGCACATAACAAACAGTTGCAGTAGATGCCAGCAAGCTGACACGGCTGGACACGGGCGTTATGTTCAATGAATCCATGGGGCCTGTTATCGGCCTAGTTCATTGCTCCGATGTCCGCTTTGGGTCGTTTCTTGTCCGATAGTATTTGTCAGGCCGAGCCTAGATTTAGACAGATGAATGGTGACAGACAACGCCGCAGCGGCAAGCGCCCTATGCAGTATCTTTGACGTTGCCTAAACAGAAAAGCCCGCCATACGGGCTTTTCTACGCGGTCAACAACGGTTAGCTTTCTCAAACGGCGATGACCATGGAGAGAGGATCAGATTGTGTATTTTCTTCTGGCGTTTTCTTAGACGCAAAAACTGTGTAGCCAATTGTGCAAGAAATACCATCAATGATACCCACATGAGGAGTAATAGACAGCACACAGTATCCGTCCGATATGGCATTGCTTACCGTAGAACTAAGTTTTTCTGCAACCTGCCTTATATTATCCTGGGCTGTGGTTGCGCGGTAATAAGTGGTGAATGTCGCCATGAAGGTTCCTTTTTTCTAGTTAGCATCAAGCATAGATGCAGCAATAGTGACATCGCTTTGGGTCTGTGCCGATTGGTTTCTTTGGCTCTTTAACTGGTCAAGGTAATCAGCCCACACTTGTATCATCTGACGACGCTGCTCGTCGAATTGTGCTCGATCATAGGCGCTTCCGAGCTCTTCTTTGGACTCATGGGCTAGGTGACGCTCAATGATCTCAGCATCAAAGCCAAGACGCTCACGAATTAGTGTTCGGGCAGTCGCACGGAAACCGTGGCCGGTGATTTCATCTTGTGTGCAGTACCCAAGGCTCCTTATGGCCGCGTTAACGGTGTTGTCGGACCTAAATCGGCTTTTCTCAGAGCGTCGGCTGATGCTTCTGAAAACAGGCCCGGAGGGGCCGGTAATGTTTTGTAGACCCTTAAGGATTTCGACCGCCTGGTACGGTAGTGGCACGATGTGATCCGCTCCGCCACCTTGAGCTCGGCGGGTTTTGGTTTGCTTCACCTGAATTCCTGGACAGCTCCAGACGGCGGTGTTCAGGTCGAGTTGCTCCCACAGCATTTGTCGGACTTGGCCTGGACGCTGAAAAATCATGGGCATCAGCTGTAAAGCTGTCTTGGTAATCACGCTGCCGCGATAGGCATCCAGGTCGCGTAGCAGTTGACCAAGCTTCACCGGATCGAGAATTGCCGCCATATGCTTGACGCGTGGGGCAGGCAAGGTAAAGTCTGCGACGCCTTTCGCCATGAAATTTTCAGTGGGCAGCAGTACATTGCGCGTGACCGCATGGCGGTACGTCCGCTGAATTGATTCCCGCAGTCGTACAGCCGTTTCGCGGGTGCCAGAGGACGAAATTGCCTGCAAGGTATCCAATACGTCTGTGGTCGTAATAAGCCCGATTGGCAGCTTCCCCAGGCGTGGGAATGCATGCAGCTCCATCATACGAAGCACACGGTGGCTGTAGCCTGCCGTCCATTCATGCGTGGCGGTAGCGTGTTTATGCCAGTCACGAGCAACTTGTTCGAAGCTGGCGAGATCTCGCAGGCGTGCGGCTTCGCGTTTTTCCAGCTTTTCGCTTTTGGGATCTTTACCGACAGCGATCAATTGAAAGGCATCGCGTGCCAGTTGTCGTGCAGTAGTGGGCTGTACCTTTGGATAGGTACCAAAAGAGATGCGTACTTGCTTGCCTGATGTGGGGTGGGTGTAAAGAAACGCCCAAGACTTGCCCGAAGGGCGTATGCGTAGGAAAAGACCGGATATATCTGCGACTAAGCGGTCGCGTCCGTTGTGGTGAAGTTCTTCAATTTGTTTGGTGGTCAGCATTTGCAATACCCTGATTCCGTAGTTATTACCCAACGATATTTTGGGTAATAGCCAGGGGGGTGCCAAATGTGAAACCCACTGCGACCACTTGCGACTATCTGCGATGATGTGACGCAGAAGTCATTGATTTCTATGTTGATTTTGAGTCTTGCTAGGTTGCAATGGAACTCAAAAAAGAAATCGTTGGTGGCCTGGGGCGGAATCTAATCAACGCGGTTGAAGCCAACATCTATGCGCTTTTTCCATCGAACGGGAACGGTGGGGTACAAGCTGGGGTACAGGTGCTAAAAAACAACAAAAGTGGCCTGCGGTTCGATTCCATATGCGCCGTAACTGTGTGAGCTGTAGTTAATGTCACGCTCTCATAAGCCGCTTATGTGAGATTCGTATTCAAGCGTTGCTTCAGGTCGGCGACGACTTGAAGCACGCTGGATTTGGTATTTGTTTTCGGACAAAGAACATATCCGTCCGAAATTTGTAGCCCTTTCCGGACGGCCTCGATGAAAATAAATGGCGCGATGGCCTAACTGACAAGCGCCTTGTTACGCTCGATAAGCGCGTGCACGCTGGCTGCCGTGATGCCGCTGGATCGTTTGCCGATCTTGATCAGTACCAGCTCGCCTTCGTTGACCAGCCGATAGATAGTTGACCGGGATACCCCAAGCTTGGCTTCGGCCGTGTGGATCCGGTAAAGAAGTGCTTGATCGGGCGGCTGCGGGGTGTGGTATCTGGTTGACGGGTAGCCAAAGATTTGTGGCTGGTCCTGCTGTTCCTTCATTTCTTCCTCCGTTAGACCTTGGGAAGCACCCTGGGAGAATGAAGTTCAGGATGCTTTCCAAAGCAGGCGCGACCGGCGCCTTTGTGGACGGCCCTCCAAGATGCCACGATGGGGGCCGTATGCTTCGATCATTCTCGGCGGAGCCCGCCGCTGGCCCGCTGTCGCGGTTCGTCGGGATGCTGAGAACTGCGGTCTTTGCCGCTGTCATCAACGGATTACGCGCCATCCGTCGAGAGTGGCCTGCCTTTGTTGGCAGTACCGGCGTCCGTGGGTACGGATCGTCATCAGTTTCCCTCAGTCTGCGCCAGTCTCTACCGGCCCGGGGGAGTGATGATTTTTCACCTGTTTTGCTCCTACCCAGGTGCCTGTCGCCCCGCAAGATGCTGACGACTCGGGTAGCCGCGCACTCGCACCGCCGTCGTTGGGCAGGGCGCGGTATTCATCGGTGTAGCGTTGTTAAAGAGCAGGCTTGGTGCAATCATTACGTATCTATTTAGAAGAGTCAATACAAAACTAATATGAATCAGTCATATGGATCGTGTAAATTTATAAGGACGATGCTTGGCGCGCTTCGAAATGAAGCAAAGTGAATCGCTCTGACTCGTTGTAGGCTAAAGGTGGCGCCTGGGCTATGTGTAGTTTTTCAGCGACCGTCTAGAAGCGACGATGGGCTACGGCGACTCGTTTGAATAGCTGTTTAGCTGCCTGATTCTGTTTTTCCGCCGCCGCTGTTCGTGCCATGCTTGGCGAGTTTCATCTCGATGTAATCGCCAATGTCTTCCAAGACCACCGTTGGCAGCTTTGATACGGAATCCCTAGATATTCCGGGCCAGGGCCACTCATCCTCAAACATTTCCCCTTGTCCGGTAACGAGCCATTCAGCGCGGACTCGAAGGGCTGCAGCGATCCAAACCATGTGGCGGGAGGACTCGCTTCGACCGCTTTCTATATGTGCGATGGCGCCCTGGGTCAGGGAAGCCTGAACCAGGCCGGCCAACGCTTCTTGGGTTAGGCCTCGTTTCGTACGTGCGATACGTAGGCGCTCGCCGATGCTCATGATGTAAAGGGTCAGGGATTTTTTCCAGTAGTTTGATACATTATGACACGATTGTGAATCAGTATATGACCGACGAGAAAATACATATCTAATAAATTTGCACGATCGACAATATACTTCACTTCACCTTGGGTCATTGTGACAGTTAACGGCACAGCATGAGAGGCAAAGATTGTAAAGACAACGGCCCTTCGCTGCGAGATACCGTTCATCTATCAGTCATCAGCATGCGTCGCGCCATGCCGAGATTGTGGCCAGTCAGATGAAGGCAGATGGGAATTATTGGATGTGGGGTATCAGCTTTTTGAATTCGACCGTTGTTCTAAAGCGGGGATAGGCTTGCTCTCGGAACGCGGCGATAACAGCCATAGCGGCTCAGGAGCGTTGCTAGCGCACTGAATGTTGCGACGCTGGAAACACTACTTCGAACTGGGTTGCGTCCGCCGTCGAACTGGCGCTGACTCGCCCTCCATGGGCCTCCACAATCGTTTTCACGATAGCTAAACCCAGCCCCGAACCTTCACTGCTGCGATGGCGCGATGAATCCGGCCTGTAGAACCGTTCAAAAATGTGGGTGAGGTGTTCCGGAGCTATGACCGGCCCTGGGTTCGCGATACAGAAGATTGCCTTGTCGGATTCAAGACTGAGCGATGCCGTAACGCTACGTCCACGCGGTGTGTAGCGAATGGCGTTCGACAGTAGATTACTTAGGGCCCGGCGTATCATGAGCCTGTCCCCACGGACGAGCATTGGGCCGCCGACAGCGTCCAGTTGCACTTCGCGTTCTTCGGCCCAGGCACTAAAGTAGTCAAATAGCACCTTGATCTCGGCTTCAAGGTCAATCTCGACGAGCTCAGGCTTAAGTAAATTGTTGTCGGCCTGAGCGAGGAACAGCATATCGCTGACCATTTTGGCCATGCGCTCGTACTCTTCTAAGTTCGAGTACAAGATCTCCCGGTACTGTTCGACGCTGCGGGACTGAGAAAGTGCGACTTCAGTTTGGGTTTTCAAGTTCGTGATGGGGGTTCGAAGCTCATGCGCGATGTCGCCTGAAAAATCGGAGAGACGGCGAAAGACGTCCTCAAGCCGCTCAAGCATTCCGTTAAAAGACCTGGCGAGCTCGACTAGTTCAGTAGGCATGGCGTGCGGTTCGAGTCGTATATGCAGCTGATCAGGCCTGATTTTTCGGATTTCGCGGCTGATGCGGCGTATCGGTGCATGGCCTTGATGCACGGCGAGCCATGTGGCCAAAATCGCAATGAGACAGGCCACAACCGTGATGATCCGAAGGTAGTCCCGAAAGCTCTCCAGGTAATGCAGATGGAAATTGATACCCGTGGCGACTGCGATGGTTAAGATGCGCGGCGCAGGGAAACTGTCGCTTCCGGTCCGTAGTACAGCTCCTCGAAATGTCACGCCATGGTCTTGCCATATGCCAACCGTGTCGATAGTGATCTTCTCGACGGGCTGAGCGATTTGAGCGAACCTGTCCAAGTTCGAACCCGGCGTAGCATAGATCAAAGCACCGGAATCCGAGGAAATGCGATATTGAGCGTTATGGTGGCCAGACACGGCATTGGCAAACCGCTGGTTCAATTCTGCGGGTGCTATATCAGGCGGTAGCGTGGCTAGCGTGTGCTTTAAGGCCTGAACGACGGCATTCAGTTCATCGATATCTTGCTGGATAAAGTGGTTGTTGATCGACCGTTCTACGATCCAGCCGAATGTGATTAGTACGACCGTTATGACCGCCCCAATAGAAACGGTAAGCCGTACAGCTAGGGATGCCGGCCGTCTTTTCATCAACTATTCCGGGAGTGTCACATCGAGCATGTAACCCATGCCGCGAACCGTGTGGATAAGCTTAGGATCAAAATCGTCATCGATTTTGGCGCGTAGGCGTCGGATCGCGACATCAATGACATTGGTGTCGCTGTCAAAGTTCATGTCCCAAACCTGGGAAGCGATCAACGAGCGAGGCAGCACTTCGCCTTGCCGGCGTACCAAGAGCTCCAACAAGGCAAACTCTTTGTTCGTAAGATTAATACGCACGTTTTGGCGCTGAGCTCGGCGGCGTGGAATATCGAGAACGAGATCGGCGATCTGTAACTGATCCTGGAAAGCAGGAGTGGCGCCCCGCCTTAATAACGTACGAACGCGCGCTAGAAGCTCTGAAAAAGCGAACGGTTTTACCAAGTAATCGTCTGCGCCCAGCTCTAGCCCTTTGACCCGATCTTCCACGCTATCCCGGGCAGTCAGAAAAAGTACCGGCATTGACGATTTCGCATCACGTAGCGCCTGGACGATACGCCAACCGTCCACATCGGGCAGCATGACGTCCAAGATAATCAAATCGTAAGAACCAGTCAGGGCCAAATGATGCCCGTCTAAGCCAGTGCGTACGAGATCCACAACGAAGCCGGACTCAACTAGCCCTTGGCGTACATAATCACCGGTTTTGGTCTCGTCTTCGACCAACAGCAATTTCATGGGTTCGATCCTGTAAGTCCATCGGCTATCACGACAAAAGAAGAGTGTTCTGCCGTCCATAGTCCGACTTTAGTGCGATGTCGCTGACGGAAACATGACGTGAGCATTACAAAATTGTAATGCTACGGCAGAAGCCGTCATGCGCAGAGCTGAGTTGGAACGGAAATGCCAGCATTTATAGGCAAATTACTGCCCGTACGGTATCCAACTTGCTGCATGAGGGAAGTGGCACCGCATGATGGTGGCCACACACCTCAACTTCTTTGGAGATCGATATGCCTCATGAAAAGTTTCAATCATGCATAGACGCTTGTTATGCCTGCGCTACGGAGTGCGACCACTGCGCCGTTTCATGCCTGGGAGAACAGGACGTTAACAGCATGGCCCGCTGCATAAAACTGGACATGGATTGTGCACAAATTTGCCGCATGGCGGTCAGTTATATGGCTAGGGGAAGTGAATTCGCCCAAGCCCTTTGCAGTTTGTGCGCGGATGTTTGCCAAGCTTGCGCAGATGAATGCGCCAAACACCAAATGGATCACTGCCAGCGCTGCGCCGAGGCTTGCCGCAAATGTGCTGAAGAGTGCAGGCGGATGGCGTAGAAGGCCTGAAGGGCCGCGTGCGCAGAACCGTTGCCCTAGAGACGGTGCGCTAACTGAAGTACTTATTGGGCGCAGTACTTGACGCATGATCAAGGCTGCGCGCCCCATTACTGATCTTGGTGTTGAGCGACCAAGGCAGTGTAGGGGGGAGATATACAGTCACCTCTTCCCAGAGCGCGCGTCGTGGAGGTACGACTTCGGCGTTCGTGCGTAAATCTGGATTCTGCCTTGAGGCTTTGTACCAATACTTCGTTGTGCTCCTCTTTAGTACATCGACTAACGATTCATCCTTGTATGACAAAACCAAGCCAGGCAGCCGGCCCCAAGAAAACAGAGCACTGTTAGCGCCATAGCCAGACCGGAATCGGCTACTAGTGGCGCGACCAGCCCTGAGACCAACGTCATGACCATGGTTTGAATAAAACCTTGCAAGGATGCCGCCATCCCACGTGCTGAGGGGAATAGGTCGAGCGTCAGCAATGTAAGGGTTGGGGTCGCAAACGACATGCCAACGGTATAAAGTGCCACGGGCAAAATGACCCAGGGTAGAACGGGCGGCAGAAAGCCGTTGTACACCACGTTGAGCACCGTGGCACCCGCCATCATTAGGCAGCCATAGCTGACCGTCTTCAGTGGTGTGAATCGTTTCGCGAGTTTCCCTGACAAGTAAGCGCCGAAGATTATGCCGGACGTTGCAGGAATGAACAGCCACCCGAATTCTGCCTTACTTAATCCGAGATACTGAACAACGAAAATAGGCGCGGCGGAAACATACAAGAAAAAGCCTATGAAATTACAACTTAAGGCGAGGGTCAATAGCCAGAACGGCCTGCTTCTTAGCACAGTGCTGTAGCTACGCAGCAACGACGCTGGCCTCATCGATGTCCGTTGGTCCTGTGGCAGGGTCTCCGGCAGAGAGAAGTAGCTGGCCGCCAGTTGCAGCGCACTGAAAACGGCCATGAAAATGAATACCGATTGCCAGGGAAACCAGTTCTGCAGCCATCCCCCAAAAACTGGCGCAATGGCAGGAGCCAAGCCGAATATCATGCCCACCTGCGCGAGCAGTCTTTGAGCTGCAGGCCCCTCGAGCCGATCTCGAATGACTACACGCCCTACGATGCTGCCCGCACCCACTGAGAGCCCCTGCAATGTACGGAAAAAGATCAACAGACCAAGCGAACTGACCAATGCCCCGCCAATGGACGCTACGAAGTAAACGGCTAGTCCGGCCAGAATGACGGGACGGCGCCCAACTGCGTCGGATAGTGGTCCATGCAGAAGCATCATGACCCCAAAGGCAGCAAGGTAAGCGCTGAGCGTCTGTTGAAGTTCGAGCTGCGTTGCTCCGAGGCTCACCATCAGCATCGGAAAAAAAGGCATGTACATGGAAATAGAAAACGGGCCCAACATCGTATAGCTGCCGAGCAACCAGGCCAGCCACTTCACCGTCGGCTCATTCTGCGCTGCACTGTCTATAGAAGTTGTCATATTCGATTTTCGATGTATTTTTCAAGGATTGCAGACAGAGCGACCTTTTGCTACGGCCTTCTCTAAAATTTCGGCCAGCGAAAGAGCAAGAACGAAGTGGCGATCGCTTCGCGAGCCACCATTGCGTCCATTGACATTAGACGGCTATCGGCGATGTTCGGTGTCTCCCGGTGAACGAGCTACGTGGAGGTAAGCGCGCTCCACTCGTTCATCGCCTCCTGCCCGATCAGCCATCGTCTCGAGCGCACGCAATAAATGCTCGGCGACCAAAAGATCTCCTTCGTCACACGCGCGCTTGAAAGCAGCCAGGATGTCATCGCCCAAACTCGTGTATTTTTTTTCCATAGCATGTCTACTTCCTCAAGCAGGATTACAGTGGTCCGGGAAGCGTTGTCTGTTTCACTTGATCCTCATCACGTTAATCAATTGCACGATAGACGTTCCCACAGTGACAATGTCAATGAGATGCGGTAGTTTTTCCACTTCGTTGTAAACGCAGAACCTCCGCGCACGTGAGTCGGCGCCAAAAAAGCCGGGCGAGTGTTTTGTACATGAGGCAACAAATCTTTTACTTCAGAAGCTACTTTTTCGGACATGACCAAGATGTAATGCCGATGCAATCTATTTGACAGCGGGGGAAAGGTACAGTGGGCTCGTCGCCATACCTGTCCATGGACCGCTGGCGAATTGACCACAAGGAGAGTCTGCGATGAAATGCGATATGAAAATGATGGTGAAGACCGGTCTTGGGCTGGCCGTGCTGGTCGCTGCGGCCTACGCGACGGTGCCTACGGCGCGTGAATGGATTGCAGCGGTAAGCCCTTTCTTATTCTTCTTGATTTGTCCGTTGATGATGCTTTTCATGATGAAAGGTATGCAGTCGTGCCACGTCGACCACGGAGCAAAGAAAGACGAGTCCATGCAAGGGCCGATGCCCAAAACGGCTAGCAAAGGCGATAACCAACGTTCACTAGGTAGCGAAAAAGCGCTTTGACAGGCCATCACGCCATGAGAACCAAACGCACACGAATAGTTGTCCTAGCGCTGGCCGCAATTGGGTTGCTCGCGGTTTTGGCTTTCGTTTTCATGGGCATTATGATGTTCTGGATGATGGGCAATTGAAGGGAAATTTAACTCCCAATATCGCTCGCCCCATCAAGCTTGATCACGACGGACCAGATCCGTCTGCAACCAAGCATACAAGATGAGCTCACCACGGAACCGTTGTAATAAACGAGCTAAGCACATAAGATCAGGCACAGCTACTCAGCCGCGCCTGCTTTGCCAGCTTCTTACATGGTGAGGTGTTCGTACAGAATGGCCGCGCCGACACCCATCAGCGCGAGTCCGCCGAGAACTTCCGCCCATTTGCCAGCCACTTTGCCAATCAAGCGGCCGACCATGACGCCGAGCGTCACCATCAGAAGCGTCGCTAACCCTATGGCCGCCGCCGTTACGAGAATGTTGTTGTCGACAAAGGCAAGACTGACGCCGACGGCCATAGCGTCAATACTGGTGGCGAACCCCGTAGCCGCAAGCAACCAAAATGAGTGGCGAATTGCGGGAGCGGCCTCGGGCTCGTCAGCTCGAAGTCCGCTGCGTATCATCCATGCGCCTAAAACCAAAAGCAAGCCGAAAGCGATCCAGTGGTCCCAGTCGGCGACGAACTCCGCTGCCATGGAACCCAGCGCCCAGCCGATCAACGGCGTGATGGCTTCGATCACACCAAAAATAACACCGGTTCGCAGCGCTTCTGAAATGCGAGGATTGCGAAGGGCAGTCCCTTTTCCCACGGCAGCAGCAAACGCATCGGTCGACATTGCCAACGCTAGAATCATCGTAGAGAAAAAATTCATGCGAGAGTAGTTCCAGCCGAGCGACACATGGATTTTCCCGTACGGCTCGGCAGCGCACGAAAAAATCTATGGTCTCGCCATGCCTTTCGGCCGCTTGCGCCATGGCTCAGGAGCCAAGAATGTTGACGCAACCCTTTCAACCGAAGTTGAAAGCAGGCTACTCCCCAGAGAGGTACCGAGAGTGTATCACTCGGCCTACACAGTAAATCGAAGGTGCGGGTTCCAAGGTCGAATCGTCCGGATTTCCTAAGCAGTCAACTTTTCGTCCTGTTTTCTATCCTCGATTAAGAAGTTTTGCAATAAATCCAGAGCCATCTTCCTTCATTACAGAAAAGTAATGCGGGCGTCACGTGTGTGACATCCGCGCCTGCTTAAAGTCACGTACTGACGCTTTGTCGCTTAGAACATGAGTTGGCAGGCGACGCTCTCAACTAAAGACACATTACAGGATTCTCTCGCGTGAAACGCCCAACTACGCTAGCCGTTCCCCTCCCGGCCATACCCCGCCGTCGTTTTGTCCAAGGATTAGCGGCCGGTGGCGTGTTGCTGGGCTTGTCGCCATTTGCCCGCGGCGCTGGAACCCCATCGGACGGAACGACTACCGGCTCCGCGGCTGTGCTGAGCGGGACCGAGTTCAATCTGGAAATCGGTGAATCGCCCGTGAATTTCACCGGCAACCCTCGCATAGCAACGACGGTGAACGGCTCGCTACCCGCCCCGACATTGCGCTGGCGGGAAGGCGATACGATCACTATTCGCGTCAAGAACCGCCTGAAGGAAACTACCTCGATCCATTGGCACGGCATCATCCTGCCATTTCAGATGGACGGCGTACCGGGCATCAGCTTTGCCGGAATCCCACCGGGCGAAGCATTCACGTATCGGTTCAAGGTGCAGCAAAGCGGCACCTACTGGTACCACTCGCACTCGGGCATGCAGGAAGCCACGGGGGTCTATGGGGCGCTCATTATCGATCCGGCGCAAGCCGATCCAATACGCGCGGATCGGGAGTACGTCGTTCAACTCTCTGACTGGACCGACGAGGACCCGATGCGGGTCCTGGCCAAGCTTAAGATGCAAGGCGACTACTACAACTACAACCAGCCCACGGCCGTGGATTTCTTTCAGGATGCCTCCCAGATGGGTCTGAAAGCGGCTATCGACAAGCGCAAAATGTGGAACGAGATGCGCATGAGCCCCACGGATTTGGCCGATTTGTCCGCGAACGTGCTGACTTACCTGATGAATGGTACGACGCCAGCGGGCAACTGGACGGGGCTATTTCGACCTGGAGAGCGGGTGCGGCTGCGCTTTATCAACGGAGCGGCTAATACCTTCTACGATGTACGCATCCCGGGCCTTCAGTTGACCGTCGTTCAAGCCGACGGGGTCAATGTGGAGCCCGTTACGGTGGACGAGTTCCGATTCGGGCCCGGGGAAACCTACGACGTGCTGGTGCAGCCCAAGGACGACGCTTACACCGTTTATGCGCAAGCAATGGACCGCACGGGATATGCGCGCGGTACGCTAGCCACGCATGCTGGTCTCGAAGCGCCAGTACCGGCGCTTGACCCCGTGGAATGGTTGACCATGGCGGACATGATGGGCGCTATGGGCGGGGGCATGGCGGGAATGAGTCATGGCGCAGCCAGCCAATCTTCCATGGGAGGCATGAGTCATGGCGGTATGGCAGGAATGAACCACGGCAATATGGCGGGGATGAGCCACGGCAGCATGCAAGGGATGAATCACGCAGGCATGGCTGGCATGGACCACAGCGCGATGTCTGCGGCTGGCGCCAACACCCAGGTACGCCACGCCAGGACCGAGTATGGGCCCAGCATCGATATGCGGGTCGATATGCCGCGCACCAACCTGGACGATCCCGGCATCGGCTTGCGTAACAACGGACGGCGCGTGCTCACACTCTCCAACTTGCACACCGTGGGCGGTGCAATGGATCCGCGCAGCGCAGAGCGTGAGATCGAGCTCCATCTGACCGGAAATATGGAGCGCTATACCTGGTCGTTCGACGGAGTGGAGTTCGGAAAGTCAACCCCAGTTCATTTCCGTTATGGCGAACGGGTCCGAGTCATCTTGCACAACGACACCATGATGACGCACCCTATGCATCTGCACGGGATGTGGAGTGAGCTCGAAGCGCCCGATGGACAATTCCAGGCCAGGCGCCACACGATACCCGTGCAGCCGGCTCAACGTATCAGCTTTCTTGTGACTGCCGATGCGCTCGGACGCTGGGCGTGGCATTGCCATCTGATGCTCCATATGGATGCAGGGATGTTTCGCGAAGTGGTGGTGGCATGAAGACAATGAACGAAACGTTAGGCATCCTGGCCGTGAATAATCAATTGAAGAAGAAGTTTCTTGCGGCGACCATCGCTACAGTGGGAGTGATGCCCGTGCTCGCCTATGGGCAGACGCATGCGGGCCATGCCGATCACACCTCGGAACCGCCAAAGGTCAGTGCACCAGCGACGGCTTCAGACATGAACCATGGCTCTATGAACATGTCCGATAAGGATCATGGCTCCATGGGTATGCCAGGTATAGATCACGGTTCGACGGACATGTCCGGTATGGATCATGGTGCGGGGAAAGTCCCAGCGCAAAGCCATGACGCCATGAAGATGCCCATGAAGCAGCCTGAAACGAGCAAAGATGCTTCCGCCATGCCGGGGATGATGCACGGTCAGTCCAGCTCTAATGCGCCGGCCTCTGCCCACGACATGAGCGCGATGGATCATGGCAGTGGCGAAATGGATCACGGCGATATGCAAATGCAGGGCGGATCGCCGCCGCCAGATGCCCGTGATCCGGATGCCTACTCCGACGGCTACGTCCGCAATGCCGGCAAGTATGCTTTGCCCCCGTCAGACGCACTGATCATGTCGGACATGCATAACTTCGGTTCGGTCAACGTCGATCGGTTGGAGTACGTTAGAGCGCGAGGCGAGGAATGGGGGGCTTATGAAGGGGAAGCCTGGTATGGAAGCACCTATAACCGCGCCGTGATCAAGGCGGAAGGCGAAGTGGCAAGCGGTAAGCTGCAAGAGTCCGAGACGCAACTGCTGTGGCGCCATGCGGTTTCAACGTTCTGGGATACGGAACTTGGCGTGCGATTCGACCATGGCCAAGGCGTGCCGAACCGGGAATGGTTGGCATTTGGCTTTAAAGGGTTAGCGCCTTACTGGTTTGAAGTCGATGCCACGGCCTATGTCGGCTCGAGCGGCCGCACCGCTTTGGCGCTGAAGGCGGAGTACGACATCCTGTTGACTCAGAAACTGTATCTCCAACCAAGCGTTGAGATGAATTTCTATGGCAAGGACGATGAACGCTGGGGCATTGGTAGCGGCTTGACGGACGGCACAGCGGGCTTGCGCCTCAAGTACGAAGTCACGCGTCAGTTTGTCCCGTACGTTGGCGTCGAATGGTCCAGCAAGTTTGGAAAAACGGCGGATTACGCGCGGGCAGCGGGCGACTCCAAGCAGGAAACCCGTTTTGTGGCCGGTCTGAGCTTTCGTTTTTGATGTCGCCTTTTCTCTACGGGCGGCTTGAAACGGCTGCCTGCCTAAACAAACTCTAAGAGAGTATTCGAATGAAAAAGACCCTTTCTATTCTGGCTTTGAGCGTGCTGCCAGCCCTCGCATTGGCTGCAGGCAACCATGCCGGGGGACATGGCGCACCGGCGCATGGCATGCCGGGGCACGATATGTCCACGATGTCGAAACCTTCGCCAACCGGCCAGCCCGGCGACCCGGCCAAAGTTACTCGCACCATCGAGCTGACGATGGACGACACCATGCGATTTACGCCGGGTGACATCCAGGTCCGTGCAGGCGAGACGGTTCGCTTCTTTATTAAGAACACGGGGAAAATCCCTCATGAAATGGTGATCGGCTCCATGGCCGATCTGAAGGCCCATGCGGCTGAGATGCAGAAGATGCCTGGGATGAAACATGCCGAACCGAATATGATTACATTGGCGCCAGGCAAGATTGGTGGCCTGGTGTGGCAGTTCGACGAGGCGGGCACCGTAGATTTTGCCTGTCTGATACCGGGCCACATGGAGGCCGGGATGGTCGGCAAGGTAAAAGTCAGCTGATTTATCACATAGAAATGTCGCATAAAAAATTGATTTTCGGGGTGGCCGGTGTCGTCATCATCGGTGCCGCCGCCATCCTTTACACCACGATGCGACAATCTGGCCCGGCATTCATTGACCCTGCGGATCAGTCCCTTGTGATGCACGGCAAGGCCATCTATGCGAACAACTGCGCAGCCTGCCATGGCGAGTCCCTGCAAGGGCAGCCGAACTGGCGTGACCGCATGCCCAATGACAGGCTACCCGCACCGCCGCACGACAAGACCGGGCATACCTGGCACCATCCCGATGCGATGTTGGTCGATATGGTGAAAAACGGCCTGGTTCCTGGGAAAACGGCGCCGCCAGGCTATGTCAGCGACATGCCCGCGTATCGGGACATCCTCAGCGATCAAGAGATCATTGCGGTACTGGCTTATATCAAGAGCAGCTGGCCGCCCAAGGTCCTGAAAGCGCAAAAAGAAGTTACCTTGCAACGACAGAACTAAACTGCCCGAGCGTGGTCTTTATCTATAGTATGAATCATTCAAGATTTACATTTTTGCTGGAGCAGGTTTCATGAAATTATGGCTAGCAGCGGCTGCCTTGGCTTCCGCATCATCGTTTGCCCATGCTGCGGGCACGGCCATCACGGTCTATCAGGATCCTAACTGTGGGTGTTGCACCGGGTGGGTCGAGCATATGCGGGATTCCGGCTTTAATGTTACAGCCATCAAAACGGCCGACATGGCTTCAGTCAAGCAAAAACTCGGTGTGCCGTCGAAACTCAGTTCATGTCATACGGGCGTAGTGGAAGCTACAGGCCAACTCATAGAGGGACATGTGCCGGCCAATGCGGTCAACAAGTTACTCGCTGACGCTTCGGTAAAAGGCGTCTCAGCGCCTGGCATGCCGTTGAATGCGCCAGGCATGGGCAAGCTGGACGGCAATCTGGTTACTGTGGACTTTAACGGTAAACCGTTTTCCAAGGACTAAAATCTACAGACAAGAACGATATAGCCGAGTACGCCGTGATTAGTATGCCTCCGTTATTCTGACGTTGGAAAACATCTCCACGAGCTATACCTACATCTTTCTTGCATCATAAGTTCAAGCTGGTTTGTAAAAAATCAATTTTCTGAATTTAGGAGATTCAAATGAATATGAAAGTATTGTTGATTGCACCCATTACGGCGCTCTTATTGGGTGTAGGCGGCGCAAGCATAGCAGCGACGTCCAGCAGTGATGGCACCACCACGGGCATGAAAGCTGAATCAGACATGATGCAGAATGGTGCCGCAGCCCAGATGGGCGATATGAAGCCAGGCAAGATGAACGATCACGGCATGATGGGCGGCGGCATGATGGGCGGCGGCATGATGGGGATGATGGGCAGCTGTCCTATGATGGGCGCGGCTGGTGGCGCCAATAGTAAAGTGATGATGCAGATGCATGGCGAGATGATGCGTGCCATGGGCGACATCATGATCAAGTATGCCGACAAGCTTGAAGTGCCATCCTCACCTCAATAACGAGGCTTAAGCGCTACCCGAAGACCCGTCAAGAACGCTATTTCGATGGCTTTGGATGCGCTGCAAGCCACTCATCGAACTTCGCGATTTCTTTTTTCTGAGCTGCGATGATTTCTTTGGCCATCTGTTTCATCTCAGGATCTTGACCTTTTTTCAGCTCTAGCTCGGCCATGTCTACAGCGCCCTGGTGGTGAACCCGCATCATGGCGGCAAAGTCATAATCAATATCACCCGAGGGCTTCATGGCATCCATGCTTTTGCGCATTTCCATCATGGAGCCCCGCATATCCATGGACATACCGCTCTTGGCGGTTTCCGAATTCATGGCGGGTTGATTCGATTGAGTCATTGTCGTTTGAGCAGGCGCTGAAAACGAGATGGCCGCCATGCTGGCTCCCAGCAGCAATGGCAACAGGCGGCGCAACGCGAGCGTGTTCGCACGGCCTGCAACTTTGGCTTGAATGTGCATGATTTTTTCCCAGTAAGTTCGCCGAAATTGACGGTACGCTACTCGCCAGCATGCGCCATGCCCTTAAGCCGCTCATTCGGACTCCGCCATGGTGACGGTCGGTCCATCGCTGGCATGAACTAAACGTTGTATCTGACGCAAACGATCAGGCCCAAATCAACATAGTTGACCTATGGAATTCATACCGACTTGCGCAGTCTAAGGGCGTTGAAAACGACCGATGCTGAGCTCAAGCTCATCGCCAATGCGGCGAACATGGGCGAAAGCAACAGGCCCACAAACGGGTACAAGACCCCAGCAGCTAATGGCACGCCAAGGGCGTTGTAAACGAATGCGAAGCCCAGATTCTGCTTCATATTGGCGATTGTTGCGTCCGACAGGTGGCGAGCAATCGAGATCCCGCGCAGGTCACCTTTGACGAGGGTGACCTGAGCACTGTTCATGGCCACATCGGTACCGGTACCCATCGCAATGCCGACATCCGCTTTGGCGAGCGCAGGGGCGTCATTAATCCCGTCGCCGGCCATGGCGATAATCCGTCCTTCAGACTGAAGCTTGGCGACGAGGTTCAGCTTGTCAGCTGGCTTGACTTCACCATGCACTTCATCGATTCCCAGTTGCTGCGCAACGGTTTTGGCCGTTGCAATACCGTCGCCGGTTGCCATGATCACGCGGATCCCGGCCTTCTGGAGATCGCGCACGGCCTCCGGCGTGCTCTGTTTGATCGGGTCCGAAACTGCCAGCAGGCCCGTCAATTGGCCATCCACTGCAAAGAACATGACGCTTGCACCCTTTGCCCGCAAAGATTCTGCCGTGTCAGCTACCTCAGCCACATCGATGCTTTCTTGCTGCATGAGGGCGGTGTTGCCCAGTGCTAGGGCTTTCCCGTCGACCTGACCACGAACACCGATGCCGCTGCCCGATTCGAAATCGCTGACGGCACCGAGGACTAGGCCTTGCTCACGGGCGGCATTAATAATGGCGTCTGCCAAGGGATGCTCGCTGCCCTGATCGAGGCTTGCCGCCAGACGCAGTACTTCGTCAGCCTCTGTGTCGCCAACAGGAATGGCTTGCTCGAACATAGGCCGGCCTTCCGTCAAAGTACCCGTCTTATCAACGATCAGCGTATCGACCTTGCGAAGGTTTTCGATGGCCGCCGCATCGCGAAACAGCACTCCTTGCGTGGCGCCTCGACCGGTCGCCACCATGATGGACATGGGCGTAGCCAAGCCAAGTGCGCAGGGGCAGGCGATGATCAGCACGGCCACAGCGTTAATTAATCCATATACCCAACTCGGTTGAGGGCCAAACATACCCCAGACGAATAGCGTGATGATGGCGATGACCACGACCGCCATGACAAAATAACCGGCCACTTGATCGGCCATCCGTTGCATCGGCGCGCGCGAGCGCTGGGCTTGCGCAACGAGCTGCACGATTTGCGAGAGCACCGTGGCCGAGCCGACCTTTTCAGCGCTAATCACTAGCGAGCCAGATGTGTTCATCGTCGCGCCGATCACTTTGTCGCCAGGGCGCTTGCTCACTGGCAGAGGCTCGCCTGTGAGCATGGATTCGTCCAGAGAACTGGCACCGTCTTCGACAATGCCGTCGACGGGCACTTTCTCCCCGGGGCGTACACGCAAGCGGTCGCCTTCATGAACATGCGTCAGGGGCACATCTTCCTCCGTACCATCCGCGTTGATACGACGAGCAGTTTTGGGTGCGAGCCCCAGCAGCGATTTGATGGCAGCGGAAGTCTGCGATCGTGCCCGCAGCTCCAAGATTTGGCCAAACAGGGTCAATGAGATGATGACCACTGCGGCCTCGAAGTAGACGGCAATCCGGCCCATGGACATGAACGTTTCGGGGAAAACGCCAGGCGCTACAGTGGCGATGACACTATATATAAACGCGGCACCTGTACCAAGGCCAATGAGCGTCCACATGTTGGGGCTGCGGTTGATCACCGACTGCCAGCCCCGCACAAAAAAGGGCTGGCCCGCCCACAATACTACCGGCATCGATAACACCAGCTCAATCCAAGTTTGGGCAGTCACGCTGAACCAGCCTAACTGGTGACCAAACATGGCCAAAACGGTGACAATGATGGTAAAAGGCAGGGTCCACCAGAATCGTCGGGTGAAATCTTTCAGCTCCGGGTTGTCATCCTCAAGGCTAGGCATCAGCGGCTCAAGCGCCATGCCGCATTTTGGGCAGTTTCCTGGATGATCCTGGCGAATCTCCGGGTGCATGGGGCACGTGTATATCGTCCCGGTCGGTTGCTCGAGAGCTATATCATCACCATCATGGTTCTTCGTTGGTGAAATGAATTTCTCTGGATCGCTATTGAACTTCGCGAGACACTTCTCGCTGCAAAAGTAAAAAGACTTGCCTTCGTGCTCAACGTGGTGAGGAGAGTCTGCTGTTACATGCATACCGCACACCGGATCGGTGTATTGTGGTCCTAAACCCTGTAATTTCACATTGCGGTTGGGGTGATGTTTAAGGTTGTTCTGCGCCATGACGATAAGAACCTTTCCATGCGTTAGCGGCAAACCGAGCCTCTGGACGAGGCGATTGCCCCTAGGGTCTAAGAGGAACGCGGCAACGCATATTCCATAATGCCATATACCTACTGCTTTCCAAGCACTAATTTGTGTTCTAGCGCATTACATTTTTGTCATGTGTTAAAGCGACATGGGACGACAGGGGTACGTGAGAGGTAGCGATTCGTAAAAGATAGGCGCCTCCATGGGAACGTAGCCAAACTGAAACAGCCATGGTTGCGAGCCATTGAAAGAAGCGCCATCGCACTGTGGCTGGGATGGCGCCCGATTTACACTAATTACCGCTTTTCCAATGCAGTGATGGTATAGGTACCATTCAGGTTTTCCAGACGGAATTTTACTTTCTCGCCTTCTTTGGCTCGCTTGACCATCGCCTCATCTTTGGCCTTGTAGGCCATTGTCATCGCAGGCATGCCGACGGTTTTAAGCTCGCCGTGTTCAATGCTCACCATCCCGGTTTGCCGATCTACTTTTTTAACGACGCCATCGTCCAGCGCGTTGTTCATGGATTTGGTTGATTTTGTTGGATCAGCGCTCGCGCCCATGTCCATTTTCATACCGTTGGCGCTATTCATGTCCATATCCATTTTCATGCCCTCGGTTGCGTAAACGGCGCTGGTCATTCCCAGTGCCAAGCTGATCGCAATGGCACGACTAGTTAATGTATTCATAAAGCATTTCTCCAAAGTGAAAGGATGGCAGTTGTGTGCCAGAGGTACGCCATGTCAGTGACGATTTGAGTTGGGGTGGTTAAGACGCCGTCGTTGCAACAAGAACCACGCGGCCGGAATCACGAACATCGACAAAAGAGGTGCCGTGACCATGCCACCGATCATGGGCGCGGCGATTCGTTGCATCACTTCCGAACCGGTACCTTGTCCCAACATAATTGGGAACAGGCCGCCCAGAACCACGGCGACGGTCATGGCTTTGGGGCGGACCCGTAGCACAGCTCCCTCGCGTATTGCCTCCACCAGAAGGGACTCGGTGAGCGTTTTACCCGCTTGTAGACGAGTGCTTAACGCTGTTTTTAAGTACAGCAGCATCACGACACCGAATTCGGCCGCCACGCCGACGAGCGCAATAAACCCAACGGCGGTCGCCACCGAGATGGCGTGACCGAGCATCCAGATCAGCCAGAAGCCCCCGACGAGCGCGAACGGAACGGTCAGCATCAGCAGTAGCGCATCAGCCGCCGAGTGGAAGGTAAGAAACAACAGCACAAAGATCAGCGCGAGCGTCATGGGCACCACCATTCGTAGTGTTGCTTCGGCCCGTTCCAGGTATTCGAATTGCCCGGACCAGGCGATCGAATATCCCGCTGGCAGCGCGACTTTCTCGGCTACGGCTTGCTGCATCGCTTTGACTGCGGCCGAGAGATCGGCGCCTTGGATGTCTACATAGACGTACCCGGTCAGTCGGGCGTTTTCGCTGCGTATCATGGGCGGACCATCGGAAATCTTCACGTCCGCAACATCGCCGAGCAAAATCTGAGCCCCTCTGTCGGTAACGATAGGAATCCGGCGTAACTTTTCCAGAGAATCCCGAACTTCGCGCGGGTATCGAACGTTAATGGGAAAGCGCCGCCGACCATCGATCACCTCGCCGATGTTCTCACCGCCAATGGCTGAAGAGACGACTGATTGGATGTCGGTAATAGCAAGCCCGTAGCGAGCCGCCGCAAGGCGGTTGATATCGATATCGATGTAATGGCCACCATTGAGACGTTCCGCCAATGCCGAGGTCACGCCTGGCACAGTCTTTACCGCTGCTTCGACCTGCGTCGCGATGCTGTCGATTTGCGCTAGGTCGCTACCTGAAATTTTGACCCCGACCGGTGTTTTAATCCCCGTGGAGAGCATGTCCAGACGATTCCGGATAGGAGGCACCCAAACATTAGTCAAGCCCGGCACTCTGACGGTTTGATCAAGTTCAGCGATCAGCTTTTGGGGCGTCATGCCCGGGCGCCATTGGTCGCGAGGTTTAAACTGAATGGTGGTCTCGAACATTTCGAGTGGGGCCGGGTCCGTGGCAGTGTCCGCCCGGCCAGACTTACCGAAGACGGTCGCCACTTCAGGAACCGTTTTAATCATCCGGTCGGTCTGCTGCAGGAGCTCGGTGGCTTTTTGAGCTGAGATTCCGGGCAGGGCCGTGGGCATATACAAGAGGTCGCCTTCATCGAGTGCCGGCATGAATTCGCTGCCCAGGCGCGACATGGGAACCAGCGTCAGCATCAGCGCTACTAGCGCGACCCCAATGACCGCCCAAGGATGCCGCAGGGTCGCTTCAAGCAACGGCCGATAGATCCAAATCAATACGCGATTGAGCGGATTGGACATCTCGTGCGGGATGCGTCCGCGAATGAAGTAGCCCATCAGCACCGGCACGAGCGTGACCGAAATCCCGGCAGCGGCCGCGATCGAGTATGTCTTCGTGAAAGCCAAAGGTGCAAACAGTTTCCCTTCTTGCCCTTCGAGCGCAAAAACCGGGATAAACGACAGCGTGATAATGAGCAGCGAAAAGAAGAGGGCCGGTCCGACCTCCGCCGTCGAGGTTGCGATTAGCTCCCAACGTTGAGCTGGCGTAATGGGCTTATCGGGATGCTGCTGCTCATACGCTTCGAGATGCTTGTGTGCGTTTTCTATCATTACGATCGCTGCATCGATCATCGCGCCGATCGCGATGGCAATGCCGCTGAGTGACATCAAATTGGCGTTGACGCCTTGATAGCGCATCACGATGAACGCGGCCAACACGCCCAATGGCAAAGAGAGAATGGCCACCAGGGCGCTACGCAAATGAAAAAGAAATAGCGCGCAGACTAGCCCAACGATAATGAATTCCTCGATGAGCTTGTGCGTTAAATTGTCCACCGCTCGTTTGATCAACTGTGAGCGATCGTATGTCGTGATGACTTCAACGCCGGGAGGCAAAGATCTCTTTAGATCGGCCAGTTTGCTCTTGACCGCGTCGATAGTGGTCAATGCATTTTTTCCTGAGCGCATTACTATGACGCCGCCTGCAACCTCGCCTTCACCGTTCAGCTCGGCTATACCTCGGCGCATTTCCGGCCCGATCTGGATGCGCGCGACATCATCCAGCAAGACCGGTGTCCCGGCTTCATTCGTGCGAAGCACGATCTTCCTAAAATCCTCCAGGGAATGCAGATACCCCGAAGAACGCACCATATACTCGGATTCGGCCAGTTCGACCACCGAGCCGCCCGACTCCTGGTTGGCTTTGCCCAGCGCTTCGCTGACCGTCGCGAGGGTGATTCCATAGGCGCGCAGCTTATCAGGATCCACCACCACCTGGTATTGGCGCACCATGCCGCCGATGGAGGCGACCTCGGAGACGTCCGGCACCGCTTTGAGTTCAAATTTCAAGAACCAGTCGTTAAGCGCTCGCAGTTGCCCTAGGTCGTGCGTGCTGGTGCGATCTACTAAGGCGTACTCATAGACCCAGCCTACGCCGGTCGCGTCTGGCCCGAGCGAAACCGTAGCGCCTTGCGGCAATCGGCTCTGCACTTGATTCAGGTATTCCAGCACGCGCGAGCGCGCCCAGTACTGATCGGTGTGGTCATCGAACAGGACATAGACGAACGCATCGCCAAACGACGAATACGCCCGAATGGTTTTGGCCCCCGGAACGCCGAGCAGAGTGGTGGTAAGCGGGTAGGTCACCTGGTCCTCGACCACTTGTGGCGCTCTGCCAGGGTAGGACGCCTTAATGATCACCTGGGTGTCGGAAAGGTCGGGTAATGCGTCGACCGGGGTGTTCAAAAGTGAGAAGATGCCCCACGCAGTAATAACGAGGGCCGCCAAAAGCACCAGGAACCGGTTATAGATAGACCAATGAATCAGGCGCGCAATCATTGTCCGGCTCCAGTGGTCGGCTCTACGGAGGTCAGTTCGTATCCGTCGCTTGACTGCTTAAAAGCAAAGCGAGCTGTCTGGCCTATCTTCACCTCTGGAAACGCAGTTGCAGAAGGCTTGCTGAACGTCATCGTCATGGCAGGCCAGCTTAGGGCGGGAACCGGCTGATGGGAGAACGTGATGCCAGTGGCCGTGACTTGCTCGACTTTACCGGTTGTCTCGTAGCTCGAGGTGGGCGTGGACGGCATAGCGGCGGCCGTGCTCGCACCATCGCTCGCATTGCTTTGGAGCTTGGGCAGGACGGATTTAAGGCTGGCTTCCGAGTCAATCAGAAACTGACCCGATGCCACCACCTGTTGGCCTTCCTTCAGGCCGCTCACTATCTCGGTACGGCTGCCTATATCATCACCAATCGTGACTTCTACAGGTTCTAACCCGCCATTTTCATTTCTGACGATCACTACAGACCGCTTGCCGGTCGTGATCACCGCTTCCGAAGGCACAAGCAGGCGTGACGTTGCTTTGGCTGCGCTGATATGGGCCCGCATCAGCATTCCCGGTGTCATTGCGAAGTCGGTATTGTCGATTTCCAGGCGCACCTGAAGCGTGCGACTGGTGGCGCTGATTCCGGGCAGAATTTCGCGGATGCGCCCCGTGAAATGTTGTGTTGAATCACCGGCGAACACGGCGTCCACGCCCATGCCTGGGCGCACCTGCAACGCCATCGATTCGGGCACTTCGACCACGAGCCAAAGTTTGCTCAAACCCGCTATCTTGGCGAGCGTTTGGCCCGGTGTGACCATTGCACCGTTGCGCACATTCAGTTCAGTGATTACGCCCGTCGCCGGCGCCCTCAAGATAATATGGCTTTGCGCCTTTCCAGTTCGATCAAGCGCAGCGATCATTTCGTTGGGAATGGACATGGCGCGCATGCGTGCACGGGATGCTGCCAACAGGCCTGAGTCAGCGTGGCCGCGCTTCAAGGCAAGATATTCCTCTTGCGGCGCGAGCCAGCCCGGAACGAATAACGAGGCGATAGGAGCGCCCTTGAGGACCCGCTGCATGGGCGCATTGGCGTGCAACTGGTCAATGTAGCCGGTCACCCGCGATTGGATTACGTCAGCTTGGGATTCGTCAAACTGCGTTGTGCCCACGGCGTCAAAACCTTCCTTGGTTTCTTCGCGCTTCACGCTTGCATAGCGTATCCCTAGATTTTGCTGAAGTGACGGATCAACCTTGATGCCGGCTGCCGCCCCGCCTTCATCCGCATAAACGGGCTGTAGCGCCATGTCCATGAAGGGCGATTTGCCGGGCTTGTCGAAATGTTGACTCGGCACCATCGGGTCATGCCAGTACAGGACTTTTCTATCCGTCTTGGATTCCCCCTTATCGCCGACGGTAGCGGCCAGCGCAGAATCTGACCCGGGGCCCCGTGTACGGTGCGATCCCAAGATGTAGCCGATGCCGAGCAGTGTTCCCACCGCAATGAGCGTCGCCATGGCGCGCACCCAGTTAGTTTGTCGCATGTCTATTCCTTATTGACCGAGCGAAATGTTCTTGGGTATGACCTGGTACTCGAGCTGTGCCCAGATTTGAGCCACATCGCGCTCGAGATCCACGATCTGAAGTTTGGCGTCCAATTGAGAACGCTTGGCATTAAAGACGCTGGCCAGCGTTCCCGTGCCGGCTTTGTACGCGGCGGTCATGAGCCGAACCTGCCGCTCGGCTGCAGGCAGCAAGCTGCGATTCAGATTACGAATCCGTTCCCGCCCATTGGCAAGCGAGGTCGATAGGTTTTGGATATTGGCCTGAACCTCGCGCTGGCTCTCGCGCAACATCAAACGCGCCTTATTGCCTAGGGCGGCCTTTTCAGCCACATCCCGATCCTGTCGGTTCTCTCGCGAGATGGGTAGTGGAATGCTCACGCCGACGGAAACCATGTTGGAGTACTGGCTTCCCCGCTGCTGATAAGTCACCCCCCAGGTCCAGTTCGGCGTTCGGTTGCTACTGGCGACCGAAGTGTCCGCATCGGCGACCGATATCTCGCGCCAAGCGGTGAGTAGCGCGGGTTGAACTTGATTGAGTTCTTCCAATGTAAGGGAACTCACGCGGGATTCCAGCTGCGGTATATCGCCCGAAACTCCATCGACCGGCGACGCAACCCATCGACTCAGTGCGATCAAAGCTGAACGCGACGTCTGCTTCGCCTTAAGCAACTGGTCTTCGGCTTGAGATAGCATGATTTGCGCTTGTGTCACATCGTCGGCACTCGCCTCAGCCCCTTGATAGGAAGCTCGGGTCGCGGCTAGCTCATGTGTCATGTGATTTACTAAGGCCCTTGACAGTTCAAGCGCACGTTGTGCATACGCCGCGTTAAGCCAAGCGATCACTGTCTGTTGGCGAGTGTTAGCGAATTGTGCTAGAGCGCCCGCCCGTTCCTTGTCGAGAACGCGATTTGCAAGGCTTGATCGTCGTTCGCGCTTGTCCGAGGACACCCATTCTTGTTCGATGCCGATGTGACGCATCGTCATGAAGTCCTGGCTGATTGAATAGCGCTGGGGCCCATCGATGGGCACGTTATCGATACCCACTTTAAGCACAGGATCGGGCAGCTCACCGGCCTTGACGACCGCATGGGTGCTAGCGAGCACGGACGCCTGACTGGCCTGTATGGCCGCCGAGCGGTTTGTGGCTTGGGAAAGGGCCGCCTCAAGCGTCAGGCCGACGCCCTGGCCATAGGCGCTTGCGCTGGCGAGCGCCAGCAGCGCAGACAGAGCGCGGCCGCGCATAGTGGCGCGCTGCGATGCGAGCGCGCGTACGAGTTCAAACATGGGTAACTCCGAAAATCGAACGAAAACCAGGACACGGCAGTAGCAGTACGCCTGGGAACGAAAGTCGGAGTCAGATCAAATACGCAGTCTAAGCGTCAGGAGAAACAGTGTTTCTTCTTTGACGCCTTCATCCGGAGCCAAGCCATAGGCACCGACTGGCCACGCCTGCGGCAAGAGAGGAAGAGGGAGGGGATAGGCAATGAAAAAGGCCGGTTCGGACGCCAACGGTTGCGTGGCAGCCCCCGTTGCTTGCTTCTCATCGGAAAAATGCTGCGCGCACAGTGCCGGTTGCGCTTCATCGATCATTGTCGAATGATTCTCGGACTCGGTGCAGTCAGTGCTCTTCATCTGCGAGACCGCAGCCATGGCTTGGAGCTGGGGCAACGGACACACGTAGCTCGCTAACGCCACACGCGAAAATAATAGTGTTGCGAACAACACTAGAATCAATAATCGGTGGGTTCTGGGACGCAGGAAGTACATGATCGATGAGAATTGCAATCAAGAGGAATTATGGGTCAAAGAGGCTCATGCGGTCAATGCATACGGTGCACATTGAGATAGTGTGGTTAATGCTGCAAATTTTTTTCAGAAGGGCTTGACCTTCCCACTGTGGCAAGGTTTAGAGTTTGCCGTATTCACCATACTTGCCTTATTGCCTTATTGTTTTGATCCGTCGACCGAAAGTCACTACCGTATTATGAGAAACGTCTCGCGCAACCTCTCCATTGGCATTGCGTTTATCGCAGTCCTGATGTTTGGTTTGCTGGCGCAGTCTGCGCAAGCTTGCACGCTGCCCAGCAGCATGCAGGTGCAGACGCTGGAGAGGGCAACAGGGCATATGCCCTGCCCATCGAGCACCGACGCTTATTCGGTTGGCGGTTCGAACTGCCTGTTCGTAGACCAGGCGGGCACCGATACCTGCATTACTCAAGCGTGGATACCACGCTCAGAGACCTCTATCCCTTCGTATCCGGACTCCGGCTTCGTGCTTGCGAGACCACACGTCGTGCCGGCCTTTCAGGCCGTTGTGACGGCTATTCCCACCGCTCCAACAATTCGTCACTCTCGACGCAATTCATCCTTGTCTATTCTGCACTGTAGCTTCCAGATTTGAATCGCTGGATTGAGCGACAAACGCCATTCGGCTTTAACGGGCGGTCATAACGCCTGCACGTTGGCCTCAGAATGGCGCTGAGCAGACCCTCCCCAATCTAAATGAAGCGTTGAGCAACGCGATAGGCCCCCGGCTTTATCGGCTGCGCTCTGACGTAATCGCGACGTAGTGCCCTGTGCAATAGCGCATGGGGAATGGACCTCGTCCGCGTACGGTATTCAAGGAGTTCGAACATGAAATGCGATATGAAAACCATGATTAAAGTAGGTGTAGGGCTGGGCATATTGCTCGCCATCGCCTATATCACGCTGCCCGCCGCGCGCGAGCTTATTTCGGCGGCCGGACCATTCCTGCTAATTCTTATTTGCCCGTTATCGATGATGTTCATGATGAAAAGCATGAGCTCATGCAAGAAGGAAAGCGATGTAAGGGCAGAAAAAGTCAGCGATACCTCGCAGATCCGTAAGGTGAAGCCAGGAGGCCAATCATAGACGACCAGTACGCCTGCCTATAAGGGCGGAGCGGCCGGATAAATGAAAACACCTTGCCGTCGCGTAACGGCAATGCATCGCGTCAGTTCAATATTTAGTAGATGGAGTCAATCATGAAAAACGTATTTAGTGCTTTGATAATTTCTTTTTCTTTAGTAGCTGGTGCCGCGCAAGCGGCTAATTCTGATGCCGCTGTGCCAGCCCCTAAGACCCGAGCCCAGGTTGTAGCCGAATTACAGGAGGCTCGTGCTCAGGGTCTTTTAAGTTACGGTGAACTGGATTACCCGGTGGTGCAGCAAGCCCCCAGCTCCAAGACCCGCCAACAAGTACAAGCTGAGTTGGCCGCTGCTCGTGCTGCGGGCACGTTAAGCCATGGGGAATTGGACTACCCACCTGCCGAGCCCGACCATAGTACCAAGACTCGGGCTGAAGTACGGGCCGAGCTTGCTGCGGCCATACAGGCGGGTGAGCTGCCCACAGTTGAATACTAACGGCGAAAGGTCAGTTAACTACAACGATTAATGGTTGATCTTCCGAGGCCACAATATATTCTCTCTCTTCATTGTGTTCCCCGGATGTGAGATCTCAAGGACTAAAGATGATTAATTCGAAAAAAGCGGCGACTACGGCTCTTTGCGCCGTAGGCATCCTCGCCTTATCGAGCCTGGGCTTGCAGTCACTGGCCATGGCAGCGAATTCCGCCGCGTCGTTAAACGGGGGCCATGCGCCATCCAGCGCCGAGACTGCGGTGCAGGTCGAGTTGATGCACATTCACGGGCTCTCTTATAGCCCCGATGGTCAGCAAATCCTCATCCCCAGCCATAACGGTATAGCTATCTATTCGCAGGGTGGCTGGTCTACGATGACCGGCCCCAAGCATGACTATATGGGCTTTTCTGCAACGCGTGATGCGCTATACAGCAGCGGGCATCCAGCGCCCGGATCCAATTTAGTCAACCCTTTCGGCCTTATTAAAAGCAATGATGGCGGTAAGACCTGGCAAAAATTGGGCTTGGAGGGCGAATCCGATTTTCATACCTTGGCAACCAGCTATGGAACCAACGCCATCTATGTGGTGAATCACCAAGCGAATAGCCAAATGAAGACAGCCGGCATTTACGCCACTGAATCAGATGGCGCGACCTGGCAGCGAGTCGCCGCTAACGGACTCAAAACCAAAATCAGTAGTTTGGCCGTGCATCCTAATAATCCCACGCTACTCGCCGCCGGTGCCGGCGAAGGTCTGTATCTATCACGCGATGGCGGCAACCGCTTTAAGCGGGTCGTAGCGACCAAGCAAGTGCTTGGTCAATGGTTCGACCTCGATGGCAACCGTCTATGGTTTGGCAGTTATGCCGGCGGGCCGGCGCTAAGTCGAATTGATTTATCGGGCAGCATGGAGCCCCAGGACATCCGAATTCCGGTAGAACCTGACGACGCTATTGCCTATATTGCACAAAACCCTGTCCGCAATGAGGAGTTCGCTATAGCGACATTCAAGCGTAGTGTTTACGTCAGCCCTGATTCAGGCATTTCTTGGACGCAGATCGCTAATAAGGGCGCGGCTTTATGAGCAGACCCGGGGCGCGCAACGGTCTGCATGAGTTAATGGTCTCTTAACGAGAAGCATATGGAAAACAAGCTGTTGAAGATCCTTTTGATTGTCTTTGCGGTGATTGGCGTGGTTGCGGTCGTCGCGCTTCTCGGGATGGGAATTATGATGAGCAAAATGATGTGCTTTTAAACGCGCTCCCTTGATCATGGAAGTGCGGCCAGTCGGTCGTAGCAGCCTGAAGCAAGTGGAGAACGGATCTTATTTGGATCGGGACGAGAGCCGAAGGGGTCAAAGCCCGTTGTTCAAGAGTTAGTCTATCAACCCTAGGAGATACACATGAACACGAAGGTATTATTTATTGTTCCTCTTACTACGCTTTTATTGGCTATGGGCAGTGCCTCATTTGCTGCCACTCCGAGCGGCGGCGATGCCGCTATGACGAGAAATGGGCCGAGCGCAATGAAGGAGGCTATGTCTAATAGCAGCCCGTCTGGAATGAACCCCATGGCGCAAGGCGGAATGAGCGCCGGTATGATGAACGGCGGCATGATGGGCGACGGCGGAATGATGGGGATGATGGGCGGTTGTCCCATGATGGGCGCCCCAAGTGGCGCGAATGGGAAAGTCGTGATGCAAATGCATGGCGAGATGATGCGCGCCATGGGCGATATTGCCATGAAGTATGCCGATAAATTGGAACCGCCGGCATCATCCAACTGATAGATCGTTTGAGAGCGGTTGGGCGTAAAAGCGTCCCTCCGCGCTCAGAGCGACGCTGGCTCTGCGTCACCGCAGGATTTTTTCGAGCCTAACTCAATTTTTGGCTTGGCTTTTGCCGGATTGGCCTGGGATATTTGCGGATCAAGCCTGTAGTTAGTACAATCCCTAGCGCGATGAAAAAACTGCTTCTTCTCTTTATGCTGCTTATGCTTCCGCTCCAAGCGTCTTGGGGCGTTGTGAGCGTGTATTGCCAGCCGGAGCAGCCAGCGTGCGTAACTCCTTGTTACTCCGATGCGCGAGAAGCCTTCGTCGATACAGCCAGTAGTGGGCAAGACAACGCACCTGCGAAGGCACACGTCGAACACGACGCGCATTCTTGTCACGTGTTGTATTGCATGCCCCTCATCGGTGTTTCGCACACCAGCACATTCCCGCCTTCCTCCAGTTCAGCCCGTCAGTCTGTTGAGACGCGGCATCTATCAGCAATGATCAACGAGCGGCCCGAGCGGCCTCAGTGGTCAGACGTCGCCTAAGTTGGCACGTCGCTGATTCGTTAACGCAGCTACCTCATTTCCGACCGTAGAGTCGTCACGTCGAGCTGATCGGCAGGGCATACTTTGCGCAGCCCCAAGCGCGAACGAGATACTTGCTGCAACGTTAAGTCTTCTACTGCCAGCCATGGTGCAAGTGCACTGGGTTATTGCGCGTGCGCTTTAACCCCTAGGGAATCTGTGTGGGATACGCACGGATCGCCATTGTGGACAAGGGAGATATCGCAATTGCTCAAACTTTTAATGTCGGTGGATGCCGATGCTTGAAGGCATCGATCTCCAGGCCATGCGCGGCGAACGCAGCCTATTTACGCGCCTGAGTTTCCAGGTGGAAACCGGTGAGTGCCTATTCGTGCAAGGTGAAAATGGCAGCGGCAAAACCAGCCTTCTACGCATGTTGGCAGGGCTGACACCGCCGTCGGCTGGAACTGTCCTCTGGAAAGGAAGTCCCATCCAGCAGCTGCGCGATGAATTTCGGCACGAGTTGCTCTTTTGCGGCCATCTTTCGGGCCTGAAAGATGAGTTAAGCGCAATAGAGAACTTGGTCGCTGGGGCATTATTAGCCGACGATCCGGTTGGCTCTTGCCTCGTCCGCGAAGCCTTGCACCAGGCCGGGCTGCAAGGTAGGGAGGACCTTCCGGTACGTTTCTTGTCTCAAGGGCAAAGGCGACGCGTGAGCTTGGCTCGCTTGCTTCTCCAACGGCGCGCGCTATGGATACTGGATGAGCCTTTGGCAGCCCTTGATGCGCAGGCCGTGCGCTGGTTGGCGGAGCTAATTGACTCGCATTTGCGCTCTGGCGGGCTTGCGGTCATAACAAGTCATCAGGACATGGCGCTGGTAAGCAGGCCACACGTTATCCGGATAGGCGTATGAGCGACATCTTTGGATTGGCTGCGCTCAGTGGGGTGATACGGCGCGATGTGAGGCTCGCCATGCGCCGCAAGGCAGATGCGCTAACGCCGGTCATTTTCTTTGTCATTGTGGTGAGCTTGTTTCCCTTAGGCATCGGCCCCGAGCGCGACACGTTACGGCAGATCGCCCCTGGCATCCTGTGGGTGGCGGCGTTACTAGCCAGTATGTTGTCGCTGAATCGGCTGTTCGAACAGGATTATGCCGACGGCACACTCGAACAACTTGTTCTTTCGCCCGCTCCGCTGGGCATGCTGGTAATTGGAAAGGTGGCAGCGCATTGGCTGCTCTCAGGAGCGCCCCTGGTGTTGCTCGCACCGCTACTGGCCTTGCAGTTTGATTTACCGACCTCGTCGCTGTCTGTGTTGGCGATATCTCTGGCGATCGGTACGCCGGTGCTCAGTCTGATTGGGGCGATCGGCGCCAGCTTGACCCTGGGCCTGCGAGGCGGCGGGGTGCTGGTGGCGTTGCTTGTGCTTCCTCTTTATGTGCCGGTCCTGATCTTTGGCGCTGGCTCGGTGGACGCCGTGGCGGCCGGCTTAGATGCCGTTTCACATCTGTCATTGCTGGCTGCGGTACTGGTGCTGGCCGGCTTTTTCGCACCCCTGGCCACGACCGTGGCGCTGCGGATTGCGTTGGAATAAAGGCAATTGAATGATCAACTGGTTTAAGTATGCATCGCCCAGAGCGTTCTTCCCTCTGGCAGGCAGGATGATTCCCTGGTTCGGAGCAGGGGCAGTGTTATTGGCCATCGCCGGGTTATACGTCGGTTTCTTCGTAGCGCCCACCGACGCACAGCAAGGCGAAGGCTATCGAATTATCTTTTTGCATGTGCCCGCCTCCTGGATGTCGATGTTCATTTATCTGGTCATGGCTTTCTGGGCAGCGATGGGGCTGGCCTTCAACAGCCGGCTGTCGGCCATGATGGCGTCGGCTCTGGCGCCCACCGGCGCCATGTTCACATTCCTTTCGCTTTGGACCGGCGCCCTCTGGGGCAAGCCGATGTGGGGAACCTGGTGGGTGTGGGATGCGCGTTTGACCTCGGAGCTGATCCTGTTGTTTCTCTACATGGGGTTCATGGCGCTCCAATCGGCGATTGATGAGCCGCGCCGTGCCGACAAGGCAGGGGCTGTGCTAGCGCTCGTCGGTGTCGTCAATATTCCGATTATCTATTTCTCTGTGCAATGGTGGAACACCTTGCATCAGGGGGCCTCGGTGTCTTTGACGCGGGCTCCATCCATGGCCACGCTCATGCTCGCTGGCATGTTGCTCATGGCCTTGGCATCTTGGATGTATACGGTGGCTGTCGCATTGATGCGTGTACGTTGCATCGTGCTGGAACGCGAACGGCATGCCAGTTGGCTAGAAGAAATAAGCGAGGTGAAACGATGAGATGGAGTAGCGCGGCTGAGTTCTTTGCGATGGGCGGCTATGGGCTGTACGTATGGGGATCAGTGGCAGTAACCGTCGCGGTCCTCGTCCTCGAGCTACTCGTGCTCCGTCGGCGTCGCAAGAGCGCCTTACTACAGATAGAGCGCCAATCAATCTTGGAAAGGGATGGCATCAATGAAAAACAGACATAAGCGCATTGCGCTCATCGTGGGCGGCGTGGCTGCCTTAAGCGTCGCTACGGCGCTAGTGCTCAATGCATTTCAAAGCAACCTTGTGTTCTTTTTTACCCCCACGCAAGTTAGTGCTGGCGAAGCGCCCAAAGAGCGCAGCTTTCGCATCGGCGGGATGGTGCAAACGGGCAGTGTGCAGCGTCAAAGTGACGGTCTCACCGTGAAATTTACCGTAACCGACACGGCCAAGACCATACCTGTTACCTATACGGGAATTTTGCCCGATTTGTTTCGCGAAGGGAAAGGGGTTGTGGCTCAGGGCAGGCTTGAACCAGGCGGACTATTTCGCGCCGAGGAAGTCCTTGCCAAGCACGATGAAAACTACATGCCGCCCGAAGCCCAGCATGCGCTGGATCAGGCAGCCAAGAACTCACCACCAACGAGGCCATGACGACCATGATTCCTGAAATCGGCCATTTTTCTCTGATTTTGACCTTGTTCGTGGCGCTAGCCCAAGGCGGGTTCGCGCTTGCCGGCGCTGCTAACGGCAATGCACGGTGGATTGCGTTTGCCCGACCCGCCGCGCGCGTCCAGTTCCTGTTGGTCATCATCAGCTTTGCGAGCCTCGCCTGGGCGTTCGTCGCTATGGATTTCTCGGTCGCTTATGTCGCGCAAAACTCGAACTCACAGTTGCCTCTGTTTTATCGGATCGCCGCGGTCTGGGGAGGACATGAAGGTTCGCTCCTATTGTGGATGCTCATGCAAACCGGCTGGGCGTATGCGGTCAGTGTGTTCTCACGACAACTGCCCGACGCGATGGTGGCACGCGTACTGGGTGTGCTGGGGCTGGTGGCTGCCGGGTTCCTGCTCTTCGTTTTGCTGACATCCAACCCTTTTGAACGGCTGGTGCCGCCGCCTATGGAAGGGTTGGACCTAAATCCGCTGCTGCAGGACGTGGGATTGATATTTCATCCGCCGCTGCTGTATATGGGCTACGTGGGATTCTCTGTGGTGTTTGCGTTTGCGATTGCGGCGCTTCTCGCGGGGCAATTAGACGCCACGTGGGCCCGGTGGTCTCGGCCGTGGGGCACGGCCGCGTGGTTATTTCTGACCTTGGGCATTGCTTTGGGCAGCTGGTGGGCCTACTACGAGCTGGGTTGGGGCGGCTGGTGGTTCTGGGATCCGGTAGAGAACTCCTCCTTTATTCCATGGCTGGTGGGCACTGCCTTGATTCATTCGTTAGCCGTCACCGAAAAGCGGGGCAGTTTTAAGAGCTGGACTGTACTGCTCGCCATTAGCACCTTCTCGCTCTCCTTGCTGGGCGCATTTCTCGTACGCTCGGGCGTGCTGACATCCGTACACGCCTTTGCCACCGATCCGCGCCGGGGCGTGTTCATCCTGTTGCTCTTTACCGTGGTGGTGGGCAGCTCCTTATTCTTGTATGCGCTACGCGCCCCAAAGGTCGGGCTTGGTGGGCGGTTCGATCTTGTGTCACGCGAATCCCTATTGCTCGTCAATAACGTATTGATGGCCGTCGCCGCAGGCTCGATCATTTTGGGCACGCTCTATCCGCTTTTTATCGATGCCTTGGGGCTAGGCAAGCTCTCCGTGGGCCCTCCGTACTTTAACGCTGTCTTTGTTCCGCTTATGGTGCCGGCATTGCTGCTGATGGCGGTGGGGCCGATTGCCAATTGGAAGTCGGCCAAAGTAGGGGCCATGCTGAGACGGTTGTATGTTCCGGCTGCCGTGGCGTTCGGGGTCGGCATCGCGACGCCGATTGCGTTAGGTCGCTGGTCCCCGATGGTGGCCTTAGGCATAGCACTGGCCACGTGGATTGCAACGGCTGTTGTTATCGGAATCATTGAGCGCATGCGAGCGACACGCAGCGGATTGCTGGCGCAACCCCGCAGTTGGCTTGGCATGCACGTGGCGCATCTGGGAATTGCCGTATTCGTGGCGGGTGTCGCGCTCGTCATGGGCTACGAAACCGAGCAGGATATTCGCATGGCGCCCGGCGACACCGTGACCGCGGGCGGCTACGACCTGAAGTTTCTAGGGGTACGAAAAACCCCGGGGCCGAATTATGTCGCTGACATGGGGGACATCGAAATGTCGCGCGACGGAAAGATCCTGCGGCTGCTCCATCCTGAGAAACGGACCTATACCTCATCGGCGATGCCGATGACTGAGGCGGCAATTGATGCTAACGGATTGCGTCATGTATACGTTGCCTTGGGTGAGCCACTGGCCGATGGCGCGTGGAGCATACGCGTTTACTACAAGCCCTTCGTAGACTGGATCTGGGGCGGCTGCATACTGATGGCCCTGGGCGGATTGCTGGCTATTAGCGATCGACGCTACCGGCTTAAAAAGCGAGCGCGACGTGCCTCTGCAAAGCTTGCGGAGGCCACTTCGTGAACCGTTTCTTATGGCCATTGGTGGGTTTTGTTGCGTTGGTCGGCTTTCTCGCCGTGGGTCTCACATTAAGACCCAGCGAAGTGCCGTCACCATTAATTGACAAACCGGCGCCTAACTTTACGTTGCCGCAATTGGCATCGCCCGAGCAGACTTTTTCGCCTGAGGCGATGAAAGGAAAGGTGTGGCTGCTCAACGTCTGGGCCTCGTGGTGCTACGCCTGCCTGGAGGAGCATCCAGTCATTATGGATTTAGCCAAGACACATGCCGTTCCTATTGTGGGGCTCAATTACAAGGACGTGCGCAGCGAAGCCTTGGCATGGTTGGAACGCCATGGGGACGCGTATACGCTTTCAATATCCGACACACAAGGACGGGTGGGCATAGACTTTGGCGTCTATGGCGTGCCAGAAACCTTCGTCATCGACAAGGCCGGTGTCATTCGCTACAAGCACATCGGTGCGGTCACGCCAAGCGCCGTGCGCGACAAGCTTCTGCCGTTGATCAGGGAGTTGCAGCAATGAAGCGTTTGTGGATGGCCTTGCTTTGCGCGGTGATCGCGATGCCGTCGTGGGCGGCGGCCTCTAACGCAGAAAAGCGCATGCTGGACATCGCGGCAGAACTGCGATGTCTGGTGTGCCAAAACGAATCGATCGCTGCTTCAAGAGCTGACTTGGCGGTCGATTTGCGTCAGCAGATTCGCGAGCAGATTCAAGCCGGCCGTAGTGACGCAGAGATTCGCGCGTATATGGTCCAGCGCTACGGCGACTTCGTGCTCTATCGCCCACCTTTTAAAGCCACCACGCTCCTGCTTTGGCTTGGACCCGCGCTGCTCCTCCTATTTGGTCTCATCGTATTGGCGGTATCGCTGATTCGCCGTAAGAAAAGAGTGATGAACGCGTTATTAAGCGAGGAAGAGCGTGAGCGGGCGGACGCGCTCTTGCAGCGCACCATCAGTACCGGAAAAGAACCATGAGCCTTATCTTTATTCTAATTGCCGCACTTCTTGTGGCCGGTGTCGTTCTGCCACTGGGTCTTGTGCTTTGGCGAAGCCCTCAGAGCGATAGCAATGTTGAGCATCAGGCGGTCAATGCAGCCGTATTACGCGACCAGTTGCTCGAGTTGGAGCATGACCGCCTGAGCGGCACCCTATCCGTGCGTGACCACGCTGAAGCCAGGCAAGAGCTCCAACGACGGGTACTCGAAGAGGTCGAACCCGGTCGAACCGGCACTTGGGCGGGGCAGGGCGGCAAGTATGCCGCCATCGCGCTGTCCATCGTGCTTCCGCTTGCGGCCGCGTTGACCTACCTGGCGATAGGTAATCCTGCCGCGATTGTTCCGACCGCGTTGCAAAGCCCTGCAAGCGTTACGCAGGCCGATGTGCAAGCCATGGTGGATTCGCTCGCCGCGCGGCTCGCACGCAACCCCGACGATCCAGCAGGCTGGCTCATGCTGGCGCGTTCTTACCGACATTTTGAGAGGTATGAAGACGCGGCTAACGCCTTCGGCAAAGCAGGCGCCGCCATAGAAACGGATCCCCTGGTCTTGTCGGAGTATGCAGAAACGCTGGCCAGAAGTAGCAGGGAAGGCTTCAAAGGCAAGCCTACGCAACTGCTCGGGCAGGCGTTAAGCCTTAATCCCAAAGAACCCTTCGCGTTGACGTTGGCTGGCGCGGCAGCGCTTGAGCGGCGTGATTATGAGGCGGCTGTCCAGTACTGGCAACAGTTGCTGGAATTGCTTCCCCCTGACTCCGATGCCTCGCGTGCAGTGGCCAATAGCATAGAGCGGGCGCGTCGCGAACAAGTCCAGCCCGCATCTCAATAGTGCTGAATATCGGACCTTAATGATGAAGCATACTTTTAGGAAAATCGGTTGGATCGCCGTGGCGTTGGCCAGTGTGGGCGCCATTGCGGTGGCTCTATATCGTTACCAGGATAATAACGCCTCAAAGGGCGTTCCCGGAAGCGTACTCAATGTTGCGGTGGACATAGGCGATCAGCGCTTTATGCGTTGGCATACTCCCCGCGAACTGCCTGCCATCTCGTTTCAGAACGAGGCCGGCAAAACAATAAGTCTGGCTGATTTTCGGGGCCGTGTTGTTCTGCTTAACATTTGGGCCACCTGGTGCCCACCGTGCCGAGAAGAAATGCCGTCGCTTGATCGCTTAAATGCCAAACGAGGTGGCCCAGAATTCGAGGTGGTGGCCTTATCGATTGATCGGGACTCCGCTCTGGTCAAGCCGTTCTATCAGGAGTTCGGCATACAAACCTTGCGCGGCTATTTCGATCCAACTTCACAGGTTTCCAATATCCTTCGCGCTCCGGGCGTTCCCACGACCTTGCTGATCGACCAAGAAGGCCGCGAAATAGGGCGCGCCATGGGTCCGGCCGCCTGGGACAGCCCGCAGGTCGAAGCCTTGATTGATGCGGCGCTGATGCGTGCGCCCCGGGGGGGTTAGGCCAATGAAAAAAGGCGTTCTTTTGAGGCTGTACGATGCTTGAGCTAACTGTATTTGGGTTATTGACGGCATTCGTCGCGGGCATCGCGTCGTTCCTATCGCCGTGTGTTTTACCGCTCGTGCCAGGCTACCTTTCTTATATTGGCGGCGGCTCGGTAGCGCCTTCCGAGTCGCCCACAGAAGCGCGCATCGCACGATGGCGAACGGTGGGTCTGAGTGCGTGCTTCGTTCTAGGCTTTTCTTTAGTCTTTCTCGTCCTGGGCGCCAGCATCACTGCGATTGGACGCCTGTTCTTGTCCTATCGCTATGAGCTCAATATCGTCGCGGGAGTCATTATTGTCATTGCTGGCCTGCTGATTATGGGCGTGGTGCGAGCGCCCTTATGGACGCAACGCTATTACCGCTTTGAGCCGGGGTCAAGTGGAGGCAGTCCGTGGTCGGCTGGTGTGCTCGGCATGGCCTTTGGCTTTGGATGGACGCCTTGTATCGGGCCGGTGCTAGGAGGCATTTTGGCGCTGGGCGCTACGGCGCAGAGTGTAGGCCAAGGCATGCTGTTGTTAGGCGTGTATGCATTAGGGCTGGGCGTTCCATTTCTGCTTTCGGCCTACTTCATGACGCGGTTTATGCGCCGTCTAGGCGCGCTGCGGCGGACAGGCCGCTACTTCCAAATAGCGACTGGCACGATTTTGGTGGTGATGGGCATCGCCGTGGCCAGCGGGCAATTGGTTCGTTTTGCGATTTGGCTGCTTAAGACGTTTCCGGCCTTGGGAAGCATTGGCTAAGTTGGCTCTATGTTCAAACACATTGCAATCACGATCTCGATCTGTTGTCGTTGAAGCAAATTCTTAAGGATCCACATCTATGGCGATAGCCAATCAACTTTCGGGATCTCGGTGGGGTTTTGTATTTGCAGCATGGCTCATTGCGCTTACTGCAACCCTTGGCGCCTTGTTTCTCAGCGAAGCGATGGGGTTCATCCCTTGCGAGCTGTGCTGGTACCAGCGCATTTTTATGTTTCCCCTGGTCTTCATCTTGGCAATCGGGCTAGCGACATCCGATGATGGCGTTCTTAAATATGCATTACCACTCGTGGCCGCTGGATGGTTTGTAGCCCTGTATCACAATCTCCTGTATGTCGGCTTTATTCCTGAAGCGCTTCAGCCTTGTGGACAAGGACCGTCTTGCGCCGAGGTGAATCTAGACCTATTCGGTTTTATCTCCATTCCTCTATTGTCATTAGTGGCATTTACTGCAATCGCCGCGTTGCTCTTAATCAAAAAAGGTACTTCAAAGTGAAAAAACAGACTATTGTCGTTTTAACCAGCATTGTCGCGGTCATGGCTTTTTCTGTGAGCGCCTTCATATACGAGCAGAGCCAAACTCGAAAAAAAGCACAGGCGGCAAGTACTAACATCAGTGAGCTCGTGCGCATGCATTCACCAGTATTCGGTTCGGCAGGCGCAAAAGTCACGATCGTGGAATTTTTCGACCCTGCTTGTGAGACTTGCAGGTCCTTCTATCCTGCCGTCAAAGAGTTAGTGAATACCAACCCAGGCAAGGTGAAGCTCGTGGTTCGATATGCTCCGTTCCATGAGGGATCAGAGGAGATGGTCAAGATTCTTGAAGCTTCCAGGCTCCAGAATAAGTACTGGTCAACGTTAGAGACTGTGCTGAAGACCCAGCCGCAATGGGCGTCACACGACAATCCGCAGGTCAACTTGATCTGGGATCACCTTGCTGCGGACCTGGACATTGAGAAGGCGCGGAAAGACATGAATGAGCCGACAGTGCTGGCTATCCTAGAGCAGGACAAGGCTGACCTTCGTTCATTGGAAATAGCTCAAACGCCTACTTTTTTTGTTAACGGGAAGCCATTGCCCAAATTCGGTTATGAGCCGCTCAAGACACTTGTGGAAGAAGAAGTGAAAGCGGCCTACAACTGAGGCGGAGCGACGATTTAGACGCCGTCTTGCGGACATCCGCTCTGCTCTATTGGCCGTGCTTACTAACTGCCTCTGTTGCGTAGCGGCAAGGAAAAGAAGGCGCGACTCAGCTCGAAAAGTAACTCGAAATATTATGTCCTGGTATAGAAAATTATTGATCCTTGGCAATCGACCAAAGCCATTTGGCGCTGCAACCATGATTCTTTTAGCGACGAGCTCTTTGATGTCTTCCAACGCACTTGCAGAGGTATTGAGCTTTTCGATTGTCCACGAAGAATTTCAACTCCATAAAACGAACGCCGCTAGTGGCACTCCACGGGTAGACCGGCTTCGCAAGTCATTCTTTATTTCGCCCATCAAGGAAAGTGAACTCCAAGTGAGCTCCAAATTCGGCATGCGTCGTCACCCGGTTCTGAAGAAGCAGAAAACCCATGATGGCGTCGACTATACAGCGCCCAAGGGCACGCCGATCCAAGCAACAGCGGATGGCACGGTGGCGTTTATCGGCCGTCAAAACGGCTATGGAAAAGTTGTCATTATTGAGCACACTGCTAATCTGTCTACAGTCTATGCGCATCAAAGTCGGTTCGCATCCGGTTTGAAGAAGGGCGATTCGGTTGTAAGAGGCGACACCATTGGCTATGTCGGATCGACCGGCATGGTGACCGGTAATCATTTGCATTATGAAGTCCGAATGGACGACCAGCCGATTAATCCATTGAAGGTAGATCGGCTGTTCGTTGAAAACGAGTATTTTTCCGGAAACATAAATTGATGAGACATGAGGGCGCGGTTCCTTCACCCCCGCGCTCGCCCATATTTAGCAACGTGAGAGGATCATGAAGAAAATAGTCTTTGGTATTTTGATGTTTTACAGCGCTTCGGCCGTCTATGCAGCCAACGTTCACGGCCAACACGGCTCTGCTGCGTCTGCGCAGAACCAAGAAAAGACAGCCCAACCTGCCAGTACGAGCCAGGATAATAAAGGATCTGTATCCCAAACATTAACAGTTTCAGGCTGCTGGATTCGCTCCTTGCCGAAGCCCGTACCTTCAGCGGCCTACTTTGTGATAAAGAATACCGGCACGAACGACGCGAAGCTGACTAGCTTGGCCATGTCCGAGTTTGACGAGGTATCGTTACATCAGACGACCAATGAGGACGGCAAGAGCAAAATGGCCATGGCGCATAACACGCTGATTCCGGCAGCCGGGGAGTTGAAATTTAGACCCGGCAGCTATCACGCCATGCTTGAAAAACCCAACCAAACCCTGGCGATCGGCTCTCAAGTTAAAGCTGAATTTACATTTGGCTCAGGCGAAACAACCATGGCAATGTGTGAAGTCAAACCGCCTAATACGGTATCGGAGTAGCCTTCCTCACAATTACGAGGAGTTAAAATTCACAATTGCTCAAGCAGTCAATAATGATGGCAAACACATAGGCAGTGGTTGGCGAAACCCGAAATCCCCCGGGCAGTAAGCGCGTTAAAATGATAAGGGTGCCAGCCAGCACCTTCTATCAGGGACAGAGCCGAACGCCTCAGCAAAGTACGAATGGACGGGTCCAATCTTTACGTTAAGCCATTATGATTGAAAGCCCGGCAAACCGGGAGCGTCCATGTAGGGACGAATTACCGCTGAAGACGGGCCCTTCCAGCCGTCCTCATTGAGCGAGTGCGCGCTCGTTTACTGCTGAGCGCTGCAAGACGCAATGACTCATCGCGTTTCCTTTTCTCCAAGCGATGAGCAGTTTTAGCGCTATACCACTACATCGCCGCTGCTGCCCTGCCTCACACCGCAAGTCAGTACACCGAGCTATCGTAAGCTGGTGTGAACGTCTTTAGTCGCGCTCATGGGTAAGCGTTCAGCGAACACATATTGATGCAGGCCCGCAGATCTAAGAGCATAAGTGTCCATTTAAATAGGTGGACACGTGTACTCTTCAGACATTCTTGAGCCGAACGCGCCAAGGCGGCGCCGACGATATGATCCGCAGTTCAAGGCCGACCTGGTGGCGCACTGTCAGCAGCGCGGCATCTCTGTCGCCTCCGTTGCGCAGGACCACGGCATCAATGCCAATCTGCTGCGTCGCTGGATCCAGGAGCATGAGCGTTATGGCGAACCCGAGACTCTCGTTCGGTCGATACCGGCCAAACGGGATATAGCCGCTCAATTTATTGCGCTACCTGCTCCTAGCGTGCATCCCAAGACAGCGCAGCAGCCAGAAGCGACGCCTCCGATTACGATCACCCTTGAGCGAGCAGGTTTGAAGGCCTCAATTCAGTGGCCGCTAAGCCACGCTGAACAATGCGCAGCCTGGCTACGAGACGTCATGCGATGATCCGCGTCGACCAGATCTGGCTGGCCGTCGAACCGATAGACATGCGAGGTGGCACCGAGACGGTGTTAGCTCGTGTCGTCCAGGTCTTCGGTGCCGCCCATCCGCATCATGCCTACGTGTTTGCGAACAAGCGCGGCAATCGTCTGAAGGTCTTGGTGCATGACGGGTTAGGCGTATGGTTGGCAGCCCGACGCTTGAATCAGGGCCGATTCGTCTGGCCTCGACCTGGCCAGGATAATCTGTCCTTAGATGAAGAGCAGTGGCAGGCGTTGGTGGTGGGTTTACCGTGGCATCGCTTGGGCATGTTTGCGGTGATTGACGCGATATAAAACAATCGGGGCATGCGCCAATGGCGAGCTACGCCTGTGCCGTGGCACACTGATGCCTATGACTACACCCACGCCGAACCTGGACGATCTTGATGCCCACGCCTTGCGTGAGCAGGTTCGCGCCTTGATGGCACAGTTGGGTGAGAAGGACCAGACCTTAGTCCGCCAGCAACAAGAGATTCTCTACAAAGACACCAAGATTGCCCAGCTCACGCACGAGATAGCGGGGTTGCGCCGTTACCAGTTCGGTAAAAAGGGAGAGCGTCTCTCGGGCGAGCAAGGCAGCTTGCTTGACGAGACCGTTGCGGCAGACATCGCTGCCATTGAGTTAGAGCTGGAACAGTTACGTGCAGCACCTGCGGTCAGCCAACCTAAACAACAACCCAAGCGTGCAGCCCTACCGCCCGAGCTGCCCCGCATCGAACACCGCCACGAGCCTGACTCCACAACATGTGCCTGCGGCTGCCAGTTGCAGCGCATCGGTGAGGACGTAGCCGAGAAGCTGGACTATGTGCCGGGCGTATTTAGTGTTGAACGTCACATCCGGGGCAAGTGGGCCTGCAAGCAGTGCCAGACATTGACCCAAGCTCCGGTTCCCGCTCACGTCATTGATAAGGGCATGGCCAGCACCGGCCTGCTGGCTCAGGTACTGGTAGCTAAATACGCCGACCACCTGCCGCTGTATCGCCAGGAGAAGATCTTCGAGCGTGCAGGAGTCAAGCTGGCCCGCTCTACGATGGCCGAATGGGTCGGTGTCTGTGGTGTGCAGTTGCAGCCTCTGGCCGACGCTTTGCGCGAAGCGCTTCTAGCGCACCGCGTCATGCATGCAGACGAAACGCCGGTTCAAATGCTCAAACCGGGCAGCAAGAAGACGCATCGCGCTTACTTGTGGGCGTATGCCCCAGGTGCCTTCGAGGAGCTGAAGGCAGTCTGATCTGCGATGATTACTCAGGCTATAAAGCGCTCTTTACGCAAGGCGTGCTTGAGATTGGCTGCATGGCTCACGCCAGGCGTAAGTTCTTCGAGTTGCATGCATCGAACAAGAGCCAGTTGGCCGAGCAGGCCCTGCAATACATCGGCCAGCTTTACGATATTGAGCGACAGGTTAAAGACTTACCCGCGGATGAGCGAAGGCGAATACGTCAAGAACAGGCCAGACCTCTGGTCGACACCTTGCACCAGTGGATGCTGGCGCAGCGCCAGCGTGTTCCCGAAGGGTCTGCCACGGCCAAAGCCTTGGATTACAGCTTAAAACGCTGGGGTGCGCTCACGCGCTACCTGGACGATGGGCAGTTGCCCATCGATAACAACCGTATCGAACAGCAGATTCGACCCATTGCCGTGGGCCGCAATAACTGGCTGTTCGCTGGCTCTCTGCGGGCAGGAAAACGTGCTGCTGCCGTGATGACACTGATCCAGTCAGCCAAGCTCAACGGGCATGATCCGTACGCCTATCTAAAGGATGTGCTCACACGTTTGCCGACACAACCGGCCAGTCGTATCGATGAACTCTTGCCGCACAACTGGGCACCGCAGACGACTGATTAAAGACAACGGCCCCTAACGGGGCCGTGTCAATATGTGTTCAGCGAACGCTTACGCTCATGGTTATCTTTCTGCAAATTGGGCACCAGTGACTCCCGGGGCTTTAGGCACTTTCACTAACATGTACCGCTTATTGGAGTACAGTTCCTCCAGTGAGATGTCGAGAATACCTGCCACAACTTTCTGTTCTCCTTTAGGAATCGCTAAATAAAACGGTGCGCTAAATTGAACTGCTTGTGACAGCTCTTCTTGCTTGACTTCCCGGGCCTGCCCTGCGGAATAGAATTGTGCGGAGAATGGCGGCTTCGACAGATAGAGCAGCGGAACAGTGGGTTCACCGCGCTGCATCACATAGCGGACCAAACCGCGCTCAGTGTTCCGCAAGTCCGGGTTGATCCATACGATCGCGCTAAACACGGTCGCGACTGCCGGGACAATACCTGCAACGCCTAGTAGGCTGCGTCCAGAGGACGCGGACTGTGTGTATATCTGGTTCGCTACAAGGGCGGAGAAAATGCTGAAGGCGGCTAACGAAGGGAGTACGTAAGTCCAAAGGATGTTGGCGGAGAAGGTAAAGAACAATGGCGTGAACAACGCACTGGCCAACCAATAACTACACAATGAGTCACCACCGATGGCCTTCATAGCCGCGCGAAGACGCGAACTGCGAAATGCGCCGATTATCACCGCTAGCATCAGGACTCCCCAAGGGAAAGAAGCCTGTAACCAATAGACCCATATCATTCCGCGTGCCTGACGATGGGCCGTTCCATACAGATCTCCACTCCAACCCGGATCTAGGAACCGGCGGAAGTGCTCACCCACTATGAAGTAGTCTAGGAAGCCGGGGGTTTTTATTTCAGCCAGGATGTACCACGGCAAGCTTAGCGCCGCAACTAAGGCCAGCCCTTTGCCCCAAGGCAAAGACTTAGCGAGATCAGCAGTCTTTCGATTGAAGGCATACCACACGGCTATTGGCGCAAAGATCAGCACCGCGGCCAAGGGCCCTTTCGCCAAAAGGCCAATAGCCAGGCCGAGGAAGAATCCGTATTGCCACCACAGTGAACAGCGCGCCTTCTGCCTGCCATCTGATTTCACATGCTGATTACCTGCTTGATCCGCTAGGGTGTGATTGCAGCCTTGCGCCACCATGGCAAACGACACCATAGAAAGGGTCGTGCCAAGCGCGAGAAAGGGATCTGTCAGCACTGCGCCTGAGCTGATATAGACGAGCACGCAAGTGCTATAGATGATTGCTGTCCAAAGTGCAACGCGCGGCCCACGCAATGATCGCAATCCTGTCACAAGTATGCCGTTGGATAGGAGCAAACATAGCCACGACGGAAAACGTGCAGCAAACTCAGTGAAGCCAAAAGCTTTCATTGACAGGGCCTGGGCCCAGAAGGAAAGCGGCGGCTTACCCCAGAAGGGTACACCAGCACTAAACCAAGGGGTTATCCAATCTTCTGATTGCGCCATAATGCGGGCGACCTCAGCATAGCGTGGCTCGCTCGTATCATAGAGCGGAACAATCAGCATGGAAATGAGCGGCAGTAAGAGCACTGCCATAAGCGTTAGCCGGGTACCTCCGCTAGAACGTCGCATACAGCTCTTTTCCGACAGGTGCGGATGCAGAACAGGCTGCCGCCTTCTCGACGGATTTGCCTTGCCGTACTACATCGCGCACCAAATACACCGGGCGCTGCTTGGCTTCGTAGTATGTCTTTCCGATGTATTCGCCAAGCAGGCCGATTGACAGCAACTGGGCACCTCCGAGAATTGTGATCATGGAGATGAGCGATGGATAACCTTGCACCGGATCGCCCAAGACAAGTGCCTTGACGACAATCCATAGGGTGAAAAGAATGCCGAAAAGCGCCGTCACTAAGCCCGCAGCCATCGCCAGACGGAGTGGAGCGATCGAGAACGAGGTAATGCCTTGGAACGCCAAATTTAAAAGGCCCATATAGTCCCATTTAGTGACGCCCGCTGCCCGCGGCATGCGGTCATACTCTATGACCGTGGTGGGCAAACCGATCCATGCGAACAAGCCTTTCATGTAGCGGTTCCGTTCGTTCAACTGGTTTATCGCATAGACCGCCTTGCGGCTTAGCAATCGAAAGTCACCTGTATCGGGTGGGATATCGACGTCACTGATCGCATTGAGCACCCGGTAGAAGTGGTGCGCACTGAGGCGCTTGAGCCAGGTTTCGCCCGCTCGAGAGCGGCGGCGCATGCAGACGACGTCTGCGCCTTCTTTCCAGGCTTGGAGCATCTTCGGGATAAGTTCCGGGGGGTCCTGCAGATCGGCATCCATGATGATGACCGCATCGCCTGCAGCATGCTCCAAGCCCGCTGTTAGCGCAGCTTCCTTTCCGAAATTTCGGCTTAGAAACACAGCCGTCACCGCCGGATCTTCCTGGGCCAACTCACTCATTGCATGAGGCGTACCGTCCCGACTTCCATCATCGACCAGAACGAGCTCGTAAGGGATGCCGAGATTGACGAGCACGGCGGTTAAACGCTCATGCATTTGCACGATTACCTCGTGCTCGTTGTACAGCGGGATGACCACCGACAACTCGGTCTTGCTGTCCCTGTGAAACTCAGGGTGCCAGTTTTCGAGTAATGCGTTCACGGAACACAATCCTTTTATAAAGAACGAAATTCATGGCTGCGACCACAGCGGTGGTGCAAACCTGTGCTAGACGATGATCCGCGTGAGCAATCAAAATCAGAAAGTAGAAGAGTCCAGTATTGATACACCAGCCCAAGATCACCGTGCGGGCATAAGCGGGAATGGCTTTACTGTGGATGCCGTTATTATCGAACGTCCAGTAAAACTGAAACAAGTAGTGAATTACGGACGCGACGGCGCTGATTGCTGGTGGCCAAAACAGGTCGCGATCTCCGCCCAACAAGCAAAGGCCATCACGGTTCATATATGGAAACTAGCAGTTGGGCGTTAGATAAAAAACCACGCACTAGTGCAGCAGTGCGTGGTGATTACCGCTCTCCCATCGCGGAGAAGAGCGACGGCAAATTGAATTATCGTCCCGATTGCCGCCGGACTTCTGCGTTATACTCGGGGCCACTACGCATACGAACATACTCGGCGTAGGCAGACCTGTACTCGCGGCTAAAGGTATCGGGTGTGCTCTCGCCAGCCCAGAAGTTATCCAGCCCTGCTTTTTTCCACAATGCTAGATCTGCACGCACCTCAGCACGTGTCTTGGGCTCTCCGAAAGCGGAGCTAAGTGGCTGGGCGCTGACCGCCATCGTCGTTGTCGCCAGCAGCACTGCTGCGAAAAGGTTCTTTTTCAAGTTGGTCATACGTTTACTCCTAGAATTTACGAACTCATGCGGCTGCGCAATGGCGCGTGATGAAAGTTAAGTCGCTTGAATACATTGTAGGAAATCAGCCTAGTCAGTTTCCGAACACGCGCATTACTTTTTTGTCACCTAAGCCAAAGCGTAATGGTCTTTATCTGATTCGTTTCGATAGGTGTACAGTAAGGCTCTGCTCAGTACCGTCTTGCCGGTGGTAGGATAAGGACAATAGGTTCCAATCAAAAATGGTTGGAACCAGTGACTGTTTTGGGAAAGAGCAACGCGGATTCAGATCACAATTTGCCGCGCTGGCGGTTTACTCGGGAGCTCAAGCGTAAAGTGGTCGAGCAATTGCTCGACTCGGGCCTGATAGGGGCTAAGGTGGCGCGCGAGCATACGCTACACCCGAACCAGCTATGCCCGTTGGCGCAACGGGTATCGCCACACGGAAGTAGCGCCGCACGCTCGGGCTGAGGCGCTGCGGTTTATGCTTGTTGCCTTGGCGTCGGCCGAGTTGGTTGAGGCTGAGACGACAGAACAGCCTGCGCTAGCTGCCGCAAGCCTTGAGGCGAGCTTTTAGTCCACCTTGGCAGATAACGTATCGTGCACTACGATAGTAAACCTCTTTCGCCCGAGACCGTCTGACCAACAACAATATGAATGAGCGCCAACCAAAGAATAGCGGCAAGTCTACCAATGAGATTCGGGCCCTCGATCGAAGTACTTTGAAGTGGGTGCTTACGATCAATCTAGGGCAGTGTGTGGCAGGGGTAATGGTTGGATTTTGGGCTGAATCAACTGCGTTAATTGCAGCGGCCCTGGATAACCTTGCCGATGCGTCGGTTTATGGCGTCAGCCTCTATGCCATCGGTCGTGCCGCACGCATCAAGGTGTTGGCCGCACGCTTATCCGGTTGGTTACTGGTAGGGCTGGCGTTGGGCGTGCTCTTGGAAGCCGTTCGCCGGTTCTTCGGCGGTGAGGCTCCCATCGGCGGTGCCATGATGGCGATGGCAGCTGTCAATGCAGGTCTGAATTTGGTATGCCTACGGCTGTTGTCGCGCCATCGTGGCAACGACGTTAACTTCAAGGCCTCATCGATTTTCACCAGTAATGATTCGATCGCGAACGTTGGGATCGTTGTCTCAGGCGCACTCGTAATGTGGCTAGATTCCAATGCGCCCGATCTACTTCTCGGTGTAGTAGTGGCGGGGGTCGCTGCCTACGGCGGGAAAGAAATACTTGAAGAGGCCGCTAAGACTGCAGCTTATTCAAAAACCTCCTAGGTCAACGGCGCTCAAGTCCTATTGAGGAGCGCTGATAGTCCAAGCGCCTTCGGGCCAGATAACAAAAAAGTAATCTAAGTGTCCCCTAGTTGTCCGGAACGATTCATTAAAGTATCTCCATCGTAAGCGCGTTGCGAACGTCAACGACGGCTAGCTTTTCCGCCGTAGTTAGTATTTATCCGATGGAGTTTTTATGAAGACCTTGATTACCGGTCTAATGCTGTCTTTCTCGCTGGTGGCTGGCGCCGCTCAGGCCACACCAGTTGATGTCCCCGAAAGGAAAACTCGAGCCCAAGTGGTCGCCGAATTGCAAGAGGCTCGGGCCTCGGGCCTCTTGAGTAGCGGTGAACTCGACTATCCCCCAGTCATTTCGGATCGGTCAAGTTCCAAGTCCCGCCAAACGGTACTCGCCGAACTGGATGCGGCTCGCAAGGCTGGTATGTTAAGTAATGGCGAGCTCGATTACCCGCCTGCATCCGCAGTTAAAAGCTCCAAGACTCGAGCCGAGGTGCGAGCCGAACTGGCGGCGTACGAAGCGGCAGGCCTTATGCAACCGGTTCCATACTGAGCTTTGGATCGAAAGCTGGCCTAGCAAGTACGGTCCGATATGTGTCTACCTGGTATATTCCTGCCCGGAACGCGTACGGCGTCCCATGAATGTGGGCCTCATTGCCGCGTTTGGCTCTGCGCGCCACATCTATCGATACTTCTGGACAGGGCTGAGTTGAGCCGCCTCGCAGTACAAGGCTGTCTTCCAGCTCTATGAAAACCTTATTGGTCGGCATGTCGACCTCCTTTTTACTTTCAGTTCAGTTGTCCAGGACCATTTTGGCGTAACTCCATGCGAAGTTTTCTTTACTTAATCGGAATTATCTCCGTAATTAGTGGGCCGGCATTCGCGCAGCCTGCTTATGACTATCTTAGAGATAGTCCGGCGGTGCAACTTGAGCCAGCCACCGAGCTGACACTTGATGAGGCGCTGAACCTAGCTCTCGCGAGGAGCCCTTCTCTTTCGGCCGCTCGATATCTCGCTGCGTCCTCCGAGGGAATCGTGACCCAAGCGGGTGTAATCCCAAATCCGGTTTTGAGCTTCGAAATCGAGGACACGAGCAGAAGGCCTACACGAACAACCACTAGTACGTTAAGCATTCCGATAGAGTTGGGCGGCAAGCGCAGTGCGCGCATCACCGCCGCTGAGTTAACACGGGATGTTGCAAGGAGTGATCTACAGGGGGTTCGCGCTGACGTTCGGTCACGGACGATTTCTGCTTTCTTTGATGTTCTCATCGCTCAAGAGCAAGTCGCTTTGACGGCCAGCGCGGTCGATATCGCAAGCGGGGCGCTGTACGTGGCCACCCAGCGTGTCGCGGCAGGAAAGGTGGCGCCGCTGGAGGAAAATCGGGCGCAGGTCGAGGTGGCGAACGCACAGCTTGAACAGAATGAGGCGCAAAGTGCACTCAAGGCGGCTCGCCAAAGGCTCTCGGCACTGTGGGGTAATCCGTCACCGATGTTTACGAAGGCGAGAGGAGATATCGATACATTGCCAACGAGACCAACACTGGACGATTTTGCAGTCGCGCTTGGAGACTCACCTCTGGTGGAATCGGCGCGACTGGCCGTTGAGCGAAGTCGCGCTCAAATTCAAGTCGAGCGCAGTAAAAGGTATCCAGACATCGAGCTGAGTGTTGGAGTAGCTCGAAACAATGAACTCGGTCGTAACCAGACCATCGTTGGTGTAGCGATCCCCTTACCGCTCTTTGACCGGAATCAGGGAAATGTCTATGAGGCATCGATGCTGGCCTATAAAAGCCGAGATGATTACCGAGAACTCAAAACTCGCCTGATGGTCGAGCTTCAGCAGGCCGCAAGCGCGTTCGATATTTCCAAAGCTGCAGCAGGGAAGCTCGACTCGTTAGTTCTTCCTACTGCAAATCGCGCCTACGAGACTGCAAGGAAAGGGTTCGAAGCAGGTAAGTTTGGATTTACTGAAGTCATTGACGCGCAACGCACATTGTTCCAAGCGCGAACCCGTTATCTCACCGCATTATCCGATAGTTATCAAGCCCTCGCACGAATAGAGCGAATCTTAGCCCCAAAAACAAACAATACGTATGAACAATAACAGACAACCGTTGACCGCTAGAGCACTGCAAGTGGCACTTGCCCTGGGACTGATTGCCGTGACCCCTATGTTTACCAATGCGGCTTACGCGGCCGATGAGGATCACGACGCCCACTCTGCGACCGAAGAGAGTCACGCGGATAGCCGTGAGAAGGGGCCGAATGGTGGTGAGATAACCCAAGCCGGAGAGATTGGCGTTGAATTGTTGCTGGCTGAAGGCAGCGGCGAGCCTCGCTTGCGTATCTGGGTGAGCTCGTTGGGCGGGGCTATTGCGCTCGACAACATAACAGCAAAGGGCCAGGTTTCAAGACCGAATGGAGAGGTGCAGACCCTCAGCTTCACTCCAGCGAGCGGATATCTGCAAAGCGAACAAGTGATTGCAGAACCGCATTTTTTCTCTTTGAGCGTCGAACTGAAGATTGGCGCACAGAACAAAACCATCTCGGCTCACCTCGAGCGCCAAGAAGGAAAAATCGAGCTATCAAGAGAGCAGATTACAGCAACTGGACTATTAATAGATACTGCAGCCCCAGCGACACTTGAGAAAACCCTGAAGTTTCCCGGTGAAATCAAGTTCAACGAAGACAGGACCGCACATGTTGTGCCGCGGCTTTCCGGAATTGTCCAAAGCGTGCCGGCGACCCTCGGTGAGCAAGTAAAGGCTGGGCAGGTTTTAGCGACGATCTCGAGTGCCGCACTGGCCGACATGCGCAGTGAACTACTTGCAGCAAAAAAGCGTAACGCGCTGGCCAGGACAGTCTACAACCGCGAGCGAAAGTTGTGGCAGGAAAAGGTCTCTGCGGAGCAGGACTTCCTGCAAGCGCGCGCAGCACTCGCAGAGACTGAGATAGCGTTGCAAAACATCAAACAAAAGCTTAAGACGGTAGGGGCTTCGGATGACGCGTCTTCACTAAGCCGACTCGAGCTGCGAGCGCCTTTTGATGGTGTCATTATCGAAAAACATATAACCCTCGGTGAGTCAGTTCAAGAGGATGCGAGCGTCTTTATGCTCTCAGACCTTCGTACCGTCTGGGTGGACTTTCGCGTCGCCGCGAAAGACCTTGAAAGCGTTCAAATCGGCAAGAAGGCCGAAGTCTCGAGTGCTGCCTTTACCTCGACGGTTCGGGGTACTGTTTCCTATGTGGGTGCATTAGTCGGACAACAAACGCGCACGGCCACTGCACGAATTACGCTCGATAACCCCGATATGGCATGGCGACCCGGCATCTTCGTAACGGTAGATGTCGTTGTAAATGAACGAGATTCCGCTGTAACCGTAAAGGCTGACGCAATACAAACCATCGAGGGGCAGCCGGTTGTATTTATCGCCGTGCCTGGAGGGTTTGTTGCGCAGCCGGTGGAAGTTGGTGCTATCAACAATGACCGGGCCGAAATTACCTCTGGCTTATCTGCAGGAGTGAGCTACGTAACTGAGAACAGTTTTGTGCTGAAGTCAGAACTCGGTAAAGCGACAGCCGAGCACTCACACTGATAGGGAAGCATGAAACATGTTTGAACGGATTATTCGCTTTGCCATTGAGCAGCGCTGGCTTGTCATTCTAGCGGTTCTGGTCATGGGGGCCCTTGGCGTTTATAACTATAGTCGGCTTCCGATCGACGCAGTCCCAGACATCACTAATGTACAAGTCCAAATCAATGTAGGTGCGCCCGGTTACTCACCGCTTGAAGTTGAGCAACGCATTACATATCCCATCGAAACTGTAATGGCCGGCTTGCCCGGCCTAGAGCAGACTCGTTCACTTTCACGCTACGGTTTATCTCAAGTTACCGTCATATTTAAAGACGGCACGGACATTTATTTTGCAAGGCAACTGGTCAATCAGCGATTGCAAGAAGCCACGGACAACCTGCCCGACGGAATTAATCCCTCGATGGGCCCCATATCGACAGGCTTGGGCGAAATTTATCTTTGGACGGTCGAAGCGGAAGACGATGCCCGTAAAAAGGATGGTACGCCGTATACGCCTACAGATCTGCGGGAAATCCAGGACTGGGTCATCAAACCGCAGCTACGCAACGTGCCCGGTGTAACGGAGATTAACACGATCGGTGGCTTTGCCCGAGAGTATCAGGTGTCACCTAACCTTGAGCAAATCGAGTCATATAGTTTATCGCTAGCGGATATCGTTTCGGCGCTTGAAAAGAATAACGCCAATATTGGTGCTGGTTACATTGAACGGAAAGGAGAGCAATATCTTATTAGAGCCCCTGGGCAAGTTCGATCCGTTCAGGATATAGAAGACATTATTGTCGCGTCCGTGCAAGGCGAACGACCCATTCGCGTTGGGGATGTTGCGCAGGTGGTACAAGGGCGAGAGTTGCGCACCGGCGCGGCAACGGAAAACGGTCGGGACGTCGTGCTAGGAACTGTTTTCATGTTAATCGGGGAAAACAGTCGAGCAGTGTCGCTAGCGGTTGACCAGAAGATGGAGGAAATTAATCGTACTCTGCCTGAGGGCGTGCACGCCGTTACTGTTTATGACAGGACTACATTGGTCGACAAGGCAATAAACACTGTCAAGAAGAATCTTCTCGAAGGTGCCGTCCTAGTTATCGTCATTTTGTTCCTTTTTTTGGGGAACATAAGAGCTGCAATCATCACCGCAATGGTTATTCCCTTGTCGATGCTATTCACCTTCACGGGGATGGTAACGTACAAGATCAGTGCGAACCTCCTTAGTCTGGGTGCGCTAGACTTTGGCATCATTATTGATGGTGCCGTTGTCATTGTTGAAAACTGCGTCCGGCGTTTAGCTCACGCGCAGGAACATCAGAAGCGGCCATTGACAAAGACTGAGCGATTTCATGAAGTATTTGCCGCAGCAAAGGAAGCCCGGCGCCCATTGATTTTCGGTCAACTGATCATCATGGTTGTTTACCTTCCCATTTTCGCCTTAACTGGCGTTGAAGGAAGGATGTTCCATCCGATGGCCTTTACCGTTGTCATTGCACTGATTGGAGCAATGCTGTTGTCGGTTACGTTTGTACCAGCCGCTGTTGCGCTTTTCATGGGAAAACGCATCGCGGAGAAAGAAAATCGCCTCATGTTGTTGGCCAAACGCGTGTATGAGCCGCTTTTGGAACGGGCCTTCAAACATAACAAGGCAGTATTTGCAGCAGCTCTCGTGATAGTGCTGGCGACTGGCGTTTTGGCCTCTCGAATGGGAAGCGAGTTTATTCCCAACCTCAACGAAGGCGACCTTTCTGTGCAGGCTCTGCGCATTCCTGGAACGAGTTTGTCTCAATCACTTGAAATGCAGAAGCAACTTGAGGTTCGCCTAAAGGAAAAGTTTCCAGAAATCGAACGGATTTTTGCAAGAACAGGTACAGCAGAGGTTGCTTCAGATCCAATGCCGCCTAATATTTCTGACGGATACATTATGCTTAAGCCCCAGGATCAATGGCCAGAACCAGTGAAGACGCGCGATGAGTTACTTGAAGCGATCAGAGCTGAGGCGAGCCAAATTCCGGGAAACAATTATGAGTTTTCTCAACCTATTCAACTTAGATTTAACGAGCTGATATCGGGCGTACGAAGTGACGTCGCCGTGAAACTCTTCGGTGATGATAACGACGTCCTAAATGCAACCGCAGCCGAGCTTGCTGAAGTGTTGACACAGGTTGAGGGCGCCACTGGCGTGAAGGTAGAGCAAACGACAGGGCTGCCTGTACTTACTATAGACATTGATCGAGGGCGTGCTGCGCGTTATGGATTGAACATGCAGGACGTCCAGGAGACCGTCTCTATTGCTCTTGGTGGGCGAGTGGCGGGAACATTCTTTCAAGGTGATCGAAGGTTTGACATCACCGTGCGCCTTCCCGACGGTGTGCGCGAAAATATTGAAGCCATCCGGCAATTGCCTATAGCGCTGCCTAATGACAACGTGGATAGTGCCCGCGTGTCCTACATCCCATTGAGCGAGATTGCTACTTTGGATCTGTCTCCGGGGCCGAATCAAGTATCGAGAGAAGATGGAAAGCGTCGCATTGTCGTCAGTGCCAATGTTCGCGGACGGGATTTGGGTTCATTTGTCGATGATGCAACCCAGGCGATAGAGCAAGTCAAAATTCCAGCGGGCTACTGGGTAACGTGGGGAGGCACCTTTGAACAGCTTCAATCAGCTACCCAACGCCTACAGATAGTTGTCCCTGTGGCCCTCTTATTGGTCTTTATTCTCTTGTTCGCGATGTTCGGTAACGTTCGAGACGGTTTGATCGTGTTTACAGGCATACCCTTTGCTCTTACCGGCGGAATATTCGCACTTTGGCTACGTGGAATACCGTTATCGATTTCTGCAGCAGTAGGGTTCATTGCACTTTGTGGAGTAGCAGTACTCAATGGCTTGGTCATGCTGTCTTTCATTGGGTCTTTGCGAGAAGAAGGCAAGCCGCTGCTGGAGGCAATTCGGCTGGGTGCTCTTACCCGGCTGCGGCCCGTGCTAATGACAGCGCTGGTGGCGTCTCTCGGGTTTGTTCCGATGGCGATTGCTACAGGAACTGGCGCTGAGGTTCAGCGACCGCTTGCTACGGTAGTGATTGGCGGTATTATATCCTCCACCATTCTTACACTTTTCGTTTTGCCGCTCCTATATCGCCTGGCGCATCGGCGTGATGTCGAGGAGGCTCCTTTAGACTCGTAATAGAAAGTAGCAATGAGGCCGCAACTGCGGCCTCATGCTTATGCGTAACGTAATTTATCGAACGCGGTGTGCCTAGGGCACACGAGGTTTTTTTCCAAGGAATACGGCCGGTTGTTGGTGTGGACGGGCTTGTTGGTCGGGAGGGGCTAGTGCGATGCTTTGGAAGACCAGACCATGATTTCGCGTCGTGGGATAAAATTCCTTTAGGTAAAAGTGCCTTCTGCAACGCGGACAAGGAGGTGGCATTGCTTTTTAGGTCCTATGGAAATGCGTATACTGATAATCGAAGATGAAAGAAAGCTAGCGGACTATCTGTGTAAGGGGTTGACAGAGAACAATTATGTCGCAGATGTTGCTCGGGATGGCATCAATGGCTTGCATGCAGCTCGGGAAGGTAACTACGACATCGTGCTACTCGATGTGATGCTTCCGGGAATAGACGGCTATACCATCCTGAAGGAGCTCAGACAAGACAAGCCGACGCATGTAATCATGCTTACAGCTAGGGATCAGGTTGAAGATCGCGTGCGAGGCCTGGAGGGCGGTGCTGACGACTACTTAGTAAAGCCGTTTGCCTTTTCGGAGTTACTCGCTCGTATTCACGCCGTGCTGCGGCGTGGTTCGACTCAAGAGCCCACCACTTTGCAGCTAGGTGATCTGATCCTGGATCTAGCCAGGAGGAGGGTTACGCGCGCCGGCGTACGCATTGACCTCACCGCAAAGGAATTTACGTTGCTGACGCTTTTGCTAAGGCGCCATGGCGAAGTGATTTCTAGAACCGTGCTGGCGGAGAAGGTCTGGGAGATGAATTTCGATGGCGATACGAATGCTATCGAAGTTGCTGTACGCCGTTTACGAGCAAAGTTAGACGACCCGTTCGATGCGAAACTGCTTCACACGGTTCGCGGCATGGGTTATGTATTGGAGCTTCGCAACTCGTGAAATTGTTGCGCGTGCCGTCTATGTATCAGCGATTGATAATTGTGTTTGGGTCTATCGCTCTGGTCGGTTCCTGCTTGGCTGGCCTAGTGCTGTTCAAAGTAATAAGTTATGAAGTGCGCCATCAGGAAATCACGGAGATACGAGGGAAAGTCGAAGTCATTACGCATCTTGCTTCAATACAGGATAACCCGATTGATGTCGATGTTTTCAAAAAATCGTTAGCCACTCTCCTTGGCGAGCATGAATACTTGGAAGCATGGATCTTCGATCCTCAGGGAGCCCTGATATATGGAAAGCCGTTTCCCGCAGATCAGTATGATGTGCCTGAAGGAGGGTTCACGATTGACCTGCCGGACGGCAGGCGGCTTAGGGGTTTAGACGCCAATATAACTGTCGGTGAAGTGCCCAATTACAGCTTAATTGTGGCCGTGGATACGGCAAGAGGCGATAAGCTTCTATACGTCTTTGGCACCACTCTATTTGCCGTCTGTCTAGCATGGGTGGCATTTGTGTCTGCACTTGCCACATGGGCAGTGAGGCGATCACTTTCATCAATTGACCAGCTTTCAGAGCAGGCGGCTCGGATCGGGCCGCAGGATGCGCATGTACGCCTTCCCGTAGAGAGCATTGATATAGAGCTGCGGCAGCTGTCCACGACCTTTAACCGAGCGCTTGATCGTGTCCAGGATGCGTACCGCCGTTCAGAAGGATTTAATGCCGATGTCGCTCATGAACTTAGAACGCCCTTGGCTAACCTTATCAGCGGTACGGAAGTTATTCTCGGTAGGGCACGCTCTGCCGAGGAGCTTCGAGCCACGATGATGTCGAACCTTGAAGAGCTGGAATTACTTCAACTTATGGTAAATGATATGCTCTTTTTAGCGAGAGCAGACAGCGGCGCAGTAGCGGCAGAGCTTGTCCCTATATCTATGAGGAGCGAAGTCGTGATTGTACTCGACTACTATGAAGCCATGCTGGACTCCGCGGAGTTGCGGGTCAATGTTGTTGGCGATGCTGACGCCTCAGCAAATGCTCGCTTAATACGCCGGGCTATTTCTAATCTCGTTTCTAACGCGATCAAAGCTACCCCTCCAGGGGAGGTGATCAGCATAGAAATCCATAGTGACGTTGAACGCGCCCATATCAAGGTACGCAATTCTGGCACAGGCATCCCTGAGGAAGTTCTGCCAAAGATCTTTGAGCGATTCTTTCGAGCTGACTTATCGCGAACCCAACGGCCTCAGGGTCACGGCCTTGGCCTGTCAATCGTTAGTGCCATTGCTCGTATGCATGGAGGCGGCACTTTTGCTCGCTCAGGGAAAGATTGGAGCGAGGTTGGGTTTTACATTGCCCGCAAAGCGGAAAGCGGCTGATCAAAACGGGCGCGAGTCGGAGTAGGTTTATCGTCAAGCGGTTCTGGAAAAAACGTTGGCAGGTATAAAACTGACGGCTTTTTTATATGGCGCGCACATGCTCTTCAATTAAATCTACCACCCCGCCAACGATGCTAGGCACTGAGGCGCCATGTTCGCAGGCGGGGTCTCTTACTTCGGTTGAATCAAAGGTCTCGATTAGAACTGATGACGGAAGCCTATGCTTGCCTCGGTCGCTTTAGCGTCGCTCAAGAATGCGAAGTTTTTGGTGTACTTTGCCAAAGCATATAAGCTAGAGCGTTTGGACAAACTGTAGGTGTAGCCAAGAGCAAATGTATTGCTCGTGGAGTCACCACCAGTTAAACGGTCGTCATTCGCATCCACGCGCTGCCAAGAACCAAAGACACTGCTGGATGCGCCAACTGGTGCCGATAGCGCTACGAGATAGGAATTGGATTTAAATCCGTCCACAAAGGCATTCGTTGGCACCCCGGTGAAGTTCCCGATGCTACCACCATTCGGAAGGCCACTTCCGCCGAACCAGCCATCAGTTGTGCGACCATACGCTAGTGCGAGTTTTGCCACTTCAAAATCATAGGCTGCGCCCACAAGATATGAACGAGGTGTGGCATCTCTTTGCGCGTCGCTGAGCCTGCTGGAGGGATTCAGCTGGTCGTACGAGACAAATGCGCTCAGCGGGCCATTCCCGTATCGGAGACCCACTGATATGGCGCGTGTGTTGTCTGCGGTCTGGAAGCCGACCTGATTTGTTCGTGAGTCGTCTGCGCTAAAGGAATAACCCACTCCCAATGTGAATCCGCTAACCGACGGGGTTTCGTATGTAACCAAGTTATCGTATCGGACGAAATTTCCCGAGCTGAACCCGAGCCCGGATCCCATATTCAGCTGCGTAAAGCCGCCTCCAAAGGAAGAACCTAAGGTGCTAAAGAAGTATCTAGAGGCAATGTTGTACTGGCGACCTATTTTCATTTGCCCCCAGTTGTCGCTAGCAAGGCCTACAGTAGCCTCACGCCCGAATAGACGACCGCCTTGTGTCGACGTACCGGTACGAGGGCTAAACCCGGACTCCAGTTGGAAGGTGGCATACAGACCACCTCCAAGATCCTCCCTTCCGCGAAGCCCCCAACGAGACCCGGCCGTGACGCCATCGGTCATCCCGATGCGGCTTCCTTTGGCGCTGACTGTCTGGCCGGTCGTGGGATCCGTAAATGAGCCGTCGACCTTAGCGTACCCTACACCTGCGTCGATGAGACCGTAGAGGGTCACGGATGACTCGGCATACGCGGCACCGGAAGTAATTGTGGCCACCGCGGCCATGAGAAGCGTTTTTTTCATAGTAAAAACTCCATATGTTTTTGCAATACTCGGCAGGATTCGATGCCGACGGAAAGGTCTGGTGCCCGGATTACATCGACGTTCCGAGGGCCTCGACAAAGAAAGCGTAAACGTGCGTTCTCGACAATTCGCCGACTTTAAGCTTACAAATTAGTCGCTTTTCGTAAGAGTTATCGCTTGCCTGGCAAGGCACTAAATGGGTGCGTCGCCGGCTGAGCGAGCCATAGCAATAGTTCAAACACGCCGAAAAGGGGAAATACCGCCTGAGCGCAATTGCAATTGGCGACACCTCAGCCAGCGAAGGAAACTGTCGCAATAAAGCGACATACCGCAACATTCGGCCGGCCTGATTATTGAGTTGCTTTCGCACGATGAATGTAACGGCCCGCTCTGTACGGTCTGGAAATCTCGGTTAAATTTCAACAGATCTCGTGTCCGTGTAATTGTGAGATGCGCAAATATCTCAATGAGCAATTCTCTTTCTCTGACGATGCCGCCGAGCGCCCTCAGCCCGTATCCGGTTGAGTACAAACATTAGGTGGTTCAAGAATCGATGGCGGGTGGCGCCTTCGGGCCAAGCTCGCGAGGGCCCATATTACTGATAATGGCCAAGCCAGCACCGCGTTGCTTTAAATCCGGATCTTCATGAACCGTTCATAACCACTTGCAGAACGGAGGCGGTTGGATCGAAATGATCGCCATGCCGATGCGGCATCTGGGTGTGCTCGGGATAGGCGGGATCGGCCATGGCTTGCATGAACTCCATATAGACGGGCTCCCCGGCCCACATCCTCGGGCGGACACGCGTTGGCTCCATCCAGACACCAGGGCGAGTCCAGCGGGCCGTTGAGGGGATGTCACCTCGATCGGACGAATCCGATGGGCCCGGTTATCCCCTGTAGTCGTAGATGTAATGGAATTGGCGACGTAGGCCCAGCGCCTTGTCTGGGCGTACGCGTTTTCCGCTTTTGAGATCTGGCTAAGGGTAAACCGGGGGTCAAGCTTACCGTAATGCGTAGGGGCGATGTCGAACCCATGCAGATGGCAGCCGAGCCAGCCTATGGCTTGCTGAATTTAGATAGAATCTATGAATACCACAGCGATGTCAGTCAGTCGGAGCTTCGGCAACCTGCCTCGGCGCCGGTTTCCCAAAGAAGAGAAGTATTAGGCCGTGCGAGAGTTCTTGCGTTTGGGCATTCCCTTGGGCGAGTTAGCCCGGTAGCGCGAACTGCAGTACAACTCCGCCTGCTGTCGTAACCCGTGCTCAAGGTGGCAAATGCTCGGGCGAGCAAAGCGACGATATGGTTGGCCGTGAGCAATTGCATATCAACCTGCTCAAGGGCACAGTCTTGCTTGAACGCAAATGTTTGCAGCGTTGTTGCGAACTATTTCGGCGACGCTGCAATGATCGGTTCGCCAAAAGGAGCACCGGTACGATTCGCGGCAGGCGCTATCGACAGGCGTCGAGACTTTAATGGCTTGGCGGCAATCGTACAGGCCAAGCTTGAAGAAGATTCGTTCAGTGGCCATGTCTTCGTCTTCAAGAGCCGCAAGGAAGAACGCATAAAGATGCTTTGGTGGAGCGGCGATGGCATGTGCATGATGGCCCAGCGCAGGGCAGGCTAGGTACATTTGACGCCAGCGTAGCTGTCGATGCGTATCCGTCCGGTGATCCCATCTTGAAGCTGCCCGGTCCCTGTTAGAGCATACGTGTCCACTACTTTTAATGGACACGTATGAACTATGAGCACACTAAGCGCCGGCAGCGGCGCATTCATCGTAAGCGTTCGGGGAACACACATTGACACGGCCCCGTTAGGGGCCGTTGTCTTTTAGTCGGTAGTTGGTGGCGACCAGTTATGTGGCAGTAACTCGCCGATCCGGTTGGCCGGTTGCGTGGGCAAGCGCGTGAGTACGTCTTTCAGGTACGCATAGGGATCATGACCATTAAGCTTGGCCGACTGCACAAGCGTCATGATGGCAGCCGCCCGTTTACCGGCGCGTAGCGACCCGGCGAACAACCAATTGTTGCGGCCAACCGCGATCGGACGAATCTGTTGTTCGATATGGTTGTTGTCGATCGGCAGTTGCCCATCGTCCAGGTAACGCGTGAGCGCCGCCCAGCGTTTCAGACTGTAGTCCAGCGCTTTGGCTGTGGCTGAGCCATCGGGCACCCGCTCGCGTTGCGCGAGCATCCAAGTGTGTAGTGCTTCGGCCAGAGGTCTGGCTTGAACTTGGCGTAGCCGGCTTCGATCTTCGCTTGTCAGGTCTTTGGCCTGGCGCTCGATCTCGTAGAGCTGTCCGATATAGTGCAGGGCCTGCTCGGCCAGCTGGCTCTTATTGGAGGCGTGCAGTTCGAAGAATTTGCGACGTGCATGCGCCATGCAACCAATCTCGGTCATGCCTTGTGTAAAGCAGGCCTTGTACCCGGAGTAATCGTCACAGATCAGGCTGCCTGCCTTGCCAGTCGCCCAGGAAGGCGCGGGCATGTTCGCCGGCGCGCCCCTCGGTAAAGTCATAGACCACGGCACGCAGATCCTCGAAGCCCCCCGGCGCGTACGCCCAGAGGTAGGCCCGGTGCGTCTTCTTGGTGCCAGGCTTGAGCATCTGTACCGGCGTCTCATCGGCATGCACGACGCGATGGGCAAGGATCGCCTGGCGCAAGGCATCTGCCAGCGGTTGCAAGTGCACGCCGCTCGTGCCCACCCAATCGGCCAGCGTGGAGCGGGCCAACTTCATGCCGGCGCGCTCGAAGATCTTCTCTTGCCGATACAGCGGAAGGTGATCGGCATACTTGGCCACCAGCACATGGGCGAGCAGCCCGGTAGAGGGCAGGCCCTTATCAATTATGTGCGCGGGCACGGGAGCCTGGGTGAGTGTCTGGCACTGTTTGCACGCCCACTTGCCGCGAACGTGACGCTCAACACGCAACACGCCAGGAATGAAGTCCAGCTTCTCGCTGACGTCTTCACCGATGCGCTGCAACTGGCAACCGCATTGGCACGTCGTGCTGTCTGGCTCATGGTGGTACTCAATGCGTGGCAGATGCTCGGGCATTGGCCTGCGCTTGGGCTGGCGCTTGGCACGGGCGGCAGAAGGCACGCCAGCCAGCAACTCGAGCTCCGTTTCGATGGCGGCAATGTCTTCCTCGACGGCTTCTTCGAGAAGGGTGCCCTGTACGCCGGACAGTTGCTCACCCGTCTTGCCGAAGCGGTAGCGCTTCAGTGTGGCAATCTCATGGGTCAGTTGCGCTATCTTGGTGTCTTTAAAGCGAATCTCATCTTGCTGGTAGGCCAGCATCTGATCGCGACGCGTCAGGATCTCTTGAGTGGCTGCAACCTCGTGCTCAAGCTGTTGGCGTTGAGCCCGCAGCTCGTGTAGCTCGGCGCTGGCCTGCTCGCGCTGCGCCTGCATCTGTTGACGCTCAGCCTCCATCTCTTGAAGCAATTGCTTCAAGGCATGGGCATCCATCTGGTCGAGGTCAGGCACGGGTGATTGCATGCTGTCAGTGTGCCATGACGGCACACTGCGCGCCATTGGCGCATGCCCCGATTGCAAGCCGCTACACTGGGCGCGCAAGGTAAAAGTGAGCCACCGTCGGAGTAAATCTGACCCACCCTGAACGGGTCACAGCAGGTCGATCACACCACCGACGCCGATCCGGTGCCAAGGCAAGCCGATGACCAGCGCCTGCAGTTGCTCTTCGCTCAGCCGCTGGTCGGCTGCGTCCGGCCGTGGCCAGGTGAAGCCGCCTTGATGCAGCCGCCTGGCCGCCAGCCACACACCCATGCCGTCATGCACCAGTACCTTCAGACGGTTGGCGCGGCGATTAGCGAACAGATAAGCATGGTGCGGCTGTGCCGCCCCGAACACCTTAACGACTCGGGCCAACGCCGTCTCGGTGCCAGCGCGCATGTCCATCGGTTCAACCGCCAGCCAGATCTGATCGATGCGGATCATCGCATGACATCACGTAGCCAGGCGGCACACTGCTGGGCCTGCGACACAGGCCAGCGTACCGACGCCTTCAGGCCGTTGTGCTGCAGCTCTATGCTGATGTCTTGAGCGATCTCGGCCGGTGCGTCGGGTGCTTCAGACTGACCAAGCCTTAGCGGAATGAACTGTGCAGCAATGTCGCGTCGTACTGGCGGCGCTGCCACCGGCTCCAAGGTACCGAAACGTTCGTGCTCCTGGACCCATTTACGAAGCAAGTTCGGATGCAGATCGTGGGCTCGCGCTACGGCGGCAACCGAAACGCCACGCTGCTGGCAACTGGCGACCACCTCGGCCTTGAACTCGGGGCTGAACTGGCGTCGATGACGCCGACCTTCTTGTGCGGCAAGCTCGCTAGGTTGCATTACTCCACCTACTGGGATGAATTACTCCACCAACAATCTGGTGGAGCCGCCATCCTCTACGATCTGACGCTTGGGCTCAAGATGGTTTTACCGGACGCATACCATTCATCCGCCCGAGTTCAAGGCCCAGTTGGTCGATCAGTGCTTGGGCGGCGCCTCGCTATCAGCCATTGCGGTGGACAACGGGATCAACCCCAATCTTCTGCGGCGTTGGGTGCTGGAGCATGAACGGCTAGGGTTGCACGGACTGGACGACACCGCCGCGGTCAATAGCCCGACTGCCCAGAAACCGGTGGCACCGGCGTCCTGGCTGCCCTTTGTGCCCGTCAAGTCCGCAGTCGATGTGCCGGCCCGCACAATGATGGATCAGCCTGACTGGCCGGCGGGAACGAACACTACCGCAGCGCCAGACACGATCCGGGTTGAGGTGTCCGGTAAGACGCTGAGTCTGAGCGTGCAATGGCCGATGGCCCAGTCCGGCCAGCTGGCCGATTGGGTGCGAGAGCTGCTGGCATGATTCGTATCGACCACGTCTGGCTGGCCGTTGACCCGATAGATATGCGTTGTGGGCTGGACACTGCACTGGCCAAGGTCGTAAACGTGTTTGGATCTGCCCATCCACATCACGCCTACCTATTTGCCAATAAGCGTGGTAATCGCCTGAAGGTGCTGGTGCATGACGGCCTGGGTGTGTGGCTCGCCGCACGACGATTGAACCAAGGGCGATTCGTGTGGCCCAGGCCGGGCGAGGTCTCGGTCTCGATGACTGAAGAACAGTTGCAGGCGCTGGTGATCGGATTACCTTGGCATCGCATTGGAACGGGTGGAATTATTGATCTGATTTGAGAGGCCTTAGCCAGCCGAATTTCACAATCAGGGCATGCGCCAATGTCAGGAGCCCGCCCGCTCTGGCACACTATCGGTCATGATGAACGTGGCACCGCAGAACCTGGAAAGCATGGACGCGCAGCAACTGCGCGAACTGGCACTGAGCCTGATGCACACGGTCGGCAAGCAGGAACAGGAACTGCACAGCAAGACCACACGCATTCAACAGCTCTCTCACGAGATTGCGGTACTGAAGCGTTTGCGCTTCGGTAAAAAGGGTGAACACCTTCCTTCCGGTATCCAGGGCAGCTTGCTCGAAGAGGCGCTGGACGAAGACATCGCCGCCATTGAGCTGGAACTGCAGGCGCTCGAACCACAGGTACAGGCCAAGGCAGAGAAACGCCAACCGAAACGCACCGCACTACCACCGGAGCTGCCGCGCATCGAGATTCGTCATGATCCTGCCTCGACCGACTGCGCCTGTGGGTGCCGGTTGAAGTTCGTTCGCGATGAGGCCAGCGAGAAGCTGGACTACACGCCCGGCGTGTTCAGCGTCCAGCGTCACATCCGCAGCATCTGGGCCTGCGCGCAGTGCGAAACCATCACGCAAGCGCCCATGCCCGCACATGTCATCGACAAGGGCTTGGCCACCCCGGGCTTGCTTGCTCACGTATTGGTGGCCAAGTACTCGGATCACTTGCCACTGCATCGCCAGGAAGGAATCTTCGCCCGGGCCGGATTGAGGCTCGCACGTTCCGCGCTAGCCCAGTGGGTGGGAGAGTGCGGCCATGCCCTGCAACCGCTAGTCGATGCTTTACGCGCAGCAATTCTGGCTCGGCCAGTCATCCACGCCGATGAAACGCCGGTACGCATGCTCAAGGCTGGCAAGAAGGAAACGCATCGCGCGTACCTGTGGGCCTATGCACCGGGCGTCTTCGAAGACTTGAAGGCCGTGGTGTACGACTTCGCCGAGGGCCGCGGCGGGGAACATGCCCGGGCCTTCTTCGGTAACTGGCACGGCACGCTCGTTTGCGACGATTACGGCGGGTACAACGCCTTATTCCGCCAAGGCATTACCGAAGCGGGCTGCATGGCACATGCGCGTCGTGCCGTCTTCGATCTATTTGAATCGAGCAAGAGTCCGGTGGCCGGGCAGGCCGTCACGTACTTCAATCAGCTCTACGACATTGAGCGCGGCCTAAAGGATTTACCTCCTGATGAGCGCCGGCATCGACGACAGCAGCAGGCCAAGCCTCTGGCTGTGAAGTTCCATGAGTGGATGCTGGCGCAGCGCGTGCGCGTGCCCGACGGCTCGACCACGGCCAAGAAATTGGATTACAGCCTGAAACGCTGGGACGCTCTGACGCGCTACCTGGAAGATGGGCGCGTGCCGATCGATAACAACCATATTGAACGACAGATTCGACCCATTGCCATAGGTCGCTCGAACTGGTTATTTGCCGGCTCGCTGCGCGCCGGTAAGCGGGCAGCTGCAGCCATGAGCCTGATCCAGTCTGCAAAGCTGAACGGACATGATCCCTACGCTTATCTGAAGGACGTGCTCACGCGTCTGCCCACGCATCCAAATAACCGGATCGACGAACTCTTGCCGCACAACTGGGCGCCCCACACCTCTTAAAAATGACACGACCGCTTATGCGGCCGTGTCAATACGTGTTCACCGGACGGATACGTCGATGCTACTTGAAGGTATCGATTGGCGTCGCCCGACGCGCACCCACAAACCGACCCAGGTTTGGATCCCAAACATGCGCCGAAATGCACATGTTTATTGAGTTTGTCGTTCATTCTGTATGGAGAAGATGAGACACTTGCGCGGTAGGGGACTCGGGCGCCCTGGCCGGTGCCTACTGTCGTTGCTTCTATTGCTTTCAAACGATTGATAGCAAGCAACCGCTCTAGCTAAGGGGAAGAATTTACTGCCGCGAAGGACGATTATTTCGGGGACCTTACGAATTCGTAATCTTCCTGTCGGATAAACGACGAGCTTGCATTATTACAATCTCAAAACACAGAGCTACCAATTAAAGGACAGTTTGGACCTCTGTTGCGAAAGCTCCACCTCGCCTTTCAGAAGGACTCAACGTCTTTTCAAGTCGTTCCGCTGTCAATCGCAGAACATTAGAAGCGAGCCAGGGGCCCGCCGCAATTAAAGATGTAGCGTGGCAGGCGCTATTTCTCTTTGTTGTTCAAGCTCAATCATAGTTCACGCTACGCTCAGTCGGTTAATCAATACATTAGTCCCGTGTAACTGCACAACACTGGGAGAGATCCTGGTGTCCTGTCTGGAACGTAGGAAAAGAGGCAGTAAATCGTGGGTTACAACGCCGCTGTAAAGGTTTGAATGCACGGACAGTGGACGCTTAAGGAATAGTAGAGCCTAATGCCCACTGGATCAAAATCTATTCGTCGTTGGCTTTCCAAGTGGCTGGCCGTTCAAGCATTTCTCGGGCTCGGAGTGGTGTGCGTCGCGGTGTATTTCGCTACGAGCGTGCATTTGACGTCTCAGCAGAATGCAATGCTTACGCAAAAGATCGATGTTATCCGACACCTGGTGGCAGAGAATGCTGCTCTAGGTGACTCCGGCTTTCTACGCCATAAGCTTAGCGACTTTTTCTATGGCCGTCCTGACTTCTCCTTGATACTTGAAATTGACGGGAAAAAAGAGATCTATGGGAAGAATCCAGGAGAGGGAACCGGCTCTCATGACCGCAGAGTGATGTTCTCGCTTCCTAGTGCCCAGTCCGAGAAACGAATGACGGCACAGCTAGTTCTTGACGTCTCTCCTTACATTAACCTACAGCAAACGCTTGCACTCGCTCTCTTCGTTTGTGCGCTGGTAGGGGCGATGCTTGTATCTCTGGTAGGCACTCTTCTGGTCAGGCGCGCATTAGCTCCTGTTGGCGAACTTGGCCGCCAAGCCGCCACACTTTCGCCTGATAGAATGAGCGAGCGCTTGAACGGGCGAGGCCAAGCGGAAGAAATTCAACCGTTGGTTGGTCAATTCAACGCGGTTCTTGATCGCTTAGAAAATGCGTATGTACAAATGGAAGGTTTCAATGCTGATGTTGCACATGAGCTTCGTAATCCATTGACAACCCTGATTGGTGAAACAGAGCTAGCGTTGCGTTTGAATTATTCGGGTGTCCAGCTCAGAGAAATACTCGGATCAAACCTTGAAGAGCTGCACCGTATGGCTCGAATAATCACGGACATGCTATTTCTCTCACAAGCTGATCGCGGTGTTCGTCTGCATGGAGAATTCATTGAGAGTGTAGCTGCCGCGATTATGAGGGTCATGGAATACTATGAGGAAGAAGCTGCGGAATCCGATGTGAGATTTGTGCTCGTTGGCGACGCGCCAGCAGAGATAGAGCGGACGTTACTCCAGCAGGCCGTCTCTAACCTGATTTCTAACGCTCTCCGCTATTCTGACCGTTCGAGCGAGGTAACTATCAGTATTTCTACCCATGCAGGCGAGACCGTGGTAGAAGTCTCCAATATGGGGAAACCCATTGAAGAACACCATCTACCGAAGCTCTTTCAACGTTTCTACCGCGCCACAGATGAGCGCACTGCGGATGGTATCACTCATTGTGGCCTAGGTCTTTCAATCGTCGCAGCGATTGCAAAAATGCATGGAGGAAGAAGTTTCGCCAAATGTATAGGCCCTAGGACCACGATAGGATTCAGTATCGCAAATACAGGCCGTCGTTCGACTATTGGCGGTCAACCAGATTAGATAATTCGTAAGCAGCTTACTATGAGAATGGACGGCGGTCGTACCAACGAGCATGGCGAGAAGCAGCGGCCGCGAGCCATGTCCACACAGAGTTGAATTGTGCAGACTCTATTTCTATACATCCCTTGCCTGGGATCGGTACTGTAAAGGTCAGCTCAAGATCGTTCTAGCAATCATTCCCAGCCATGAAAGCCATGCGCGAGGCTCCAATCCGACTCCTTGTTGCTGGATTCTGCTCGTCGCACCGGTCGCTCGCGTTTAGGCGTTCGGTTCTGGATAAGCCCGATGGTAATCCCCCCGTATAACCGCAGTGATCGAAGGTAGAATTTCCATAACAAGGAAATTCGCAATGAAGCAATCCCGA
>NZ_JAJJOZ010000014.1:0-55008 GCF_021653995.1 Paracandidimonas lactea
GCGCCGATGATAGTTGACATCTCGTCTGTGAAAGTAGGTCATCGTCAGGCTTTTATACCGAAGAAAACCCCCGCCAGCAAACCCTGGCGGGGGTTTTTGTTTGTGCGAATCAAAACCAGGCAAAGCGCCGGCGCACCACCCAGGCGCGACCAGCGCATCGGTGCGCGGTGAACCCGTGCAAGCCGCGACAGTACGCCAAAACGGGAGATCTGCTTGCCACAAGGGGATCGGCATATATTACGGCCGCCCGAGTTCCGGTAGAATAGCCTGGATCGGCCGCGGGGCCGAATGTATGCACCCTGATTCCGGAGGTTACCGATGACCGAGGCGATTCCGCCAGAAGACAACAAGGGCTTTTCGATGCGCAACCTTACGCATCTTATATACGGCCTGTTCGCGCTTGGTTTGCTGAGTGGCGGTTTTTTTGGCGTTGCGGCTATTGCCGCGATTGTGCTGGCCTATCTCAAGCGTAGCGATGCCGCTGGTACGGTATATGCCGCCCATTTCGATTGGGTGATCGGCACGTTCTGGTGGGGGCTGTTGTGGGTGCTGCTCAGTGCCTTGGCAACCTGGATCTTCATCGGCTGGATCACGGGCATTATTGCGCTTGTATGGATCGTCTATCGTTTGATCAAAGGTTGGCTTGCGTTGGCATCGGGGCAGCCGCCTGTATCTGAGTATTAAGCGTTCCATCCGCCCGCTAACCGGGCAAAAAAGCCGCTGACAGCCAAGTCTGTCAGCGGCTTTTTATTAGGCGGTATGGGTGTGGCTGTGCCGACGAGCAAGGGCTGTGACCACAAGCATGGTAAGCGCGCGACGCTTACGCGATATAGCTTATTTAAGATGGGCGTTGACAAGTTTGGTGAGTTCGAACATTGAGACCTGATCTTTGCCAAACAGCGGACGCAACTTGTCGTCAGCGTTGATGTTTCGGCGATTGGCGGGATCTTGCAGGTCGTGCTTTTTGATGTAATCCCAGATTTTTTTGGTGACTTCGGTGCGTGGAACAGCCTCGGGACCAATGACGGCAGCCAGCGTGGCGCTAGGCGTAAGCGGTTTCATGAATGCCGCGTTCGGTTTACGGGCGGTTTTCGCGGTGGTTGCCATAGATCAGTACTCCTGATTGAGTGAAAAGGTGCGTCTCACGCAGCATAACGTGAGTTTCCTCGAAAAACAAAGCGATTTGTGAACGAGAATATAACCGCTCGGGGTGCGGGCATAAAGCTTCGCGTCTTGGGGATGTCCCTGTGTTAATGTGACGAATACACGAAAACCGGCAATTCCGGGCCGATCCGGGCGCCGTTCGATGGCCAGGAGGAGGCCAGACTATGCATGCGAAATCAGTCCTGGAGGTGATCCGAGGCTTTCATGCCGACCTTACGGCAATACGTCGTGATATTCACGCAAACCCAGAGCTTGGCTTTCAGGAGACGCGCACGTCATCGATCGTGGCGGCGGCCCTGCAGGCACTGGGATTTGAGGTGCACAAGGGTATTGGCCGCACGGGGGTTGTCGGGGTGCTGGAAGGGCGTCGCAATACCAGCGGTAAGGCAATTGGCTTGCGGGCGGATATGGACGCGCTACCTATACAGGAGCAGGGAAGCGTCGATTATGCGTCCAACAATCTGGGGGTGATGCATGCATGTGGGCACGATGGCCACACCACAGTGCTGCTGGGGGCCGCGCGCTATCTGGCTGAAACACGCAATTTCGACGGTCGTGCGGTGCTGATTTTTCAGCCGGCTGAAGAAGGCCAGGGTGGGGCACAGGCCATGCTGGACGATGGCCTGTTTGAGCGTTTTCCGTGCGATGCGATTTATGCGCTGCATAATTGGCCAGGGTTGCCAGAGGGTGTCATCGGCGTGAACCCGGGCCCGATGATGGCGGCAGCGGATCAATTCGAGATACACATCGAAGGGCGTGGCGGGCATGGGGCCCATGCCTATCAAACCAACGACCCGGTAGTGATCGCTGCGCAGCTCATCAATGCATTGCAGACTATTGTGTCGCGCAATGTGCCCGCGCCCGAGTCGGCCGTGGTGACGGTGGCGGCGGTTAACGCGGGCAATCTGCAGGCCATGAACGTCATTCCGCGTGATGCTTACATGGTGGGCACGGTGCGCACGTTTAATCCGGTGGTCCAGGAGCAGGTGGTGCAGCGCATGCGCGAGATCGTTGATGGCATGGCTGCTGCCTACAAGGCCAAGATCAGCCTTGACTACCGGCGGCTGTTTCCCGCAACCATCAACACACCCGCCCATGCCCGTTTTGTAGCCGATGTGGCCGAGGAACTGTTCGGCGAAGAGCAGGTCGTACGAGATCTGACGCCGTCGATGGGATCTGAAGATTTTTCGGTGATGCTGCAGCGTCGACCCGGTGCTTATTTTCGGCTGGGGCAGGGCGGTGCGGAGCGCGGCTGCGTGCTGCATAATCCTATGTTTGATTTCAATGATGCGGTGATTCCCGCCGGCAGCGCGCTGTTCTGCCGGCTGGTTGAGCGCAGCATGCCCCTAGATGCCGGCTGAAGCGGGGCACCGGCGATATTGACTGTGATGAAATGACTAGCGACAAGCAAACCCTGACCATTATCCGCCCCGATGACTGGCACTTGCATCTGCGCGACGGCGCCATGCTGGCTTCTGTCGTGGGTGATACCGCACGACAGTTCGGGCGTGCCATTGTGATGCCCAATCTCAAGCCGCCTGTGACGACCGCGGCACAGGCTCAGGCATATCGCGATCGCATTCTGGCTGCCCTGGACCAGGCGGGTATTGCGCGCGATGCGTTTACGCCGCTGATGACGCTTTACCTCACCGACAATACCTCCCCGGATGAAATCACTCGTGCGGTGGCATCGGGCATTGTGCATGGAGTAAAGCTCTATCCGGCCGGCGCGACCACTAATTCGGACGCTGGCGTGACTGACCTGCTGGGGCGTTGCGGGCGTGTGCTCGAAGCCATGCAGCGGGTGGGGCTGCCGCTGCTGGTGCATGGTGAGGTCACTGATCCCGCCATCGATCTGTTCGACCGTGAGGCAGTGTTCATCGACCGCGTGATGATCCCGCTCCGGCGTATGTTCCCCGAATTGAAAGTTGTGTTCGAGCATCTGACCACACTCGAAGGGGTGGAGTACGTGCGGTATGCAGACGGCCCTATTGCTGCAACGATTACCGCGCATCACCTGCTGTACAACCGAAACGCGCTATTCACCAACGGCCTGCAGCCGCACTGGTTTTGCCTGCCGGTGCTGAAACGCGAAATGCACCGAGAGGCGCTGATCGATGCTGCTACAAGCGGCAACCCAAGGTTTTTCCTGGGCACTGACAGCGCGCCGCATCCGCGCGGTTTGAAAGAAGCGTCGTGTGGCTGTGCGGGGTGCTATACGGCGCTGCATGCCATGGAGTTGTATGCCACCGCGTTCGAGGCAGCCGGGCGGCTGGATCAGCTGGAAGCGTTTGCCAGCCGAAACGGGCCGGCGTTTTATGGCTTGCCTGAGAACAGCGGGACATTAACGTTGGCGCTCACCGACTTTGAGATTCCCGCTGAATTGCCGTTGGGTGATACCACTATGGTGCCATTGGCGGCGGGTACGTCGCTCAGATGGAAAGTAATCGGCTGACGTCAGGTATTGGCGCTTGAGGCTGAGGCAGGCCCTTGACGGACGGTGCGGCCGCCAGCCATGCGAGCAGCATGCTGTTCGCATGGGGCGCCGGATTGCGGCCGTCGTCTCCAGCCCTGATGGATCAGGGATGATATGCCAAGACGCCTGGCATCAGGCTTGGCTTGACGCGTTTTTCTTTTCTTCAAGCGTTTCCCAACGGGCAAAGAGTGCTTCGAGCTTTGATTCGATGCCGGCAAGTTGCTCGTTGATCGCATTGACCTCATCGGGTGCGTCGCGGTAAAGACTGCCGTCCGCCAACCGTTCCGTCAGGTTGGCCTGTTCGGTTTCGAGGGCGGCGATGGCATCGGGGATGCCATCGAGCTCACGCTGTTCCCATGAAGTAATGCGGCCCACCTTGGCCGGCTTTGCAGTGCGGCTCGCGTTGCTCGATGTGTTGGCATCGGGTGTTTTTCCGGATGTGTCGCTATCCATGCCCCTCGCGGCGCCTTTGCCGCGCCCTTTCGCGCTATCCGCGGCGCCCTCTGGCTGCGGGCGTTGGGCGAGCCATTCGTCATAGCCTCCTACATATTCGCCCCACACGCCATCGCCTTCTGCGGCGATGGTCTGCGTGACGACATTGTCGAGAAATGCGCGATCGTGACTCACGAGCAGGACCGTGCCCTGGTAGTCTTGCAGCAGTGACTCCAGCAACTCCAGCGTTTCGATGTCTAGGTCGTTGGTGGGTTCATCCAGCACCAGGATGTTTGTGGGCCGCGCAAACATGCGCGCCAGCGCCAGGCGCGCGCGCTCGCCGCCCGACAGACTGTGCACTGGCGATTGTGCGCGTGCGGCGGGGAAGAGAAAGTCTTCGAGATAGCTCATGACATGTTTGCGCTGATCGCCGATCTCTATCCACTCGCTGCCGGGGTTGATGGTGTCTGCCAGCGTGGCGTTTTCATCGAGCTGGGCCCGCATCTGGTCGAAGTAGCCAACGGTAAGATTGGTGCCCAGCCGCACGCTGCCTTCGTCGGGTTGCAATTGCCCGAGAATGATGCGCAGAAGTGTAGTTTTGCCTGCGCCGTTGGGGCCGATCAGGCCAATGCGGTCGCCACGCAGGATGACGGTGGAAAAATCGCGAATCAGGGTGCGGCCGCCATAGCCATGCGTTACGCCTTGCAGTTCGGCCACCAGTTTGCCCGACCGCTGGCCTTCGGCGACAGCCAGCCTGACATTGCCTTGCAGCTCACGCCGCGCGGCGCGATCGCGCCGCAACTGTTCGAGCCGTCGAACCCTGCCTTCGTTGCGGGTGCGCCGCGCCTCGATGCCTTTGCGTATCCACACCTCTTCTTGGGCAAGCAGCTTGTCGAAGCGGGCATTCTGCTGCTGTTCGGCTTCCAGCCATTCAACCTTGCGTTGTTGCCAGGCTGAAAAATTGCCGGGGAAGCTGAACAGCTTGCCGCGATCGAGTTCTACGATACGCGTAGCGACTGCATCCAGAAAGCGTCGATCGTGTGTAATTAGCACGACACCACAGCGCGCGGTGAGCAGCAGGTTTTCGAGCCAAGTGATGCCGTCGAAGTCCAGATGGTTGGTGGGCTCATCCAACAACAGCAGATCGGGCTCGTCCGCCACGGCGCGGGCCAGCGCGACGCGCTTGCGCGACCCACCGGACAATCCCGCGATTTGGGCGTCTGCCTGCAGCCCGAGCTGTTCAATGAGTGCGTTGGCGCGGGCGGGCCGCTGCCAGTCTTCGCTTGAATGAATATCGCCGCAAAGCGCTTCGTGGACGGTGAGATTGTCGTCCAGCTCAGGTTCCTGCTCTACCGTCGCGACGCGCAGGCCGCCCACCCGCATGACCTCGCCGTCGTCAGGCTGGATGCGACCATCGATAATCTTGAGGAGGGACGATTTGCCAGCCCCGTTGCGGCCGATCAGGCCGATGCGTTCGCCTGCCTGGATGGTGAGTTCGGCGTGATCCAGGAGCGGGTGGTGCCCATAAGCCAGTTGAGCATCGGTGAGGGTAACGAGTGTTGCGGCCATGTCGTGAAAATGAGGAAAACCATGCTGCCTTTTGCCCCCGAGGGCTGCAGCACCGGCCGGCCGCAAGCGGCCGGGCCAAAACGCTATTGTCGCAGGTTACAATGCTCACGTGAGGCAGGCCGGGCAATCGCGGTGCGGCGCATCGAGGAAGGTCCGGACTCCACAGGGCAGGGTAGCGGCTAACAGCCGTCCGGCAAGCAAAAGCGCGAGCTTGCGCGAGCCGAGGAACAGGGCCACAGAGACGAGTCTGCGGCGAGGGCACGTCCACGGGCGTGCACCGGCACGGCTACTCCGTGCTGCGCAGGCGGAAACGCCTGCGGCGCTGCAGGGTGAAACGCGGTAACCTCTATCCGGAGCAACATCAAATAGGCATGCGCAGGCCTCGGCCAGACGGGCGGCCCGTCCGAGCATGCGGGTAGATGGCTCGAGCCCGACAGTAATGTCGGGCCCAGATGAATGATTGCCTGTCCGGCTCGCCGGGCATACAGAATCCGGCCTATAGGCCTGTCTCACTTTTTCCGTAGTGCGGGGCGGGGGCTTGCCCCGGCACGGCAGTTTTTCAACCGGTTTTTCGCGCCCGCGCTTTAGCCTCCCATCGCTGCTTTTTCTATCGCTGCCTCTTCATCGTTTCATTCCCTCGCGTCTCTATCGCCGCCTTCCTTTATTTCCCTCCATTGCTTTAAGTAGCCGCGTCTTAGCTGCGTCTTAGCGGCTTCGCTTTCGTTGGCTAGTCATGATTCTGGATGGTTGTCGGGAAAGCTGGCAATTTCCTGAATGGACGGGTGGTTGCGGCCGTATGTCAGCAATTGAAAACGCGCGTTATGGTTTATCCACCGCTCCATTCTGATAAAGGACTTTCACTTCAGATCACAATTTCTTGATTTATTGAGGAATTTTTTTTGGCCGAACTCTTAAAGATGAGGCTAAGTGCTTGACGCGATTGAAAAAAATGCAACTTGTGCTTGACCACTTGAAAGCCATGGCTTAGAGTGGGGAAAAGTAGGATTTTGTGCAAAAAAGTGGGGAAGAAACTTGTTCCAGGGCAGCAGCGCTCTCACTCTCGATGCCAAGGGGCGGATCTCGATTCCGACCCGGCACCGTGACGCGCTCGTCGCACAGGTCGAAGGCCGTCTTACCCTCACCCGCCACCCCGATGGCTGTCTGCTTCTGTACCCCCGCAATGTGTGGGAAAAGAAGCGTGAGCAGATCGCAAACTTCCCAATGTCCGCTCGTCCGCTGCAGCGCCTGCTGCTGGGCAATGCGCAGGACGTTGACATGGATGCGTCAGGCCGCATTCTGGTGGCGCCTGAGCTGCGCACAGCGACTGGGTTGACGCGCGAAGTCATGCTGCTGGGGATGGGTAGTCACTTCGAATTGTGGGATGCCGCCGAATGGGCCCGACGCGAAGCGGAAGACCTCGCGAAGGGTATGCCTGAAGTCCTCGAAACATTTTCTTTTTGATTCCTGCTATGTCGTTTGTGCATCGGTCCGTGCTGCTGGAGCCTACGGTCAACGCTCTCGTTGATCCGGGTTTTGGCCGAAAGCACGGTACGCGTGGGCAGGTGGTTTCCGCTTCCGAGCCGCTTGTCGATGAGGCGCGGCGCAACGGCGTGTTTGTCGATGGCACTTTCGGGCGTGGGGGGCATAGCCGCTTGCTGTTGTCGAAACTGGGGCCGCAGGCGAGGCTGGTGGTCTTCGACAAAGACCCGCAGGCCATCGAGGTGGCCCATCAACTGGCGGCGCAGGATAGCAGAGTGGCTGTGGTGCACAGCGGCTTTGCGGAAATGGCTGAAAGGCTGGCCGATCTGGGGATCGCGTCGGTTAACGGTGTGATGTTGGATCTGGGAGTGTCATCCCCTCAGATCGACGATGCATCGCGGGGTTTCTCGTTCATGCGCGAAGGCCCGCTTGATATGCGGATGGATACGAGCAGCGGTATGACGGCTGCGCAATGGCTGGCTGAGGTCAGTGTCGAAGAATTGAGGGAGGTCATCGCACATTATGGCGAAGAACGGTTTGCTTTCCAGATTGCAAAGGCGGTTGTTGCTCGCCGCGAATCCCGCCCGCTGCGCACAACGCTCGACCTCGCCGAGCTCATCGCCGGTGTCGTCCGCACGCGCGAAAAGGGTCAACACCCGGCCACCCGCAGCTTTCAGGCTATACGGATTTACCTCAATCAAGAGCTCGAGGAGCTCGCACGCGCCCTCAAGGCAATTCTGACTTTGCTTGCGCCAGGAGGGCGTTTTGCGGTGATCAGCTTCCATTCTCTTGAAGACCGCATGGTCAAGCAGTGCATCGCGGCGGCGGCCAGACCGGCTGCCGCGCACGCGCGCCTGCCGATTCCAGAGAAGGATATGCCGCAACCCATCCTGCGCTCGCTCGGCCGGGTGCTGGCCAGCGCCGATGAGGCGCGTGACAATGTTCGTGCCCGATCGGCTGTCTTGCGGGTGGCGGAACGCACGGATACACCGCTGCCGCCCGATGGCGGCGCATCGTTTGTTGGCCAGGGCATGGCTGGCGGCGATGCTGCCGGCAGGCGTCATGGCAAGGGAGGGCGCACGTCATGGCACGGTTGAGCCTTCTGTTTGCGGCGCTGTTGATGGTTTCCGCTCTGTCGCTCGTCACGGCGCGCTTCCAGGCGCGCCAATTGTATGTGGAGGCTGGTCGGCTGCACGATCGTGAGCGCCAACTGGACACCGATTGGCGGCGCCTTCAGCTTGAGCGCGCGGAACTGGCCCGCAATGCGCGCATCGACAGCATTGCGCGTGAAGAGCTGGGCATGACGCCGGGAACGCCCGACCGCACACTCTATATGGTGGGTACATCGCCGTCCGCATCTGCCGGCCAGCCGGCATCGGGGGGCAAACCATGAAGCGCGTGCGTTTCTATGACAGCCCCGTGCTCAACCAGCAGATGCCAATGTGGCGGTCGCGCCTGGTATTGATACTGCTGATGGTGGGTTTCCTGGCCCTGGCGGCCAAAGCGCTGTATCTGCAAGGGTTGTCGAACGAGTTCCTGAAAGAGCAGGGCGAACGCCGCTACGAGCGCAATCTCGTGTTGCCGGCTACGCGTGGCAAGATTTTCGATCGCACCGGTACTGTGGTGCTGGCGTCCAGCGTGCCCGTGCGTGCTATCTGGGCGATCCCTGAAGACGCGCGCAAGGCGTCGGACGAGCAGCTCAAGAGGCTTGGCGCCTTGCTCGAGATGCCTGCCAGTGACATCAAGCGACGCATTGGCGACGACGAGCGCAATTTTGTTTATATCAAGCGCCAGGTGGCGGTGGACACTGCGGAGCAGATCCGGCGGCTCAAGGTGCCTGGTTTCCACGACCAGGCTGAAATGCGCCGCTTCTACCCCGAGGGGGAGGTGGCTGCGCATCTTATCGGTTTTACCAATATCGAAGATCAAGGCATCGACGGTATCGAACTGGCCTTCAATGATGCACTGTCTGGCCGCCCTGGGTCGCGCCGAGTGATCAAGGATCGGCTGGGGCGCGTCGTAGAGGATGTGCAGGCGATTGTGCCGCCTGTGAATGGCCAGGATCTAAGGCTTTCTATCGATGCGGGGCTGCAGTATGACACCTACGCTGCGCTCAAAGACGCCCTGCAGGCGAATGACGCGCGAGCCGGTGCTGCGATTGTGCTGGATGTACAAACGGGCGAGATCCTGTCACTCGTCAATCTGCCCACCTACGATCCGAATGACCGTGGCGATCGCAAGGGCGCGGCCTTGCGTAACCGGGCCCTGACCGATACCTTCGAGCCCGGTTCGATCATGAAGCCGTTCACGGCGGCGCTGGCCCTGGACATCAAACGTATTTCCACGAACACGCTGTTCGATACCGGCAACGGCCGTTACCGCTACCAAGGGTCGACCATCTCCGACGTCAGCAAGAATGGGGTGCTCAACGTAGCGGGCATTCTGCGCCGTTCGAGCAACATCGGCATGACGATGATTTCCGAGAAGCTGACTTCACAGGAGATGTGGACTAAGTTCACCGAGCTGGGCTTCGGCCGTCCGCCGCATACTGACTTCCCGGGGGTTGCATCTGGCCGTTTGCGCCCGTGGGAGCGCTGGCGCCCGATAGAACGGGCAACCATGGCGTACGGCTATGGCTTGTCGGTGTCGTTGATGCAGATGGCACATGCATACACAGCGTTCGCCCGAAACGGCGATATGGTGTCCCTGACGCTGCTCAAGCGCGAAGGCAAACCCACAAGCGTGCAGGTGTACAGGCCTGAAATCGCAGGACAGATCCGTGCCATGCTGGAAGCCGCGGCTGGGCCGGATGGCGCCAAGCTGGCCCAGGTGCAGGGTTACCGCGTGGCGGGCAAGAGCGGCACGGCGCGCAAGATCGTGGACGGCCAGTACAGTCGCAGCTTGTATCGCGGCTCGTTCGTGGGCTTCGCGCCGGTATCGAACCCTCGCATTGTCGTAGCGGTGACCATCGACGAGCCGCACGGCAAGGCTTATTATGGCGGCCGCATCGCGGCGCCGGTGTTTTCGGATATTGTGGCCAGCAGTCTGCGCCGCCTTGGCGTGCAGCCTGATGCGCCGATTGAGTCACTCGTGGCGCTGGGCGCCAAGAAGGAGGCGCGGGAATGAATGCGCCTGATATCGTTTCCTGGCTAGAGGCACGGGTTGCGCGTACCGCGCGACTGTGCCTGGATACGCGCCAGCTTCGTGCTGGCGATGTGTTTTTCGCATGCCCGGGCCTGCATGCCGATGGCCGCGACTACATCGACCAAGCCGTGCGAGCAGGCGTTGCGGCGATAGTGGTGCATGCCGATGCGCGCTTGCTCGCGCAGCCGCCGGGCGTGCCGATGCTTTCTGTGCCGGCTTTGCCCAAGGTGATGGGCGAAGTTGCGCACATATGGTACGGCAAGCCTTCCGAGACGACGAAGATCGTTGCCGTAACGGGTACCAATGGCAAGACCAGTTGTGTGCAATGGCTGGCTGCTGCGCTCAATGCAGAGGGTGTGCCCAGCGGCGCGATCGGTACGCTGGGCCTGACATTGCCCGACGGCAGCCAGGAAGGTGGGGCGCTTACCACGCCGGATGTGCTGAGTCTGCATGAAAGCCTGGCGCGGTTGCGCGATGCTGGCGCCGAAGTCGTCGCTATGGAGGCCTCGTCGATCGGCATTGAACAGGGGCGTCTGGATGAAGTGCATATCGATATCGCGGCGTTCACCAATTTGACACGCGACCATCTCGATTATCACCAGACAGAAGCCCGTTACAAGCAGGCCAAGTTCGCACTGTTTGAACGCCCTGGGCTGTCGCGCGCCATTATCAATGCCGACGATGCTGCCGGCGCCGAGCTGCTCGCCCGCTTGCCTGCCGGCCTTGTGCAGGGCTATTCATTAGGCGCTGCCGATGCGGCCATCCAGGCGCGCGATATTCACGTAGGCGCCTACGGGCTGGTATTTAATCTGCTGATGCCTGGGGGCAGTGCGCAAGTACCCACGCGTCTGGTGGGTGAGCACAATATTTCCAATCTCCTTTTGATTGCCGGCGTGCTTCGTGAAATGGGGTGGGGTGTGTCCCGCATTGCGCGTGTCCTGGCCAGATTGACGCCCGTTGCGGGCCGGCTGCAGGTCGTCGAGCCTGCGCCATCCGATGTGCCGGGCCCCATGGTGGTTGTGGATTACGCCCATACGCCCGACGCGCTGGCGCGTGCGTTGACGGCGCTTCGTCCACTCGCGCAGGCACGTGGTGGGCGGCTGGTGTGCGTATTTGGCTGCGGTGGCGACCGTGACACCGGCAAGCGCCCCATGATGGGCAGCATTGCCGCAGCTGGCGCCGACCTGGTCATCGTGACTAGCGATAATCCCCGCTCAGAGAATCCCAGCGATATTATTGCGCAAGTACTTGCCGGCATGCCCGGTGAGCCGCGCGTGCAAACGGATCGCGCGCTGGCGATTCTCCTGGCGGTATGGGAGGCCAGTGCGGCTGATGTGGTGCTGCTGGCAGGCAAAGGCCACGAAACCTATCAAGAGGCCGGTGGCGTGCGGTCGCCGTTCGACGACCGTGAGTGGGCACGTTTTGCATTGGATTGGGGCGTTGGTCAAGCTGTATCCACCGACTCACGCTCTATTGCCCCCGGACAGTTGTTTGTGGCACTTAAGGGCGAGAACTTCGACGCGCATGATTACGTCGCCGCAGTCGCAAAAGCCGGCGCGCGCGGTGCTGTCGTGGCCCATCGTGTCGCTGATGCCGATCCTGCAATGAAGCAGTATGTGCTGGGCGACACACGCCAGGCGCTGATTCGCATTGCAACCGCCTGGCGCCGCCAGTTCGATATTCCGGTGATCGGCGTCACGGGCAGCAACGGCAAGACAACAACCAAGGAAATGATCGGCGCGATTTTGCGCGAGAGCTATGGCGACGCGGCTAGCCTTGCTACGCGCGGCAACCTGAACAACGACATCGGCGTGCCGCTGACCGTATTGCGCCTCACCCGTGGTCATCGTGCTGCGGTGCTCGAAATGGGGATGAACCACCCTGGCGAAATAGCCTTGCTCGCAGCCATTGCGCAGCCCACGGTTGCGCTGGTCAATAATGCGCAGCGCGAGCATCAAGAGTTCATGCAGTCTGTGGAAGCGGTTGCGCGCGAGAATGGCAGTGTGTTGCTGGCGCTGCCTGTCAATGGTGTTGCGGTCTTTCCTGGTGATGACGACTACACCTTGCTCTGGAATGGGCTGGCTGGTGGCCGCCGGATCGTGCACTTCGGCTTCGACGAAGGGGCGGACGTCAGGGCAGGGTCGATTCGTGCGGAACCGTCGCGCACGCGGTTCCGCCTGATTACGCCGCAGGGTGACGCAGACATCCTGCTGAACGCGCCGGGCGCGCACAATCTGCGCAACGCCATGGCCGCAGCTGCATGTGCGTTGGCGGCCGGCCTTCCGCTGGATGCCATCGCGCGCGGCCTGGGGGCGTTTAGCCCGGTAAAAGGGCGCATGCAGCCCCGTATGCTGCCGGGCGGTTTTCAACTCATCGACGACACCTATAACGCCAACCCCGACTCCGTGCGTGCAGCCATAGATGTGCTTGCCAGCCTGCAGGGCCACAAGATTCTGGTTTTGGGCGACATGGGCGAAGTGGGCGACAACGGACCGACCATGCATGCCGAGGTTGGCCGTTATGCCCGCGAACAGGGCATCGATGCGCTCTTGACGTTCGGCACGGCCTGCAAACAGGCTGTGCAGGCATTCGGCGAGAACGCGGTTTCTTATTCATCTATCGACAGCTTGGCCCAGGATTTGGCTGTTCGTCTTCCCGCAAATATCCTGGTGAAAGGATCACGCAGCATGCGCATGGAGCGCGTCATCTCGGCGCTTGAAGAACAAAACCCCGCAATTGGGCAAGGAGTGGACCATGCTTCTTGAATTGGCGCAGTGGTTGTCGGATTCGCACATACGCGCTTTCGGGGTGTTCGAATACATCACGCTGCGCGCCGTGCTGGCATGCGGTACTGCCTTGATGATCGGCTTGTTTGCCGGGCCATGGGTAATCCGCCGCCTGACCGCACTCAAGATCGGCCAAGCGGTGCGTGCCTACGGCCCCCAATCCCATCTGCAGAAAACAGGCACGCCGACCATGGGCGGCGCGTTGATCCTGATCTCCATCGGTGTCAGCACACTACTCTGGGCCGACTGGTCCAACCGCTTCGTGTGGGTTGTGCTGCTTGTCACATTCGGCTTTGGCTGGATAGGCTGGGCCGACGATTACAGGAAAGTGGTTTATCGCGATCCTGAAGGCATGTCATCTCGCCGGAAGTTTTTCTGGCAGGCGCTGATCGGCGCTGTTGCATCGGTGTATCTCACCTTTGCCGTTTCCGCGCCCGCGAATGCCGAGCTGTGGCCGCTGTTCCGAGACTGGGTGCTGAGCGGTTTCACGATGCCATTGCCCACTCGCGCCGATCTGATCGTGCCCTTCTTCAAGAGCGTCAGTTATCCCTTGGGTGTGTTCGGTTTTGTGGCACTGACGTGGCTGGTGATCGTGGGGTCCAGCAATGCGGTCAACCTCACCGACGGCCTGGATGGTTTGGCGATCATGCCCACAGTGATGGTGGGAAGCGCACTCGGCATTTTTGCTTATGTTGTGGGGCGCGTGGATTATTCCAAGTACCTGTTGTTTCCGTATATCCCTGGCGCCTCTGAACTCATGGTGCTGTGCGCCGCGATTGCAGGCGCGGGCCTGGCCTTTCTATGGTTCAACGCTTATCCAGCGCAGGTGTTCATGGGCGATGTGGGTGCATTGGCCTTGGGCGGCGCACTAGGGACCATTGCTGTGATTGTGCGTCAGGAAATTGTGCTGTTCATCATGGGCGGCGTGTTCGTTGTGGAAACGCTCTCCGTGATGATTCAGGTGACCTGGTTCAAGTACACCAAGCGGCGTTATGGAGAAGGGCGACGGGTCTTCCGGATGGCGCCGCTGCATCATCACTTTGAAGTCACGGGTTGGAAGGAAACCCAGGTAGTGGTGCGTTTCTGGATTATCAGCATGATGCTGGTGCTTATTGGGCTTGCAACTCTCAAACTGCGATGACTAACTGGACTTTTCCCTCGGTGCGCACGGATGGCACAACCTTGATTCTGGGGTTGGGCGAGACGGGTGCGGCGGCTGCAAAATGGTGCGGCCTGCATGGTGCGCGGCTGCGTGTGCTGGACACCCGCGCCGAGCCGGGGGGGATGTCCGCGCTCAAAGCGGCGCTGGGCGGCAGTCAGGTCGAATATCTGCTTGGCGCGGAGCACTTTGCGCGAACAGCGCTGCAGGGTGTGCACACGATTGTGCTCAGTCCCGGTCTCGTGCCTTCCGAACCGCCGCAGCGTGAGCTGCTGGCGTGGGCGGCGGAGCAGGGCATCGAAGTCATTGGCGAAGTCGAACTATTTGCCCGTGCGTTGGTTGATATGGCGGCGCAGGGGTACGAGCCGAAGGTGCTTGCGGTGACGGGCACCAATGGCAAAACCACTGTCACAGCCATGACGCGCCGGTTGGTTGAGGCGTCAGGCCTGAGCGCGCTGGCGGCTGGCAATATCAGCCCGGCTGCACTGACGGCGTTGGCCGACGCGTTGCAGTCCGGTGCGTTGCCTGACGTCTGGGTACTGGAACTGTCGAGCTTTCAGTTGGAGGCTATCCATACGCTGCGGCCGCACGCCGCGGTGGTGCTGAATGTGACGCAGGATCACCTCGACTGGCATGGCAGCATGCAGGCGTACGCTGCGGCAAAGGCACGTCTCTTGAAGATGGCCGCGCTGGCTGTCGTAAATCGCGATGACCCCCTGGTTGCAGCCATGGTCGACGATCTGCACGGTGAACAAGTGCGTTCGTTCGGGTTGGGGGCGCCAGAGGCACAGGGCGACATGGGGCTGGAGGACAGTGATGGCATGTTGTGGCTGGCCGCCGCTGAAGCCACCGATTTCGACATGCCGGCGTCGTCATCGCGACGCAAGAAGAGTCAGTTGGCGCCGGTGCGCGCATCAGGCCGCCTGGTGCGTCTGATGCCTGCTGATGCCATGCGGGTGCGCGGCCGCCATAATGCACTCAATGCATTGGCAGCCCTGGCATTGGGCCGCAGCCTGGGCCTGGGATGGGCGGATATGTTGCGCGCGCTTCGCGACTATGGCGGCGAGCCACATCGCATGGCATTTGTGCGTACGCTGGCCGGTGTCGATTTCGTGGACGACAGCAAGGGCACCAATGTGGGCGCAACGGTTGCCGCGCTGGATGGCCTGGAACATAAGGTAGTGCTCATTGCCGGCGGCCTGGGCAAAGGCCAGGATTTCTCACCGCTCATTCAGCCAGTGCGCGATCACGCACGCGCGGTAGTGCTGATCGGCCGCGACGCCGCGGTAATCGCAGATGCGCTTGCGGCGGCGGGTGTGCCCATCGAGCAAGCAGCTTCCATGCGTGAAGCGGTGGAGCGCGCTTTTGCCCTTGCGCAAGAGGGCGACATGGTATTGCTGTCGCCGGCATGCGCCAGCATGGATATGTTCCGCAATTATGGTCATCGCGGCCAGAGTTTTGTGGAAGAGGTTCGGGAGCTCGCCCTGAGCCGAGGGGAGGTGGAATGAGCCTGTTCTCCGAGCTGACGTCTGGGGTGAATGCTGTGCGGCCCGGCCGCACCACCATGCCGGCATTCGACATATCGCTGCTGGTCGTGGCGGCTACGCTAGTGATGTTCGGCCTGCTGATGGTGTACTCCGCCAGTATTGCATTGGCGGATGGGCCTCGCTACGAAAGCTACGGCCGCTATTACTTCGTTCTGCGCCATGGCATATTCATTGCCATTGGTTTGCTGTGCGCACTGTTCGCCGCCAGCATACCGATGAAGGTATGGCAGAAGGCCGCCGTGCCGCTGTTCCTGATCTGCGTCGTGTTGCTGACGGTGGTGTTGGTGCCGGGCATCGGCCGGGAAGTGAACGGTGCGCGGCGCTGGCTGTCGATTGGCCCAGTGAACGTGCAGCCCTCCGAGATGATGAAAGTGGCGGTGCTGCTTTATGCTGCCGATTACACCGTACGCAAGCAAGAGCACATGCAGAACTTCTTGCGCGGGTTTCTGCCCATGGCCTGCGCGCTGGCGGTCGTGGGCATGCTGTTGCTGCTCGAGCCCGACCTGGGCGCTTTCATGGTGATTGTGGCCATCGCGGTGGGCATTTTGTTCATTGGCGGTATCAATGGCAAGCTGTTCTCCACGCTCCTGGGCATCATGATGTTCAGTTTCCTCGCGCTGATCTGGCTATCGCCATGGCGCCGCGAGCGTCTGTTTGTCTACCTGGATCCCTGGAACCCCGACAATGCCTATGGCAGTGCCTATCAGCTTTCGCACTCGCTTATTGCGCTCGGGCGTGGCGAGTGGTTTGGTGTCGGCTTGGGCTCCAGTGTCGAAAAGCTGCACTATCTGCCCGAGGCACATACTGACTTCATCGTCGCGGTGATTGGCGAAGAGTTGGGGTTTGTCGGCGTGATGTGCTTGCTGGCCCTGTTTGTGTATTTAGTCTGGCGCGGTTTCGAAGTGGGCCGCCAGGCCTTGGCCATGGAGCGCATTTTCAACGGTTTGGTTGCTCAGGGCGTGGCACTGTGGTTCGGTGCGCAAGCTTTCATCAATATCGGTGTATGCCTTGGCCTGCTGCCCACCAAGGGGCTTACGCTGCCTATGGTGAGTTACGGCGGCTCGGGAATTGTGATGAATCTCGTGGCCATGGCATTGTTGATGCGCGTGGATTTCGAGAATCGCAATATGATGCGGGGGAAACGCACATGAGCGCGCGTACTTTGCTGATCATGGCGGGCGGTACAGGCGGGCACATCATGCCGGGCCTGGCTGTTGCACACGAAATGAAGCAGCGTGGCTGGCGTGTGCTATGGCTCGGCCATCCCGAGCGCATGGAAGGGCAATTGGTGCCGCCCCAAGGCTTCGAGCTGGTGCCGTTGCGTTTTGCTGGCCTGCGGGGCAAGGGGCCGATGGCGCTGTTCAAGCTGCCGTTCACGCTGCTGCGCGCCTGCGCGCAGGCGCGTCGGGCATTGGCTCGCGTCAAGCCTGACGTGGTTCTGGGTATGGGCGGCTATGTGGCATTTCCGGGCGGTGTCATGGCCGCAATGCGGCGCATTCCGCTGGTGGTGCATGAGCAGAATGCCATTGCCGGCACAGCGAACCGCTGGTTGGCCCGTATGGCCCAGAAGGTCTTGGTGGGGTTTCCAGGCGCATTGCCGGGAGCCATCATGGTCGGTAATCCTGTACGCACCGAATTCTCGAAAATGCCCGCGCCATTTGAACGCTATGCCTTGCGCAAGGGCCCGTTGCGAGTGTTGATCGTGGGTGGGAGCCTGGGCGCTGCGCCGCTGAATGCGGTGATGCCGCAGGCCATTGCGCTGCTGGCGCCGCAGGATCGTCCCGTGGTTTTGCATCAGGCAGGCGAGCGCCATATCGATACCCTGCGCGCAGCCTATGCGCAGGCAGGCGTCGAAGCCGATTGCCGCGCATTCATCGAAGACATGGCGAACGAAATGGCCAACGCCGATGTGGTGATTTGCCGCGCGGGGGCGATGACGGTGGCGGAAATCGCCGCAGTGGGGGTGGCGGCATTGTTTGTGCCATTGCCGCACGCCATCGACGATCATCAGACGGCAAACGCACGTTATCTCAGTGACTGCAATGGCGCCCTGATGCGCCCGCAGTCCGAATTGAACGCCCAGTGGCTGGCTGACTGGCTGGGCGCCCTGAGCCGCTCCGATCTGGCGCGCATGGCCGCGCATGCCCACGAGCATGCCTGGCTGCAGGCTCGCAGCCAGATTGCCGACGCATGTGAACAGGTCGCCGGGAGCAAAGCATGAAACACAGAATTCAAAGTATTCATTTTGTAGGGATAGGCGGTTCGGGCATGAGCGGTATTGCCGAGGTGCTGCTGAATCTGGGTTATTCCATCAGCGGTTCCGACATCAACGAGTCGGCGGTCACGCGTCGCCTGGCGAGCCTGGGTGCGCGAATTTCCATCGGGCACGATGCAGCCAACGTGAAGGGTGTGGGTGCAATCGTCACGTCAACAGCGGTGCGTGGAGACAACCCCGAAGTGCTGGCCGCGCGCGCCGCGCGCATACCTGTGGTTCCCCGGGCCCTGATGCTCGCCGAACTCATGCGCTTGAAGCGCGGCATCGCGGTGGCCGGTACGCACGGCAAGACAACCACCACCAGTCTAGTGGCGAGTGTGCTGGCGGGCGGCGGCCTGGATCCTACCTTTGTGATCGGCGGAAGGCTCAATTCCGCAGGTGCGAATGCGCGCTTGGGGCAGGGTGAGTACATCGTTGCCGAAGCGGACGAGTCCGATGCGTCGTTCTTGAACCTGCTGCCGGTGATGGCCATCATCACCAATATCGACATGGACCATATGGATACCTATGGCCATGATGTGGCGCGCCTCAAGAGCGCCTTCATCGAATTTGCCCAGCGTCTGCCGTTCTATGGTTCGGCCATTGTGTGCAGTGATGATGCCAATGTACGCGAGATCATCCCATTCATTTCCCGGCCGGTAACTACGTACGGCATTGAGACAGAGGCTCAGGTGCGTGCCGTTAATGTGCGCCCCGAAGCCACAATGATGTGCTTTGACGTATTGCGCCAGGGGGCAACCGGCATGCTGCCGCCGCTGTCCGTGCGCCTGAACCTGCCTGGGCGCCACAATGTGTTGAACGCGCTTGCAGCGATCGCGGTGGCCACCGAGTTGGGGCTGTCCGATGCGCAGATTTCGGCGGCACTGGAATCGTTTCGCGGCGTGGGCCGCAGGTTTACCCAGGTCGGCGAGTTTGAGGTGCCGGCCGACCATGGCGGCGGCCGCTTCACGATGATCGACGATTACGGCCACCATCCGGTCGAGATGGCCGCGACGCTCAAGGCAGCGCGTGGTGCCTGGCCCGACCGCCGTATTGTGCTGGCCTTCCAGCCCCATCGTTATACGCGGACGCGTGATTGTTTCGAAGACTTTGTGCAGGTGCTCGGCCAAGCTGACGCTGTGCTGCTGTCCGAAGTATACGCCGCGGGCGAAGCGCCGCTGGTGGCTGCTGACGGCCGTGCATTGACCCGTGCACTGCGTGTGGCAGGCAAGGTGGAGCCGGTGTTCGTCGAGAACGTAGATGACATGCCCCAGGCGATCCGCGATTTCGTGCGAGATGACGATGTGGTGATCGTGATGGGGGCAGGTTCGATCAGCCGCGTGCCGGCGCAGATGGGAGAGGCATTATGAGCAGTCAGTTCGGCCGTGTGGCGGTGTTGTACGGTGGGCGCTCCGCAGAGCGCGAAGTATCCCTTATGTCCGGCCAAGGCGTGTATGACGCGCTGCGCAGCAAGGGGGTGGATGCACATTTGTTTGATACGGGGCGCTATACACTGGTTGACTTCATCAACGCCAACTTTGATCGCGTGTTCATTGCCCTGCACGGACGCTATGGTGAAGACGGCACGCTGCAAGGTGCACTCGAATTGCTCGGCAAGCCATACACAGGCAGTGGCCCTCTTGCCTCTTCGTTGGCCATGGACAAGATCATGACCAAGAAGGTGTGGCTGTACGAAGGCCTGCCCACACCGCCCTACGCGGCACTGCATAGCGAGGCGGATCTGGACGCCGCGGTGCAAAGCGTTGGCCTGCCCATGATCATCAAGCCGCCGCATGAAGGTTCGACGTTGGGTGTGACGCGCGTGGATACGCGTGAAGCCCTGCGCGAAGCCTATCTGTTGGCGGCGCGCTATGACGCGGAAGTGCTGGCTGAGAAGTTCATTGCGGGGCGCGAGTTGACGGTGGCAATCCTGGGCCAAGGCAAGCAGGCGCGAGCGCTTCCAGTCATCGAGATCATTGCGCCGCAGGGCAACTACGACTACGAGCACAAATATGTGTCCAATGACACCCAGTACGTTTGCCCCGCACAGCTGTCGCCCGCGTTGACCGAGCGTGTGCTGCGCCTTGCCGAGCAGGCATACGTGACGCTGGGCTGCGAAGGCTGGGGCCGTGCGGATTTCATGCTGGACGAAAATGGCGAGCCGTGGCTGCTGGAGCTCAACACGTCGCCTGGCATGACCAGTCATTCCCTGGTGCCCATGGCAGCCAAGGCGGCCGGCATGAGCTACGCCGACCTGTGTGTCGAAATTCTATCGATGGCGAACTGCAAAGTGCAGGCGCCGGCGCGCGAGTAAGGGAGCATCAGCCATGTTTTCCGACGCCCGTTTAACCAACTTCATCGCGAATGCGTTGGCCGTGCTGGCCGTGTTCGCCTTGTTGGCGGGCGGCGTGGCATGGCTGGCGCAGCGGCCGTACTTCGCCATATCACGTATACAGCTCGAGCCCGAAGAAGGAAATGAAAAGCTTGGCTATGTGTCGCCCGCCAGTGTCCGGGCGACGATTGCGGGCAGGATGTCGGGCAACTTTTTCTCTGTGAAGCTCGATGATGTGCGCGGGCTTATTGAAACCGTGCCGTGGGTCCGGCACGCCAGCGTGCGCCGCGTATGGCCCGATACCCTGCGTGTGCAGGTCGAGGAGCAGCAGCCGCTGGCCTTGTGGAATGAAGACCAGATGATCAACACCTGGGGGGAAGCGTTCGCGGCCAACCAGGGCGAGCTGCCGGATGATGCGCAACTGCCCCAGCTGAATGGGCCAGCGAATTCCGAACGTTTGGTCGTGCAGCGTTATGCGGAGATCGCGCGTTGGTTTGCGCCGCTGAACCTGCATGTGCGTGAGGTCACGCTCAGCCCCCGTTATGCATGGGAAGTGCGGTTGTCGGACGGCATGCGGTTGAATCTCGGCCGCGATCCCGCAGCCGACGTTGCCGACCCGCATGGTCGATCGGGCGCCCTCCCGTTTGCCGCACGCATCGAACAATTTGTACAAGTTTGGCCGCAGTTGGCGCAGCGACTGGGCGACCGCAGCATTGCGTCGGCCGATCTGCGCTACCCGAACGGTTTCGCCATTACCCTGGCTCCCGTAAACAACACCTCGACGAAGTAAAGACTAAAACTATGACCCGTGACATCAAAGACCTGATCGTTGCACTCGATATCGGCACCAGCAAGGTGGTGGCTGTGGTTGCCGAGATTCTGCCCGAAGGGCGTTTCGAGGTGTTGGGCCTTGGACAGCATGAGTCCCAAGGTATGCGCAAGGGCGTGGTGGTCAACATCGAATCGACTGTCAATTCGATACAGCGCGCGCTTGAAGAAGCCGAGCTGATGGCCGACTGCAAGATACGTGAGGTATACACCGGCATCGCGGGCAGCCACATCACCAGCTTCAATTCCAGTGGCATGGTGGCCGTTAAAGACAAGGAGGTGACGGCGACCGACGTGGCGCGTGTCATCGAGACCGCGAAGGCGGTCAACATCCCCACCGACCAGCAAGTGCTCCATGTGTTGACGCAGGAATTCATCGTGGACTCGCAGGAGGACATCCGCGAGCCGATCGGTATGAGTGGCTTGCGCCTTGAGGTACGCGTGCATATCGTCACGGGGGCGGTCAGCGCGGCGCAGAACATTGTCAAGTGTGTGCGGCGTTGCGGCCTGGAAGTGCAGGATCTGATTCTGCAGCCACTGGCCTCGAGCCTGGCTTGCCTGACGGCTGACGAGAAAGAATTGGGCGTAGTGCTGGTGGATGTAGGCGGCGGCACCACCGACATCGCCATTTATACGGGTGGCGCCATCCGCCACACTGCAGTGGTGCCCATTGCCGGCGACCAGATCACCAGCGATATCGCGGCCATGCTGCGTACGCCTACGCCGGATGCCGAAGAGATCAAGCTGCGCTTCGGGATTGCCAAGCAGGTGCTGGCCAGCCCCGACGAGATGATCGAGGTGCCGGGACTGGGAGACAGGCCCAACCGGCAAGTAAAGCGTCAGGCGCTGGGCGCGGTGATCGAGCCGCGTGTCGAAGAACTGTTTACCTTCGTGCAGCAGATTGTGCGCGAATCCGGCTACGAAGACCTGCTCGCCTCCGGCGTCGTATTGACGGGCGGCACCGCCCTGATGCCTGGCATTGTTGAGCTGGCCGAAGACGTATTTCTGAAACCGGTGCGTGTTGCCGTGCCCGCCTACGAAGGCAGTCTGGCGGACGTCATGCACAACCCGCGTTTCTCCACTGTGATGGGCCTGTTGTCCGAGGCTCGTTTGCAACGCGCGCGCGGCCACAAGGTGGCTCAGCAGAAAGGGTCGTTCAAGACGCTGCTGGCGCGCATGAAGGAGTGGTTTATGAATTAGGGCCGCAAGACCCTAACGGCCGGCCCGCGCGGGCACGGTTGCGGAAGGGGGTCAAATCAGGTGCGCGTCAGCCGGCGGGCACTTTGTTTGACACCGTTCCGGATAAGCAGCAGTACTGGGGAAAGCAATTTCAATATCGTGATTTAAGCAATTCTGGAAACGTGAGGGAGTCGACATGATGAATTTTGAGATGCTCGATACGAGTGCAAACGGCACCGTAATCAAGGTAGTAGGCGTGGGTGGTGCAGGCGGCAACGCCGTCGGCCACATGATCCGCTCGGGGGTGAGCGGCGTGGAGTTCATCTGCGCCAACACCGATTCGCAGGCGCTGGCCACCACGGAAGCGCCGGTACAGATTCGCCTGGGCCGTACCGGCCTGGGTGCGGGTGCGCGTCCTGAACAGGGCCGCGCCGCCGCAGAAACGGCGCGCGAGGAAATTCGCGCCGCCCTGAACGGCGCCAATATGGTGTTCATCACCGCCGGCATGGGCGGCGGCACCGGCACGGGCGCCAGCCCGGTCGTGGCCGAGGTTGCCAAAGAGCTGGGCATCCTGACTGTGGGTGTGGTCACCAAGCCCTTTGGTTTCGAAGGCAACAAGCGCATGAAGATGGCGGAAGAGGGCATTACTGAGCTCTCCAAGCACGTACATTCCTTGATTGTGGTGCTGAATGAAAACCTGTACGACCTGATGGACGACGATGCGACGCAGGAAGACTGCTTCAAATCGGCGGATGATGTGCTGCACAACGCATGTGCCGGTATCGCCGAGATCATCAATGTCGAAGGCAATGTCAACGTCGACTTCGAAGACGTCAAGACCATCATGGGCGAGCAGGGCCAGGCCATGATGGGTACGTCTATCGCGGCAGGCGCCGACCGCGCCCGGGTTGCCGCGGAGCGTGCCATTGCGTGCCCGCTGCTCGAGGGTGTCGATCTGCACGGTGCGCGCGGCATGCTGGTCAACATTACCGCCAGCCGCACGCTCAAGATGCGCGAAACCCGCGAAATCATGGATACGATTCGCAGCTATGCCGCTGACGATGCCACCATCGTTTTTGGCACCGCTTACGACGAGTCCATGGGCGAGAACTTGCGTGTCACCGTGGTTGCCACCGGCCTGGGCCGCGCCGCATCCCGTCCGCAACTGGTGTCCAGCAAACAGGAAGCGGTTCGCACCGGCACGGATGATTTCACCGCCGGTGATTATGATTTTGGCAATTCCGACGTTCCCGCGGTAATCCGCCGCCCGCGCGGCCAGGCTTCGGCCCAGGTGCGCGCGCTGGAAACCGCAGGTATGGATCATTTTGATATCCCTGCTTTCCTGCGCAAGCAGGCGGATTGATCTCGTAGCGCATCACGATGTAAATCCGCCAGACTGGAGGTTGCCCGCCCCTGCCCATTGGGCAGGGCGGGTGGCTGACTCTCGCACCCCCGCTGTTCGCTGGCGGGGTTCCCGGCAGGCGCGCCGCTCGTTCCCCACGGGCAGCGCGCCGTCGCCGTTGTTACAAACCGATGGGCCGGTATGCATTGAAGCCCACTGAAACACTTGCACAGGCTGTTGAAACAACTGAATTTAATGGAAAACCCGTAATTCGGTTACAATGGCCCCTCATAAAAAAGCAGGAAAAAGAAGGGCTTGCGCCCTTGAACAGATCGCTCATGCTACGTCAACGCACCATCCAGAGACCCATCAGCACCAAGGGGGTCGGTCTTCATTCGGGCCGGCGGGTCGAGCTTACCCTGCGCCCGGCTGCACCCAATACGGGTATCGTTTTTCACCGCGTTGACTTGCCCGAAATCGTCGATCTTCCCGCACAGGCGGACCTTGTCGGCAATACCCGCATGGCCTCGGTGCTCCAGAAGGGCAATGTGCGTGTCTCCACCGTCGAGCACCTGATGTCCGCGCTGGCCGGCCTGGGTATCGACAACCTTCATGTCGACCTCACTGCCGAAGAAGTGCCTATCATGGATGGCAGCGCGGGCACATTCGTGTACCTGTTGCGCTCGGCAGGTCTTGAAGAACAAGCGGCCCCCAAGCAATTCTTGCGCGTGCTCGAACCCATCGAGGTGCGCGAAGGCGAGGGCGAAGATCTCAAATGGGCGCGTCTCGAGCCGTATAACGGCTTTGCCTTGTCGTTCGCCATCGATTTTCACCATCCCGCCATCAATTCCACGGCCAATTTCGCCGAAGTCGATTTCGAGAAAGACTCCTACGTCAAGACGATCGCTCGGGCCCGCACTTTCGGTTTCGTGAACGAAGTCGAGGCATTGCGTGCGGCTGGCTTGGCGCGTGGTGGCAGCCTCGATAACGCAATCGTGATGGACGAGTACCGCGTGCTCAATGCGGATGGCTTGCGTTATGATGATGAATTCGTCAAGCACAAGATACTCGACGCCATCGGCGACCTGTATCTCATTGGCAAGCCGCTTGTGGCGCGTTATGTCGCCTGCAAATCCGGCCATGGCCTTAATAACCAGCTTGCGCGGGCGTTGTTGGCCCGCCAGCAAGCCTGGGAAATCGTGACCTACGCTTCAACGGCCACCGCGCCCAAGGCGTTCACACACGAGTGGAAACTGGCTTAAGGCGGCTTGCCGCCCAGCGCGTTACTGTTTCCTTGTTGTACCCGGCGTCAGCGGCGGTGATGCGCCAGTAATCGCTCTATGGCATCAGCCAGCGGGCCTGGCCTTACGCTGTGGCGAAGGTCGTCAAATGCCTGCAGGGCGTTTTCGCCCAGCGGGACAACGTCACGCTGCGTAGCGCTTTCTGTGCGCTGCCGCGGTAATCCGGCATGCACCTTGACGGTGATCTCCTGGATGTTCCAGCCCTTGCCGGCCAGTAGATGTGCAATGCGCGGCGCCAATTGCCTGAGTTTGGCGGCATAGGCGGCGCTGGGAACTGCCAGTGTAATTCGCTGTCTTTCCATACGGGCAACCTGGCACGCATCGGCCAGCGGCCCCGGTAGTACCTCGCGCGCTGCTTCCTGGATGGCGAGCATGGCACGGGCTGTCGCCCATACGTCGGCGCTTTGCTGGTCGTCCTCCAGCCAATTGGCCGCCAGGGCCGCGCCACGCGTTCGGTCTTGTTTACGAATAGCAGTGGGTTTACGCATGTATGCCATGCCTAGCCTGCGAAACGGAATAGAGATATCGGTTTATGCAATCTACAGCGTCCAGAGAATTCGGGGGGACGGTGCCCGAAACAGGGGTACGTCAACCCACCGGGACTTCCTCTGCTCATTCTACCCGTAAAGGCTTGCGGTTTTTCGCAGCCGCTGTACTGGCGGTAGCGGCCCTGGGCGCTTCCGCGGTCGCCGGCGCCTGGATCCAGGCGCGCATGGCGCCTCAGCAGACGCTCACGCCCGACCAGGAGCGCATCATCGCTGAACGTTTGTCGCGCGACTCGGCTTATGTGCGGGAGAACGTCAGTCAGCTTGCTGCCAAAGTCGGCGAAATGCAGGCGCAGTTGATTTCCGTGGGGGCGCTGAGCAAACACGTCGCCAAGGCAGCCGGCGTGGCATATACCGACCCTGAGGTTCAGGCCAACCTGGCGCACCAGGTGCCGGCCGTCATGGACGACATCCATGCCGACTCCGGTATCTCGGAGTGGTCCGCCGAAGGGTTGGGGCGCCGTCTGGACATACTATCTGCGCAGCTTTCCGAGCAGAAAGACTGGCTGGGCATGCTGGATCTAGTGTTGACCAAGCGCGCCGGCGCGCAGAATTGGATGCCGTCCTACAAACCGGTGGATTATCCCGCGCTCAGTTCCTCATTCGGATGGCGCCGGCATCCTGTTACCGGACGCCATACGATGCACGAAGGGCTTGATTTCGCGGCCCCTCGAGGTACGCCGATACACGCTGCGTCTGCGGGTGTTGTCACCGAGGCGCGCTACGTACCCGGTTATGGCAAGATGGTCGAAATTAACCATGGCAATGGCCTCGTTACCCGGTACGCCCATGCCTCGTCGATCAACGTCAAGCTTGGCGCTCTGGTCGAGAAGGGGCAGATGATAGCGCGCGTGGGCAGCACGGGGCGCTCCACCGGGTCGCATTTACATTTCGAAGTTCGGATGGCCGGCCATCCCCTTGACCCGTCGCTGTTCTTGCCCGCCGAGACCAACACCGAGCCTGACAGCCTGATTGCCGACGCAGCCAACGCGGCTGCCGGCGGCGCCAGTGCTGTCATGGCTGCTGTAAAGTAAGTTGCCACGAACCTGCGTTAAACTGTAGCGTTTTCCGCGGAGCCTTTTCCGCCAACCCAACGACAGGCAAAGCGGGCCCGCGCCGGCACGGGCGTGTCCGCCACACACGAATGGTTTCCTTGCTCAAAAAGCTGATCGGCAGTCGCAACGACCGCATTCTCAAGCAGTACCGCAAGCTGGTGGCGCAAATCAACGCGCTTGAGCCCGCCATGGAAAAGCTCTCTAATGAAGAGCTTGCCGCCAAAACCCCCGCGTTCAAGCAGAGGCTGGCCGAAGGCGCATCGCTCGACGATCTGCTGCCGGAAGCGTTCGCCGTGGTGCGCGAGGGCAGCAAACGTGTGTTCGGCATGCGTCACTTCGACGTGCAGCTGTTGGGCGCCATCGCCCTGCACAACGGCAAGATCGCTGAAATGCGCACCGGCGAAGGCAAGACGCTCATGGCAACCCTTGCCGTCTACCTGAATGCTCTCGCAGGCAAGGGTGTGCATGTGGTCACGGTCAACGATTACCTGGCCCGCCGCGATGCCGAATGGATGGGCCGCTTGTACGGTTTTCTTGGGCTCACGGTTGGCGTTGTGGTGCCGCAGCAGGAAAACGAAGAAAAGCTCGCTGCCTATGCCGCCGATATTACTTATGGCACCAACAACGAATACGGCTTCGATTACCTGCGCGACAACATGGAGTATCGCGCCGAAGACCGGCGCCAACGTCCGCTGTTCTACGCCATTGTCGACGAGGTCGACTCGATCCTGATTGACGAGGCGCGTACACCGCTGATCATCTCTGGTCAGGCCGAAGACAACACCGAGCTTTACGTGCGCATGAACGCCGTGCCGCCCATGCTCATCCGCATGGCAAGCGAACCCAAGCCGCACGAGCCCGAGCCAGAAGGTGATTTCTGGGTCGATGAAAAGGCGCAGCAGGTGTATTTGTCAGAAGCGGGGCAGGTCAAGGCCGAAGAGGTGCTGCACGAACTGGGCCTGCTGCCTGCGGGCGAATCCCTGTACGACCCGCGCCATATCTCGCTGGTTCATCATCTCATGGTCGCGTTGCGCGCGCACAATCTATTCTTCCGCGACCAGCAATACGTGGTGCAGAACGACGAAGTCGTCATCGTCGACGAATTCACAGGCCGCCTGATGGCGGGCCGTCGTTGGTCCGACGGGTTGCACCAGGCGGTCGAAGCCAAGGAAGGCGTGCGCATCCAGAACGAAAACCAGACACTGGCCTCCATCACGTTCCAGAATTACTTCCGCATGTACGAGAAGCTGGCTGGCATGACCGGCACGGCAGACACGGAAGCCTACGAGTTCCAGGAAATCTACAGCCTCGAAACCGTCATCATCCCCACCAACCGCCCCATGGCGCGGGTCGACCAAAACGATCAGGTCTTCAAGACCGACACAGAAAAATACAACGCCATCCTGGCAGACATCAAAGACTGCCACGAGCGTGGCCAGCCAGTGCTGGTCGGCACCACCAGCATCGAGAACTCCGAACTGCTGTCGGGTCTGCTCAAGCAGGCAAAACTGCCACACGATGTGCTCAATGCCAAGCAGCACGCGCGCGAAGCTGAGATCGTCGCCGAAGCCGGCAAGCCGGGTCATATCACCATCGCTACCAATATGGCGGGCCGCGGTACCGACATCGTGCTTGGCGGCAGTGTCGAAAAACAGGTTGATCTGGTGCGCGCCGACGCCTCGCTGTCGCAAGACGAAAAAGAACGTCGGATCGAGGCCATCAAGGCGGCCTGGCAGCCGGCCAACGAGGCGGTCAAGGCTGCGGGCGGCCTGCGTATCATCGGCACCGAGCGACATGAGTCCCGTCGCATCGACAACCAACTGCGCGGTCGCGCGGGGCGGCAGGGCGATCCGGGCTCATCGCGTTTCTATCTATCGCTCGAGGATTCGCTGATGCGCATTTTCGCGGGCGACCGTGTGCGCGCCATCATGGATCGGCTGCGTCTTCCCGAGGGCGAGCCCATCGAGGCGCGCATGGTGTCGCGTTCGATCGAATCCGCGCAGCGCAAGGTGGAAGGGCGCAACTTCGACATCCGCAAGCAACTGCTGCAGTATGACGATGTCGCTAACGACCAGCGCAAGGTGCTTTACGCGCAGCGCAACGAGGTGCTTGAAACCGAAGACGTAGCCGAAACCATCGAAAACCTTCGCGACGCCACGCTGTCCGAGCAGTTCCGGGTGTTCATACCCGAGGGCACCATGGAGGAGCAGTGGGACGTCGCTGGTTTGCAGAATACGCTCGAATCCGAGTGGCAGCTGTCGTTGCCGCTGGTCGACATGCTCGAGAAAGAGCCCAATCTCACTGACGATGATCTGCTTGAGCGCGTGCTGGCCGAAGGCCGGCGCATCTATCAGGAAAAGGTTGATCTGGTGAGCAAGGCAGGCTGGGCGCCGTTCGAGCGCTCCATGCTGCTGCAGTCCATCGATACCAACTGGCGTGCGCACCTGGCGTCGCTTGATCATCTGCGCCAAGGCATTCACCTGCGCGGCTATGCCCAGAAAGACCCCAAGCAGGAATACAAGCGGGAAGCGTTCGAGCTGTTCTCCGACATGCTCGATCGTATTCGCAACGATGTGGTGCGTGTGCTGATGACGGTGCGCATCCAGTCGCGTGAGCAGGTCGAAGTCGAGGAAGCCGAGCCGGCGCTCGAGAAAGTCACCTACCACCACGCGGACTACGACGCTGCGCTCAGCGGCCAGGATCCTGGCCTGGACGAGGCGCCGACGTCGGCGGCCGCGGCGGTGCATCCAGGGGGCAAGGTCGGGCGCAACGATCCCTGCCCTTGCGGCAGCGGTAAAAAGTACAAGCACTGCCACGGTCGCCTGGCCTGATTGGCAAGCCCCAGGGGGCAGGCCTGCGGCCTAGACTCCGCAAAAATGGCCCGGCACTGCACTGCATTTCAAACGTTGGACTTCAATCCGACATTTGGGGTGTAGTGCAGTGCCGGGCTTTTTGCTTCCTGACTGCGTTCGGTTGAAGTAAAAGGCTGCCTGTCGCTGTCGCTGTCGCTGTCGAGCAGCACTAAAGCAGAAACACCGTCGCCAGCCCCAGGAAAATAAAGAACCCGAGCGAATCGGTGGCGAAGGTGAGCAGCACCGACGAGCCGATGGCCGGATCTTTGCCGAAGCGCTCGCGCAATATGGGGATCAGCACCCCGAGCCCGGCGCCGATCAGCATATTGAGGATCATTGCGGCCATCATCACGGCCGCAATGGCGGGGGAGCCCGAGATCCCCCATGCGAACGCGGCGGCCACGAAGCTGCCGCACAAGCCAACCAGAAACGTGACGGTAAGCTCGCGGCGGACCAGTTGCAAGGCATTGGATTCGCTGATGCGGCCCACAGCCAGAGCGCGGATGATCATGGTCATGGTCTGGTTGCCCGAGTTGCCGCCAATACCCGCCACAATAGACATCAGAAACGCCAGGATCACAATATGGCTGACCGTTTCTTCAAAGCGCGAGGCAACCAGCGACGCAATACCAGCGGTGCAAAGGTTGATCAGCAGCCACGGAGCCCGGTTGCGCAGCGCATACAGTACCGGCGCGAAAATATCCTCTTCCTGCAAGCCCGCGCGAGACAGCTCCTGTTCTTGCGAGTCTTCCTGGATGACGTCCACCACGTCGGCGATGGTAACCCGGCCGATCAGACGCCCCTGGTCGTCCACGACTGGCGCCGACACCAGGTCGTAGCGCTCGAATGCGCCCGCCGCATCGGCATCCGAGTCGAGCGGATTGAGGGTCAGGTAGTTGGTATCCATGACTTCGGACACGTCGGCTTCGGGTTCATGCACCAGCAGCTTGGTCAGGCGCAGGATGCCCTGCAGCTTGTCCTCGCGGTCGACCACGAAAATCTGGTCAGTGTGATCGGGGAGTTCTTGCAGGCGGCGCAAGTAGCGCAGCACTACCTCCAGGGATACGTCCTCACGGACCCGCACCATCTCGAAGTCCATGATGGCGCCGACGGTGTCTTCGGGGTAGCCCATGGCTTCGATAAGCTGGGCGCGCTCGGCATCCGTCAGGCCTTTCTGCACTTCGGCGATGACGTCGGGCGGCAGGTCGGCGGCCAGGTCTGCGATCTCGTCCGCGTCCATGGTTCCGGTCGCGTTGACCAGATCCTGGTGGTCCATGGATTTGATCAGCGATTCGCGCGCCCAGTCTTCGACCTCGAGCAGAACGTCGGCGTCATGGGATGCGTCGACCAAATCCCAGATGATCTGACGTTCCTGAACAGGCAGGGATTCGAGAATGAAGGCGATGTCAGCCGGATGCAGCTTGTTGACGATAGCCTTGATTTCGTTTTCGTGCTGGCGTTGCAGCAGGCCTTCGAGCAGATGCGAACGGTCGTCCGTTTCGTATTGCCGGTGGGCGAGCTCCTCCACGACTTCTTGACGGCGCAAAATGGCCTGCAGCTCCTGCAGGGCCAGTTGGGCATCCTCCGGGTCTAACCGGCGCGGGATGGTGATCGGCACGCTCTCATCGGGCGTGTGGGCATCCGTCATGGGCAGACCTGATTCAGAGAGGTGGCAGGGGGCGGCTCTTGCGCTGCGCGTCTGTGGCGACGTAGGTGAGAATGGCTTCGGTCACCTTGACGACGTCGCCTTCCAGACGCTGGCGTTCGGCGTAGACTTCAACGGAAATCGTGATGGAGGTGCGGCCCTCTTTGATGATTTCGGCGTAGAAACTGAGCAGATCGCCAACAAAGACAGGCTGCTTGAAGGTGAAGGCGTTGACCGCGATCGTAGCCACCCGGCCATTGGCGCGGCGAGTTGCCGGAATCGAGCCTGCAATGTCTACCTGCGCCATGATCCACCCCCCGAACACATCGCCGTGGATATTGGCGTCGGACGGCTGTGGCATAACGCGCAGGATGGCGTGGCGCTCGGGCGGGGGCAGTACGTTGTTTGGGGCTGGCGTAGTCAAGGTGCAGTTCCGGGATGTTGCGGGGAGGTCGACAAAATGTGTCAGGCGCGGGCAGCCAGCCATTGCCGGGCCAGTTCGACCCAGTAGGTGGCACCCAGCGGGATAAGCTCGTCGTTGAAATCATAGCTGCCGTTGTGCAGCATGCAGGGGCCGGCACCGTGTCCGTGGCTGCGGTGGTCGCCGTCGCCGTTGCCTATCCACACATAACAGCCCGGCTTGACCTTGAGCATATAGGCGAAGTCTTCGGCGCCCATGGTGGGCCGGACGTCGTCGAACACGTTTTCGTCGCCGACAATGCTGCGCATGACCTTGGCACAGAAGGCGGTTTCGTCTGAGTGGTTGACGGTGGGCGGGTACTTGCGTTCGAAATTGAATTCGACGCTGCACTCGAGCGCCTTGGCTGCGCTTTCAGCGGTTTCGCGCATGCGGCGCTCGATGAGGTCGAGCACGTCTTCGGACAGGGTGCGTACCGTGCCGCGCAAGATGGCGTCGCGCGGGATGACGTTGTCGGCCGAGCCGGCATGTATCTGAGTAATGCTGAGAACTGCCGGGTCTATCGGGTTGATATTGCGCGAAACAATGGTTTGCAGGCTTAACGCAAGCTGTGCGGCCGCAATGACAGGGTCGGCACCCAAATGTGGCATACCACCATGTGCGCCACGGCCAATGATGCGGATATCGAAGGTATTGCTGGACGCCATAATGGGGCCGGCGCGCAGCCCGAACTGGCCCGCAGCCATGCCGGGCCAGTTGTGCATGCCGAACACGGCGTCCATGGGAAAGCGTTCGAACAGGCCATCGTCGATCATGGCCTTGGCGCCTTTGAAGCCTTCTTCGGCCGGCTGGAAGATAACATACACGGTACCGTCGAAATCGCGATGTTGCGCCAGGTGCCGCGCCGCCGCGAGCAGCATTGCCGTGTGGCCGTCGTGGCCACAGGCGTGCATCTTGCCGGGATGCTTGCTGGCATGATCGAAGGTGTTGTCTTCGTTCATGGGCAATGCGTCCATGTCGGCGCGCAGGCCGATGGCGCGCCCATTTTGTGATTTTCCGTGGATGACGCCCACTACGCCCGTCTTGCCCAGGCCCTTATGGGTGGTGATGCCCCACGACTCGAGCTTGCTGGCAACGAGTTCCGATGTGCGGTGTTCTTCGTAGGCCAGTTCGGGATGAGCGTGAATGTCCCGGCGTATGTCGATGATCTCGGATTTCCAGCCAACGATGGCATCAGTGAGTTTCATGTCCGGTATCCTTTAAGGTGCTGGCAGTGGTGTGCCGGCCGGCGCGGGGCAGCGGCTGGCGTGCGCCTCGCGCGGCCAGCCAATGTGCCTGCCCCGTGGGGCGGTGCGTGCTGAGTTCGATTTGTGCATCCCGCTGCCATGTGCAGCCGCGGGCGCGATATTTTCTGGTTCCTATTCTAGTCCGACTTCAGGTGCGGCCGGATCATGGCGTCGAGCGCGGGGGCGGTGTGCGTGTTGCCCGCATACACATAACCTTTGATGGGCCACGAATCGCGGTGATGGATGTCTTCGCAGACCCCTCCTGCCTCACGGACCAGCACGGTGCCCGCGGCTACATCCCAGGGTGCAAGGCCCATCTCCCAGTAGCCGTCGTAGCGCCCGCATGCCACCCAGGCCAGGTCAAGCGCGGCTGCACCATGGCGGCGCACGCCGCGTGTGTGGTGAATGGCGTATTCGAGCGTGGGCATGTACTGGCTGGTGAAAGAAAAATCGCGGAACGGAAAGCCCGTGCCCAGCACCGATTCGGCCAGATTGCGCGCCTGCGATACGCCGATGCGGCGTTCATTCATCCACGCGCCCACGCCATGCATGGCAGTGAACAGCTCTTCGCGGCAGGGATCGTAAACCACGCCAATGACGGGGGTGTCTCGTTCCAGCGGTTCGCCGTCGCCGGCGATGGCGCCAGCATGCGCAACCAGTGCGATGGAGACGGCATATTGCGGGATACCATGCAGAAAATTGGTGGTGCCATCCAGTGGATCGATGTACCAGGACGCTGCACCGGCGATTTGGCCGCCGCTTTCTTCAGCGACAATGCCGAAGTTGGGTGTGCGTTCGCGCAACATGGCGACGATGGCCTCTTCGGCCTCGCGATCAGCCTGCGAGACAAGGTCGTTGCGCATTTTGGTGTCAATGACCAGTTCAGACCGGTTTCGGGCGTACGACTGTAAAATCGCGGCAGCGGCATGCGCCGCGGTGACGGCTGCATCAAGGCAGTCGCTCAGTGGAAGACGGGTTGCTTGCATACTGGTAATGGCCCCTCCATACGTCCAGGCGTGGGTTTCCTGCGCCCGATCACGTTGCATCATCATTGTACGTGATGGTTTTTCCAATTGCGTTACTTGGCTATGTCCACCCGCTACGACCCTCTGATCCCCGCGGAACCCGCTTTCGACGAACATGGCGTCGCGGTCAGCCGCCGCTTCGGCGATGTGTACCACTCCCGCTCTGGCGCGCTGGCGCAGGCACGGGGCGTCTTCCTGGCCGGCAACCAGTTGCCGGCGCGCTGGCGCGGCCGCTCAGCCTTCACGGTGTGTGAAACAGGCTTTGGCCTGGGCAACAACTTCCTGGCGCTTTGGCAAGCCTGGCGGGACGACCCCCAACGGCCGGCGCGCCTGCATGTCGTCTCCTTCGAGGCCCATCCGTTCCGGCGCGATGATCTGCGCGCGCTGCTGAGCCATCAACATGAAGGGGCGGTGCTCGGTCTGGCCCGCCAACTGTCCGACGCCTGGCCACCGCTTACACCGGGGTTGCATCGGCTCGATTTCGAGCAGGGTGCTGTCACCCTGACGTTGGCTTTCGGCCCCATCACGCGCACGGCCAGCCAGATCCAGGCCGGGGTGGATGCATTCTTTCTCGATGGTTTCGCCCCTCGGCTCAATCCCGATATGTGGTCGCCTGCGCTGTTCGGGCAGTTAGTGCGCATGGCCAACGCCGAGGCAACGGCCGCCACGTGGTGCTGTGCCGGGCAGGTGCGGCGCGATCTGCGGGCGGCTGGATTCGTCGTGGAAAAGGTGCCGGGTTTTGGGACAAAACGCGAAATGACGGTTGCGCGCCTGCGCGCCGAAATCAGCGTGCGCCGCACCCCTGCTGCGCAAACACAACGTCGTGCAGTGTTGGTGGTGGGAGGAGGGCTGGCAGGGGCAGGCATCGCCCAGGCGCTGGCGCGGCGCGGGCATCGTGTGACGGTGCTGGATCCGGCGTTTGCCGGGGGCTTGGCGGCGACCCACCAGGGCCATCGCGCGATGGCCCTGTCACCGCTGGTCAGCATCGACGACAACATCCGGGCGCGCGTGAGCCGGGCGGGTGTATTGCGTGCCCTGCATCGCTGGCAAGGGCTGCCCGCGTCGGCGAGCCCGCAGATGTGTGGCACCCTGCTGCCTGCGGCGACTGACGCAGATGCGCTGGCCCAGCAAGGTGTGGTGCAAACGCTGCAATTCACCGAGCAGTGGGTGCAATGGCTTGATGCGGCCCAAGCGTCAGCGCTGGCAGGCATTGAGCTGCCGCGAGGCGCTACATATCTGCCCAGTGGTCAGGTTGTGTACCCCGAACCACTGCTTAATGCGCTGCTGGGCTGGTCAGGCATTCGCTGCATACCGAAGTCGGTTGCCGCACTGCGGCGCCTGGCCGACGGTACTTGGCTGGCGTATGACGCAGGCGGTACCGTGCTTGCGGAGGGGGCAGACGTAGTGCTTGCCGCCGCCCGGGGGGCCGGCGCCCTGCTGGCGGGTGTGCAGGGGCTGCCGGGCCCGATGCTCGCGCTCTCCCGGGTTCGGGCCATGGATGCAGTGGCGGGGCAGGTCAGCCACTACCGGGCTGGCACATTGCCCACGTCTGCTGTGATTCTATCCGGAGAAGGCTATTTGCTGCCGCCGCACGACGGCGTCCAGGTGGCTGGCAGCACTTATGTGCGGGGCGCGCACGCGGCGGTGGAAACGCCTGCGGGCCGGCGTGAGATAGCCAGAAAGCTTGAAACCCTGCTGGATGGCTCGGCAGGCCGCCGCCTGGCCGATGTGGCCGTGGCCGGAGGGTGGGCAGGCTGGCGCGTGGCGGCGCCTGATCGACTGCCCATCATCGGGCCGCTGTCGGCGGATGTGGGGCTATGGCTGGCGTGCGGGTACGGCTCGCGCGGGTTGACGTGGTCGGCCTTGGCGGGCGAGTTGATGGGCGCCAGCCTGGACGGTGAACCGGCACCCCTGGAACGTAATTTGCTTGCAAAGATGGCGCCCCATTGAGCCGGGCGCGGGCGCTCAAAAACACGTGATTTTATTTTATGGCCCAAATCCGTCAAAATACTATCTTTTGAACGTTTTTGGGCTAGTCCCGAGGAACGCGCTGTGCCGCCCAAGCCTGAACTTGATCACGTGACGCAACTTGACGCCCTGGAATTTGTAACATCGCGATCCGCATGTGCGGAATTCGCGTTGTCGCAAGCCGGCCTGAAGCTTGAGATCGAAGCGCATGCGCCAGGTGTTTACCGGCTGCGCTGCGGGCAAGCTGCCCTTTTGCATTCCGAAAAACCTTCTGCGCGTGCCCGTGCGCAGGCTGAAATGCTGCTGGCTCGCCAAGAGGCCGTTGGCGAGCTTGCGGTCAGCTCGGCCACGGACGACGGTAGTCATGGTTGGCGGCTGCAGCAGGGCGATGTAACGCTCGAGCTCACGCGCGAGCCCTTCGGGCTTGCCCTCTACAAGGGCGAGCAGCTGTTGCTGTCCACATGCGGCGGCGCCGCGCTGGGGTATAGCCCGGACGGCGATATGCCATTCTGGCGCCTTTGCGCCGAGCTCGATGGCGACGACACCCTGCATGGCGCGGGTGAAACCGCAGGCGATCTCGATCGCCGCGGCGAGCACCTGGTCACCGATGACCCGGCTTGCCGCGCCTTGCCCCTGGTCTGGAGCACCAAGGGCTGGGGTCTCTACTTCAACACCTTCTCACGTGTCGAACACGACATGGGCTGCGCGGATCCCGATCAGTACCAAGCCGTTGTTCACGACACCGTGCTGGATGTCTTCATCTTTGCCGGCGAACCGGCCGAGATTCTCAATGCCTATACGGCCCTCACGGGTCGCGCAGGGCAGCCCGGCCTGGCACCCATGGGCGTCTGGCTCGACCAGGTGCCCGGCCAGTCGGTCGACGCGCTGTTGCAGGCCGCCCAGGTTTTTCGTGAGCAGCAATGGGGGCTGGACGTGGCCAACCTCGCGGCGCCTGCCCCGCTGGGGTTCCAGGCAGACAAACCCGGCTTTGAATGGGATGCAGGCCGTGTCGCCGATACCCGCGATTTGTACGGGCGCTTGCAGGCCACCAATCTTCAGCTTGCCGCGCCAGTGTTTCCCGGCGTTCTGGCCGACACCGAACTGTTTGCGGAATGGGAAGACCGTGGATGGCTGCTGCTTGACGACGACAGCAACGCGGTGCGCATTGCGGGCACCGATGCATCTGGCGGCAAGCCGTTTGGGCTGCTCGACCTCACGCACAAAGACGTCTACAAGCTCTGGGTCGAACGCGTGCGCCAAAGCGTTGACGAAGGCCTGTCCTCCCCGGTCTGCGACGCCCAGTACAACATTCCCGATGGCATCACCGCGCGTGGCGGCGAAACCGGGGCGGTTTTGCGCACGCTCTACCCTGTGCTCGTTCGCCGCGCGCTGTTCGAGGCGGTGGCTGGCCACAAGACGCCCCAGGAAGGTGTCGTCTGTAGCCGCGACATATTTCCCTCCGCGCAGCGTTTTGCCTGGCAGGTAGGGCCGCGCACCGGCAACGATTGGGCCGCCATGGCGCATACGTTGCGCACGGCGCTCTCGCTCGGCGACAGCGGTATCCCGGTGCAAACGCACGCGCTGGGCTCGGCGCGGCATGCAACCGACAGCATGACGCCCGAGTGCTACATACGCTGGCTGGCAATGTGCGTGTTCTCTGGCAACTTTAGCTTCCAGGCCGCGCCGGCCCTGCTGCCCGCCTCCTTCGACGAGGCCACGCAAGTGTTGGTGCGGCACTGGCTGCAGTGGCGCTACCGCCTGGTGCCGTATGTGCTGGGCATCATCGAAGATGCCGTACGCACCGGGCTGCCGGTGCAGCGCTCCATGGCGCTGGCATTTCCGTCCGATCCTGTGGCGCAGGCCTGGGACACGCAGTATATGCTTGGCCCCGCGCTGCTGGTGGCGCCGGTGCTGCAGCCCGGCAACAAAGTGCAGGTCTATTTGCCGGCTGGCGACGCGTGGTGGGATCTGGCCACCGGCCAGCGCTACGAGGGGGGCACCACCTGGACGTTCGAAGCAGGCCTGGATACGATGCCGCTGTTCGGCCGCGAAGGCCATATGCTGTGTCTAGGCCCCGTGGTGCAGCATGCGGGCGAGTTCAATTCGGCTCGTATTCTCGAAGAAGTCTGGATGTTTGGCATGCCCGAACACAGCCCGGTGGTCATGCGCAACAAGATTCGCGTCATGCAGATGCAGGGCTCCAGCTACATCAAAGGGTTGGAGGGCTTGCGCATCCTGCCCTCCGAGGGGCTCGAGGTAAAGCGCCGCGGGGCGGAAGTCAGGATATCGCGGGCGCGCTGACGCCCGTCGCTGTCACGTCCACGGTAAAGGCCGGGTTGAACGCCTGGTTTTCGAGCTCTCCGTCGCGTATATAGCCGCGTGGGTTGCACACCACGCGCGTGCCATTCACGCTGTAGTCGAAGCTGTCGTGCGTATGGCCGTGTATCCACAGCGATGCACGGCTTGCGTCCAGCAGGTGCTCGCTGTCCGATACAAAACAGGCATTGATGGGAGAGCCCGCAAAGCGCGGGTGGATGCTGCGCGTGGACGGCGCATGATGCGTGATGACCACTGTGGGCAGGTTGCTGCCTTCAGTCAGCCGCGCGGCCAACCATGTACGGTTATGGGCGAATAGCGCCTCCATGTCGTCGGGCGAGAAGGGGGTGCCCGGGTGCTGGTCGGATTCAATCCGTTCGAAGTCCCGTATCAGGCCAAGCGCCTGGCGAATGGCAGTGTCGCGTGCCGCCGCGCTGGGCGAGAGATTGAAATCGCTCCACAGCGTGCTGCCCAGGAACCGAACGCCCAAGAGTGTGGTTTCGCTGTTGTCCAGCACATGTACGCGTGTGCCTTGCGAAAATGCCTGCAAAGCCTGGCGCGCTTTCGCCATTGAGCTGCCGTAGAACTCGTGGTTACCGGGTACATACAGCACCGGTACGTCGAAGGTGGCATCAGCCCATTCGATCGCCTGGCGCGGGCGGCTGATGTCGCCGGCCAGGATGACGATATCCGCCTCGACCGGCGCGAGTGTCAATCCGCCATTGCCCAGGTGCAGGTCCGACATGATCCACAAGCGCACGGCTTGCTGTGCCCCCCTGTTGTTTCGCTTGTCGTTATCCGCGCGTACCGACAAATTGCCGCTGGATGATTTTTCTATGCCATGTCGGTTGACAATAGACTCGGTTTGTTTCATAATTTCATTCTTAAGTTTTTGGGTCGTTAGCTCAGTCGGTAGAGCACCGGACTTTTAATCCGTTGGTCGCGCGTTCGAGCCGCGCACGACCCACCAATACCATCAAGGGGCCGCGTGGTTACACGCGGCCCCTTGTCTTTGGAAATCGGGTTGCGCTTTGCGTCGCCCACTTATGTATGCGGCGCGGGCCGATGGCGTTATATCTGGCCGCGTGTTCAGTTAACTATAGCAAGTTCCACGGCAAATGCTATTGCTGGTGCGGCGCGAGCCCACTTCATGCGGAACGCTGCGGCGGCCGGGGGTGGCGCCGGGCATGTGTTAAATTATTTCGCTTAGAGCCCGCGCCTGCCGGGCACGGTTGCGGGCAGGTGTTTGCATTTGTCGGCTTGCTTGTCCCTGTAGAGTCTGGCACCTTGATCCGTCTGGAAAACATTCACAAAACATACGCGTCGCCCGGCCGGGTTTCGCACGCCCTGGCTGGGGTAGACCTGCATGTGGCGCAAGGCGAGATTTTTGGCATCATCGGCCGCTCGGGCGCTGGCAAAAGCACGCTCATCCGCATGCTGAACCTGCTCGAACGCCCCAGTTCAGGCAGGGTGCTTGTGCGCGATGAAGACATCACCCAATACAGCGATACCCGTCTGCGCGCCTACCGGCAGCGTGTCGGCATGGTGTTCCAGCATTTCAATCTGCTGCGTTCGCGCACGGTACTGGACAACGTGCGCTTCCCTTTGCGGCTGGCCGGCATGGGCCGCGAGGCCCAGACGCAGCGTGCGCGAGAGGTGCTGTCGCTTGTGGGGCTGGACGCGCATGCATCCAAGTATCCTCGGCAGTTATCCGGCGGGCAGCAGCAGCGCGTGGGCATTGCGCGGGCGCTGGCGAACCAACCCGAGCTGCTGCTGTGCGATGAAGCCACGTCGGCGCTGGACCCTGAAACCACGCAATCGATACTGCGACTGCTGCTGGATATCAACCGCCAATTGGGCCTGACTATTGTGCTCATCACGCACGGTATGGATGTGATCCGTACAGTGTGCGACAAGGTGGCGGTGATCGACGCGGGACGCATTGTTGAAAGTGGCGATGTCGTCGATGTCTTTCTGCATCCGCGCCACACGGTGACGCAGTCCCTGTTGTCTGAAAGCGGCATGGATGCCGAAGGGTGGCGCGAGATGGCGCATGGCATAGGCGGGCGCTTGTTTCGCCTGAGCTTCCGGGGCGAGGCGACGGTGCAGCCGCTCATCAGCCGCATCAGCCGCGAGCTTGAGCTCGACCTGAGCATACTGCAGGGGTCGGTGGGCAGTATCAAAGGTACACGGTACGGCCAATTGGTCGTGTCTGTGCAGGGCGGGTCTGATGGCCTGCGCCGCATGGCGGACATGCTCGCCGCCGATGGTATTCAGTGCGAGGTGCTCAGGGCATGATATTCACCAATATCGATTGGGCACTCATCGCCGAGGCGACGATAGATACCTTGCTGATGACCGGTTTCTCGCTGGTGTTCACGGTGGTCATCGGCCTGCCGCTTGGCGTTGTGCTGTTCCTCACCAGCCGGGGTCAGATGCTTGATAACGGCCCGGTGTATCACGCGTTGTCCTTCGTTGTGAACGTGCTGCGATCAGTGCCGTTTCTTATCCTTCTTATCGTGATGATCCCGCTTACGCGTGTATTGGCAGGCACCTCGCTGGGTGTGCAGGGCGCGGTGCCGCCGCTGGTCGTCAGCGCGGCGCCGTTTTTTGCGCGGTTGGTCGAGAATGTCTTGCGCGAGCTGGATCCAGGTGTGTCCGAGGCATGCCGCGCCATGGGGGCGAATTCACGGCAGACGGTGCTGATGGCGTTGGTGCCGGAAGCCACCACAGGTATTGTGGCCGCTGTCATTGTGACGGCGATTGCTTTAGTGGGCTATTCGGCCATGTCGGGTGTGATCGGCGGGGGCGGCCTGGGCGATCTGGCCTTGCGTTTCGGCTATCAGCGCTACCAGACTGACGTTATGATCGTCACCGTGGTCATTCTGGTGGTTCTGGTGCAGATCCTGCAGGTATTCGGCGACCGGCTGGTGGCCCGCTTGAGCAGAAAATAAGCGCTCGATTCAACGGCGGGCGCGGGTTATGGCAGGGATCGCCGATTCCGGGCTTCTCATCCAAGCACTTTTTTAGGAGTAGTGAATATGTCGTTCAAGAAATTCGCGCCAGTGTTGGCGTTGGGGGCGGCCATGCTGCTGGGTACGGCGGCGCATGCCGAGAAGCTGAGCGTGGCCGCCACGCCGGTGCCGCATGCCGAGCTGCTCGAGCGCGTCAAGCCTGTCCTGGCCAAAGAAGGCGTCGAGCTGGATATCAAGGTGTTCACCGATTACGTGCAGCCCAATCAGCAGGTCGCCGATGGCCATATCGACGTAAACTTCTTCCAGCACCAGCCTTATCTGGACTCCTTCAACAAAGAGCACAGTACAAAACTGGTGACGGTCGGCAAGGTGCATGTCGAGCCCTTTGGCGCATATTCCAGCAAAATCAAAGACATCAAAGATCTGAAGGAAGGTGCCTTGGTGGCGCTGCCCAATGACCCGTCGAATGGCGCACGCGCCTTGCTATTGCTGCAAAAACAGGGTCTGATCAAGTTGAAGGATCCAAGCAATATCCTCGCGACGTCGCGCGATATCGTTGAAAACCCCAAGAAGTTGAAATTCAAGGAGCTGGAGGCGGCCACGCTGCCGCGCGTGCTGCCTGACGTCGACCTGGCTTTGATCAATACCAACTACGCGCTCGAAGCGGGGCTGAACCCGGTCAAGGATGCGCTGTTCATTGAAGGTTCGGATTCGCCCTACGCCAACATCATCGTGACGACCGAAGCCAAGAAGAACGATCCTGCGATACAAAAGCTGGTCAAGTCGCTGAACAACGACGACATCAAGAAGTTCATCGAAACCAAGTACAAGGGCGCCATCGTTCCGGCGTTCTGAGTACGCCGGGGTTTGCCCGGGCCCACCCCGGTGCGCGATACTGCCAAATGGCGGGGCCCCGAGGCCCACGGTTCGCGCATCGGTTACCATTGCTTTTTCTCAAAAGGAGTCCGCAATGCTTAAAAATAAAGCCAAGGCATTTCTGGCAGGGCTAACCATCGCCCTGGCGCTACCGGCCGGCAGCGCGGTTGCGCAGGATAAAACCCTGCTGGTTGCCACCGACACTGCATTTGTACCATTCGAGTTCAAGCAGGACGGCAAGTACACGGGTTTCGACATCGATCTGTGGGATGCCATCGCCAAGCAGGCCAATCTCAAGTACGAGCTGCGGCCCATGGATTTCAACGGCATTATCCCCGGCCTGCAGACTGGCAATCTGGATGCGGCCTTGGCCGGCATCACGATTCGCGACGATCGCAAAAAGGTGATCGATTTTTCCGACCCTTACTATGAAAGCGGCCTGGCCATTCTGGTGGCGCAGAACAACGACGGCATCAAGTCGGCCACCGACCTGAAGGGCAAGACGGTGGCAGTGAAGATCGGTACGGCGACGGTCGACTACCTGAAGGCCAATGTGCCTGAGGCTAAGCTCAAGCTGTTTCCCAACATCGACAATGCCTTCCTCGAGTTGGCGACGGGGCGCGTGGATGCGGTGGTGCACGACACCCCCAACGTGCAGTACTTTGCCCAGACAGCAGGCAAGGGCAAGGTCAAAGTGGTTGGCGCCCTCAAGAGCGGCGATTATTACGGCATCGCCTTCCCCAAAGGCAGCAAGCTGGTGCCTGTCGTCAACGATGCGCTCAAAACCCTGCAAAGCAATGGCACGTACGACAAGCTGTACACGAAATGGTTTGGCGAGAAGGTCAAGTAACCTTGGCTCAAGTAGCCTTACGCTAGCTGTCATGGCGACTGGTTGCCCGCAAGGCGACGGTCGCCTTTTTTGATTCTTCCGTCCGCGGCGGTGCGCATGCCGTTGGCGCACACTTACTAAAGGGGCCATCGCCATGTCGTTCGAGTGGTCAGTCATCTGGGCGGCTTTGCCCAGCCTCATGGATGGCGCCAAACTCACCATCCAGATTACCGTGCTCGGCCTCATCGGGGGCTGCATCATTGGATTTCTGACGGGTGTCATCACAACCTATATCCGGGTACGCATCGATGGGCCGAGTATTCTCGCGGCTGTCCTCACCTTGGTGGGCCTGTATGTGCTCGTGCGTCTGCCGGGCTGGCTGGGGGCGGTGATGCCGGGGGTGCCCGCTTGGGTGTGGGCGTTGCTGCAAGTGTTGATCGCGATCGCCACGTTGGTGCGCCTGGCCGCTTATATTCCGATTGCGCTGTCGTTTTTGTCGCAGGTGTATATTCTGGTGATACGCGGTACACCCATTGTGGTGCAGGTCATGTTCATCTATTTTGCCCTGCCGCTGATTGCCGGATGGCGCATTGAGGCGGTGCCGGCCGCCATCTTTACACTGGTGATCAACTCGGGTGCCTACATCGCCGAGATTGTGCGTGGTGCGCTGCAGTCGGTGCCCAAGGGGCTGAAAGAAGCGGGGCAGGCAATGGGCCTGCCATTCTGGAAAATCCTGGTGTACATCATTGGCCCGGTGGCGTTGCGGCGCATGATCCCGGCGATGGGTAATCAGTGCATTATCAGCCTGAAAGACTCGTCGCTGTTCATCGTGATCGGGGTGGCGGAGCTGACGCGCCAGGGGCAGGAGATCATAGCCGGCAATTTCAGATCGGTCGAAATCTGGGGGGCTGTGGCCATCATCTATCTGATACTCACCGGCATTATCGCGGCCACGCTTAAATTCATTGAGCACAGGACACAGATCGTATGAGCATCGTCGAATTCAAGAATGTGGTGAAACGTTTCGGCGAAAACACCGTGCTCGACGGCATTAACCTGACGATAGAAAAAGGCGAGGTGGTAGTGATTGTGGGGCCATCTGGCTCGGGCAAGTCAACCTTGCTGCGGTGTATCAATGTCCTCGAAACCATTCAGGGTGGCGACATCATCGTCAATGGCCTGAGCGTATTGGGCAAGGGCGCGCAAGTGCGTGAACTGCGCCGTGAGGCAGGCATGGTGTTCCAGCAGTTCAACCTGTTTCCTCAGCTTACGGCCCTCGAGAACGTCATGTTCGGCCCAGTGCACACGCGCGGGCTGCCGCGCGCGAAGGCGCGCGAAGAGGCGCTGGCGCTGCTGGACAAAGTGGGCCTGTCGGCCAAGGTGGATCATTACCCCGGCCAGTTGTCAGGCGGGCAGCAGCAGCGGGTGGCGATTGCCCGGGCGCTGGCGATCAAACCTATCCTGATGCTATTTGATGAGCCTACTTCTGCCTTGGATCCTGAGCTGCGCCACGAGGTGCTGAAGGTGATGCAGGATGTGGCGCAATCGGGTATGACCATGGTGGTGGTGACACACGAAATGGAGTTCGCCCGTCGGGTGGGCACGCGGCTGATTTTTATCGATGGCGGCCGGATTGCTGAGGATGGCCCGCCCAGCGAACTGTTGAGCAACCCGCCCAGCCAGCGCTTGCGGGAGTTTCTGCAGCATGTGGGTTGAAGCATCGCCGGCACGGTGCCGGCGATGCCACGTGGTGTTGCGTATGTCGTTGCGTGTTGTTGGAGTGGCCTGGGATGGCGCGGCGTATCGCTGCCGCGCCGCTATACGGCCGGTCTGCTAGCGCGAGACGATCAGCGTGCGCGTGGCGACGACCTTATCCGAGCCCTGGCCTCGCACGTTCACGGTGACGCGGCGTGCCTGGAAGCCGGCGGGCAGTTCGGCCATGCCTTGAAGCTGTGTATAGCGCCCCAGTGAAAGATCGACAGCGGGCAGCGAGACGGTACCCGTGCGGCCGTTGGGGTAACGCCCCGTTACGATCATCTCTGCATGGCCGGTGAACGTCTGCGCCGCTTTATTTGCATCTTGCATGAGCAGCAGTTGGTAGGCCAACTGGCCATCCCGGTTGTTGAAATCTGCCGCCCGGATGCCAGGCGACGTGCCACGCGGATCGGGCGGCATGGCGTTGGCCAGCATCGCTACATCTTTCTTGAGCGTCTCGACACTGGCATTCGCTTCAGTCAGCGCTTTTTCTTGCGCGGTCAGCCTGGTTTGGGCTTCGGACAGACTGCGGCTAGTTTGTGCCAGCTCGGACTGCAGGCGCTGCTTGTCGATACCCAGGCTGTTCAAGTCGTAGTGCAGTTGTTCTGACTGTTCGACGGTGAGACGCTGCGGCCCGTAGCTTTTTTGCAGGAACAGCAGGCCGCCAGCGCCTAGCACGATGCCGGCTAGCAGCAGCAAAAACCAGCGCGGTATGCGCCGCGAGCGGCGTGCCGAGCCGTAGGCGGTGGGGGTGAAGACATTACGTTTGCGCGAACCGAACATGGGCAGGGATCCTGGCGTGGCGAAATGGGAGCAAGAGGCAGTGCCCCAGAAAAACCATTAAGCATAGACCAGATTCTGTGATGCGGACAGTAGTGCAGTCGTGTTGGTTTCGATTTGATAGAAATAGCTGTATTTTGTAGTGCGGATAAGGTGACTGGACATATCCATACCGGTGCCGGGTCGGGCGTTGCGTTTGCCAAATGCAGTGCTGTTGGAGGCCAGCCCGCGGCGGCCACTGCCGCGCCTGGGCGCCTGGGCGCAGTGGCGTCAGGCGCGGGAAGCCGTGCCCAGGCGCCGATCGAGTGCGCTCAGGCGCTCGGGTGTGCCGATGTCTTCCCAGGCGCCCGCATGGCGGGTGCCCGTGACTTGCCTGGCAAGCATTGCGTGGCGCAGCAGCGGCGCAAGCGGCGCCCGCATGCCGGGGGTGATGGGGGCGAACAATGCGGGTGTGTAAATGCCAATGCCCGAAAATGTAAGGATTTGACCCGCGCCAGTGTCTGCGGCTTTGTCGTGTACCGTACCGTCGGGCAGCAGGCAGAAGTCGCCCTGTGGATGCTGGGGCGGGTTATCGGCCAGCAGCAGCCAGGCGCTGCGGCCCGAATCGGCAAGGGCGCGGGCGAAGGCGGGTGCTTGGGTGGCTGGCCAATCGCACCACACATCGCCATTCACGACCAGAAAAGGCTGCTCATGGAAAAACGGCAAGGCCTGGGCGATGCCGCCCGCGGTTTCGAGTGCCCCGGGCGGTTCGGGCGAATAGGCAAGCCGGGCGCCGAATGTGCTGCCATCGCCCAATGCCTGCTCGATCTGGTCGCCCAACCACGCGTGGTTGATGATGATGTCGGTAATGCCGGCAGCGACCAGGCGCTCGATATGCCAGGCAATCAGGGGCTTGCCACCGGCCCGCAGCAATGGCTTCGGGACGCTGTCTGTCAATGGCCGCATGCGTTCGCCCCGCCCGGCCGCCAGGATCATGGCGCGCATCAAAAGGTGAACCCTGTGGCGGCCTGGCGGTTTTCGAGCCTGTCGAGAATGCGAAGCAGAGGGCGGAAGACGTTGTAGCGGGCAGCCACCTGGCGTACATAGGCGCTGACCCGCGGCATGTGATCCAGGTAGTGGTGTTTACCGTCGCGGTGCGACAGTCGGGCGAACACGCCCAGAATGCGCAAGTTGCGCTGCAGGCCCATCCATTCGTAGGCGCGGTGGAATTCGGCGAAATCGTCGCCCACCGGTAGGCCTGCCGACCGCGCTGCCTGCCAGTAACGGATTGCCCAGTCGAGCTGTTGAGGCTCTTCCCATGTGGTGCGGGCATCCATGACTAGCGAGGCGATGTCGTAGGTGATGGGGCCGGCGAGGGCGTCTTGGTAATCGATGATGCCCGGGGCGTCGTCGTGGGCGCCGACCATCAGGTTGGGCGAATGGAAGTCGCGATGGACCAGTACGTGGGGCTGAGCGGCGTTGTCGGCCACTAGCATGCCAAAGGTGCTGCCCAGCGCATCTTGTTCGACAGCGGTGAGTTCGGCCTGACAATGCGTGCGCGCATACCATTCGGGGAAAACCGATAGCTCGTCGAGCAGGCGTCGTGCATCGAAGGCGGCCAAGCCGGTGGTGGAAGCCTGCTGCATGCGCACCAACGCGCCCAGCGCGCCGCGATACATGGATTGCAGGCGGGCGTCGTCCAGCCCCTCTCCGATTGCGTGATAAAAAGTATCCCGGCCAAGATCGGACAGCAGCAGAAAACCGTCGTCCAGATTCTGTGCCAGAACCCGCGGTACGTTAAGTGCCACGTCGTGCAGCAGGCGGGTGACATGCACGAATGGCCGGCAGTCTTCGTGGCTGGGTGGCGCGTCCATCACGATTGCCGTGCCCGGCCCCGCGCGGAGGCGGAAATAACGCCGGAAACTGGCGTCGGCCGAAGCGGGCTCGAGTGTGGACAAGTCTAGGCTATGCGAGGGCGCAATGACGCCCAGCCATTGCAGCATTGCATCGCGCCGGGTGTCGCGGCCAGGATTGGTAACAAGATTCATATCAGAGGGGAAATCGCGGGGACGGGAGCGGCGCCGGCATGCTTTAATCATGCATGCCGCATGACTGCTGTCTCTATAATACCGGGTGCCAGACCCGGTAACGGAGCGCGGGCATAATAATATTCGGTTTTTCAGGAGGCTTCATCCTCGTGCGTTTGGTCTGGTGGGCAATACTCATCGCTCTTGGCTCTGTGCCGGCGGCGCAGGCGCAGCAGCGCGCCGGCGCGCAGGGTGCAGCGTCTGAGGCGCCCGAGGCGCAGGCTGGTAGTTTGCGTGTGGCGCCCCGGCTGTCCCTGCACAGCAATGTCAACGACAGCGAGATCTCGGCCTTCACGGTGGCCGACAAGATGGAAACCACCCAGGATGGCCGCATCATCCTGAAAGGCTCGGCTGAGGTGCGCCGCATTGATTCCGTGGTCAAAGGCGACTATATCGACTACGACCGCGCCACCGGGCAGGCGCGTGTGCGCGGCAATGGCCTTATCATGCGCGAAGGCAGCATTGTGCGTGGCACGGCCATGGATTTCAATGTCGACAGCGATACGGGCGAAGTCACCGAGCCGAATTTCTGGCTTGGCGCCGCGGGCGGCACCGGGGTGGCCACACGGGCCGATATTTTCAGCAAGAGCCGCATGCGCCTGACAGACGTCGTCTACGCTGGTTGCCCGTGTCCCGAGCCGTCTTGGTATATCTCGTCGCCGCGGGTCGACCTGGATTTCGAAGAAAACGAAGGCGTGGCGCGCAACGGCGTGCTGTATTTCAAAAATGTGCCTATTCTGTACTCGCCGTATCTTACCTTTCCGATCAAGAAAGAACGCAAATCAGGCTTTCTGCTGCCTACTTATGGCATGTCGTCGCAAAGCGGCTTCGATCTGTCGGTACCATACTACCTTAACCTGGCGCCAAATTACGATGCCACACTGGCGCCCCGTTATCTGTCCAAGCGCGGGCTGCAGCTTGGCGGGCAGTTCCGTTATCTTGGCAGCACTTACAGTGGGCAGGTGGACGGCACCTATCTTGGCAGCGATCGCCTTACGGGCGACAGCCGCTGGCTGTTGATGGCGCAGCATCGCCAAAGCCTGGGTGGCGGCTTCAATGCCTCGTTCGATGTCCGCCGGGTGTCTGACGACGACTATTTCCGCGATTTCTCCTCGTTTGGGTTGACAGACTCCACCCTCAACTACTTGCCCAGTTCCGCGGCATTGTCTTGGGGCGGCAGCAAGTATTTTTACGCCAGTGTGGCGGCCTATAAATACCAGACGTTGCAAGATGCCACGCTTGGCTATTACATGACGCCGCAGTACGACAAGCTGCCCGAGCTCTTTGTGCGGGGTGCGCGCTACAACTGGGGCGGGTTCGACGTCGTGTCCGAGAACTACGCCACCAAGTTTCGCATGCCGTACTACACGGGCCGCTACACTGGCAGCATCTTTGATCCGTGGCGGACGCGCCATCGGGCGCCCGACGGCACCCGTATGACATCGTATACCTCGGTGTCTCACCCTATTGTCCGTCCGGGCTGGTACATCACCCCCAAGGCCGGCTTGCACCTGAGCCAATACAGCACCGATTGGTATGTTGACGACCTGCCATATTTTGCGGGCCGGCCCGACACGCACACGCGTGCGCTGCCGATACTTTCGCTGGACAGCGGGATGACCTTCGAGCGCAAGACCACGCTCTTCGGCAATAACGCCATCCAGACGCTGGAGCCGCGAATGTACTATCTGTATGTGCCTTACCGCGATCAGTCCGATATCCCCATCTACGATACGGCGCAGGCCGCGTTCAACTTTTCCCAGGCCTTCGACGAAAACATCTTCTCGGGCGGCTGGGACCGCATCGCCAATGCCAACCAGGTCACTCTCGGGCTCACTTCGCGATGGCTGGACGAAGACAGCGGTTTCGAACGTCTGTCGCTGTCGGCCGCGCAGCGTTTCTATTTTGCCGACCAGAAGGTTACGTTGTATCGTGAGCCGCGCACCAACCGCCGCTCGGATTATCTCTTTGGCATGAAGGCCGCGCTTACCGACAAGTTCAGTGTGCGCTTCGATGCGCAGGTCAGCCCCGAGTCCAAAGAGCGCAATCGCATGTCGGCGGGTATTCGCTGGATGCCCAAACGGCTTGCAACGCTGGGCCTGTCGTATCGCTACGAACGCGATATCCGCATGATCGACGATCCCACCTTGGTGCTTAGCCCTGATGCCGACCGCACACGCGAACAGGCGAGCCTGACGGGGCAGTGGCCGCTTACCCGTAAGCTGTACGCGATGGGTCGTTACGATTACTCCTTGCAGGAAAAGCGTAATACGCAATCCATCATGGGGCTTGAGTACAAGGGCGATTGCTGTTGGACAGCACGCGTGGTGATGCAGCGCTATGCAGTGTCACGTGAAGACGTGAACAGCGCCGTCTTCTTCCAGCTTGAACTTGCAGGGCTGGGCTCATTGGGCAGCGATCCAATGAGCCTGCTCAAAGACCGCGTCATCGGCTACGAGCCCGTCGCGACACCTATACCGGAAAAAACCACTTTCGAGAGGTATGAATAATGCGAAGTAAGCATGCCAAGACGCACCAGATGGGTGCGACGCCCTGGCTTGCAGTGCTGCTTGCCGGCCTGCTGGCCGGGTTGCTGCCCGCTGTTGCAACGGTTGCCGCACCGGCCAAGGCGGCCAAGCCTGCCGCCAGCCAGGCGGCGCCTGAATTCGTCGACGGTATTGCTGCCGTTGTAAACAAAAACGTGATCACATTGCGGCAGGTCGAAACCCAGACGCAGTCCGCACGCCAGCAACTGCGCCAGCAGAACATCCCTGTTCCGCCCGACGATGTGCTGCGCAAGCAAGTATTGCAGCGCATGATCACGCAGGAACTCGAGCGCCAGGAGGCCGACCGGCTTGGTGTTCGCGTCAATGACGCCCAGGTGCAGCGTGCGCTGGACACCATTGCCCAGCGTAACCGGATCTCTACGGCCCAGCTACGTACGGAGATCGAGAAATCCGGCATCAAGTGGTCTGACTATCTCGACAGCCTGCGCGATGAAGTGCGCTTCGATATGTTGCGCCAGCGGGCGGTCGACAGCACCATTATGATTTCCGATGCCGAAATCGATGCCTTCTTGCGCAGTCAGGGCGGGCAAGCGGCGGCGTCCAAGCAACCCCAGGCGGGCGCCGCGCCTGCTGCGCCCGCGCCCGCTGCGACGGGGCCCGAAGTATTGGGCATTGCGCAGATTCTCGTGGCGGTGCCCGAGGGTGCATCGTCGTCACAGGTTGCCGAGTTGCGGCGCAAGGCCGAGGGGCTGCTCGCCAAAGTGCGCGGCGGCGCTGATTTCGCCGGCGTGGCGGCATCGTCCTCTGACGGCCCGCAGGCGCTCGAGGGTGGCAACATGGGGGTGCGGCCAGTGGCGGGGTGGCCGGATCTCTTCGTTCAGGCTACCCGCGATCTGCAGGCAGGCCAGGTCAGTGGCATCATCCAGAGCGGCAATGGTTTTCACATTCTCAAAGTCCTGACGCGCGGCCAGTCCGGTCCCGCACGCGCACAGGCTGCGCCGCAAGCGGAGCCTGCCGCGCCTGTCACGGGCCAGCAGGGCCCCATGATGGTCACGCAGACACATGCGCGCCACATTCTGATCAAGACATCCAAGGTCATGACAGATGAGCAGGCCCGCACACGGCTGGTTCAACTGCGTCAGCGCATCGAAAACGGCGAAAAATTTGCCGATTTGGCTAAGCGCTACTCTGAAGACGCGACTGCACCGCAAGGCGGCGATCTGGGCTGGCTGACGCCCGGTGAAACGGTGCCTGCCTTCGAGCAGGCCATGAACGGGCTGCAGCCGGGGCAACTGAGCCAACCGGTGCAATCCCAGTTTGGCTGGCACCTGATCGAAGTGATCGAACGCCGCAGCAAAGACATGGGCGATGAATACAAGCGGATGCAGGCGCGTCGGGCCCTGTTCGAGCGCAGGCTTGAGCCGGCCGTCGAAGAATGGCTCAATCAATTGCGTGGCCGAGCCTATATCGACAACCGTCTTGATCCGCAGTCGAGCAGCGGGCGGCGCTGACACAGATGGTTCATCAAGCCCGCAAACGATTCGGCCAGCATTTTCTGGTTGACGAGGGCGTCATTGACGCCATTGTGCGTGCTATCGCACCCGCGCGGGGCGACGCAGTCGTGGAGATCGGCCCCGGCCTGTCCGCACTGACCGCGCCGCTGCTCGGGGCGCTGGACCACCTGACAGTTGTCGAGATCGATCGCGACCTGGCCGCCCGGCTACGTCTGAACTATCCGGCCAATCGGCTCACTGTCGTCGAGGCCGATGCGCTCAAGACTGACTTTGCGGGCTTGGGCGAGCGGCTGCGCATCGTGGGCAATCTGCCCTATAACATTTCGAGCCCATTGTTATTCCATTTGCTGGGATGCGCGAGCCAAGTGCTGGACCAGCACTTCATGCTGCAGCGAGAGGTGATCGATCGCATGGTTGCGGCGCCGCGCACGGCCGATTATGGCCGTTTGTCCGTTATGCTCCAGTCGCGCTACCGCATGGAGAAGCTCTTCGATGTGCCGCCCGAGGCCTTCGATCCGCCGCCTCGCGTGGTATCCGCGGTGGTGCGCATGGTGCCGCTGCCCGAAAACAGGCCGAAGCCGCTCAGCGAGCGCGCTTTTGAGCAAGTAGTGGCGCGGGCGTTCGCGCAGCGCCGCAAAATGCTGCGGCGCGGCTTGTCGGAGTGGGCGGGCCATATTGATTGGGACGGGTTGGGCATCCCGGCAACGGCGCGTGCCGAAGAACTATCAGTGGCACAGTTCATGGCGCTGGCCGACGCGCTGGTGCGTGCCGGGGTGGTCGGGGTGGTGTCAGCCTGAGCGCATGTGCTGCGCAGCGCCGAGAATGCTTGGCGGCATACCGTGCGGCGCGTGGGCGCGCTGCGGGGTTATGCCAGCCAGTGTGCCAGGTCGTAGTACCGCAGCACGGCGCCATTGCCGGTGCTTGCGCCAGCCGGGACGCGAGCCAGGCCGCTGGCCCACGGCAAAGCGCTGATGATGCCCGAACCCTGCTGCGCATAGGGCACAAGCTGCGGCAGCCCATCAGCCCGGGGTTCGGCACGCACCCGCAAAAAATCGTCGCGCTTTTCCTGGAACACTTGAGATGTCGCGAGCGTGCCGAACCCAACCGGGGGCAGGGTATCGGCGCGGCCTTGCATGGCTCGCACCAGGGGTGTCACTAGCAGGGTAAACACGGCGAAGGCCGATACCGGGTTGCCAGGCAGGCACACCACGGGCTTGCCCTGTATGCGTGCGAAGGCAACGGGCTTGCCCGGCTTCATGCGTACACGCCACATGTCCAGCGTACCCCCCAGTTGTTCGATGGTGGGCTTGACCAAGTCTTTTTCGCCCACGGATACGCCGCCCACCGTCAGGATGAGATCGCAATCGCGCAGCAGCGTCTGGAAGGCATCATCCAGGGCGGATGCGGTATCCGCCGCGTGCAGGGTATGCACGACCTGCGCGCCCAGGCCTGCGGCCAGCGCCGCCAGCATGGGGCTGTTGGAGTTGAATATCTGTGCTTCGTCACGTGGCGTGCCTGGCGCGACAAGCTCGTCGCCGGTGGTCAGCAGGCCGATTTTCAGGCGGGCAAAGACCGGCACCTCGGCGTAGCCTTGCGAGGCCAGCAAGGCCAGTTCAGCCGCGCGCAGCAGTGTGCCGCGCGCCAGTAGCTGCTTGCCCTGGGCCACATCTTCGCCACGCCGTCTTACGTGCGTGCCAAGCGTGGGGGCGAGAGTGAGGGTAACGGCGTTGTCGGCTTCCTCCGCGTCTTCCTGCATGACCACCGTATCGGCACCTTCGGGAATCAAGCTACCGGTAAAGAGGCGGATTGCTTGGCCCGCTACCAGCGCCTGTGGCTTTTCGCCCGCAAAGCAGCGTTGCTGTATCGGCAGCGCCCGGCCGGGTGCGTAATCGGCATGGCGGATTGCATAGCCGTCCATGGCGCTGTTGTCGGCGGGCGGGAGATCTAGCGTGGCGAATAATGTTTGCGCCAGCACGCGGCCGCTCGCCTGGGAAAGCGGACAGCTTTCGGTGATGGTGGGCACGCCGCCAGCGGCGGCCAGGCGCTGCTGCGCGTCGTCGAAATCAAGCATGGAACGAAGCTCCGAAATTGCAGGGGCGGTGAGTGCTGTCGAGTTGTTCGCGCAGGATGCCTTCCCATGCGGTCTGGCACGCCTTGGTGGAGCCGGGTAGGCAGAAGATAAGGGTATTGTTGGCGATGCCGGCAAAGGCATCGGATTGCAGCATCGAGCTGCCGATATCTTTGTAAGACAGATAACGGAACAATTCACCGAAGCCGGTAATTGTCTGGTCGAGCAGCGGTGTGACAGCCGCTGCCGTGGATTTGCGGTGCGAGTAGCCGGTGCCGCCGTTGGCCAGGATGACTTGAATGCCGGCGTCGAGAATCCAGTCGCTCATGTGCTTGCGGATTTCGTACAGGCTGCTCTTGCAGATCACCCGTTGTACACAACGATGGCCAGCGGCCAGCAGGCTTTCGGCCAGGTAGTCGCCTGATGTATCGTTGGTGGCTTCGCGGGTGTCGGAGATGGTGATGACTGCACAGTTCAGGGGCAGGGTGGCTTGCCCTGGGGTCGCTTTGCTCATGAGAGAGGGTTCGATATAGTGAGGTTACCGATGACAGATGCGTTGGCGCTGCGTGGGGATTCAGGGCGGCGCGGCACCGGATTCCCATGCATTGGTCTTGTCCGCATCCGACTCGCGCTGTTGCACCCAGAAGCGCTCGCCATTCGCGAGCGCTTCACGCTTCCAGAACGGCGCGCGTGTCTTCAGGGCGTCGATGATGAACTCGCAGGCGCGGAAGGCATCGCCGCGGTGAGCGCTGGCGACGGCTACGAAAACGATCTGGTCGGTGTTGTGCAGCTCACCCACCCGATGCACGATCAGGCAGTCTTGTACGTCCCAGCGCGCTCGCGCGGTGGCGCACAGCGCGTGCAGTTCGCGTTCGCACATGCCGGGGTAGTGCTCAAGAAACAGGGTGTGTGTGGGGGTGTCGGGCGTGTAATCCCGCACATATCCGGTAAAACTGACCAGCGCACCCGCACGGCCGGCGGTGCGCTGGCGCATGCCCGCCACCAAGGCGGCGCTGTCGAAATCCTGCTCCTGTACCCAAATGCTGGAGGCCTGCGGCCGCGTGTCGTTCACCGGGCTGGCTGCGCCAGAGGTATCTGCTGGGTACGTTTGCGGGTGTGCCGTCGTCGTGTTCGATGCGGCAGCGCCATTCAGGGGGAGGGTGGTGGTCATGGTTGATATCCGAGCTTGACGGTGACGGCCAGCGTCAGCCGCCCGTCACGGGTTCGAAGACGGCAACCTCGTCGCCGGGCTGTATGATGGCCTGATGCGGCGAACGTTGCTGATTGATCGCCAATTTGAGCCGCGCGGTGGGTGCAAGCGCAGGGTAACGGCCTTCGAGTTGGGTCAGCCATTCGGCACCGCTAATGGGAGCGGCCAGCGGCAGGCTTTCTTGCCTGAGCCCGGCCAGTTCGGCCACTTGGGCAAAATACAGAACGTTTATGCAGGAATGTGCCACGCCAGCCTCCATCTCTATGGCATTCTCTTTAGTTCATTGTAGCGGGTATGCCGCAGTGTGGCACGGTGCCCGCCCCCCC
>NZ_JAJJOZ010000015.1:0-41393 GCF_021653995.1 Paracandidimonas lactea
CAAAACCAGGCAAAGCGCCGGCGCACCACCCAGGGTGTGAAAAGAGAACGCCACCGCCGCCTGTGTGCGCTGAGCGCTTCTTCCCCGGTGAGCGCTTCTTATTTGTGCCGGCAGAATGTGTGGGCTGGCGGACTGCTGTCGTGCTGCGTTGCAGCCGACCACGTTTCTCATTGACATTGGAATATAAGGCTGCAACAATCAAACAATAACACTTGAAGCGCTTCAAGTTGTAAGGCTGCTAGAGTTAGAATAACCGCTGAAATCAAATGCTTGAACAGAAAACAAGACAGTCTGTTCAGATAAGCAAGATAGGAGTGGAAATTTGATTGGCTGTGTATGCTTGATCGAGGCATGAAGCGTTTCAAACAGCAACAGGGCATAGCATAGCGTGGTGTGGTCTGGCGTGGTGTGGCGTTGTGCGGTGTAGCAACTCAGTACACGGTACCGACACCTATGTATTGAATACAACGGCAACTATGCTTGGCTGTGCCCAGCCGACTGTACGGAAAAGAGTGCGCTTGGGGTCTGAGCCACAAAGCGCTTTTGTTTTATTACATGATCTTAAAAACGAGGGATGGATGATGTTGAAGTTGAATCGGCCGGATCTGCTCCGGCAACAATGTTATATCGATGGTACATGGTGCGATGCGGATGGCGGTGAGAAAATCGCGGTGAACAACCCCGCTACGGGCAAGGAGCTGGGCACCATTCCCAAGATGGGGGCTGCCGAGACTCGACGCGCGATCGAAGCGGCAAATCGGTCATGGAGAAAGTGGCGGGCCATGACTGCCAAACAACGCGGCGGTATCCTACGGCGTTGGTTCGACTTGATGATCGCCAATACTGAAGACCTGGCGCTCATCATGACGGCGGAACAGGGCAAGCCGTTGGCCGAGTCGCGCGGTGAGATCGCCTATGCGGCCTCATATCTGGAATGGTATGGCGAAGAGGGCAAGCGCGCCTATGGCGACACGATTCCCTCGCCGTCCGCGGACAAACGCATTGTCGTCACCAAAGAACCAATCGGGGTATGTGCGGCGATCACACCCTGGAATTTTCCGTCCGCGATGATCACGCGCAAGGCCGCAGCGGCACTTGCCGCAGGTTGCCCTATCGTCGTCAAGCCTGCCACGCAAACACCGTTCTCGGCGTTGGCTTTGGCTGTTCTGGCCGAAGAGGCAGGTGTGCCGGCAGGTGTTTTTTCGGTGCTGACGGGATCGGCGTCGGCTATTGGCGGGGAGATGACCAGCAACGACCTGGTGCGCAAGGTTACGTTTACGGGCTCTACTGAGATCGGACGCTTGCTCATGCAACAGAGTGCCGGCACGATCAAGAAGGTGTCGATGGAGCTGGGCGGCAACGCGCCCTTTATCGTATTTGACGATGCTGATCTGGATGCTGCCGTGGAGGGTGCGATGGCCAGCAAGTATCGCAATGCCGGTCAGACATGCGTGTGTGCAAATCGCATGTATGTGCACGAGAAGGTCTACGATGCCTTCAGCAAGAAGCTGGTGGCTGCGGTGGCTGACCTGAAGATTGGTAATGGTGAAGAGCCGGGTGTGACGCAAGGCCCGTTGATCGACGGCGCTGCGGTGGAAAAGATCAAGGAACACATTGCTGATGCTTTGGATAAGGGGGCTACCCTCCTGGCGGGTGGCAAGCCGCACGCGCTGGGCAAAACGTTTTTTGAACCCACTATTCTGGCAGGTGTCACCAGCGATATGAAGGTGGCGCGCGAGGAAACATTCGGCCCGCTGGCGCCGCTGTTCAAGTTCTCATCCGACGAGGAAGTGATCAAGCTGGCCAACGACACAGAGTTCGGGTTGGCTGCATACTTCTATAGCCGCGATATCGGCCGTGTTTGGCGTGTTGCCGAAGCGCTGGAATATGGCATGGTCGGAATCAACACGGGCATCATTTCCAATGAGGCCGCGCCTTTCGGCGGCGTCAAGCAATCCGGCCTGGGTCGCGAAGGCTCGCACTACGGGCTGGACGACTACATGGTGATCAAGTATCTGTGCATGGGCGGTATCTGATCGCTGGCTCGGCGCGCCCACCCACCTGCGGTGTGCTTAGGCAGGAATGTGCGCGCCGTCGATTGCCGTGGTACCTAGTATGATGGTTCCAAGGAACCCCATCCAGTGTTGGACCGGATGGGGTTTTATTTTGTGGTGGCGCGTACAATCGGGCCGCCGCTGCGCATCGGCCATTCCACGGGATGCGATTGCATCATCAGGCTGATTTCGCATCTGATCGGTAGGTGCCCGCGCGCCATGATGCGGCCGGCTGGTGTGTTCGAGCCCTTGCCTATGGTGCGCAGAACGCCGGCGATACCTGGCACCAGAGGCTTGAGAGCGTAGGTCAGCCGCAGCGTGAGTGTGTTGGCCTCGTAAATGCTGCGGCGCGCTTGACGAAGCTCGGTCTCGCCCACCTTATGGTTTCTGTGCATGTGTTTTTGGCCTGCTGCAAGTGAGTTGGCCGCTGCGACCCAGCGCTCTTGGCGCTGCCCTGCCTGGCGGTGCATATGCTGCTCGTGCAGATAATGGTTATTGATGGCCGCATGCGGTACACCCAGGTGCCGTAGGCCAGGATCAGAGAAGTTGCGAAAATCGGCGAGTATGGGCGAGTGGATCTCTATCTGCCAGACAGGGAGGGCGCTATGTGCGGTACTTGTTCGCCACGAGGGAGGGCCATGAGGGCTGCCAAATGGGTGTGCCTGCCATGCCTGTACGCGTGGATGACCTGATGTTTTAGAGGGCGCGCGCCCGCGGGCAGTGAGCGGGCGCAGCCCCTGCTCGAATGCCGATGCAATGGCATCAGGATGGGCATGATGTACGATGCCGGCGCGCCCGGCTTCAAGCAGCGCCAAGCTCAGCATCTGCCGAGTGGAAAACCAGCGCGCGGCCTCGAAAGCGCCCAAGGCAAGGCTGAATAATATCCCGGCGATGACGGTAAATTCTGCCATGCTTGCGCCGAGCTGGCCGTTGCTGCGCACTGGGGCGAACGAGGCTAAGGACGAGAGTGATAGGCGGACGTAGACGGGCCGAGTAGAAAGTAACATTGGGCCAGTGTGCCGTCCGCCCGTTCAGCCGTCGACCCGTGGAAATTACGGATCGCTCAGTTTTAGCGCGATTATGCGTTGGACAACCGTGCGCGAGCCGACATGCTCCGTGCGTTCAGTGCAGCGCACTGCGCGAACCGTGGGCACCAGGGTGTTCGATAAACAATTCGGCGCAGTCGACGTTGTCGAAAGCATAGGGTTTGCCGCAGAAGTTGCAGGTAATATTGACCTGCCCAAATTCCTGCAAGATGTCTTCGACCTCTTCGCGGCCCAGGGTGCGCAGCATGCCTGCCACGCGTTCTCGCGAACAGGGACAGTGCCAGCGTACGGGCTGCGGATCGAATGCCGTAAGAGATTCTTGCCAGAAAAGCCGATGCATCAAGGCTGCAGTATCAAGTTCGAGCAGCTCATCGGCCTGGACCGTTTGTGCGAGCTGGGTGAGGCGGCTCCAGGTTTCATCGGCGCAGGCTTCGAGATCACTTTGTTCGGGGCCGCCACGATGGCCGCCATGCCGAGGCAATTTTTGCAGCAACAGGCCGGCACTGCGCTGGCCATCTGCCGCCAGCCACAAGCGCGTATCGAGTTGCTCTGAATTGCGCATGTAAGCCTGCAGCACCTCAGCCACTGTATCGCCTTCGAGGGGCACCACCCCTTGATAGGGTGACATGCCGGGCATGCGGCTGGTGGGATCCAGGACGACAATGAACTGGCCCTTGCCTTGGGTATTGAGCAGGGATTGCAGCGACCCTTCTTCGGGCACCTGCTGGCCTTCGCGCAGCGACGCGGTGGCGCGTATGCTGAGGTCGGCCGTGCATTCGACAACGACCAGGGCGATGGGCCCATCGCCCTGCAACTGCAGCACCAGAGAACCGTCGAATTTGATGTTGGAGGCAAGCAGGACGGCGGCCGAAACAAGTTCGCCCAACAGGCGCTGCACACAACCGGGCAACTGTTGGTGGGCCAGCCCGGTTTGCCATGCGGAAGTGACGCGGACAGCCTGGACGCGCGTGCTGTTGTCGGGCGAAAGAAACTTTTGGAGTTGATCGTTCATGGGGCCATTTTAGCCCATCGCTTCATCGCCTAAGCTGATTGGATCAATGCTGGGCTGTGCGGTGCGTTGTGATTCGCGCGCCCGCAAGACGTGACGCCTCAGGGTGCCGGCACTGGTGCAGGGCAAGCTGTCTACGAACTCGATTTCACGCGGCGTCTGGTAGGCTGGCAGTTGGGTGCGCACGTGCTCGCGTAGTTGCTGGCGTAGGAGTTCGCTATCGTCGCCGCGAGCATCAGGCCTGAGCACCACATAGGCTTTGACCAAGGCGCCGTGGCCAGGATCGGCCTTGCCGATGACGGCCGCCTGGTCGACGGCACTATGGCTCTTGAGACAGGCTTCGATCTCTGCCGGCCCAATGCGATGGCCCGCCGTGTGGATCACGTCGTCGCTACGGCCGGCAAACCAGAAGTAGCCATCGCCATCCACGGACGCCATGTCGCCCGTGAGATACCAGTCGCCGCTGAAGCGTGATTGGGTGCGTGCGTCGTCCTGCCAGTAACCCAGGAACAGGACAGGGTCTGCATGGCCGTGGATATCGGTGCGCCGCACGGCGATTTCGCCTACCGCGCCAGGCCGGCAAGGCCTCCCGGCGGCATCGAGCACCGCAACGCGGTGGCCGGGAAAAGCGCGCCCTATGCTGCCAGGCAGAACTGGCCAGCGGCGATGGCTGTTGCCGATGATGGTGTGCGCTTCAGTTTGGCCATATGTTTCGTTGACAGTGACCCCCAAAGCCTCTTTTGACCATGCCAGCGTACTGGCGGTAAGGGTTTCGGCGCTGCATGAGAGCGCGCGTAACGGGAAATTCTCTGGCCGTATGTAGGTGGGCAGCGTCTGGGCCATCTCGTTCAGCAGGCCAGCGTGGACGTGTGCGTTGCTGACACGATAGCGGCCGATAATATCCAATGCCATGGCCGGCGTGGGGCGTGGAGCGGTGGCCACCACTGCGTGCCCAAAGTAGAGCGCTGGCAACAGGCCGCCGAACAGACCCACACCGGACCATTCGGTGCTGGTCCAGAAGATATCGTTCTGTTGCGGAAACCAATTCTGTGCGGCAACGAAACCGGGCAAGGTGCCGATAAGGGTTGCATGCGACAGCAACACGCCTTTGGGTGTGCCGGTACCGCCCGCAGTATAAAGTAGCACGGCAGGGCTAGTGGCACGGGTGTTCAGCGGCTTGAAAATATTATTCTGGCGCGCCAGCAGCGTACGCCACGACATGACGGTGTCGTGCTGGAAATCGATGGCGATAATCTGGGTAAGGGTAGGGCAGCGCGCCTGGGCCTGGATAATGTCGGGCCCGCTGGCCGTATCGACTACGGCGATACGGGCGCCGCAATCGCGTAGGCGAGCAATGGCGCCATCGACCCCCAGCGAGCCTGGCAACGGCACGGCGACGGCGCCGACACTGAGGATTGCCATGAGGGTGGCGACGCCTTCGGGCCGTTGCCCCAGTGCCAGTGCAATGCGGTCGCCTGGCACGACGCCCATTTTGATGAAGCCATTGGCCAACTTTTGCGCAATATCGCTGACACGTGTGTATGTCCAGATATCCCGCTGCCCGTCGTCGCGTTCGTAGTAGATGGCGATGCGGCGCCCTTCCAGTGTGTTTTCCGCCCACCGGTAGACGCAGGCCTGCGCAATACTGAACTGGGTGGGGACTAGCCACTGAAACGACTGGTAAAGCTCCGTGTATTGATCGTTCATTATCGTCTTGTTTCAACGGGACGGGGTCGGCGCCGACGTAACGTGAAGCATGAACGACAAGCTGCTTCTGTGCAATCCCTGTCGCTTCGAAAGAGATTAGGCCTAGGGTTTATACGGAGCGGGAAGCGGTGCGAGGCGCTTGTGGCGCCTGGACCAGCCGTGTGCCCAGCACCCGATCATGCAGGAATAGGCCATCTCGATCGAACCATGTCCAGATGAAGCCGGCGAAAGGCGTGAAGACAATGAGCAAATCGGTGGACGCGTAGCCAGTGAACTGCGACAGGCGCAGGACAGCCAGCGCGGCGAGGAGCGGTAGCACCCACGCCAGCAGGTAGCGCAGTATCAGACGAATGACGCCTGGCCTGGCGCCGGCGGTATCGACCAGCCGGATGTGCCAGGTTTTCATAGGAAGGGTTTGGCCCTTGAGCCGCCAACAGCCCACAAAGTACACACCCATTGCGATGAATACGACCGCCTGGCGTGTGTGGCGCAGCATCAACCCACTGCGGCTTTGGGTGAGCGTGTCGAGGACAAGGCTGGCCAGGAATATGACGCCGAACAGCAATACGCCTTCGTACATCATGCATGCAAAGCGTCGGCGGCGGCTGACGCGGAGAAAATTAGCGGATGGAGTGGGTTGCATGGCAAAACGCGGTTCGGACAACGACCGCTATTATGCGTCATTTATGCAACAGACAATAAAAAAGCCGCCCCATGATGCCGGGCGGCTCATTGCGCGGAAAACGCGCAGCCAGGAGGAGACAACCTGGAAGGGGAAATCAGCTTGCGTGGTGCGCGGCTTGACCAACCGAAGCGGCAGGCTTCGTGCTCACGCCAAACACGTTGGCGAACAATTTCTTGAGGGAAACGAGCGGCTTGAAGCGGTACTGCTCTTCGATGGCTTTCATCATGAGTTGACGCTCAAGTTCGTCGGTAAGACGGATGTCGTGGTTGACGTGGTTCATCGCGGTGCCTTCTTGCAGTGATTGCTGAACGTTTCGTTCAGGGTTAACCCGAATTATAGGGGTAAACCCGAGTCATAGCAAGGATTTTTTGCGGTGCAATATAACTAGCAGGGTACTGTTGCGCAAAAGGGACGCGGGTCGTGCGGGACGGGCCCCTGTGGATGGCGCGTAGCGCAATGGTGCAACGCACAATCCACACTGCCGTGTAATGCGTACAGGATATCGAAGGACAGAAACGTGGAAACCGGATGCTACGACCCGCTGTGGTCCTTGCGATAGCTGGCCTGCACCATCTCGAAGGTGAACAGCCGGCAGTCCAGCGCACCATTGTGCAAGGGGTAGCGGCGCAGCGGTTTAAGGCGCAAGTGGCGCGGCAGATCGTGATCGCTGGAGATGATGTTGACTCGCCAGCCGCTGTAATGCTGCTTGAGGTTGCTGGCCCAGTCCGCCCAGAGTGTTGTATCGCCGGGCAGTCGTTCTCCGTAGGGCGGGTTAGTGACGATCCAGCCTTCTGGTGCGGGCGGCGGCACCGTGCGGGCATCACCGGTTTCAAACCGTATGGTGTCGGGGGTGAGCCAGGCGCGCTCTAGGTTGGCACGCGCCGCCTCGATGGCGCGCGGGTCGATATCGTAGCCGACCAGAGGCGTGTCGATCTGTGTAGCGATGCGTGTGCGCGCGTCGTCTTTCAGGTCGCGCCAGTGGCGCGCATCGTGGTGGCGCAGACGTTCGAAACCGAACGGGCGCCAGATCCCCGGCGGCACGCCCAGGGCGATCCAGGCGGCTTCGATCAAGATGGTACCGCTGCCGCAGAAGGGATCAAGCAGGGGCGCGGATGGGTCCCAGTTAGAGAGTGCGAGCAGGCCGGCTGCCAGGTTTTCGCGCAGCGGGGCTTCGCCCTTGTCGAGCCGCCAGCCGCGCTTGAATAGCGATTCGCCTGATGTGTCGAGATACAGCGTGGCACTGGTTTCGTCCAGGAACAGGTGTACGCGCGCGTCGGGGCGTACGGTGTCGATATCGGGCCGAGCGCCTTCCTGCTCGCGCAGGCGGTCGCAGATGCCATCCTTGACGCGCAGATTGCAGTATTGCAGGCTCTGCATCGGACTGCGGATGGCGGACGTGTCTACACGCAGGGTTTGTTGCGGGCCGAACCAGTCTTCCCAGGGCGTCTGGTGTGCCAGATCGAGGATGTCGTCTTCATTGTCGACGGGGCTATGGGCCAATTCAACGAGAATGCGCGTGGCAAGACGGGAGTATAAGTTCGCACGCAACACACCCGTCCAGTCAGCACTGAATCGGCAGCCTGCGCGGGCTAGGCTAGCGTCGTCGAAACCCAGCGCCTGCAGTTCGGCAGCGAGGGCTTCTTCAAGCCCGGTGGGGCACGGGGCAAAGATCTCGAACCGCCGCGCCCGCCCTGGGGCGGGGCGGGGCCGCCGAGGCGCTGCCTGGCGTGTTTCGACCATCACGCCGTGCGGGTCGCCGGGAAGCGAGACTTCCCGGCGGCTTGGGGCAGCGGCTGCCGGCGTGCGAGGGGAACGTGCGCCCGTGCTTTTTGGGGCTGCGGGCGAAGTGCGGCTGCTTGTATCGGCGGAGGGCGCGCGCAGCGGGCGGCGAGCCGCCTCGGCGGGTGCCTTGCGCGGTGTGTATTCAGCCGGTTCGGCGGGCGACGGGCGTGTGCTGCGTCTGGGTGCGGCTGGGGGCCGACCGGCCGGCGCGCTGCCTGCTTGGCCAGCACGGGCTGGGCGTTCTGCCCGGGCGTCAGCCGTGACGAATTGACGGCCGGAAGCGTCTACCGGCGTGGCTTTACCGTGTTCGCGTTGCCGCTGGGAAGCCACGCGGGCGCGGGAGCCCGAACGTTTGCGCGGGGCGTCGGCATCGGCCGGCGCCTTGGCGGCGGGCTTTTTCTTGAGCGTCAGCGTTTTGCCGGATTTTGTATCGGTCATGAGTAAGTGTATAAGGCCTCAGAAGGGCCGGACAATGACGAGAATAAGCACAAGCAGCAGCAGCAGCACTGGGATCTCATTGAACCATCGGTAGTAGCGGTGGCTGTGCCGGTTGCTGCCCTGCTCAAATGCCTTGAGCAGGCGGCCGCAGAAAAGATGATAGACGACCAGGAGCAGAACGATGGCCAGCTTGGCGTGCATCCAACCTTGGCCTGCCCCCAACCCATAGCCGAGAAACAGCCATAGCCCGAGCGCGACGGACAGCACGGCCAGAGGCGTCATGAAGCGGTACAGGCGGCGAGCCATCCCCAGCAGTGTTTGGACGGATGCCGCGTCTTGCGCTTGAGCGAGGTTGACATAGATACGAGGCAGATAGAACAGCCCCGCAAACCATGACATGACAAAAAGGATGTGGAAAGTTTTGACCCAGAGCATGCCTTGCCTTGATTGCGGTGGGATAGCGCCGGCGCAACTGGTGTGCCGGCATGTAGATGCTTGCTGCGGATCAGGATTGGCCGCGGAGTTGGCCGTTTCCGGAGAGCACCCATTTGAGCGTGGTAAGGCCCTCGAGGCCCACCGGGCCGCGCGCATGCAGGCGGTTGGTGGAGATGCCGATTTCGGCGCCCAGGCCGTACTCGAAACCGTCGGCAAAACAGGTGGGCAGGTTTACATACACCGAACTGGAGTCGACCTCGCGTTGAAAACGCGTGGCGGCCTGGATGTTTTCGGTGATGATGGATTCGGTGTGCTCGGAGCTGTAGCGGGCGATATGGTCAATGGCCTGGTCTATGTTGTCGACCACCCGAATGGCCAGAATCGGCGCGAGGAACTCGGTTTCCCAGTCGGACTCTGTGGCGGACGAGGCTTGCGGCAGCAGGGCGCGCGTGCGTTCGCAGCCGCGCAGTTCGACCCCCTTGGCGAGAAGCGTGGCGCCAAGGCGGGGCAACAGCGCCTGGGCGACGGATGCGTGCACCAGCAGGGTTTCCATTGCGCCGCAAATGCCATAGCGGTAGGTTTTGGCGTTGACGGCGATGTCGTGCGCCTTGTTGAGATCTGCGTGTTCGTCGACGTAAATATGGCAGTTGCCGTCCAGGTGCTTGATGAGCGGCACCTTGGCTTCGGCCGACAGGCGTGCGATGAGGCCCTTGCCGCCGCGCGGGATGATGACGTCGATGTAGTCGGTGAGGGTGATCATTTGCCCTACGGCGGCGCGGTCGGTGGTGCCGACCACTTGTACGGCTTGGGCGGGCAGGCCGGCATCCGCCAGGCCTTGGCTAATGATGGCGCCGAGTGCGACATTGGAGTGAAACGCTTCGCTGCCGCCGCGCAGTATGGTGGCGTTGCCCGATTTGAGACACAGCGCTGCGGCGTCGATGGTGACGTTGGGGCGCGATTCGTAGATGATGCCGATGACGCCCAAAGGCACACGCATCTGGGCTACCCTCATGCCATTGGGGCGAATGACCGACGCTGTGGTGCTGCCCACTGGATCAGGCATTTCGGCGATCTGCCGCAGGCCTTCCGCCATGGTGTCCAAGGCCTTGTCGGAGAGCTTGAGGCGGTCGAGCAGCGCCGGCTCGAGGCCGTTGCGTTCGGCCAATGCCAGGTCGCGCGCGTTTTCGGCCTGCAGGGCGGCGCGTTGGTCGGACAGGCGGTTTGCCATGGACCGCAGCGCAAGGGCTTTGGCCGCGCCCGATGCCGTGCGCATCGCCCGTGCTGCAGTGCGCGCCTGCCGGCCAAGTGTCAGCATGGAGGCGTCGTGCGTTGTGGCGCCAGCCGCGTGGTCGGAAGAGGCGTGGGTTGCGAGAGTGGTTGTCATGGCTTTGAATGCGTGTAACCTTGCAAGGCCCCATTATCTCACGCCCGCTCGCGGCGTGGCCGGGGCTTGCCGGCCGCCACGCGTAGCGCCAAGCGTTTAAGCTCTTCCCAGGGATCGTCCAGCCGGCCCGGGGTGCGTAGCCCCTTGATGAGGCGATCGACGTCGTGCGCATGCTGCACGGCTGCAGGCCAGGAGTTGGGCGCGACGCGCGCCAGCGCTTGGCGCAGCAATTGTTCGCGTTGGCCAAATACGCGCTGGCGGCGCATTTCCGCCCCCAGGTCGTTACCGGCGGCTTGGGCGGCCGCAAGGCGTGCGAGCACACGGATTTCATCGCCGACCGCCCAGAGCACCAGCGGCAACGCCTCGCCTTCGGCCCGCAGGCCGTCGAGGATGGTGGCGGCACGCGCAGGGTTGCCCGCCAGCATGGCGTCACGAAGGCCAAACACATCGTAGCGCGCTACATTGAGCACGGCACGCTCGACATCTTGGGCGCTCAGCGTACCTTCGGGGTAGAGCAGGCCCAGCTTTTGCACCTCTTGGTGGGCGGCCAGCAGGTTGCCCTCTACTTTGTCCGCCATCCATTCAAGGGTGGCGCGTTCGGCTTGTTGGCGTTGGCGCGCCAGGCGCTGAGCGATCCAGCGAGGCAGCGAAGCGCGATCTATCGTGGCGACATCGATACTGGTGCCGGCAGCCATAAGCGCCTGTACCCATTTGGCAGTGCGTGCGGTTTTGTCCAGGCGCGGCAGGTTGATGAGTACGACGGTATCGGACAATGCTCCGCCGGTGACCATATCGGCGAGCCGCACAAGCGTGTCGGCGCCTGTCTTGCCGGGCTTGCCGGAAGGAATGGAGAGGTCGACCAAGCGCCGGTCGCCGAACAGTGAAACATTTTGTGTGGCGCCGATAACCGAGGACCAGTCTCCGCGCGCGTCGAGCGCGAGGCTGACGCGTTCGCCGTAACCGGCACGGGAGGCGGCTGCGCGTAGTGCATCGCTGGCTTCGATAGCCAGCAGGGGCTCGTCGCCCGAGATAATGTATAGCGGGTCGAGCTCAGCCTGGGCCGAAGCAAGCCTGGTGGCCAGGTCGTCGGCGTCGATGCGGCGCCCCATCGTGTGTCAGTACCTGCCCGCGCCAGGCATGGAAGGTGTGTACCAGGGCGAAGGCGTAGTGGTGCGGGGATGCCCGACCGGCGCGTCTGGGGCTGGCAGTGTGTCGACCGGAAGCTCTGACGGGTTGGAGAATGCCTCGCTGACATCCGGGGCGGATAAATGCCTCAGGATGCGGTTGATCATGGCGGCACGCATCTGCTTGAAATTGGTTTCGATCTCGCCCTGTTTGGCTTGGACCGTGTCGGGGTCGTAGGGGATCTCGCGTGAGTCGCGCAATGTGGTGGGCGGCAACACCACGTGCCCTTTGTCATCGGTGAGCTGGAATACGAACTCGAGGTTGAGTTCGTATTCCTCGACCAGGCCGCGGGCGTCCAGGGATAGCTCGCGCAGCCATTGCCGGTTGCTGATCTGGGTGAGGCGGGCCTGGGCTTCGGCGGCGGATTCTACAAACCGGGTGTTGGGTGAACTTGCGACGATTGCTCGCCGCAGATTGGCGCCGAACTCGGTGTTGTTGGGGATGTTGGTGTAGAGAGTGTTGAAGGGCAGCGGCGCCACCCCCTTGAGCCGGAAGCCGCAGGCGGCTACCAGCGCCAGCAACGCGGCGCAGACGTAAAATCGCAGCGTGCGCCACGGTGCCGTGGTGGCAGGGGAGGGTGTGGGACGATGCATGCTTGCTCTCTGAGTTTCTCGCTAGCCGACGATGTTGACGAGTTTACCCGGGACCACAATCACCCGCTTGGCCGGACGGCCTTCGAGAAAACGCAGTGTGGCTTCGTGGCCAGTTGCAGCCTGCTCGATCTGTTCGCGCGTGGCAGCACTGGGCACCTTGAGTGCGCCGCGCAGCTTGCCGTTTACCTGCAGCATGAGTTCGATTTCGTCGGCGATCAGGGCCTGCTCATCGACTTGCGGCCAGTGGGCATCGAGCAGATCGCCTTCGTGCGCCGCGTAGCCCAGGGTGCGCCACAACTGCCAGGTGATGTGCGGCACTACGGGGTACAGTACACGAAGCAGTACTGACGTGCATTCGGCCAGCGCACGGGCGTCGGCCGGCGTGTCGGCTGGTTGGAAGGCCTCGAGTGCATTGAGCATCTTCATGCAGGTGGAGACCACCGTGTTGTACTGGATCCGCTGGTAGTCGTAGTCGGCCATCTTGAGCAGGCCGTGGATCTCGCGGCGCAGTGACTTGGCCGCGTCGCTGGCCTGCTCGAAACCAGCGCTATTTCCTTGCCCATCGATGATGACGTCTCGATGGCCATGGCAGAAAGCCCAGACCCGGCGTAGGTAACGATTGGCGCCTTCGACGCCGGAGTCGGACCATTCGAGCGTTTGCTCGGGCGGGCTGGCAAACATGACGAACAGGCGCGCGGTGTCAGCGCCCAGCGAGTCGATGAGCGATTGCGGATCCACGCCGTTGTTCTTGGACTTGGACATGGTACCGATGCCGCCATATTCAATGGCTGTGCCATCGGCTTTCAGGCGGGCGCCGGTGATGGAACCCTTGGCGTCGTAGAGGTTGTCGACCTCTTCGGGCCAGAAGTATTCGATGCCGCCCTGCGCGTTCTTGCGCGAGTAAATGTGGTTCAGCACCATGCCCTGGCAGAGCAGGCGAGTGAAGGGCTCGTCGAACTTGAGCAGCCCGAGATCGCGCATGACACGCGTCCAGAAGCGCGCGTACAGCAGATGCAGCACGGCGTGTTCGATGCCGCCAATGTACTGGTCCATCGGCATCCAGTAGTCATTGCGTGCATCGACCATGGCTTGGTCGTTGTCGGGCGAGGTATAGCGCATGAAATACCAGGACGAGTCCACAAAGGTGTCCATGGTGTCGGTTTCACGGCGTGCGTCCTGGCCGCAGGACGGGCATTTGCAGGCCAGGAAAGCTTCATCTTTGGTGAGCGGATTGCCGGTGCCGTCCGGGATGAGGTGGTCGGGCAGGACGACAGGTAAGTCTTGCTCGGGCACGGGTACCGGGCCGCAACTGGGGCAGTGGATGATGGGGATGGGTGTGCCCCAGTAGCGCTGGCGCGAAATGCCCCAGTCACGCAGGCGGTAGGTAACCTGTTTTTCGCCCAGGCCCATGGCGGCGAGGTCGGCTGCTACTGCGTCAACCGCTTGTTGCGTGCTGAGGCCATCGTACTTGCCGGAGTTGACGGTGCGGCCAGCCTGTTTGTCGCCGTACCACTCTTGCCACTGTTCGGTGGAGTAGGCCTGTCCTTCGACTGCGATGACGTCGACAATTGGCAGGCTGTACTTGCGGGCGAAGGCGAAGTCGCGTTCATCGTGGCCGGGTACGCCCATGACGGCGCCGTCGCCATACGACATAAGCACGTAGTTGCCCACCCATACGTCGATCGGTTTGCCGGTGAGTGGGTGCGTGACGGTGAGGCCTGTGCGCATGCCTTCTTTTTCGCGCATTGCGAGCTCTGCCTCGGTGGTCCCACCCTGCTTGCAGGCTTCGATGAAGGCGGCCAGGTCGGGGTTACGCGCTGCCGCATGCTGCGCCAGCGGATGTTCGGGCGCGACGGCACAGAAGGTGACGCCCATAATGGTGTCGGCACGCGTGGTGAATACATACATGCGGCCGTCCTGGATGATCTGGCCGTTGCCGTCACGGATGTCGTGGGTGAAGGCGAAGCGTACACCTTCACTCTTGCCGATCCAGTTCTCCTGCATCAGGCGCACGCGTTCGGGCCAGCCGGGCAAGCCGTTCTTGACTTGTTCGAGCAGCTCGTCGGCGTAGTCGGTGATGCGCAGGTAGTAACCGGGGATCTCACGCTTTTCGACCGGTGCGCCGGAACGCCAGCCGCGACCGTCGATGACCTGCTCGTTGGCGAGCACGGTGTGATCGACCGGATCCCAGTTGACCACCTGCGTTTTACGGTAGGCGATGCCTTTTTCGAGCATCTTCAGGAACAGCCATTGATTCCATTTGTAGTACTTGGGATCGCAAGCGCACATTTCACGCGACCAGTCGATAGCCAGGCCCATGGACTGCATCTGCTTCTTCATGTAAGCGATGTTGTCGTATGTCCATTTGGCGGGTGGCACCTGGGACTTGATTGCAGCGTTTTCGGCCGGCATGCCGAAGGCATCCCAGCCCATGGGCATGAGCACGTTATAGCCGCGCATGCGCAGCTGGCGGGCCATCATGTCGTTGATGGTGTAATTGCGTACATGCCCCATGTGCAGCTTACCGCTGGGGTAGGGCAGCATCGAACACGCGTAGAACTTGGGCTTGGGAGAACCGTCGGGGTTTGTGGCGGTTTCGGTGACGCGATAGGCGTCGCGAGCGGCCCAGTCTTGATGGGCGGCTTGTTCGACGTCGGCGGGGCTGTAGCGTTCCTGCATGGGGAGATGGGATCAGGTAAAAGATGGGAAATGGTGCAAACCAGCCATTATAGGACGCCTGTGCGAAAGCGGCTTGCGGGCCGCTTTGCGGCGCGCCTTCAGCCGGTACGTGATCCTAGCGGCTGTGCGTACACACTTTTGGTAGAGCTGCCGGAGCCAGACATCGGGCCAGTGTCGGGAAAGATTCCCGTCGGTACGGGCGGAGGAAAAGCAAAAACCCCGCCAAGGCGGGGTTTTGCGGGAATCCAGGCAAACAACTGAGCTTACTTGAGCTTGGTTTCCTTGTAGTCGACATGCTTGCGGGCGACGGGATCAAACTTTTTGATCAGCATCTTTTCGGGCATGTTGCGCTTGTTTTTGGTGGTGGTGTAGAAGTGACCCGTACCAGCCGTGGATTCGAGCTTGATTTTCTCGCGGATACCTTTTGCCATGATAGTTCCTTAATGTGCCGGCGAATGCTTAGGCCAGCTCGCCGCGGGCGCGCAGGTCGGCCAGGACAGCGTCGATGCCGTTCTTGTCGATGGTGCGCAGGGCTTTGGTGGATACGCGCAGGCGAACCCAGCGGTTTTCGCTTTCGACCCAGAAACGGCGCGATTGCAGGTTGGGAAGAAAACGACGCTTGGTTTTGTTGTTAGCGTGCGAAACGTTGTTGCCCACCATCGGGCCCTTGCCGGTAACTTGGCATACGCGTGCCATGGTAACACCCCTTGAAAATTTGCCTGAAATGCCTGGCCTGTTGGCGCTTGCTGGCGTTTTACCGCCCGCCGCAAGGCGGCCGCGCCGTAAGCTTTGTTGCGCCGGATACCGATGCGCAGCGCGCCCAAAAAGGCCTTGTTAATGCTGTAAAGCCTAGTATTCTAATACGAAACGCGTTTGTTGATCAAGCTGCCCTTAGGGCGATGCGGCCAAACAGCCACGATCCGCATGCGCACACTGCCAGCACACCGGTGAGCGGCAGCGGCGTGTCGGACTGCCAGACGCTTACGGCGAAGCCTGAGAGTGCGCCACACAGCATCTGCAGCGTGCCCATCATAGCCGATGCGACGCCGAGGCGGTGGCCCTGCCCGGCAAGGGCCAATGCCGCTGCGTTCGGGTTGACGAACCCCTGGCTGGCCATGAAACCCATCAGGCACAGCATGAGCAGCGGAAGGTTGATCAGACCGAGCATTGTGAGCGCGACACCCACCAATGTCATGATTGCCAGCGAAATCTGGGCGCGCCCCAGCAGGGTTTCCGGAGTATGGCGCGACAGTAGCCGGGCGCTGACCTGCGACGCAAAAATCAGGCAGGCGGCATTCAGGCCGAACAGCAGGCCGAAGTATTTGGGCTGTACGCCGAATACGTCGATGAAGACGCGGGGCGAGCCCGAGATATAGGCGAACATACCCGCTGAGCCGAAGCCGCCAGCCAATGAGTAGCACAAAAATTGTTTGTGGCGTGCCAGCGCCATATAGTTGAGCGCTATTACCGAGGGATGCAGCGGGTTGGCCGAAGCCGGGTCCAGTGTTTCGCGCATGCGCAGCGCAACGGCGATCAGCAATGCGCCGCTGCCGACCGCCATGATGGCGAAAATACCACGCCAGCTTCCAGTCAACAGTACTTGGCCGCCCAGTATTGGCGCAAGAATTGGGGTGACGCCCATGACAAGCATCAGGATGGACAGCGCCTTGGCGGCGTCCCGTGTTTCGAAGTTGTCTCGGATGACGGCGCGGGGTATGACGATGCCTGCTGCACCGCCGAAGGCCTGAGCCACGCGCCAGAAGGTGAGTTGGCCGATGCTGGTACTCAAGGCGCAGCCTATGGCGGCGGTGGTGTAGAGTGCGAGGCCGACGAGCAGCGGCGCCTTGCGCCCGTAGCGATCGGCAAATGGGCCGTAGAACAATTGTGCACAGGACAACCCCAGCAGGTAGATGGCCAATGTGCGCTCGACCTCGCCCCGGGTGGCACCCAAACTGCTGGCAATGGCGGAGAACGCCGGCAGGTACATGTCGATAGCCAATGGACCGAGCGCGGTCAACAACCCCATTAATACAAGCCAGGCGGGGATAGTGACCAGGGGCGGTTTGGCGTACGGCATGCGGTCGAGGATTCCGTATTTGTCATTCTGTTTATAGATTCAGTATTGTATAAGACAGACGTATAGCGGCTTGTTGCGTCGTTATCGTCATTGACGCGGCCGGGGGGCGGCCCGCGGGTGCTGCGAAGCCTGAGGGCGGTGCATGGCGGGCGCATTGTTTCGTTCGCTATGTGGATGTGGCACTATTTTCGTCATCGATATCCAAATAAGAGGAGTTCGCCTTGAATCCGGTCTTATCTGCTGTCGAATCCAAGCTGTCATCGCTGCCTTTGTCCGTGCAGATTACCCTGCCAGATGGGCAAACACTGGGGGCTTCCGATCCCGATATACACCTCTCCGTCAAAGACAGGTCCACACTGGCGCATTTGGCTGCCGGGCAGGTGGGGTTGCTGGGCGAAGCCTATGTCGAAGGCAAGTTTGATGTCGATGGCTCGATGCGCGATTTGATGCGCCTTGCCGCCGCTATTTTGCCGGGCTCGCCTATCGATGCAGCTCGCGTCGGCAGGCTTACCGAACTGATTCGGCGGCTGGTGTCGGTATGGCGCCATTCTGTCGAGCGCGATGCGCGCCAGATCCAGTTTCACTACGACCTGTCCGACGACTTTTATGCATTGTGGCTGGATCCGCGTCGGGTGTATTCATGTGCGTATTTCCGCGAACCGGGCATGACACTCGCCCAGGCGCAGGAAGCCAAGCTTGACCATATATGCCGCAAGCTGCGTTTGCGTGCGGGCGAGCGCTTCCTCGATGTGGGCGCCGGCTGGGGCGGCCTGCTGCTGTGGGCGGCCGAGCACTACGGCGTGGACGCTACGGGTATCACGCTATCGCATAATCAGCACGCATACGTAAATCGCTTGATTGAACAAAAAGGCCTGGCGGGTCGCGTTCGCATGGAGCTGCTCGACTACCGCAAGCTGGACGAGAGCATCCCCTACGACAAGATTGCTTCAGTGGGTATGTTTGAGCACGTGGGCCGGGCGCAGCTCGATGCGTACTTCGGGAAACTGAGGCGGCTTGTGCGGCCCGGTGGGCTGGTGATGAATCACGGCATTACCGCCGGCGGGGTGGACAATGCCGAGTTGGGCGCCGGGATGGGCGAATTCATTGAGAAATACATCTTTCCGGGTGGCGAGCTTACGCACGTCAGCCATGTGCTTGAGCATCTGGCCAACGGGGGGCTGGAAGATCTGGATATCGAGAACCTGCGGCCGCACTATGCGCGTACCTTGTGGGCGTGGAGCGATGCGCTCGAAGCCCGACTCGACCAGGCACGCCAGACATTGTCCAGCGAGCAGGGAGAGCGGTCGCTGCGTGCGTACCGCATTTATCTGGCTGGTTGCGCCATGGGGTTCGAGCATGGGTGGATTGCCCTGCACCAAGTGCTGGCCCAACCGCGCCCGGCGGGTCGGGCTGATGAACTCGACATGCCAAACGATCTGAGCTACCCGTGGCGCCGCGGCTATATGTACGAGGAGGAAACCGACGAGGTGCGGGAGCCCGAATCGGCGGTGGCCGCCATGCGCTAGATGGCGCGGTGCCGGCGCACGATGTACTGGTACCAGCCAAACAGCAAAGTGGCCGACAGCCCCAGGCCCAGCATGGCCATGGTCCACATTGCGCCGGCGCCCGGTGGGGCGCCTGGCGCGATGAGGCGCAGCATCGGGGCCAGAGCGCCGGCCCCCGGCCCGAAGCCCAGCCACCAGCCGCCCACCAGACCTATGCCAGTCAAGGCGAGGATTTGCAGGATCAGGGGCACGACAGCAACTTTATACGCGCGCAACAGATACGAGTTGATGCACTGCATGGCGTCGCATAGGTGGAACCACGGCAATAACTGCAGCAGTGCTGCGGCAACCAGTGCCACCTGCACGTCATCCGTATACATACCGAGTATGGGGCGCTTGGCGACCACGAGTACCGTGGCGGTAAGTGCAGCCCCGGTTATCACGATCACCAGCCCGGCGCGGCCGGTGGCGCGGGCACGCATAAAGTCGCGCGCGCCAATAGCCTGGGCGGTAAGCGAGGCTGAGGCAACGCCTACTGCCATCGGCATCATGTAGCAAAGTGCTGCCAGGTTGGCCATGATCTGGTGGCCGCCATTCACGATCATGCCCTCGCGCGCCACCAGCAGCGCCATGAAGGTAAAGGCGCAGACCTCGATCAGGTAGGAGCCGCCCATGGGCAGGCCCAGGCGCAGCAGCTCTTTTTGCGCCACGGCATTCGGCTGCCCCACACGCAGGTTGAAACGGCGAAAGTAGGGATCGCGGTGCACCGCCCAGAGCCCCGCCGCCAGCATCATCCACCCCACGATGGCGGTGGCGACGCCCGCGCCTACGGCGCCCAATGCAGGTGCGCCAAGATTGCCGAAAATGAACACCCAGTTGAGCAGTAGCTTCACCGCCACACTGGCCAGGTTGATGTGCATGACCATTTTGGGCCGCGAAACCGCCGAACCCAAGGCATGAATGGTGCGAAACAGCAATGTTGCCGGCAGCGCTACGGCGAGCGCCCGCAGATACCAGCTTATGCTGGTTCGTACCTGCGGCGCGATATCGCCCGAGAAGGCGAGCCAGATGTCCGGAAACAGCATTGCCAGCACGCCTGCGGCAGAAAGCGCGCCCGCAAGCCAAACGCCCTGACCCCAGGCATGGCCCACGTCGTCATGCCGGCCGGCACCAAAATGTTGCGCAATGATGGGTATAAGTGCATGCACGACGCCCATCAGGCCTACAAAAACAGTGATGTAGATAGAGCCCGACAGTGCCATGGCTTGCAGATCGGCGGCGCTGGCGTGGCCGGACATGGCAGTGTCCATGACCCCGAAAACGATGCTGGCCCAGGAGCTGATGAGTACCGGCCAGGCCTGGCGCAGAGTTTCTGCGATATGGCCTGCCAGGCGCGGTGACGAGGGCGAAGAGCGGCTCACGGAATCTGGCGTTCAGGGCTTGAGGCGCAGCAGATGGAATACCTCGTGGCGATCGGCGCCGCGCTTGCCGGCCCAGAGCAACTGGCCTGTATCCGCATAAGGAGCAGTGCCGTTGGCCAGCCGTTCGGGCCGGAACTGCAGCAATACCAGCGTACAACGCGAATCGTAGCTGAAGTCGATGTGATTGAATACAAAGAAGGAGGCGCGCTGCCCCGACCCCAGGCCCTGCGCGCGTACGCACTCACCAGGCCGTAGGTTTTGTTGCAGCGCTTCTGCAAGCTGACCTGATACTGTGCGGTAGCTGCGTACGTAGTCGAGCGCCGGCATCCACAGGGTAACCAGCAGCAGCCAGGTGACGATCAGCCCACCGGCGGACAAGGCCGTGCCACGCCAGAGCCCCGCCGGCTTGGTGTGCAGCCGCCAGCGCAGAAGTATGATCCAGGCGGCCGTGCCCAGCAGGGCAATGATCACCGCTGGCCACGAAATGAAAATGTCGTAGCCGCGCGTCTGGCGGGCGATGTTGTGCGAGATTTGTTCAGGCCAGCCCGTTTGCAGGGCGATCCACCCCAGCCAGACCGTGGCGGAGGTGAGGGTGTAGCACATCACCGCGAACCAGTCGAGCGAGTTGACGATGGTGCGGCGCAGTGTGGGTAGCGCGAAGGCGGCCAGTACGGCGCACGGGATGGCCATCAGTGCGTATTCGGGCTCGAAGGCCTCGCGCAGGAAAAACAGGGAGGCCAACGGCCACGCGGCGAACATCAGTGGGATGTTGATATGGGGCGCAGCGTACCAGCCGCGCCATCGCCAGGCGGCCAAGATGGCGAGTGGCCAGGTTGGCCACAGAAACCAGGGCAGGTCGCGCAAGGTGCTCAACGCTTCGCGGTAGGCGGGAAAGCCATAGCTGCTGAAGTTCCAGGTCAGCCAGGCGTGCGTCCAATATTCGCCCAGGCGCCGGGCGGGGATCCACCACAGCAGTATTATCGCAGTGCAAAGCGTGGCGGCCACAATGAGCCAGGTTTTGTGGTGCCAGAGTGCGGAGCGGGGGGTGAAAGAGAACAGCACGCCGGCCATAATAGGCAGCGCGCCGATCCAACCCCGTGTAAGAAATGCGGCCGCCAGAGCCAGCCCCAGCGTGACAGCGCCCGATGCCGGACGATCCAGCATCCGCGCCGCAGAATAGAACGCGATGCCCTGGATGGCGATGATGGCGGGCACCTCAGAGGTTTCGTGCATGCGCCAAACAATGCCCACCGTGGCGACGATCAGCAGCAAGGCCGCATCGGCGATCATGCGGCCGTAGTCTTGCGGCGTGGGCTCACCGCCGAAGGGCAGGGCGAGTGGCTGGGCTTCGGGGCGACGGCCCAAGAGATAGCTGCCGTACCATACGGAGGCCGTCATGAGGCCGAACCACAGCAGATTGGGAAGCCGCGATGCAATGATGGCGGCATCCAGGGCGTTATTGGTGAACAGCTCGAACAGTGGCTGGAAAGCCCATATGCACAGTACGCCGACCCAGATTGACAGGGGCCCGTCCTGGGCGTGTGCCATGGCGCCGATCTGCGGCAGCAGCCAGGTGATCCCGCCCTTGTCCAGCGTGGTCAGCATCGCCGCCAGGCCCACGACGTCGTCTGTTTTCCAGGGATCCCTGAAAAACAGCCCCGCAAGGATGTACACCAGGCCCACGCTCAGCAGGAACAGGCGCGGCAGCTTGATGGCAGCCGTTGCGGTGAGGCGGGCGGGCGTGGAGACGGAGTCGCTGAATCGCACGGGACGAGGCCGAGAATGGATAATGGACAGGTATAGTAAAGTAAAAACAAAAAGGCAGCCCGAAGGCTGCCTTTTTGTTCGGCCAGGCGGCGCGAGGCCGCTTAGCCTTTGCGCACGGTGCCGGCAGTGCGTGCGAAACGGGCGCGGAATTTTTCGACGCGGCCGGTTTCGACGATGCGTGTCTGGGCGCCCGTGTAGAAGGGGTGCGATTCAGACGTGACGTCGCATTTGAACAGCGGGTAGGTTACGCCGTCAAGCTCAATGGATTCGCGGCTGTTAAGCGTGGAACGCGAAATGAACTTGTTGCCGGTTTGCTGGTCGAGGAACACCACTTCGCGGTATTCGGGGTGCACGCCTTCTTTCATGATTTGATCCTGTGTCGGTTTAAAGGGTCGCCAGCCAGCCGGTATAGACTAGGTAAGCCAGGCCACGTATCCAAGATAGCCCTAAATTCTAGCTTATTTATCAGTAGGGTACAAGCCAGTGCGGGGCGCTGCCCGCGCGAATGCCTGTTGCGGCGCTTGTCATAGATCGGTACGGAGCTTCCACAACTCCGGGAACAGGACAATGTCCAGCCGTGTGCGCAGGTAGGCGACTCCCGATGTTCCGCCGGTGCCGCGCTTGAAGCCGATAATCCGCTCTACCGTGGTGACGTGGCGAAAGCGCCACAGGCGGAAGGCGTCTTCGAGATCCGTGAGTTTTTCGCCGAGCTGGTAGAGATCCCAATAAGTGTCAGGCTGTCGATACACCGTCAGCCAGGCTTTTTCGACTTCGTCGCTGGCGGTATAGGGCGCGCTCCAGTCTCGACTGAGGCAGTCGGCCGGTATGGGGAGGCCTTGGCGGTGCAGCGCCCGCAGCGCCTCGTCATAAAGTGAAGGGGCTTGGTAAGCGTGCTGCACCAGGGCATATAGATGCGGCCGATGGGCGTGCGGCGCGAGCATTGCGGCGTTTTTGTTGCCTAGCATGAACTCGATCTGGCGATACTGGTAGCTCTGGAAGCCGCTGGATTGCGCCAGATAGGGGCGAAGGGCGGAGTATTCGGGGGGTGTCATGGTGGCCAATACATCCCAGGCATGCACCAGCTGCTCCATGATCTTGCTGACGCGTGCCAGTTTCTTGAAGCAGGGCTGGAGCCGATCGGCCGCCAGGTCGGCCCGAGCGGCGGCCAACTCATGCAGCATGAGTTTCATCCATAGCTCGCTCGTCTGATGCTGGATGATGAACAGCATCTCGTTGTGTTCAGGCGAGCGAGGGTGCTGCGCGCCCAGCAGTTCGTCCAGGTGCAGGTAATCGCCGTAGCTCATGTTGTGTGGGGTGTCTGGCTGCGTAGCTTCGTTCGCGAGACAAGGGCCCAAGGCGGGCGTGGCCGTACCAGGCGTGGCAATGTCGGCCCTGATATGGGTGGGTTGGGACTGCGAGATGGTTGTGGCGGGCAGGCTGCGCAAGACGGCCCTGACCGGGCTGGCGTCGGCCTGCGCCAGAGCCAGAGGCAGGGCGATGAGTTCATAGTCGCCGGGTGGGACGTCATCCAGCAGGAGGTTTTCAAGTACGCGCATGTCGTGCCGCGCGATGGTTTGATGGCTGTCCAGGGTTTTGCTGTGAGCGGGGTCGATGCTGGGGGTGTCCAGCCCAATCAGCACAGTGCCCCGAGCAGCCAGCAGATCGATGGTGGCGGGGGCAAAGGCGGCGAAGTCGTCGGTCCACGCATCTGTGCTGGCTCGCGCGCGCGTTCGCACGAGGATGCGGGGCGGCGCGTCGTTCAGATAAGGAACAAGATGCTCTGGCAGAATCAGGGGCCCGCCGCTTAGCACATGGATAACGCGGCAGGGGCCGAGGTAGGGGGCGAGCGGCAGGGCGCCCGTGGGCAGGCCGTCGGCCTGGTAATGCAGAGGGGCGTCGGCGTGCGCGCCCACATGCGGCGATAGCGTGATGGCGCTGACATTGACCGGGTCGTCCGGGCCGAGCGTGGCCGTCCAGCACTGCGAGTATGGCGTATCGCCCGGAAACACGGGCGAGTTGACGGACACCTGCGGAGAGATATCCCACAACGCGTCGGCCTGCTGCACTGCGGGGCGGTTTGAGAGATTCATGGTGTTACGCTGTTTTGTGAGCTGGCGCTTGGCAATCATGTGCTGGCGCTGACGTGTCTGCACTGGCGATGTGCCTACACTACCCCACTTCAGCCGGCGTGGGCAATGTGTTTTACAGGCGGTGCGGGCGATCCAGCGGCGCGTTGTCCGAGTGGGAAACTGGACGGATAAGGTGCTACACAAGGCGCTGTTCAGCCATCGATACTGTATTGGCGCCGGCAACGATCAAATGATCGATCAACCTGATATCCACCAGCGCCAGCGCCTGCTTCAGGCGTGCCGTCAAAGCCCGGTCGGCGTCGCTGGCCTGCGCGCGGCCCGATGGGTGGTTATGCGCCAGGATGAGTGCGGCAGCGTGCAGGCGCAGGCCGGCTTTGACAATCTCGCGTGGATATACCGAGGCCTGCGCCAGTGTGCCGCGTGCCACTTCTTCCGCGGCGATGAGCCGCAACTGGTTATCCAGAAACAGCGCCAGGCAGTGCTCCACGTGTAGATGGCCGAGGCGGGCGGCGCAGTACTGCTTGACCCGCATGGGCGTATCCAGCGTCGGCCGGGCACTGAGTTGCTCCGCCAGTGCGCGTTGATGCAATTCACTGATCGCGAGAATTTCGCATGCCTTGGCTGCGCCCAGGCCGTGGACGGCGAGCAGGGCGCCTGTGTCGGCCCCGAGCAGGCCCCGCAACCCGTCGAACTCGCTCAGCAGCTTTTGGCCGAGCTGTACTGCGGGGCAGCCAGCCGTCCCGGTACGCAGAACGATGGCCAGCAGCTCGGCATTGGTCAGCGCCCCCGGACCATGGGCCAGCAGGCGTTCGCGCGGACGTTCGGCGGCACTGGGCGCGGCCTTGCGCAGGCGTGCGGGCGGACGATAAGAGGAGGAATCGTGGCTGGAGGTGTGCAGTGTCATAAGAGGCTCTAAAATAAGGACAAATTCAACCCGATTGCGCCAAGCCGCGAGCGGCCGCGCAGCCATCTTCCACGGTGACAGATTTTGACGAGTTTTTCCGATTCCGCGCAGGTTTTTGTCCAGCCCGATTCCTACCTGACGCTGCATTACCGCATCGAGCTGCTGACCGGCCCGGCTGCCGGCTCTGTTTTTGCGGATACCTTTACCGGCAACCCCGCCACGCTCCAGCTTGGCATGGGCCAGTGGGCGCCCGGCATGGAGCAGGCCTTGATCGGGCGCGCCGAAGGTAGCCGCTTCAGCGTCGATCTGCCGGCTGCGCAAGCCTATGGCGAACGCAACCCCGACTTGCTGCAGTGGGTGTCGCGTACGGTGCTGGATGAAAACACCGAGCCGGGTGTCAACTTCGAGCCAGGTGAAATGGTCGAATTCGCGGCGCCCAACGGGGGGCGATATTCGGGTGTGCTCAAAGAGATCAACACCGATGCCGCGCTGTTTGACTTCAATCATCCGCTGGCCGGTGCCGATTTGCGTATCGAAGTTTCCTTGATGGGGGTACTGTAATGTCCGGGAAAGCAGCCGGCGATCCGCAAGTGGCCGCGCGCGCGCCTGAAGTCGTACTTGCGCAGCCACGAGGCTTCTGTGCCGGGGTTGATCGGGCAATCGATATCGTTGAACGCGCCATCGAGTTGTTCGGCGCGCCTATCTATGTGCGTCACGAAATCGTGCACAACCGTTATGTCGTGGCGGATTTGCGGGCCAAGGGCGCCATTTTCATCGACGAGCTCGAGCAAGCGCCCAAGGGGGCCATTGTGGTGTTTTCCGCTCACGGTGTATCGCGTGCGGTGCGAGATGAGGCCGAACGTATGGGCCTGCGTGTGTTCGACGCCACTTGCCCGCTGGTCACCAAGGTGCACATGGAGGTCGCACGCATGCGCAAGGCGGGCCGCGAGATCATCATGATCGGGCATCGTGGGCATCCCGAGGTTGAGGGTACGCTGGGGCAGTCGGACGGTGGCATGTATCTGGTTGAAACGCCGGACGATGTCGCCGCGCTACAGGTGAGCAACCCGGAAAATCTGGCGTTTGTTACCCAGACCACCTTGTCGGTCGATGATGCGGCAGCGGTTGCGCGAGCTTTGCGCGAACGCTTTCCGAGCATTGTCGAACCCAAGAAAAGCGATATCTGCTATGCAACGCAGAATCGCCAGGATGCCGTCAAAATCATGGCGCCAGAATGCGATCTGGTACTTGTGGTAGGCAGCCCCAACAGTTCGAACTCCAACCGGCTGCGTGAAGTGGCCGAGCGCAAGGGCGCGCAAGCGCACCTGGTGGACAGCGCCGACATGATAGACCCAGCCTGGCTTGATGGCGCGCGCCGCGTGGGCGTGACAGCGGGCGCATCCGCCCCCGAGGTGCTGGTGCAGCAGGTGATTGATCGCCTGAAAGCGCTTGGCGCCATTTCGGTGCGTACGCTGGATGGCACGCCGGAAAACGTTGCCTTCCCGCTACCGCGGGAATTGTCGCGTAAACTTGCGGGCGACGCCTGATCACTGGCCGCTCGCGGACACTCATGTACGGAGTACGCCCGATGAAACTCTACAGCTATTTTCGCAGTTCCGCCGCCTACCGCGTTCGTATTGCGCTCAATCTGAAGGGGCTGGGCTATGAAACGGTGCCGGTGCATTTGCTCAAGGATGGTGGGCAACAGTTTTCGGCCGCCTACCGCGCACTGAACCCGACGCAATTGGTACCGACGCTGGTGGATGAGGACGTTGTCATCGGGCAATCGCTGGCGATTCTGGAATATCTGGACGAAACCCATCCGCAGCCGCCACTGCTGCCGGCGGATCCAGCTGGCCGTGCGCGTGTGCGCGCCATTGCCCAGACGATTGCCTGCGACATCCACCCGCTCAACAACCTGAGGGTACTCCGGTATCTCAAGCACGACATGGGGCTGGGCGACGAGGCGCGCGACAACTGGTACAAGCATTGGATCGCTGTGGGTCTGGCTTCGGTCGAAGCCTTGTTGGCCGGGCATCCGGATACCGGGCGCTTCTGCCATGGCGACGCCCCTGGGCTTGCCGATGCCTGCCTGGTGCCGCAGGTGTTCAACGCCCGGCGCATGGGGTGCGACCTTTCCGCCTTCCCCGCCATTGTGCGTATAGACGAAGCGTGTGCGGAGCTAGACGCATTTTGCGATGCCGCGCCTGCTGCCCAGCCCGATAGCGAAAGCTAGTTTGTGTGGCGGCGCGCCGCCATCCATTGCCGGATGTGGGCAAAGCGGTCGAAGCCCCAGAACGGCTCGCCGTCGATGATCACGAATGGGGAGCCGAAGACGCCATGCGCCATGGCCTGCGCGACGCCGTCCTTGAGTTGCGCCTTGATGCTTTCGTCGGCCATGCCTGCGGCCACATCTGCGCGCTGCAGGCCTGTTTCTTCGGCGACCTGCAACACCACATCGTTGTCGCCGATGTTGCGGCCATGGGCAAAGAAGGCCTGGTAGAGCGCTCGCGCCAGTTGTGCAGCTTTGGCGGGATCGCTGCGCTGCACATACAGCATGGCGCGGGCGGCGCCTACGGTGGCGATTGGAAACGGCGTGGGCAGCGTGAACGGGATACCGGCCAGCTCGGCGGTGCGGGCAAAATCGCGCCTTGCATAGTCACCCTTGATGGGGATTTCCGTCAGTGGGGCGGAACCCATGGACTTGAACATGGGCCCAAGCAAAATGGGGTGCCAATTGACCGTGCGCCCGATTTCGCGCCCCAGGTCTTCGATCTGCATGCTCGCAAAATAGCCATAGGGCGACGAAAACTCAAAGTAAAAATCGATAGCCTGGGGCATAGTGTTCCTTGGTGTCGTTGTGGCGGCATGGCCTGGCAATTGCTGATAAACCTTACGGCCGCTGACATCGGCGCGCTTGTTATGGTAGAAAGATTCAAGGCATACCGCAATGTCGGCGATAATGGCCGCTGTTTTCGGCGGCGAACGGAGTAAACGTGAAAAAAGCCACTGCGGCAGTTGGGGCGATCGTATTGCTGGGCGCCGCCTGGCTGGGCGCTACTTGGTATATTGGCAAGCGTACCGAAACGGTGTACGCCGCTGCCTTCAAGCAGGGCAATGCGCGCATCGGGCAGTTGCTCGGCCACGTCACGGCCGCCAGGCCCGGCCTGCATCTCGAATCCTATGAGCGCGGGTTTTTCACGTCGTCGGCCGTCTATAACCTGCATATCAAAGATGCTGGCGGTCGCCCTGTCGAAATCCGGTTGCGCGATCACATTCAGCATGGCCCTTTTCCCGCTGGTTCGCTGGCGTCGGGCTATGTCATGCCGGTCTTGGCACATATCCAGACAGGCCTGCTGGCTACGCCCTATACGCGTGCTTGGGTCGATAGCCAGCCCGATGGCACGCCCGCGACGGGTAGTACCACAGTGCGCCTGTCTGGCGACAGCAGCTCCGCCTGGGCGTTCCGGCCCGCGACATTTGCCACGCGCCACGGCGTACGCATTGCGTTCGGTGGCGGGACGATGCAGCTTGATTTTCGCAACCAGTTCCGCGACAACGATGCGGCGGGTCTGTTCCAGACACTCTCCGCCACCGACAATGCCTCCGGCGGCACGGTGTCAATGAAAGACATCCGCCTGAACGGCAATACGCGCACAGGCGAGAACAACGCGATCATTTCCGCCAGCGAGGCGCGCGTCGATACCGTTGTGATCGACGGAGGGGCGGCCGAAACGGGAGATGACATCGTACTTCGGCAGATCGGTGCGCAGGTCGACAGTACGCAGAGTGGCAAGTTGCTCGATACCGTCCATCGCTACGATATCGGCAGTGTGGTGGCGGGTGGGCTTGACCTGGGCAGCCTGGCGGTGGGCGGTCGTTTGAATCGCCTTGATATTCCTGCCCTAATGGCGCTGGGGACCGAGTACGATGCCATTTTGGCGCGCCAGGGGGTGACGGATCCGGCCAAAGCGGTGCTGACACCGAGCGACCAGCAGCGGCTGAATGACCGAATACTCGAACTACTCATCTCCAGGCCGTCTCTGTTGCTTGAGCCCGTGATCTGGAAGAATGCGCAAGGGCAAGCCACGGGAAGCCTGCTTTTTGATTTTGCCGCGCCTGATCCGGCTGCACTGCAGTCCGCCCAGATCGTACCAGCCTTCGTACGCAAGGCTGGCCTCAAGCTCAGCGTTTCTCGGCCTATGGTGGTCGAGGTGTTCCGGCATCTGCGCCAAGAGGGCGTGGACGAAGCCGAACTCAAGCTCATCGGGGGCATGTTGTTCGACCAATATGCCGGCCGCCTGCAGCAAGCGGGGCTGGTCAAGCTCAATGATGGAACAGCGTCCACGAATATGGTTTACGAGGCTAACGCCATGCAGGTCAATGGCGTGGTGATGCCGATGCAGGAGTTTCTCATGCGAGCCATGCTCTTGTTCATGTAGGTCTGGCGCCTCCCCTGCCGCCGATCGGGCTGCGGCGCCACGGAAGCCACGGGAGTACCTGTTTTGATTGGGTTCAAATATAGGACAATCGGTCCTTTTTATTGGCACTTATCCCAGGTTTGAGCACTATCTATAATTTCTTCATACGTGACGGAACCGCAACAGCGGTTCGACAACAGAAGGAATGCCATGAATACAGTACACACCATTACGCTCAATGAAACCGAGCGCATTGCGCGTCCGCGCAGTATAGAAAGGCTGGTGCGCGGCGTGCCGACTTCGGACGGCGCCGGCGTACGCCTGAATCGAGTATTGACGCAGGATCTGCAGCAGCGCCTGGATCCTTATCTGATGCTGGACAACTTCTCAAGCGATAACCCCGACGACTATATCGCTGGTTTTCCGGATCACCCGCATCGTGGCTTCGAGACAATCACCTACATGATCGAGGGCCGCATGCGGCATCGCGACAGTGCGGGGCATGAAGGCCTGTTGCAAAATGGCGGAGTGCAATGGATGACCGCTGGCAGCGGGCTGGTGCATTCGGAACTGCCCGAACAGGAATCGGGGCGGATGGATGGCTTTCAGCTGTGGCTCAATCTGCCTGCGCGCGACAAGATGACGACGCCAGGCTATCGCGACATCCAGAGTGCCGAGATTCCCGAGTTTACGTTGGGTGAGGCAGTGCGGGTGCGTGTCATTGCCGGTTCCAGCCATGGCGTGGCAGGGGCGGTACAGCGCCCGGTGACAGCGCCGCTCTATCTCGATGTGCATTTCGATGCCGCCGGCGACTTCACACAGGCTGTGCCGGAAGGTTTCAACGGCTTTGTGTTTGCGTATCGCGGCGATGTCGAAGTGGGTGAGGTCAAGGTGCCGACGGGCCAGATGGCCATCCTGGCCAACGATGGCGACGGTGTCGTGTTGCGCGCCAGCGCGGCCGCGCGTGCGCTACTAATCGCCGGTAAACCGCTGCGCGAACCCATCGCGCAATACGGGCCGTTCGTCATGAACACGCGTGAGCAGCTCATGCAGGCCGTGGCGGACTTTCAGGCGGGTAAGTTCCATAACCAGGCCTGAACGCGGGGCGGCGTGCCAGATGACGCGTGCGGCGGGCGGGGCAGTAATGCCCCGCCCGCTTTGCATTGGCGGAGGCCCGCCAATGCGTTATCGTAGCAAAGGCCCGGCGTTGCGCCGCCTCGCTGCCATTCAGGAGCCCACGTTTTGCGACAACAGAATATCCCTATGTTTGATGAGCACGGGCAGCCTCTGCCCGATAACGAAGGGGCGATTGCCCGTTCCTCGTTGCCGCCTGCGGCGGATGCTGGCAACAAGCCTGCCGCCGCACTGGAACCCCAGCCGGGCGTCAACATGAGCGGAAACGGCTTTGATGGCGTGCAGAATGCCTTCCAGGGTCGGCTCGTCGATCACCTTGCCAGTCTCCCACTCGGCTGGCAAGGTGTGTTTGACGCTTCTCATTGTCAGGAAACGCTGCGGTCGCTCGATGGATTTTTGTCGGCACGGCTGGCCGAAGGTGTGACCATCTTTCCCTTGCGGCCCTTCCGGGCGCTGCTCGAGGTGGCGCCCGAGGATGTACAGGTGGTGATCCTGGGCCAGGATCCTTACCACGGCCCCAACCAGGCTCAGGGGCTGGCGTTTTCGGTACCCGATATCTGCCGTACACCGCCCAGCCTGCGCAATATGTTTGCCGAACTGGCCCAGGAATACCCTGGCGAATACGTGCGCCAGCGCAACAGCCTGGTGCGTTGGGCACGGCAAGGGGTGTTGTTGCTCAACGCGAGCCTGACGGTCGAGGCTCAGCAGGCGGGCTCGCACGCCAAGCGTGGATGGGAAATCCTCACCGATGCCATTTTGCTCCACGTACTGCGTCAGCCGCGGCCCAAGGTGTTTCTGCTGTGGGGGGCGCATGCGCAATCCAAACAGGCGCTGCTGCGCGAGCATCCGCCTGCCGGGCCCGTGCATATACTGTGCGCCAACCATCCGTCGCCCCTGTCCGCCACGCGTCCGCCTCGGCCTTTCATGGGCTGCGGCCACTTTCGCGCCGCCAACGACTGGCTGCAGGCCCGAGGGGAGCGTGGGGTGGATTGGCTGACCAATGATGTTGCGCTGGCGCAGGCGGTGACAACGGCCTGACGATCGCACCGTTTCCGCAAGCGCATGCGGCCGTCAGCGAATCGGCCGCCCTTGCCGATTGCGCCTGGGCCTTTCCTGCACGACATTGCTTTCCAGCATTGCAGCTGCGCGGGCTTCAATGCGGTCTAGCATGCTGCCCAGCGCCACGATTTCCGTTGGGCTGAGATCTTGGAACACTTCTTCATTCAGGGACGCGACGATGGGCATGATGTCGTGATAGCGCTGCATGCCGTGCTCCGTGACGGATACGTGCACGATACGCGCGTCGCGCTCGTCGCGGGCACGCGCCAACAGGCCTTTTTCGCACAATGACCCCACAGCTCGGGAGGTGCGGGCTGCATCCAGTGATGCGGCTTCGGCCAGTGCGGTGCTGGTGAGCGTGTGATGCATGCAGGCGATGGCCAGTATGCGCCACTCGCGCCGGGTGATATTGAAGCGGCCTTCACATAGACGGGTGAAGATCGGGTTGCCAGCCGACCAGGCGCGATACAGCCGGAACATCATCATGCCCGGCAGCGTGGGCGCCCCGGCGCCGGCCGCTGTGAGTGCGGGCGCGCCTTGCGTACAGGGTGCGGGGGTGGAAGGAGGTATGGGCGTGCTGGCCATCGGGTGACCTTTGATCGGGACGATATTTGATTAGAACAACTATTGTCTGCCTTGTTAAGCTGTTGCTCAGAACTGATACAGATCAAGAAAAGGAGACAACTCATGGTCCAGAATCCCATTCGCGCCGCAGCGGCGGCCTGCCTGCTGTCGGGGCTTTTGTTCACGGGCGCGTCGCACGCCGCCGCCCCCGCGGAACCACTTACTGTCGTCGTACCCTATGCGCCGGGCGGTGCCTCTGATCGCGCAGCGCGCATTGTGTCGGACGGCCTGCAGAAAAAGCTCGGCGTCCCCGTCATCGTCGAGAATAAAACCGGCGCGGGCGGTCGTATTGCCGCCCAGTATGTAAAAGGTGCGTCAGCTGACAAGAATATTCTGATCCTGGCTAACCCCGCCATCATGGTTGTGGCGCCCATGGTTTTCAGCGAACTCTCTTACGATGCCGCCAAAGATTTTCAGCCCGTTTCCATGGTGACGCAATATGGTTTTGGCGTTGCGGTGTCGGCAGACAGCAAAATCCAGGACATGAAGCAGCTGATTGGCTGGGCCAAGGAGCATCCGGGTGCGTTCAATATCGGTGTGCCGGCCACCGGCAGTCTGCCGCATTTCTTTGGCCTCATGCTGTCCCAGCAGATTGGCGCCAAGGGTGAAATCATCGGCTATCGCGGTTCCGCGCCCGTGATTACCGATCTTATCGGCGGCGCGGTGCCGCTGGCCATCGATACGCTGGATGTGCTGACTGCCCAGCACCAAGGCAAGCGCATCCGCATTCTGGCGACATCGGGCGGTGAGCGCGAAACCGCGCTGCCCGACGTGCCCACGTTCAAGCAGGTGGGCGTCGATCTGGAAGCGTCCGGTTGGAATGCTTTCTTTGCCCCTGCGTCCATGCCGGCCGACAAGGTTGCCCGCCTGGGCGACGCCATCAAGGCAGTCACGGCTGATTCGGCTGTACAGCAAACGCTGCTGCAAAATGAATTGATCCCTGTGTCGGCCAGCGCCAAGGAAACTCGTGCGCGCATCGAGCAATTCCGCGAGCAGTGGGCGCCGGTGATCAAGGCGTCCGGTTTCGTGGTCACGAAATAGGCGTGCGGCGGAGAGAGGCAGACAGCATGGCGCAGCCCAGAAACGTCTTGTTTATCATGGCCGATCAGTTGCGGGCGGATCACCTCGCCTGCTATGGCCATCCCCATATCCGCACCCCCAACCTGGATGCGCTGGCCGCGCGGGGTGTGCGCTTTGACCGTGCCTTCGTCAATTCGGGCGTCTGTGGGCCCTCGCGCATGAGCTACTACACCGGCCGCTACCCCTCTACACATGGCGCCACATGGAACCGCGTGCCGCTGTCGGTGGGTGAGGTGACCATGGGCGAATATTTGCGTGCCGGTGGACATAGGCTGGTACTGGCCGGCAAAACGCATGTCATGGTCGATCACAAAGGGCTGGAGCGCCTGGCGCTTGATGGTGGCGGCGAACTGGGCCGTTTGCTCAGCACGGGCGGTTTCGAAGAGATCGATCGCTACGATGGCCACCACGAGCCTGGCGAGGAAAGCGGGTACCCGGCCTATCTTCGCCGGCATGGCTATCAGTCCGACGACCCCTGGACAGACTTTGTCATCTCCGCGCGCGGCCCCGGCGGCCAAGCCGTGAGCGGCTGGCATATGCGTAATGCGTGCTATCCCTCGCTGGTGGACGAAGCGCATTCGGAAACCGCCTATATGACGAACCAGGCTTTGTCCTTTATGGAGCGCATGGGAGACCAGCCCTGGGTACTGCACCTGAGCTACGTGAAACCGCACTGGCCTTATATTGCGCCCGCGCCATATCACAATATGTACAGCCCCGACCAATGCCTGCCTGTGGTACGCAGCGAGGCGGAACTGGCAGATGCGCACCCCGTGCTGGCGGCCTACCGCCAGCAGGAAGAAAGCGTCAGCTTCTCAAGTGACGCCTGTGTGCGCACCGTGCGGCCCGCCTATCAGGGGCTGATTACCCAATTGGACGACCATCTGGGCCGGCTGTTCGATGCGATGTCGCGTAGCGGGCTGATGGACAACACGCTGATTATCTTCACTGCCGACCATGGTGATTTTCTGGGCGATCACTGGTTCGGAGAGAAAGAGCTGTTCTATGATGCGGTGCAGCGCGTGCCCTTCATCGTGTACGATCCTTCGCCGGAAGCGGATACTACGCGCGGCACTGTCGACGACAGAATGATCGAATCCGTGGATGTTCTGCCGACGATGCTGTCTTGGCTGGGTTTGCCGCAGGCCTCGCACCGCATCGAGGGGCGCGATCTGCTGCCGCTGTTGCGTGGCGAGCACGGGCCATGGCGCGACTGCGTGTTCTCCGAACTGGATTACAGCTACCGGCTGGCGCGCGTGCTGCGAGGTAAATCGCCCGCCAATGCCAGGGCGTGGTCGGTGCGCACTGATCGTTGGCGTTATGTGTATTGGCTCGATGAGCCTGAACAGCTTTACGATCTGGAGAATGATCCGCAGCAATTCACGGATCTTGGCCGCTCGCCGGCGCATGCGGACGTGCGGGCCGAATGTCGGGGGCGGTTGCTGCAGTGGTTCATGAGCCTCAAGCGCCGCACGACGGTGACGGACGCGGAGGTCGAGCGCGGCACCAATGCCTACAAGAAGGCGGGGGTGTTTTTCGGCCAGTGGTAATGGGTGGGTGGGCCGCCCGCGTCCTTGGCGCATCGGCGGCCTTTGGCCTGGCTGAGGCGTTTGTGCGCGAATGTGGCCACGCACCGTGCTGCGGGGCGCCGCAGTGCATGCTGCGTGGGGGATATACTGGCAGGCTAACAGCGCGCGCTGCGCGCGGATACCTCCCGTTCGCTGTCTATCCATGAAGATCCTGCATACCTCCGACTGGCATTTGGGCCGCGCCTTATATGGCCGCAGGCGCTATGAAGAATTTGAAGCGTTTCTTGAATGGCTGGTCGGCTGCATAGAGCGTGAGCAGATCGATGTGCTGCTGGTGGCAGGCGACGTGTTCGACACCAGCACGCCCAGCAATCGCGCCCAGGCCCTGTATTACCGTTTTCTGTGCCGCATTGCGCGTTCGTCCTGCCGGCATGTCGTGGTAATTGCAGGAAACCATGATTCACCTTCGTTTCTGGATGCGCCGCGCGAACTGCTCAAGGCGCTGGACGTGCACGTGGTGGGAAGTGCCGCTCAAGACCCTGCCGATGAGGTCATTGTGCTTGACGATGCACAGGGCGGCCCCGCGCTGATTGTCTGTGCTGTTCCCTATCTGCGGGATCGCGATATCCGCGCCGCAGAGGCCGGCGAAAGCATGGAAGACAAAGAACGCAAGCTCACCGAGGGCATACGCGATCATTACGCGGCGGTTGCCGCTTCCGCCCAGGCGCGCCGCGAGGTGCTCGGCCAGGCATTGCCCATTGTTGGCATGGGGCATTTGTTCACGGCGGGCGGGCAGACCATCGACGGCGATGGCGTTCGCGAGTTGTATGTGGGCACGCTGGCGCATGTGTCGGGCGGTATGTTCCCGGATTGTTTTGATTACCTTGCCCTGGGCCACCTGCATGTGCCGCAACGCGTGGGCGGTGCCGACACACGGCGTTATTGCGGTTCGCCCATACCCATGGGGTTTGGCGAGGCTGGCCAGCAAAAGCGTGTCTGTGTGGTCGAGCTGGAGGGCCGCCTTGATCAGGGGGTGAACGTGGCTGTGCGTGAAATCGACGTGCCGGTATTCCAGGAATTGGTGCGCATCACCGGTGATTGGGAAGGCATCGCGGCCCGGCTGGCGGCGCTGAAAGCGGCGCAATCACATGCCTGGGTTGAGGTTTTCTACGAAGGCAGCGCTGTGCTGGGCGATCTGCGCGATCGGCTTGATGCGCTAGTGGCAGGTTCCGCCATCGAGATACTGCGCGTGCGCAACAACCGCGTTGCGGCATTGGCACTGGCGCAGGCCGATAGCGCCGAAACGCTGGATGACCTGAACCCGGAAGAGGTCTTTCAGCGCTGCTTGGCGGCGCATGATGTACCGCCGGCGCAGCGTGATGCGCTGCTCGACAGCTACCGTGCTGTGTTGGCCTCGGTGCTCGAGCATGACGCGCGTGCGGAATAGGCGAGGCGACACATGCGCATACTGAAGGTGCGGTTCCGCAACCTGAATTCACTGGCGGGAGAGTGGGAGATCGATTTCACCCACCCCGATTACGCCGCAGGCGGCATCTTTGCCATTACCGGCCCCACCGGGGCGGGCAAGAGCACAATTCTCGATGCCATCTGCCTGGCACTCTATGGCAGTACGCCGCGGCTGGGCAAGATCACTAAAAGTGGCAACGACATCATGTCGCGCCAAACGGGCGAGTGTTTTGCCGAGGTGTGCTTCGAGACCAGCTCTGGCCGCTATCGCTGCCACTGGGGGCATCACCGCGCCAGGCGCAAAGCCACAGGCGAGCTGCAGTTGCCGCGTCATGAGATCAGCGAAATCGACACTGGCAAGATCATTGATGCCAGCTTGCGCGGCGTGGCGGAACAGGTAGAAAACCTGACGGGCATGGATTTCGACCGCTTCACGCGCTCCATGCTGTTGGCGCAAGGCGGATTCGCCGCATTCTTGCAGGCGCCTCCGGACGAACGTGGTCCTGTACTGGAGCAGATCACCGGCACTGAAATCTACAGTCGCATTTCGATGGGTGTGCACGAGCGGCGCAGCGACGCGCGTGCACGGCTTGATGTGCTGCAGGCCGAACTGGCCGGTATGCACCTGCTGAGCGAGGAAGAAGTTGCTGCGCTGGTGTTGCGGCGCGATGAACTGACCATGGGCGATCAGGCGTTGCAGCGCGATGTTGCACATTACGACGGCCTGCTTGCTTGGTTCGATGAGTTGGCTCGTTTGCAGGAAGACCTTGCCCGAGACAATGCCCGGCAGGGCGAGTTGGCAGTGCAGATGCAGGGCTTCGCACCGCGGCGCGAAACTTTGGCGCGGGCTGCAGCTGCGCTTGAGTTGCAGGCGGATTACGCCGCCCTTGAGGTCGAGCGCAACGCAAACAGTCAGGATCGCGCTGCGCTCGGGCAGGCCCATGCAACACTGGATGTGCGGCAGGCAGGGCGCGGCGAAGCGGAAGCCGCGGCACACCGTGCCGCCGCCGCACATGCGGTCGCGCGCAGCGCCTATGAGGAGGCACTGCCAGTGCTGCGCCGCGTAGCCCAACTGGATGTGCAACTGCGTGAAGCGCAGGCGCACGCGGCCGATGCCATGGATGCGGAGCGGGGTTTGCGCGAACGGCAGGCGGAACTCGCGGCACAACAGCAGGCCGCGCTCGACAAGCTGGACGCGCAGCGCGGCGAGCGGCGCGAGATCGAGACTTGGCAAGGCCTGCACGCCGTGGACGGGCAATTGGCTGAACAATTGGCGGGCATAGATAGCGCGCTGGGACGCTTGCAGACGCTGTTTGCGCGCAGCGATGGCAGGCGGCGGGCGGTTGAGGCGGCGTACGCCCGCTTGACCGTCGCGCAACAGCAGCGCAACGCGCTTGTGCAGGCCCGCGAGCATGCCGAGGCTGAGCTTGCCCGCCAAGTCGCGCCCCTGGCCGACGCCCGTACGCGCTTGGACGCTACGCTGGCGGGGCGGCCGCTCACCGCCTGGCGTGAGCAGGTTCACACATTGCAGGAAGCGCGCCGGGTGCTGGATGCGGCATGTGTGGCCCAAGCGGCATTGGGCGAAGCCCATTGCCGGATAGAGGGCGCACAGCGCCGTGAGCAGGCATTGGCCGAGTGTTTGCAGCAGCGGCGTGCCGAACGCGATGCGGCCCTGGTGGCCGTGGATGCACTGGAGCGCGAGGAAGGCCTGCTGCAGACGCAGTGGGTGCTGCTGCAGCGCATCGCCTCGCTGGAAGACGCCCGGCACGATCTGCGCGATGGCGATCCCTGCCCCTTGTGTGGCGCCCGCGAACATCCCTTTGCTCACGATACAGCAATCCCTGCGCCGGATGATACCCGCCAGCAGCTCGATGCGGCCCGCACTGCTTTGCGTGAGGCCCGTGAGCGGGCCACCGCCGGCCAGGTTGCACTGACGGGTGCGGAGCACGATATGGGACAGGCGCGTGAGGCCGGGCGACAGGCGCAGGCGCAGGCGGCTACGCAGCATGACGCTTTGTTGGCGCTGCTTCAGCAACTGGCACAGCTGGCACTGCAGCCGGATGCGCCACTGCCGCTCGCGAGCGAAGGGACGGCGCTCAAATCGCTGTATGGCGGTGATCGCGAAGCGCTGCGACAGGCGGCATTGTCTGCGCTGCGCGACACACTAGTGGATGCGTTGCGCGAGGCGCAGCGGGTCGTGCGAGAGGCCGACGCCGCCACGCAGGCGTGTCAAGGGATCCAGTCATCCGCCGAGCATGCGCAAGCGGCACTGGGGAAGGTCATGCAGCAAACACAGGATGCGGTTCACCAGTGCGACATGGCCCGGCAAGCACAGGAGCAGGCACGTGCCGAGGCAGACGAGGCTGATACGGAAGTAGGGGAGGCCCGTGTCGCGCTGGATCGGATGCTGGCCACTTATGGGCTGGACACGGCCGGGGATGACCGCGCTGTTTTTTCTGGCGCCAGGGCGACATTGGCTGCCCGGCGCGATGCATGGCAGGCGCGCCAGCAGCGCCATGCCGAGGTAGAGCGCGATATTGCGTTGTTAGAAGCTAAGTTGCGCCAGTTTACCGCGCAGGCTGATTCGATTGTGCAGTCGCTGGCGCAGGCGGGCGTGCGTCGCGCAAACCTCGATGGTCGTTGCGATGCCTTGCGCAGCCAGCGGCGGAGCCTGATCGGCGACGCGGACCCCGCAGTGCGTGAATCGATGCTGGCCGGCGCAGTGCGCGAAGCTGAGCAGGCGCGCGATCAGGCACGCGCGTCGCATGACACCCTGGTGCGCGAGATACAAGGCCTGTTGGCGCACATTGATGCGTTGGATGCTACGCTCGCACGCCGAGCCGTTCGGCTAGCAGAGCAGGAGCCCGCGTTCGCCGTCCGTCTACAGGCCGCAGGTTTCGCGGATGAGCGTTCGTTTGTGGCAGCGCGCCTGCCCGATACGACCCGGCGTGAACTGGCCGAGGAAGCGGCCCGGCTGGATCGCGATCATGCCGCGCTGGCGTTGCGCATCGCCAACCACGAAGAGCGTCTGGTGCAATTGCGTGAACAGGCGCGTACGGATGAGCCACGGGACGCCGTGATGCTGGCCCGCGATAGCCTGCGCGCGCGGCATCAGGCCATGATGCTGGAGCTCGCTGCGGTGCGCAACCGCCTGGACGATCATGCCGCACTACGGCGCACCCAGGCTGACCGTGTACATGCCATTGCCACGCAGCAGATCGAGTGCGCACGCTGGGATCACTTGCATGAATTGATCGGTTCCGCAGATGGCAAGAAGTTCCGTAATTTTGCGCAAGGCCTGACGTTTGACATGATGATCGGCCACGCCAACCGTCAATTGCAGAACATGACCGATCGTTATCTGCTGGTGAGGGATCCGGCGCAGCCGCTGGAGCTGAACGTCATCGACAACTATCAGGCAGGCGAGGTGCGCACCGCCAAAAACCTATCGGGCGGCGAAAGCTTTATCGTCAGCCTGGCATTGGCGTTGGGGCTGTCCAGCATGGCCAGCCGGAACGTACGGGTGGATTCGTTGTTTCTGGATGAGGGCTTCGGCACGCTGGATGAGGATGCCCTGGATACCGCGCTCAGCACTCTGGGAAGCCTGCAGCAGGCGGGTAAGTTGATCGGCGTGATCTCGCACGTGCCGGCGCTGAAAGAGCGCATCGGCACGCAGGTGCGTGTGGCGCCGCAGACGGGCGGGCGTAGTGTACTGGCCGGGCCTGGTTGTCGGCGTGTAGCCTAGCACGGCACCGTGCGCCTTGACGGGCCCGCGTCAGGCCGCCGCGCCTGACGGTGTGGATCCCGGGAAATCATCATTGGCCGCAGGTGGGGCCGTGCCCAAGTCAATCAGCGCGTCGTCGCTGCGGAACCAGCCGGTGAGGCTCCAGCGGGGCCGCGTGCAGGGCAGCACGGCGTGCGGGATAAGATCACTGCGAAACACCACAATACGGCCCAGCCGCGGCTGTACCTTCTTGAGGACGGTGTCTGGAGCCTGCGGGTCGTACAGGCATAGCTCGCCGCCGTTGTCGTCTTGCCAGACACGGTTCAGGTACAGCACCAGCGAAATCTTGCGGTGCGGCTGGCCTTGGTGCTGATCGATATGGCGCTGGTAGCCCTGGCCCGCACCGTAGCGGGCAAAATGGAACTCGGCCCGGCGCAGGCCTACATAGAAGGCGCGATTCAACGCAAGCCGCAGGGTGTCTGCCCACTCCAGAAAAGCCTGGCAGCCCGCAGCGGGGTGGCTGGGTTCGAGCCAGTGAATGGTGTCGCCGCGTATTACAGTATTGCGGATGGGCTGTTTGGGCGAGCCCACATGCGCATCGCGGAAAAGGCCCTGGCGCCACGCCTGCCTGCCCGCCTGGCGCAGTTGCATGATCAGCGTGTCCGGCAAAAGCTGGTCGGCAACGGCCCAGCCGTCTGTCTCCAGCGCATCAAGCAGTGCCTCGAAGTTAGGCATGGAAAGTGATCCGGTTGGGCCGGCAACCGAGTGCGATGCGGCCTTGACAGCCGTGGCACAGGCGTTGATTTGCAGGCCCGAAAATGTAGGAGGGCAATTTTATTCCATGGCGCAAGCAGGCGCCAGCATTTGATACGGGCTGTTGCGAACGTGCGCGGCCTTCGTCATTTAACTTGTTGCCCGCGGCAACTGCGGTGGTGTCGGGGTGGCTTGCACGGCCCGGTGCGGCAGGCTCATAATTTGCTATGCATGCAATGAACCGCGCGGACTGTTTTACCAGGAGAGTGTAATGGGTGAATTTGCCAAGAAGGCCGATGCGAAGTTTGATGCTGGGCTGGTGCGTTTCGATTGGGGTGAAGGCGAAGACAAACGCACCTACGAAATTTCCGCTGAGGCGCTGGTGCAGGCGTTCGGCGCCCGCGACGACAGTGGCAGCGAATTGCTCGATGCTTTCGAGCGCGGACGGGTAAGAATCATTGCCGCCGCCGAAGATGCCCGCAACACCCCGCTCGTGGATGGTGTCATCGAACTCGGTAGCGGCGACTTCGACGAAGACGATCCCGGCAAGGAAATGTCGCCGCCGTGAATGCCTCGCCGAGCGGGGGTGTGCCGGTTTTGAGCGCTTCAGTTGGCCGTTCGCCAGGCATTTTACCCCTTGCTTCGCGAAGGGTAGGCGCAAACACTGGCAACGCGTCGGTTGCGCTGCAGAGGCGGCCCGAGTCACAGGGTCGCGTCCTGGCTTATCAGCGATACGGGCCTAAGCCCGCGTTGGTGCTACACGGTGAATCGAACCGGAAATCGCGGAGGCTGTTGGGTTAAAGTAAAACAGGTTCCTCAGCCGGTGCTGCAAGTTGTCGAT
>NZ_JAJJOZ010000016.1:0-18812 GCF_021653995.1 Paracandidimonas lactea
TCGACAACTTGCAGCACCGGCTGAGGAACCTGTTTTACTTTAACCCAACAGCCTCCGCGATTTCCGGTTCGATTCAGTGCTTCTGTTGACAACGCGATATCAGTGTCGTACTGAACAACGGCCTCTTTGAAACGCGTAACGGATGAGCAAATGTTCGAGATAGCTCGTTCGCTCTTCCCTTGGTCTTTCAAAATGACCTTTAGGCGCTCAATAGCTTTTGGGTAGTACGCGCGTAACTCTGCCCCGACAGGGTCTTCAACTTGAATGTGATTGGCGCGCATGAAGTGGGTCAAGGCTGTCAGTCGGTTGGCAATTGTTTGCTTGGATGTGCCTGTTGTTGCTTGTGCTTCTTGACGCTCCCGCAGCTGTTGGTAGGTCAGATTAGGACGATGATTCAACTTCTTTCTCCGCACTTTCCCACCAACTTTTCGCGTCTGCGAAGCAAGTAAAGACGACGGAACCAAATACTTGCGCCCTTCGTAACTCATTGAATTTTTATGGGTTAGTTCTGTTGAGCCACTCCCACCTTTCTGATTCAAAGGAGGGAGCTGTGCAAGTAATCTTCTTTCGCAAGTCGGCGGGCAAAGTGTTCAATAACTTCGCCTTTCGTATAGCGACGTCATTGAGGAGGAGTATTCGGCTTGTTTAAGCTTGGTCCTCCTTAAAAAAATGGCCAGCTATTCGCTGGCCATCTCCGAAAGAGCAGTTACGGCACTTGCAACAAAAGCGCCCCTCGCTTGGCACGGGTTAAGGCCACGTACAATAACTTTCGCTGGTTATCCGTATCTGCCGGGTCGCCAAGATAGCTGGTCGGGGCAACAACGACAACACAATCGAATTCCAGGCCTTTGGCGCGATGCATGGTGGCCAGATGCACCACATTCACCGCATTGGCGTGGTTGTTCTGCGCATCAATCGTCACACACGCAAGCCCAGCGTTTTCCAGCTCGCGAGCCATGGCATCACGCACTTTTGTACTGGCCGTAATTACACATAACGACAAGGGCACCTCGGGCGCGTGTCCCGCGCGCCACTCGTTTACAAATGCAATGGTCTCCTGCGTTGCCGATTCAATACCGTCAACCTGGGTCAGCTTTGGTGCCGGCCCGTGAGACAAAGACTTGTAACGGTTGTCCTCGTCGCTGCCGCCATCCAAATCGTCGATTTCACAGCCTTCCAGCAATGCAACCGCTTGCTTGCGGATTTCATCAGTTGTTCGGTAATTCAGATAAAGCTTGCGGGAGCGGCCACGAATCTCAATGCCACACCGACTCATAATGGCTCGGTTACGGCTGTAGATGCGTTGGTGCCCGTCGCCAACGAAGAACAAGTCGTTTTCTCCAGCTGGAATCATGGCTCTGAGCAAGGTAAGGGCTTGAGGCCCCAGGTCCTGGGTTTCATCAATAACGATGGCGCTGTATGGCGGGGTGTACGACACTCCGGCAACCTGTGCCTCCGAAGCAATAATCTCAGCGACCTCGCGGTAAGCGTCATCAACCTCTTTGAGTTTTCTAGATGCCAGCTGGCCACGATACTCTTCAAAAACGGGCCATACGGCGTCACGCTTTGCGCGACTCAGCACAACGCCACGCCCCGTACGGCGGGCGACTCGGTACTGAGCCAGCGTGGTGATGCCCTGGGCCAGTATCACTTGCTCCAGTTCCTGCTCGTAAAAGTCGTCAGGTAAATCAAGGCTGGAGTCTTTGGTGGCCAGCGCAGACTCCCAGGCTTGTCGCGCGGCGTCTTGCTTTCGGTCGTAGACAATGCGGTGCTCAAGCTTGCGGCTACGAATAAAGGCGCCGACCCAAGCGTCCAAGTTGACGACCTCAATCTTGGCCATGGCTTGTGCGCTACACAGTGAGCGCAGGTTCTGCTGAATGTCGCCAGCCAGGTTCTTGGTAAAAGTTGTGAACAGGACCTTTTGACCATCGGGCGTCCGGTTCTCTGCCAGCCAGCGGGCCCGGTGCATTGCCAATACGGTTTTGCCGGTACCGGCTTGACCCAGCACGCGCATTGGGCCACTGCGGTCGCCTGAAGCCAGTTTTTTCTGAGTGGGGTGCAAGAAAACGCGCCATTGAGCCAACGGTGCGTTCATGATGGACCGCATAGCCTCGTCGTCCTCCACCACCACAAAACGAGATTGTGCTTCTGGCGTATCAAGGCTTGCCGCGAAATCTTCTATATCGATTTCACGGTCCACGCGCGTTTCACGCGATGTCAGTATCTGGCTAACCGTGTCACCTGCATGCACCAAAAACAGGCCCTCATAGGCTTCGACCGGCAAACGTGCTTGAATGGCGTCAAGACCACCCTCTGTAGCAACGGCTCGTACTGGCGCAATCAGTTCTTCGGGCACGCCCAGGCTCATCAGCTCATGGTCAGACAGTGCCGCGAATAAAGGCGCGCTGGGCGTTGCCTTGACTTCGTCTTGCACGGCCGAGGGTTCGATAGCCGCCTCTGGCACGGACTCTTGTTGAACAACCTGCTCAAGCACAACCAATTGCATAGCCCCGGTAACGGGGTTAATGGCCAGGCGCTTGTTCTCGGCCCATCGGTAAGCCTCGTCGTGGTGGTCAACGTAGAGCAACACGTAAACATCGCCTTTGGTTGGCTTGAAGACGATACCGCGCCAGTCATTGTCTACCCTGACTGATTTCAGGTTAGGGTCGCGCGCGCCGTTAATGTTTTCGTAGTTAATGCCTGGGCTGGTGGGGTCGGCCTGAAAGCGCGTAGCCCACTTCATCACCTTCGCATAGACACCTGAAGGCAGCTTTGCCAACTGACCAAGAAAATCCTGAGATAAGGCTACTTTTGGTTTAAAGGTCACAAGTTCACTCCTGCGTATCTACGTTCGATTCAAGCGCCAGCCCTAATGATGCTGCAGCGGCTACAAACCATGGCTGATTGTCTACCTGGCTGTACGCCTCATCGAGCATCAGAATAGTCCAACCTTCAGTCTGCCAAATGCCAACCAGGTCATCTTGGTCCGGTCGAAGAATTGCCAGCTTGACAGCCGGCCAGGTCATCTCGGCATCCGCAATGACGTCGCCCTTGGCATTGACCAGCTCCATGCCAACCTGTGGAATGGTGGACCCTGCGCGGGCCAGCAGTGTCAGGCCGGGCTTGAGTTCAGGCAAAACCTGGTCTAGAGCGTCCAGCCAGGCTGCTTGTAAAGCGGCGTGGTCACCAGCGTGAACAGGGGCTTTTTCATCCCCCGCGCTAACAACGGATAAGCCGTCGTAATCACGAGCCTCAAGACCGTCTGCCGTTACCAACAACATGCCAGGCAAAACCTGCATGGCGTTATACAGTTGCAGCCACCGTCGCCAGGCCAGATGCAGTGTCTCTTCGTCCAGGGCCGCCGAAGCATCCAGAACGACAGCTCCGGGGGCTGACCAGCCTTGTGCCGGGGGAACACCTCTGGCCAGCGCCATCGGCCAACGCCCGACCTGAAAACAGGCCACGCCGGGCTTGGATGCAAACGGCGCAAAGCCTGTGCCTGGCCAGGCGCCATCTGGCTCCAGGATGCTGTCTGGCAAAAGGGGCAACCAGGAAGTAAGTTGTTGCTCGCAAGCGCTTCGGTCTGTGGCATCTGAAGGAACGCAAAGAAAAGACAACCACAGGGTGTTACGTTGTAGCGGTCCGACGGCAGCGTCACCCTCTGCGCCTTCAGTAGGGGTCGCCAGCCATTGCAGCAGACGCGCAACGGCATGATGGGTGAACGCATTTTCCTGGGCTCGGGGCAGGGTAGGCGGTGCCTTGCTTCCATCGTGCCGACTCATTGCTACCAGGGGCGATTCCAGGTCAGTATTCAATGCGCCATCAAGCGCAGCAACAACATCTTGATGCGTCACCGACCAGACCCAAAAGCCATTGCTGTTCACAATGGCACTACGCTTGCGCGCATCTTCGCGTAAGGTGTCTTTGTGATACACCCAGCCATCACAGAACACAGCAATAGGGCGACGCCGTGAGTTGGTTGCCCAGGGCCAAATAACGAAATCAGGCTTGCTCGGTACCGACACCCCATGTGTTGACCCCAATTCACACTGAGGTTCAATGCGATAGCGCTGCTTTCCAACTTCCAGCACGAAACCCGATTTACCGTTAACGATATCAGAAACCAGTTTGACCGTTGGCAGACCACCCACACCACCAAGCCGCTTCAGGCTTTCAATAAAGCGGGCCTCAAGTACAGAATCAAAGTTCGGGTTGATGTAGATATCTGAAATGGTTTTGACTTGTTCCAGGTGCCCAAACGATTTGACCAGCTCGGAAAGTACCGATTTTGCCGAGTCGCGTGACACCAGTTCCATATTGCGGCCCAGGCGGTACTGATACAAGCAACGGTAACAGCCGTCTTTTTCCGGGTCAGCATTACAGGAACAGCTTGTCAGTGCACCCAGGGCCATTTGCAAAACGTCTGTCAGGGTCTTGGCATCCTGCGCCAGCAACTGGTGCAGGTACCCCGTACCACCGGGTACTGAATCGTAAAGCAGCACATAGTGTTTGCGCGGCCCGCCCTCTTTGCCCGGTTCGTCTTGCAGAACCATGCGCAGGTGGTCCACCTTGCCGCCAAAGCGTTTTTTCAACCCAAGCTGCACGGCAGCCATGAACGACTGCACCACGCGTTCATCCACCCCGTTCTTGGTGTAAGGCACCAGAATCCGCAGCGCTTCGGAATCAAACTCTCGGTAAAGATAGAGGCAATCAAACAGGTTGGCAGGGTCATCGCTGCCGTGTTTGGGGCAGTCAAAACTATGGGTCTGGCTTTGTGAGGCCGCATTGCGCCGTGCGGGTTTTTGTACTTTGCCACAGTACCGGCAAAGGCAAAACCCTGGCCGCCCGGACTCAACATCCGCAACTTTGAAGGTTTCCCCCGGTTTGGCCAGTTCACCAAAATTGACATCCCTGAAGGTCACCCGGGAGATGAACTCGAAGCCAAAGGGTAACTCGCCAGAACCAATCTGCCACGCTTCCCGAATACTGGAAGGCTGGAAATCGGCCATCAACTGGCGAACGTAATACTTCGGCTCGCGGTCTTCGGCGGTATCATCAATGCGCACTTCCATGTCATTGCTGTTGGCAATGGCTTGCTTGAAGCGCAGCAGCGTGCGCTTCTGGGCGGCGTCGGCCCACATCGTGTCGCTGCAGCGCGGACAAACGGCGTGCTCAACGGGCTCCTTCTCCAGGTGCTGCATGTGATGACAGGCCGGGCAAAAGCGCCAGGTTTCCGCCTGAGCCAGGTTCATGTTGATTTGGTCAACCTGAACGCGTCGCTGGTTGGCGTAAAAGCGGTTTTCCGGGGCGAACTCCGACAAAGCCGATTGAGCGGGGCGCTCATACTTCAGCGTTTTTAACGCCACATAGGCACCTTGGCCGGGCTCATCAGTAGCACGTTTGCGCCACAATACAGACTTCAGCTCTACCCCGGCTTCGGGGAACGCATAGTTCGGAATTAACCCAGCGTCTGTCAGCGTGTTGAGCAGGTCACGACCATTAATTTCTTTAATCAGCTCCAGCATGGAGTCGCGCTCGCGCGACAACTGCTCGTACTCTGCAATCGTGGCCTCGTCCTGCGGCTTTTGTTTTAACTTGGCCCGGGCCTTATCCAGCTCATCTTTGCGTTTCTTGTAGGTGCGGCGCTCTGCCACCAGGTCGCTGAAAACCTTCATCAGACGCACACGTAAGCCGTCTTCCTCCCCTTGACCCTGCATAGTGTTCCACAACCGCTCACGCACCTTGTCAGTGGCATCCTGCCCCAACAGCTCAATGAACCCATCAAAAAGCCGTTGTTCATGCTGCAACACATAATCGCAAAAGATGTAGGGGAAGCGGTCAAGGCGCGCTTGTTCCACCGCATCCAGCGCCTGTGAGGTTTTTTGCGGTAAGGCTGTCATGGTTGTCAGGCCTGCCACCCAGTCATCCATGCAGAACGCAAACAGCTGGCGACGCAACACTTCAGCGGCCTGCAGGAAAATGCCGGGTGGGCTGACGTCACCCGCAATCATTTCTTGTGTTTCGGAAAAGAAATACAGGTCATGCGGGCTGTTACCGTCCGCCAGCGTTGTCGCTACAGCATTGCCATCAACACGGCCTGCGCGGCCAATACGTTGCAAAAAACTGGCCTGGGCAGGTGGTACCGAACATAGCAAGACCGACGACAGGTCGCCAATGTCCACCCCCATTTCCATGGTAGGTGTGGCTGATAAAAGATTCTCAAACCAGGGTTTAGGTTTTTTGTTCTTGAATCGTTGTTCCAGGGCTTCACGTTCTGTGCGCTCCAGAAGCCCTGTATGCTCTGCGGCAATCACACGGCGAACGCTGCCCTGACTGTATCGCGTGGCCCACCAATTGCTGCTGTCTGCCAGCACGACCTCGTAGCTTGACTCGACACTGTCAAGGCATGGCATACCCAGGAAGCTCTCTGCCTCGAATCGCGGCACCGTCAGCCTGCGCTTGCTGCCCTTGGTGGCAACAAACGTAACATCTGTAGTCAGCATCAGTGCATCGGGGTTCACAGCCAGGGTGTCGCCGGCGTGGTGGGCTGTGCGTACAACAATGCCGTCCCGTTCCAGCGTCTCGAAGGCGGCGGCATACATCTCGCCGGTCATCCCTTGAGGTAGTAAGCCATTCTGGTTTAACACGACAGTTGCCCAGCGTTCGTACCATGTGGGGCGATTGCGTTGGGTCAGTTTATCGAAGCCACGCTGGGTTCCGAGTGTGAGAAATACCGGTTTCGGGGTGTAGTCACCCATGGTCGGCATCCATTCCCCGCGCCCCGCGGTTTTCAGCAACGCGAAAATGTTGGCATCACCCGCATAGTTCGCCAATTCAGGGTGCATGACGCCGCCGCGTCGGCGCATGTGCGTAAGAACGCCCCACAGCCACCAGACAACGGTTTCCTGGGTCAGACTCCTTAAACCAAACTGCTCTTGCAACCTTTCAGTCAGCGTTTCAGACACACTTTGCAGACGCTCCAGAGGCACTGAAAGCGTGGCCTTGCCAACGCGCTCCAGGGTACGACCGCGCTTGCTAAGGTAGGTCATTTCGCTGACAGCCTGCCACAACAGGCGTTTTTTTACCCGGCCGGGCAGCTTGCTGCCGGCGGGCAACCGCAAGTTCTTGGGCAACTCTTCCGCCCAATCCCGCTGCCAGGTCATGTTTGGCCCAATAAACTCAGACACCAGCCGCTCGTCATCCATATTCAAAACGGAACCGGGCTGAGCGAATTGTGTATTGGCTTTATTCAGGAACTCAGTCCAGCTGACGAGGGTCTGGACAATTTCGTCCATCACCTGGGCCAGCGCCATACGGGCATTATTCACATAGGTGCGGGCACCAAAAAAACCCGCGCGGTGCGCTGCATCCTGGACCGAATCGGAGAACGCAATCAGCTTCTTGTCGTCATTGAACACACTGGCCCACGTCGCCTCAACCACCTGCGAACCCAAGGTGGCGTTACGTGCGCCCAACAGCAGTAGCTCGTCCCGTTCGCCACAGGCCGGGCACGTGGAGTCATGCCGGGTGAACTGCGCCATGCCAGAAGTTTGGGAGCGTTGTGCCGTTACCCGGAAAATCGCAAGCAGTTCCTGGTTACCGCAGGCCAGGCAGGTACCATCGCCGGGTTGAAGGTTGCCACATGACACGCAGACATGCTGATTGATACCGTCAACGTGGGCGTGGCCAACACTTTGGGCTGCATAAAATCGGGCTGCTTCCGGGCGGCCAGAGAACCAGGTGTTGTAAATTTCGTCAAGTTTTGTCGACAACTTATTGGTGCCTTGCACCAGGCGTGATATCCAGCCGGTGGTGCGACACTGGCTGCACTGCACCATCGGCAAGTACACCCCATCGCGCTGGCTGGGCAGGTCGCGCTCACTTCGCAATACGACGTCAGCGTGTTTTGTGCTTAGCTTGCCGACCATGCGCCGCAATTCGCGTACCCACAATTGCATACGCAAGGTCACCATGGGTTGGTTGCCCTCGCGCAGGGCCCACGCCACCAGCACCAGCAACGCGTCCAGTACCAACCCGACTTGTGCGTCGGTGGCCGTGGGCATGTTGCGGGCAAAAGATTCTTTCAGTTCTGCTGCCTCAATCACGCTACCTTTCAACAGCTTGAGCAGGTTTACAAACAGCTGGTGCCGTTTCAGTTTTTTACCCAGCTCTTGCCGCCAGGCCTTGTCTTTCACATCAACAGGCTCCGGCTCACCCGGGAAAAACAAGCCATACCAAGCAGCTACCGCGTCCTCGGGTGCAGCGTATTGAGACGGGTCTAGCTGGATGGCGACATCGGGTCGGAACGGGAACATGAAGTCCACCGTGGCGTCTTCGAGAAAATCGCCCACACTTTGACGATTTTCTGTCACGACGGAATCCGGTTCGAAAGGAACCCCGAAAATCTGTCGTGCATAATCACGCAGTGGCGCGGTGTCAGACGCCCCCCCCAAGGTTGCCGACGTTCCCGCGCAAATCAGATGGCCTTCCGGTGTTTGTAACCGGGCACGCAAGCGCCGCAATAACAACGCCAGGTCGGTTCCCTGCGCGCCATCAAAAGTATGCAACTCGTCAACAACGACATAACGCAGCGTTTCGGGTGTGTTGGCAGCCCAGAGCTGGCGGTCCTGAGGGCGCAGCATCAGGTAGTCCAGCATTTTGTAGTTGGTTAACAGAATGTCCGGTGGCTGTTTGCGCAAGGTGTCGCGGTCCGTGATGACGTTCTCGGGCGTCATCACCAAGCCACTACCCGGCTCACCCTGCCGGCCGCCTACGTACAGGCCTACGCGAAGTTGGGCGAAAGCAGGCACGGAAGCTACCAATTGCGCAATACGCCGCGCCTGGTCGCTGGCCAAGGCATTCATGGGGTAGATAACCAGGGCTTTTATGCCTGCTTCACCTGCTGCCCGAGTACGCGCACAGTAATCCAGCACGGGATACAAAAAACATTCGGTTTTACCGCTGCCCGTGCCGGTAGCCACCAGCGTACTTGCCGCCAGGTGTTCCGATGACAGGCGACGCCAGGCTTGCTCTTGATGGCTGTAACCGGGATGCTGCGTTTCAAACGAAGCGTAGAACTTTTTGCCCTGGGTACCATTGACAAAGGGCAACCCCACTTGGACATAGGGGCCCTTGAGCCAGGTGGACTCCTCTTCAACAAACCGGCTCATCAAGCCATGCATGAAGGCATCGGATGGCTCGTAACCGGCCTTCAGGAACTGCTTGAGCCCGTTTTTTATGTCTTTGGTTAGTAGGGATGGCAACATATGAATAAGGGACTATCGCGTTTTTTTACTTTTTGAAGCTATCGTGGGTCGCCAACCTAACAGTCGCTCAACTTCCGCCCAAGTTTCATCTAATAATTTTTTTTCACCTTGTACTTTGACCCCCATTCTCAAATCGTTAAGAGGGAACCATGCCCCACTTCGTTCTTGATAAAACACCCGAGAGTAAACATTCCCCGTGTTAGATATGCGATGAATTTCGTATTGCTGCGACAGTAAAGTGAATGCATGGTTCAGACTGGTAGCAGTTGACTGAGCAGCACCCTCGGGCATTTGAACTGTGCTTCCAATGAGCTCACAACGGTCGAGACCCCTAAGCTTTAACCACAAACCACTACGCTCAGCATCTTTTATGGGCTGACCCTCAACTCTATTTCGTTTCGGTGGGCCGAGCGTAATTCTTTCAAGCCTTGTCGTGCCCAAAGGGAGGTTGTAAATATCCTCTTTTGGCCACGGGCCAACACGTCTACCTCCTCTGCTTTGGTCACTCAATGCCACGAGCAAAAGAGTACCCTCTTCAAGAATTTGGACGGAGATTTCAGTGCTAACGCGTTTTCGAAAATTTTCATCGGTAATTTGACTGAGGTTAATTGTCAGGTCGCCGAGAGCACCATCTTTGACGGGAATATCTCCGCCATACAGAAACTCCCAGTTTGTGCCAACACGTTTGACGGGTAGTGTTACCTGCGCGGTCCAGTCGTGGTCAAAAGCACATCCTGATTTCATCTTGTATCTCCTATTTTTTCAGTAGCGAAAAAATCCCAAGCAATTCGGTAATCCTCTTCGCGGTTAGCGCGGGCAAACGGGGCCACATAGCGGCGTTCAACGGTGCGAGGGCCGCCCGGCAAGGTGTCATCCTGCGCTTGTTGGGTGACCACTGTGCCATCGGGTACAAGCCATACATCGTTTTTGTACAGGTCTTCCCAGCCAAAGTTACCTGCGCGGGTTTTACCGTCAGGTTCTTGTATCTTTACCCTGGGTGTCGTTCGGCCACCTTCACGTGGTAGGCCAACCCCGACCAGGCCTTTACTGTTGGTGAAGACGATGCGACCGTTGATGTCGTACCAGGTATCACGCTCGTAGCCTTGCATCACGGGGAATTGCACGCGGTAGATAAGAAGCAGTTCCTCGAGCGTCATCCCCAGCGCTTGGGCTACCAAAACATCAATTTCTACCAATGCCATGCGACGCGCGTAGTCGCTGCGCAGTGCGCAGTCGCGAGTCCAGGTACTGGTCAGGTTTTGCCAGAAATCTTGGGGTAAGCGGGGGTTGTTGGGTTGAGTCCATGCTTCATCGGGGAAAGAAAGGTCGAAACTTTCTTCCCAAAATGGGGCGTAATACGAGGTCAGGCAGACTAAAGACAAAAACCTTACCCGAGCCGGGCAAGCAAGTTGAACATGGGGTATCTTGTCTGCAAGGTCTCCGCGTAAATCGCTCTTTCCGGTAGACTTAACCAAAAAATCAATAGCCACGGAACACATCCCCGCACCATAATCAATCTGGTCGGCATATTGTCGAAACGTTATTGAAAATACACCGTCGATGTGTGCAGCCTGTGGTGGCAATACTGACGCACACGCAGTTCGCTCGGATGCAGAGCCAATTGCTCTTCGATGAACGTGACGGAAGTAATCCGTTACTGGCTTTGCTGCCACTTCCCCATCTTCGACCCAACTGACCCGTGGCGTTCGGCGCTGATATTCGGCACGGTCGGCCATGGGAAGGTAGTTGGTTCGAGGCAGGTAGTCGTCAGGCAGGGTTTCAAGGTCAATGTTGTCATAGGCCTTATGTGTTTCACATACCTTGCGTGGCGTTTTGTTAAATGGATTCGCAACGAAGAAGTGTGGACCCGACAATACCCACTCGTCTGGCGTAGCAGGAAAGCCGACGTCACTTGTTGAACGGCGGGTAATGGTCCCGTCCTTCTGTTGCATGGTTTCATGCCACATTTCTGTCGAAAAATAATCATTTCCCAAGTCGGCCAGCCGTCTTGGGTAAGCTGCAAGCTTGGCCAGCACGTCTCTCAACGCACCTGCATGTAATGCAGGTAATCGGGCCCGACGGGGTGGCGTGCCGGGTTCGTCGTAGAGTTTGGCGAAGGTTGCAAGTGCAGCATCATCAACTCGTACAATTCTGTCACTGTGACCGACTGTATTCCATTCGCCCGCATCATTCTTGATTCCATCTGGGAGTCCTGCCCCATCGTGCTGGTAACACGCATCTACCGTGCTGGGTGTAAACAAGTTTGAGACCATGTCAAAGACAGGCCTATCTTGTTTGGCACCATATATATTCACGCTAAAAGTTTCACGATTCCCAATCGGAAAAAGCTTGAATTCATTTTGAAATCCGAAAATTGCTCGAAGCCTTTCGTAAATTGATTCTCGTAAATTTCCGCCCTTGGGGTCGTCGTAGGGACCCTCAGGGTGTAATAACCCGGTTACCCCTAGCGCACTGTTAAGCCCCCAAGCCAACGGCATAAAGCACTTATACAGGTTTGTTTGAACGCCCTTGAGTAGCGGGTAGTTCTGCACTGCGTTCAGAAAGCTCTGCGTCCCTTCGGCTTCCTGCAATTCATCCGTCCAGGCCTGTTGCAAGCCTGAAAACTCGGCAAAAGCAGCCGCCCGTAGTTTGGCCAGGTCACTTGCACTAACTTTTCGCACTGCGAATACCGGGTTGTATTCACCCAGGATGCCCGACTCGTTCCACTCAACCTTCAGCCAAGGGGGGTTACCCAGAATCAAGTCAAAGCCGCCACGCTGCAAAAGCACATCCGCAAAACACAATTCCCAGTGCATGAACCGGCGCGCCTCAGCAACAGACTCGACCAACTCAATGCGCGGAAAACTCTGGCGCAGCCTACTGATACGCAATTGCCCCCAGGTGTCATGCAAGCGAGCACGCTCTTGCGCTTGACGCAAAGCGGGTTGAATTTCGAAACCCAGTAGCCCGGACTGAGGGGGTTCAAAGCCGGTAGGCTCGGAATTACCGGCGGTGCTATCAGTCGAGTCCCCTCCCAGGTCCAGCCCGACCTGGCGCGTCATGTCCACCACATTGCCTTCAAGAATGGCACCAACTTCCATCCACCAGGCTTCTCGGCTGGGTAGTTGCGCACTGGCGTTAATGGGCCAGAACCACAGGGCGCACCAATAATCCATCACCAGCTTAAGCCGCCTGAATGGGGTAGCCAGGTCGCCATCTTCATTCAGTAAGCCTTCGCTGCGTATGGCCTCCTTCTGGCTGCGGCTGATGCGTGCTTCAAGGCTGTCATCGGCTCCATCTTGTGACGGCCATACGGTCAGGGTGTCCTCGGTGCGTTTTCGGTCGCGTGCGAGCGCCTGAATGTGTTCTTTCCACAGTTCCTGCACCCGGGTGCTCAACTGCTGCAGGCGGGCAATCTCGTAATCAGACAACGGTGCGGTAAACGCTTTGCGCCATGTCTTGAGCCGCTCAAAGTCCTCTGGATACAAGGCTTTGGCCGTTTTATCGCTGTAGTTGGCCATGCCTGGGTCGGGCAGCAAGAAGTGCCAAATTTCATCAGACGTTCTTGGCTGGTCGGAAGTAACACGCCGGGGCGGTTCTTCGTGCCAGGCCGGTTTGGCCCCCCGTAGTAGGCTACCGGGGCGATACACCTGATGTCGTGCGCCTATCAGGCTGTTGCCGGCAAATAGTTGATAGCCGAACCACGGAACCCGTGCGGGCTGCGGCAGGCCCTTGGCGTCTGTCTCACCGTAAATGGCGTTCAGCCATAGCGAAACCTCCGCCAGTTCCACCGCCACCGGGTTCAGGTCAACGCCGTACACATTGCGGTCTGCAAGGTACATGCGAACTTTCTGCAGTTCGCGGGGATACTCATCGTGGGGAATGCGACGCCCCAGTTCCGCCTGCTTGCGCTCCAGGTACGCTTCGGATAACTGGTTAACGGCTTCGTTCAAGAACGCGGCACTGCCCATGGCCGGCTCACATACCGTAAGGGTCAGAATATCGTCCGCTTTCGTCACTCGACCGCCCTCCAGAAGCTCTTTCACGGCATACTTGACCAGGCATTGAGTTAGAACCTGCGGGGTGTAATAGCTGGCACTTTTCTGGCGGTCTCGCCCTGCGAGGCGATAAATGAAGCGTCCACGCTCATGCTTGCGCAATACCAGATGCCCCGCATCGTTGCGGTCATAAACGCGTTCGTTCTCGGCATATTCATTCAGGCGACTGGCGGGTACGAACCAGGCGTTATCCAACAGGTCTGTGGCTGCGGCTGACGCGCTGGTTGCCGACTCACTGTCGCCATTCGATGATTCGTCGTCCTCATCGTTATTGTCATCGTCAGCCTGGGTTGCTGCGGCCTTCTGTTTCTTTGGTGCAGGCTGCACCTCGTAAAGGTCTTCAGACGCAAAGAAACCGCGGTAGCTGAGCAGGGCTTCGTAGACGGCCCCAAGCTGGTTGATGGACAGCAACTGGTAGCTAACCCGCCCCTTTCGCTGGCCTCGCCCCTGGCTGCGGGTCAGCGACATCAACCGAATGATGCGCTGCCAGATGTGGTTCGGAAAACGCACCCTGGCCAGCAAGGGCATGGAGTTGTCATCGAACAGGCGACTATCCAGCGGGGCCATAGCAAACACGTCTTTGGCACCAGCCACGCTGCTAGCACCCAGTTCTTGCTGGGAAGGCTCCTTCAGGCCGCATCCCTGGGCAACGAGCGAGAACAAGCGCCGCAAAGTGGTGTCGAAGTACAGACCATCGCGCGCGCTGGGTGTGCCCAAGGGCTGCATTTCAAGGTCACGCAGGCTTTCCAGACTGTAACCTTTCTGGTAGACCTCGCTTTTTGCGATGGGTACGTAAGACAGCTCTGGACGTGCTTCGATGTAGAACATGAAAAGCAGCCGGTACACCATGCGCAGACACTCCATGCTCAGGTCGCTGGCGTCCAGTTGGTCTTTGCCGCTGAAGAACCCTTTTTTGGCTTCTGAGGCTTGTTGCCGTAATTGCCGTGCGGCTTCGTTACCCAGCAGTTCAATGGCCTCGCGCAGGGCATACTTCAGGTCTTCACTGACACCAAAGGCGTGTTTGTGTGCATTTTCATCTAGTGACTGCAGCAGGCTGGCGCCTTCATCCGGTGCCAGGCTGCCTTTGTGCAGCAGCACCGCACAGGCCTTGAGCGTGTCGGCATCTTTGCGGTCAAGGATTTCCGCCCAATCAAAACGCAGGGCTCGATTGTTTGGCCACTTGTAGCGGTCAATCAGCAGCCATTCGCTTAGGCCAATCAAGAGAACATACCGCGGGGGTGTTTCTGCGGCGAATACGGCGTCAGAAAGCATGTCCGCCCAGGGTTCGCCTTTCAGTGCAGTGGGCACAGGGTCATCGCCATACAGCAGGCCTGTTAGCGTATGGTCAAGAAGGTCCTCCTGGCCTTGACCCGGACGGTAAGCGGGAATAACGGCCAGGCCAGGTAGTTGCAGCATCCACACGGGAATAGGTAAGCCGGCAACCAGTTCGTGAAGGTCGGGTGACGCCTTGGGCTTTGCGTAGCCCAGTGCCTGCAGCAAGCCCGTTTGCATTTCGGTAAACAGCAGCCAGCGCTGTTTGTCATCGCCGGCACGCTGAATCTGGCTGTGCAGGCTAAACCATTTTTGTGACCAGGCCTGAAGACGTTTGTATGGCGAACGGTGGGTTTCGTCACCCGGATGTTCGGCTTCTTCTGTTTCCCAGGCGTCCAGCCTGGCTTTAATGTCGCCTTTGAAAACTTCAGCCAGATAATGATGGCTGTAGAACTCGTTTTCGTTGGAAATGCCTGCGAACGTTTGAACGGCGTCAAGAACTGGCATGGTCAGGCTCCCGCAGTATTGGCTTGAGGGTGGCATACAGCAGCCAGCACCTGTATCCAGGGTTGCGGCTCGGTGGACAAGGTGTCGTGTACCCACTGGCGGTATTCGTCAAAGACGCGGTTGATTTGCTGGCTACGCTGCTCGAAGCGGCCTCGTCTGACCGTTTCCAGTTGCTTGGCCAGATTCAGCTCAAGCTGCTGCATTTGGCGGCTTTGCAGGCGTCGCAATTCGTCCAGTGTCCCTTCCAGCCGCTGTTCCAGAGCGGCAGAGAATGAGGCTTGTTTTGCCAGCATGTAATCGCGCATGGTGTGTATAGCTTCAGGCAGAGCCTTCTGCATTGAAGTAATTATGGTTTCAAGCGCTTCACTGTGCCCCCGGTTGGGCAGGCCACCGGCCTTGATGCCACTGCGCGCAGCAAAGGTGTCGAAGGATTCCAGCGAAAAACTGCCGCTGCCCGTTCGGCAGGCCACCTGCCACTCCACCAGCAAGGGTTGGCCTTTCCTGTTAGGTACAAGACTCATCAAGATGAAGGCTTGCTCGTTTGGCTGCAGCGCCATACTTTGAAGCACAGGGGCTTTGTGCCGACCAAAGTAGGTCAGCACCCGTTCGCCCAGCCATTCCATGATGGGGTGCTGCTGCCACAAGTAGTGCAACTGTGGCCATGATTCCTCTTCTGCCCGAGCTTGGCGCGCAGTCTCAATCGCCTCGGCCATACGTTTGGGGTCGGCACACAGGGCGTAATGGTCGTTGGTAGCCTGTACCTCTGCCGGCAGCTGGCGCAACCGGTCTTGCAAATCTTGAGGTGCAGTCAAGGCAATCACCTGCTCAGCGTCTTCCGCAGACCACTGGCACAGCAATTCACCCTGATTCAACAGGGTCAGTGCGGTTTTTGCGTAGTGATAGTCGCTTTTGAACAGCGACGCGGGCTCACTGATGGATGCCAGGCTATTGCCAGAGGCAGACGATTCACCAGAGGCCGCGGCGTTGGTGTGGCCTGTTTCGCCGCCAAACAACGCCATCAGCCAATCGGCCTCATTGCTCTGCTCGTCATTGGCTGTGGCATCCATTTCAGCCTCAACCTGTTCGGGGGTCAGGCCACTGACCATGAAGTCGCTAACCTTTTCCTCTTCTTTGTCGGGGTCGAACACATTCAGGAAAGCCGAGGGGTCGCCCAGATTCAGCAAGGCTTGCTCGTCTTTCTTTTCCAGAATTTCAAGAATACGTAAGTCACCCCGAATTTTTTCATTCACGGTGTCCGTAAACAGATAGACGATTTGCGGCTGATGTTCCTGGCCGTAGCGGTCAACCCGGCCGTTACGTTGCTGGAAAACCATCAATGACCACGGCAAGTCAAAGTGCACCAACCGGTGACAGAAGTAGTGCAGGTTCAAGCCCTCGCTGGCAACGTCGGAGCAGAGCAGTACGCGAATGGGGTCATTCAAGCGCCCAAACCGCTCGACAAGCTCTTGTTGCTCTGTGTCGGCCATTTGTCCGTGCAACACTTCAATCTGGTTGGCCTTCAGCTTCATATCGACAGCAAGCCGCGCACGCAGCCAATGCAGGGTCTCGATACGCTCGGAAAAAATGACAAGGCGGTCTTTGGGTTCCGCTGGCGTCCATCCAAACTCGGCCGAACGCAGGTGTGCAAGCAAGCGCTGGTACTTACTGAAGCTTGCCGCGTCTGGCTCGTCAACCAGCACCAGCAAGGCGTCACGCAACTCTTGAAGGCTTGTTACCTCAGCACGCTCGGCATCGCTGGCATCAGATTTACCTTCAAGCAAAGCAATACGCTTGTTGGTCGATTCCAGCGCTGCAGCCGGGCTTGAAAACAAGGTTTTTTGCAGCCCCACGCGTTGCAGCTCAGTTTGTTGACCAGCCTTATATTGGCCGCGCTGGGTAAAAGGAACATCGAGCAAGACCCGATATACCGTTTCCTCAGCAGCGCTTGCTTGGGCATGCAGGCGCGTGGTGATGCGTTCTTTGAACTCGGTGCTGACCTGGTCGCGGATATCTTTCTTGAAACGTCGGATGACCAAGCCCTTGCTGCGAAAATCTTCGGGCGTGTAGTCGTCAGGGTCGGAAATGGCCGTCGGGTCGAGCAAGCTCATTAAAGAAGCAAAACTGCGGGCGGAGCCGTCGTGTGGTGTTGCCGACAGCAACATCAGGGTGTCGGAGCGGGTTGCCAGTAAACGGGCCAGCCGGGCGCGACGCGATAAGCCCGTTTCACTGGCACGGGCAGCCACGTTGTGGCACTCATCAATAACAATGATGTCCCACCAGGCGTTTTCCAGGTAGTTCCGGTACTCAAGGTTGCTCTTGAGCGTGTCGATGGAAATGATGCTTCGGTCAAAGTAGTTGAACGGGTTGTGGTTGGCCGGGATGCGGTTGCGCACGCGGGCCAGGCCAACCGAGTCCAGGCGCACCAGCGGTATTGAAAACCGGCTCCACCACTCTTTCTGGAACTGGGTGAGCATGGCCTTGGTAGTCACAACCAGAATCCGCTTGCCACGACCGCGCTGCATCAATTCGGTGGTGAGTATGCCGGCTTCTAGTGTTTTGCCCAGACCCACCGCATCTGCAATGAGGATGCGCGAGCGGGTTTGACGCAGCGCCTGTAACGCCGGGTCAAGCTGGTACGGCATCAGGTTCATCACACCCCGGTGGCCCAGATGAATGGCTTCATCGTTAGGCACACTGCGCCGACGCAGGCTTTCCAGGTACAAGACAGAGGCGTTGTACGTTGGGCTGTTGTCTGGCACCAGCTGTGTGGCAGCCGGGTCAAGAATCTCTATCTGCTCTTCCAGTTCGGTCAGGAACAGCGCGGTGCGACCGCGCACCAATTCCGAGATGCCATCACAGGTTAGTAATCGTCCGCCATCGGCAGAAGGGTCAACGCGGCGGATGAGCCATTCCTCATCGCGGATAACGGCACGGGCACCAGGGGCAATCAGAAGCATGCAGAACCAAGTCCTTCAATCAACACATCGGTAAACACTTATCAGCAGGCAAAAGGTATCACTTTTCACAACAAAAGGTATACGTCTGTTTCCTTGTGAGGTGCCTCTGGCAAGTTGGAATAGGGGGGGCGAACAACCAGTGGTGTAGGGTGGTCGCTTGGTGAACTATGAGAACAATTTCGGCCGTTCAGTAGCAGCAAGCGCTTGAAAACATGGCTGCGAAAGGTTTGGTGCGAGACCTCCCGGTACAGACCGCTGAAAAAGACGTACACCGACGGATTTGCTCAAGAGTTTGAGCGACTTTCAAGCTCACCAAGGTAGCGTTGTCGCCAGCCTAATCGCCGTTCTGAATCGTACCCTGAGAGCGGCAAAGACGAATGGAGAGTTGTCGAACCATTGCTCGAAGTACCTAATGCCTTTGGTGTACGACGCCGACCCGCCCACTTTCGAGGCATCATTCACTTCTTTTGAGGTTGTGGCGACGGACTTTCTGGCAGCTCGCGAACGCCAGCCGGTGATGGCACCTGTTCAAATGACACGCCTGCTCGCTAGCCAAAGTTGAGGGAGCGGCACGCATGGCGTTTAAAAAGTCCGGGGATTTTGCGGGAAAATTGCGGGAAAACCACTCGTGCGGGAAAATTTCCCCATAGGTAGGCCGAAGGTGGTTGTTGAAAAATAGGCTCTACATCATGAACGGGGGACAAGCGGTATTCATTAGACTTGTTTTTGCGAAGAACATTTCTAATGGAAGC
>NZ_JAJJOZ010000017.1:0-14305 GCF_021653995.1 Paracandidimonas lactea
TGGCCCTGTGCGGCTGGAACGGTGTGATTAGCCGTGTCTGATGAATGCCCTATCCCCCGTTTGTGGGGAAGAGCCCACAATTTTAAGGGAATCCCCCGGTGCGGGGCTTGTACTGCGAAATCTTCTAAATGATTGAATTTTCAGAGGATTTTTGAATGGTGCCCGGGGCCGGAATCGAACCGGCACGCCTTGCGGCGGGGGATTTTGAGTTCGCGTGCGAAGGGGTTTGTGTAGGGAAGTGGGGCGAAGCTAAGAGTAGTTTGAAGTAGATAAAATTATTTTTAATCAGTTGGTTAGCGTAGTTTAGTGAAATTAGCGAAAACTGATTTGTGTACCTGTACTGTACCGAAATGACTGCCTTCATTACAGTCAAAATCCAATATGCCGTATTCCAGATGGGGCTATGTAGATAGTGTTGTCTATTTAGTGATAGAAGAAGTCGGCTGTCGTTGATGATCCCCACTCTATTGTAAACAAGACATTTTTATCTTTTATATTCAATGGCTTATTTTCCTGCTAATTGGTAATACCATGAAAAATACCATGCTCAGAAAAGGCTTAACAATATTTTGAAAAATTGCCTACTGAGCGCTGCCGCACAGCTCCATAGGCCGCTTTCCTGGCTTTGCTTCCAGATGTATGCTCTTCTGCTCCTGCAGCTAATGGATCACCGCAAACAGGTTACTCGCCTGGGGATTCCCTTTCGACCCGAGCATCCGTATGAGACTCATGCTCGATTATTATTATTATAGAAGCCCCCATGAATAAATCGCTCATCATTTTCGGCATCGTCAACATAACCTCGGACAGTTTCTCCGATGGAGGCCGGTATCTGGCGCCAGACGCAGCCATTGCGCAGGCGCGTAAGCTGATGGCCGAGGGGGCAGATGTGATCGACCTCGGTCCGGCATCCAGCAATCCCGACGCCGCGCCTGTTTCGTCCGACACAGAAATCGCGCGTATCGCGCCGGTGCTGGACGCGCTCAAGGCAGATGGCATTCCCGTCTCGCTCGACAGTTATCAACCCGCGACGCAAGCCTATGCCTTGTCGCGTGGTGTGGCCTATCTCAATGATATTCGCGGTTTTCCAGACGCTGCGTTCTATCCGCAATTGGCGAAATCATCTGCCAAACTCGTCGTTATGCATTCGGTGCAAGACGGGCAGGCAGATCGGCGCGAGGCACCCGCTGGCGACATCATGGATCACATTGCGGCGTTCTTTGACGCGCGCATCGCGGCGCTGACGGGTGCCGGTATCAAACGCAACCGCCTTGTCCTTGATCCCGGCATGGGGTTTTTTCTGGGGGCTGCTCCCGAAACCTCGCTCTCGGTGCTGGCGCGGTTCGATGAATTGCGGCTGCGCTTCGATTTGCCGGTGCTTCTGTCTGTTTCGCGCAAATCCTTTCTGCGCGCGCTCACAGGCCGTGGTCCGGGGGATGTCGGGGCCGCGACACTCGCTGCAGAGCTTGCCGCCGCCGCAGGTGGAGCTGACTTCATCCGCACACACGAGCCGCGCCCCTTGCGCGACGGGCTGGCGGTATTGGCGGCGCTGAAAGAAACCGCAAGAATTCGTTAACTGCACATTCGGGATATTTCTCTATATTCGCGGTTCAGCAGGCATGTCCCCTTTGAGGGCGACCCGACGACAGGATAATCGACCTTATGGTGCGCAAATATTTCGGCACAGACGGTATTCGTGGCAAAGCCAACGAAGGCGCGATGACGGCGGAAACCGCCTTGCGCGTCGGCATGGCGGCTGGCCGTGTCTTTCGTCGCGGTGACCACCGCCATCGTGTCGTGATCGGCAAGGATACGCGCCTGTCGGGCTATATGCTTGAACCCGCGCTCACAGCCGGTTTCACCTCGATGGGCATGGACGTATTCCTTTTTGGCCCGCTGCCGACAACGTATAGGAAGAATAAACGCCCTTTTCACCCAAGTCCAACAGCTTTGGACCGCAGTTGACTCTTTCGACACCCCTGCGATGCAACCCAATCCGGCTGACGGGGAGCCAGCAACGCTGAAAATTTACCCTCCTCTTTCCCACTAGCGGCTCCTTTTCCGACAACCAGCACGGCGGATCCCTGCCGCGGCGCTGTGAACGCAGCATTTTGATTGGTATCGTTGGCCTTCAGGCTCGTCAGTCAAACAGACCCAGGAGCAGCTCAGCCGGTGGCGCCCGGCTTTCGGGTAACGCCCTGGTCCCGCTGGTTTCGGCTTTGTGCTTCAGGTGATCAAGGATCTGCTTGATCACTATAGGGTCTTCAATGCAGGCGATGACTTTCATGGCGCCTCCGCAGCCGCTGCAGGTCTCGATGTCGATATTGAAAACACGCTTGAGCCGTTGCGCCCATGTCATCGACGCTCGCCGTTGTGCTGGTGTTGCCGGTTCATCAGCCACCCTGACCTTGTTGCCCCTGCCCCGTTTTGCCGGCGTGACCAACGCCCGGTGCCGACTGTTGGGTGCGAACACCCCGTGGAAGCGGGTTAGGTTGACTCTGGGCTTCGGTACCAGGGCGGCCAGCCTTGCAATGAAATCCAATGGTTCGAAAATGACGTGCGTGGTGCCGTCCCGGTACGGCGTCTTGAGCTGGTAGCGCACGTTGCCGCCTCGTGTTAACGACAGCCGCTTCTCGGATACCGCCGGGCGGCTGATGTACCGGCACAGCCGTTCGAGCTTCTTGCGTTCATCGGCCCTGGCCGCCACGCCGGCGTGCAGGCTGGACCCGGCTACCTTGCCAATCCCGTCACCGAACGGATCACCACTGGTCGGCAGAGTTTGCAAAGTGAACACCTTTCGCCCCGCCTGTGAACCGACAGCGATACGGTAAGTGATCGAGTGCCCCAGCAGGGGTGTCATCGGGTCGTCATCCACCGCATCCGAGGCCAGATAGCTGTTTTCGACATCCCGTTCCAGCAGGCCTTGCCGTTCCAGATAGCGACCCACCCGGTGGGCGATGGTGTGCGTCAGCTGGGTGAGCTCTGGGCTGGTCGGCGCCTTGACCCAGCGGAAACGCGCTGAGCCGTGGGATTGCTCGACATACACACCGTCGAGAAACAGCATGTGGAAGTGAACATTCAGATTGAGCGCCGATCCAAAACGCTGGATCAGGGTGACCGCGCCCGTCTTGGCCACTTGGTGGGTATGGCCCGCTTTCTTGACCAGGTGCGTGGCAATGACGCGGTAAACGATGCCCAGCACCCACCCCATGATCTCGGGCCGGCTGGCAAACAGGAAACGCAGCTGAAACGGGAAGCTCAACACCCACTGACGCATGGGTTGTTCAGGCAGTACTTCATCAACCAGCAAGGCGGCACTTTCGGCCATCCGCCGCGCCCCACAGCTCGGGCAGAAACCGCGACGCTTACAGCTGAAAGCGACCAGGTGCTCGGCGTGGCAAGACTCGCAGCGAACCCGTAGAAAGCCATGCTCCAGCCGCCCGCATTGGAGAAATTCTTCAAATTCCCGTTGCACATAGCCCGGCAATTCCTTTCCCTGCTCTGCCATAAGCGCAGCGAATGCCGGGTAATACTCGTCAACGATCTGATAGAGAAGGGTTTGCTCGGGTCGGTGGCTCTGGTAACGACCAGTATCCCGATCCCGGCTGGCCGTCCTGGCCGCCACATGAGGCATGTTCCGCGTCCTTGCAATACTGTGTTTACATACAGTCTATCGCTTAGCGGAAAGTTCTTTTACCCTCAGCCGAAATGCCTGCCGTTGCTAGACATTGCCAGCCAGTGCCCGTCACTCCCACTCTCTCATCAACAATAATAAAAACAACTTTAAAATCAACCATGTATGGATGGCGTAACGATTGATGCCATGTTCAATACCACGTGCAGTCATGAGAGTGAACATGGCTTGGCCTGGAGGCGGTTGACGGTCTCAGCCCACGTCTCGCCGGGCCGCTACCCAAACAACTCGCGGATGCTCGCCGTTCGCGCATGGCCCGGCATCTCGAACTCGTAACCGTGGCGGTCGACTCCGACTCCACGTCCTCAGTAATGAAGAACGGCTCGGCTTGATTGTCCTGGCGCAGCTTTGTCATCTCATGTCCTTCGGCGTGCGTCCTGGCTATCGGCTTTCATACCTTGTCAGCTAAAACAATGCGGGTTGCGGTTTCTGCCCATTGCCTGAGCTCTTGACGGAGACGGTCTCGATTGGTTTGCCCAGCAGCAGGAAGTCCGGGATACCGAGCGGCGGCACGGTCTTCAGCATGCCATCCGTGTCGTCTTTGAGCTTCTCCCGCAATTCCATCAGGAGCCTGCCTAGGACGTTCTGCCCGATCAGTGTGTCGCCAGCCTTACCCGCCAACTTGGCACCCCAATAGTCGTCCTTGCGCGACTGCTCGACGATCGGCCGATCGCGTGTGGCGAGCAGGAGCCGACCGAACTCCTCATAGTTCTGCGCGAGCTTCACTCGGAGGCACCAGCGCATGACCTTGTGCCGAACATCGTCCCAGTCTGGCCTTGAGTCCTTGCGGTGCGGCTTGCTCTTCATCTTGGCGGTCATTGGGCTGTGCTGCCCGATGATCTCCCGCTGGACTTCCGGCATGTGAGGAAAACGGCAGGCCTGATATAAGGCCTCCGTCGTCAGGATGCGGACGCCGTTGATATGCAAGGGATAGCCTGAGGCCATGTTCGACAGGCCACCGAAGTCCTCCTTCGTTTTGTAGACGACGACAGCCTCGCTGCGGACGTAGGTACGCAGGAGGCTGTTTGCGGGCCGATCGATGCTAGAGCGTGAGGTCATCGAAGATGTTCCTCACGGAGGAGTAGCCCTCACGCTGTAGCAGTGGATACCAGTGCAGGGCGCCCGAGGTTGCCTCAGGGTTGCCCCACCACAATGCAAGCGGACAATTGTTCGGGCAGTTCCGGTAGGTAACGATCATCGAGCCGAAGCCCACGCCGAACGGACTGAATCCGAGCGGACGCATAGACTGCTTGGGACTCTCGCTCATCGCCCTGATCTTGGCACCCGCGATAAGGAACTCGCTCTCCAAGACTTGACGGCCGGCTTCCGAGGAAAAGGGCTCAATAGGCTTCGCGCTAGGTTGCCGCGGATCGAAGGGGAACTTCGACGGCAACGCCATGTAGGCCTGAACCTCGGCCACGTTTGGAGCCGCCGTCGGCCAGAGTACCCCTGAGCTATTCTTGTGCGCCTTTTGATTCTCAACCGTAAGGGCCCGCCAGTATCTGATGGCGATCTTCTTGCCTGACTCCGCTATGACTCCGTTGAGCCTGCGCTCGACGAGAAACTGACCCAGTGTGTGGTAGGCTGCAACGATGACGTGGACCGTGGCTGACTGAGGGGCGTCATCGACGATCCACGGCTCAAGGTCATTGCCCACGCGGTTGCCGCTGAACATCACGTCGTCGAGGTAGATGAAGTCGCCGCCGTCCACTCCGCAGTCATCAAGGTCGAGCCCGCATTCGTCTTCGAGGCACTTCGAGAAGAGCTTTAGCATCTCCTTCTGGCTCTGCCCGTTCTGCTGAATGCTCAAGAAGTTCGCGGACGACCAGTACGCCGTAGGGTCGTCCCCGGCCAGTTTCTGATTGGTAACGAGGTGGCGTAGAAAGTCCTTCACATTCTTTCGAGTGATGAAGGTCTGCTTGATGACGTGCTCAAACTCGCGCAGGAACGGTAATTGCTGAGCGGGCGTGAACTGATGGAGCCAGCGATCGACATGCTCTGGTGTCGGTTCTGGAAGCTCACCTTTTCGATAGGTCTTGATCTCGCTCGCTACGGAAACGAGAAGGTCGTCACGTTCCCTCATTCCACCCCCTGTAAGCAGCTATCAGGCGCTGCACCACTCCCGCCAATTCAAACAAAGATCGAGCAGACACTAAATAGACCACGCCTTCACCGTTACCACGCCTTCATCTTGAAGAGACGCCCCTGCTCTCCTTCATCGTGTAACGTGATTACAACCTCATCAGTTGAGAACACTGGGCCTTCATCCACAGCACGTACGGGTAAATCAGAATCGATGAGCGTAATAATTGGCTGCAGACCCAACTCAGCATACCGACGAATGACGGCCAGCAGATTCTCCTTTTTGCGATCATCTAGGGATTCGAACACGCCGTCGTGATAAACGAAGCGCGGAAATTTATCGTCCAAGTGGGCACGCAAAATAGCCAAGTCAAAGGCAATACACAGCAGTTTTCTATACGTGTGCCCGAGGTCGGCGCTGGTTGCATTACCTGACTCGTCAAGAATCTCCGCCCTGAACTCCAGATGCCCCACTTGGTTCGGCGATACGCTCAGCAGCGCCTTGCGGTCGATCACCTCTTCGACAATCTCGCTGAAGAACACGCGTATCGCCGAGAACAAGCTGTTCTGATCAGAGTTCTGCTTCTCGACATCCGCCTCGATCTGGGTCTGTAGATGCCCACGCTCTTCGGTCAACGCCCTGATCTCGGTTCGTAGCTCCTGCAGACGATGCAGGAAGCCGCGTTGACGCTCCAGGGAAGTGATGTCAGCGCGCAGCGTCACCATCTCGTCCGAGACCTGCTTGTACTTGCCAAAGATGTCGGTTCCACTCAGGAATGAAAGCATCTCCGAGCGCTTTTTGCCCAAGATATTCAGTTCTGCATTGATGCGCTTCAGCTCAGCTTCGACCTCTGCACGTTCTTCCTGCAGATAACCGCGGCGCTCATCGGTAATTGCCCGATTGAAGGCAATCAACTGCTGGAAGTCCTTCTTGATCTGCCCCTTGAACAGGACGCCGGCTTCCTCGAAAAGGCGCTGCGCTTCGTCAGGGTTGAAGAGGATCTGATCCTCTTCCAGCGAAGTGATGATCTTCTTCTTGTTCTGGTTGAGCGAGTAGCGTTCAGCATTGAGCGACGCGATGCGTTCGTCGATGTCATCGACCAACTGCTTGGTGCTGTCCTTGTCTTGGGCGCGAAAGTCGAAGGCGTCGAGCAGTTTTTGCTTCTTCTCAGCCTCTTTCTGCTTGAGCAGCAAGATGCCCTCGATCTTGCTGATGTCCTCAATGGACCCGCCCAGCTCGTTCTTGATGGTCTGCGCGGTGGACTGCTTCTCCGCAAGTTGCTCTTCTTTCTGGTAGTGCTGCGCCACGAGTTGAGCGTCAAAGCCGAGAACGTGAGCCAGGAAAGGCTTCCAATCCGAATGCGCAGCCGCGAATTTGCGCAGATGAAACACGTCGCGGAAATCGTCCTGGGAGCGCAGCAGGTATCCCAAGCCTTTACGGAACGCCCAAGGTTTGAGTGCGCGCCAGTCCAGCAATCCATCCAGCAGATCACGCGCCCGATCGAAGGGCATTTCCTGGTGATCCCACTCCGCCAGCGGCAACCCCGACAAGTCTTGGTGCCCGGCCTCGTGGCGCTTGAAGCTGATCTTGGTGGCTTCTTCGACGCCGCGCCGGATCGTCACGAACGAAGCATCTTCTAGCTCGATCTCTAGGAAGAAGATGAAGTCCTTGAACAGTTCGACGTGCTTGAAAAGAAAAAACTTGGGATCACGCTTGGCCAGGAAGCCAAAGTCGAGCAAGCGCCCAAGCGTGGTCTTGCCGAGGTTGTGAGTGTCCCTGTTTCGGTTCTCCGGCAGTCGAATCTCGGCCATGACGACGTTCAGGCCCTGGACGAACTCCACGGGCTCGAACAAGTCAGGCTTATTGGAATAAAGTCTAGACAGCTTCATTTGGCCCCATGTACTCCACGGCGTCGGTTTTGGGGCGATATTCGATCAGGCCCATGAGATACAGAAAATTCAGTGCCGGCAAGAACAGCACGTCGCCGCCGACGACACTCTTTTTCGCAAACTTGCGCAATACGTCGTACTCATCTACGCGCCGGGCCTTCAGGCGAGCGAGCAGCAGCAACGAGACATTGATGACCGTGCGATCAGGATGAGAGTGCTTGGTCGGCCGCAGCATCGACCACCTCCCCGATATCGCAATTCCAGTACATGTAGAACAGCACGGCGCGAGTCAAGCGCTTGTGGGCGTGCTGCCGCAAGACAGGATCGCGGCTGAACAACAAGTCCACCAGATACTCCATGACCTCGTCGAAGGTCTGGTAGTCCTTGCGCTTGGCGATGATCTTGAGTTGGAACTCATCGACCACCGACTCGTACATGCGCAGCAGGTCGAGGTTTTCCGGTGCCGCCAAGAAAGTCCGAATTTGAGCGGTCTCCTTCAGGTACTTCCGCCGCTGCGCCTTGGCGTAATCGGCACTCATGTTGTTGAGTGCATTCTTCTGCTCGTAGGTCACGCGCGCTGTCGGTGGATCGTCAAGCAGTGCGACTACGCCATCTATCTGTCGGGCCAGAGCTTGCACTACTTCAGCCAGGTCATCGGGGCTGACAATCAACGGCGAATCGACCGGATCAAGGTCTGCTTCCGTCGCAACCTCGGGGAAGCGCTTCAGCCAGATTTCCAGTTGCTCCAGACCGCAGAGGTAGATCGACGAGACGGGAATGCCGCATTGAGACGCGATGTAGTCGCGTATCTCGGTTTCGGCATTACCCGCTAGACGACGGTTGGCAAACAGCATGTAGTGATCGAGCTGCCTGGCCTCACGCAGCTTCTTGATGCGGGGAATTTCTTTACCCAGCACTGTGTTCGCTGCCGTCACACTGAAGAAGTCGGATTCTGAGAAATTACGGTTATACCCGCTGGTGTGCTTGGCCTGGACTATGATTGTACCTACCCACGGCGCCGCCCTGCTCGGGTGTAATTCCGCTGTCCCAATGAACTTGGCATCGCGTCCACCATCAGGCCCTTTTGCGAAGCCTTGAACAGCAGCCCCAAGTAATCGCTGACACAAAAAAACGATCAAGGTCTCGAACTGACCGTCGCTCATGTCTTCGTATGCGAATTTCATTGGACTCCCATTTCTCTCGGCTAGCTAACACCGCAGTGCTTATAGATTGTCGTTCGGGACACCCCATAGCCCGGGCCAACTCAGTGACGCTAGTCTTCGGGTCACTCAGCAACGCTTTAATGTGCCTGATCTGTTTGGCGTCCAACTTAGGCTTCCTGCCTCCAACGCGACCAGGGGCGCGGGCTGCGGTGAGACCTGCCTTGGTACGCTCCCGGATCAGATTTCGCTCAAACTCAGCCAGCGCAGCGAAGAGATGAAACATCAACTTGCCTGATGCGTTCGTTGTTTCTATCTTCTCTGTCAGCGACTCAAAGATAACTCCCTTCTCAACCAACTCGGTGACAATACGTACGAGGTCAGGCAAGCTTCGTCCAAGCCGATCCAGTCGCCAAACGACGAGGGTGTCACCATCGCGCAAGTCGGCCAAGCATTCCTCCAACTGCGGACGGGTCACACCAGCCTTAACACTCGCGGTGTCTTGATAGACGCGATGACACCCTGCTCTAAGCAAAGCGTCCGCACTGCAGTGCGGTCGTTTGATCGTCGGTCGATACGCGGGCATAGTCCAATCGCAACTTTCCCATACGTTTTCACACCATAGAAAGCTGGACAAGAATCTTAACACTCCGGGAAGGTATCAGCCAGCGATACAGGTCGCACTTCGGACTATCCGAAAAACGACCGTTTGATGGACGGTCACTGCGATTCTTCATCGCTCGTAATGGCGGGGGGAACTGTCTGCTGTGCGACGAATAGATATTGTGTTGTCGCCCCTGATAAGCTGCAGCTCATCACTGTACAAAGCGCAGGTGCAGTGATTTCAACCACCGCAATTCCTTTTATGCATCGGTTTTATCCCCATTTCGAGCCGAACTGGTCTACACGACTCCGCCGTATTCAATTGAGGCGAGAATGCGGCGAACTTCCTGAACACCGATCTCGCTTTTGCAATGCTCTATCGGGGTGTGTCCTCCTAATGCTACGTTGGGGCTTTGCATCCATTTGCCGGCCGCAACGTTGTCTTCGAAGACCCTCTCTGCCAACTGTTGAACGGCTCTCAGCTCGACGCTTTGCATGCTCATATTGCTTTCCGAATTGATTGAAGATGGTTTTCAAGTCGCGCCTTGGCCGGATGGACGTTATCTACCTGCCGTAGTTCTGATTTATTCACAGGTCGCATTGGAATCATTGTCGTATTGTTAGATATATATATATCCCTATCTAGTTAGGGTGTCTGCTAGAAACCTATTCGAGGCTATAAGGTGTCTGTCAGACATCAATGTGGATAAGAGGGTATCAGTCAGACACGTGTCTGACTGACCTGTGTGTAACTTCCGGGTCATGGTCTTCTCGCATTCTGTGCTGTAACGAGGTCAGTAGCTTCTGCACTGCATCGGGTAGGCATGCAAAGTCTTGTGCATTGAGGACCACCGCATTGCCGCTCGCATGCGTCACGTTGATTTGCAGTTTTTCGATGTGCACGACACGTGATCCTGAAAAATTCCCCGATACGAGAGCGTTCTTCACTTCGGCGGTTGCGGCTTTTACTGTTGAAGGCAAGTAGTCCCACGTGGCGATAGCTGCAACGCGGCCTTTGTCATCTTGAATGCGAATTTTTTCGCGTAGACGGTACTCATTACGCCGTCCCACCCGCGTTTTTCCAAGGTACCCGAACTTCTCCAAAGTCTTTAGTTCTCGCATAACTTGGCTACGACTAATTCCAGACTCTTGCATGATCGTCTCAATCGCAGGAAATGCGCAACCAGACTGGAAGTTGACATGCGATTTTATGACGAGGTAGACCGTGACAGCATAAGGCCCCATGCGTGATATGTCGCGGGTTCGGATCATCGAATGGAAAACATGGAACCATGTTGTTTCGGCTCGGAAAATGTCACCTGGTGTATTCATGAGGCGACCCTTAGCTCTGCTTCGTTGCGAATTCTTTATCGATCAACTCGGCGATTCCCGCAGTCCGAAAATATACACGTCGCCCGATACGAATTTTCGTCGAATTGATCTGAGTTGCCCAAGCTTCCCGCGACGAACTCAGACTTATGCGTAGCCCGTCTGGACTCCGCTGAAGTAGGCTTGAAAGGTCCTGCAAAGTCAGCAGCGGTCCGAACTGCTGTTTCAACATATCAAACGTATTCATGGCAAAACTCCCGTGAAAGCCCTCGATAAGGAAAGGTATCGATAGATTCGGCTGATAGGGATAGTTTGGCGAAGTCTTCTGCGTTATTCCCGGCTAACACGGCCCGTAGAGGGCACTCTTAGCATTTGGCTTGCAATTTTTTTGATTCTCTCGTGGTGCGGAGTATGAAAGTGCATCGGAAAGCCCTGCGCCAACACCTGGACATGAAAGTGTGAAAGCACCTTGAAAGTCATGTGCGGCGACCTCAGGCCATCTTAAGTACACGTTGCTGATGTTGAGGGCACCTTGAACGTAGACTTAAGCACGATATCGTAGTCGGCTCGGTGGCGCGGCACATTGCAGGCGTCTTCCTTTAATTTAGCAAGCTAAAAAGGTCGCAAGCGGCAATCGTGTCGCGGCACCGAGCATGAAGCCACATGTATAGCCGCAACTCACGTTTTTTGTCAGAGTATGATCAAAAATGGATACGCATTTACCATTTGATGATCGGATAAGTGCAAGCTGATAAGAGCAATGCCGGTAGTTTTTGTGCACCCGTGGGTTCACCGACCCGGAATTCTCCTATGTCCACCGCCCCGATCATTACTTCACCCACTGGGCTGAATTGATCCACCAAGAAATTGGCAGAGCTGCAACCATCCGCGATCTGCTGCGGGAGATGGATTTGCGGGACGCATGCAAAGCTGCGCACCGACACGCGGCAGACGACGCATAATCGTGCATTTGGCAGTGTCGTGCATTTCGGCAGTGCAGTGGAGAAATAAAGTTGTCTAGACGCCGCACGCTGCACAAAAGTTGGTACGTATATTCGTGGTCATCGCAGACAACGCCCCTGGAGTCTGGGGTCTGCGTGAAAGCACCTCTAAAAGCATGTGAGCGCATCAATGCGCAAATTCAGCCCTGTGAAAGCACCTTGAAAATCACATTTCAACGTGCACGTTACAGCCGGGAAGCCATAATCGTGCTGGAGGCGCACTTGAAAGGGTTTGCTGAGCATCACTAACCCGTCTGAACCGCTTTATTCTTCGACTTGAAATGGGTACCGACTTTTGTGCAGTTCGACAGGGGAAGGACGGCATACGGTTATGTAGGTGGTCCAGCCTGCACAAAAATTGGTACCCATTTTCGCGACTTGGCAATACGGAGTAGCGCCGGTAGTTTTGGTGCACCGTTCGGCTGCATACCTCCAATGGTCGAGGCGGCGTCGGCGGCGTAACCGTTCATCGCAGTCAGCGCTGCCGCGTCCTATAGCCGCTCTCTATAACCATCTTGGGAGAGTCATCCTCGCAGGCCTTCTTCTCTGGGTTCCAGCGTTTTTGAGCGTAGTCGCTACTAAAAAACACCGCTAAGGCGCCAACCCCCATAGCCACGAAAAAGAAAATAAGAATGCCGATGTGTTCGAGGGCCATGATGTGCTCCTCCGAGCCATTTTGTTAGTGGAATGCGATAAGTGCTCTCGTTGCTTATTCTATCTTGGTAAACCTGAGGGCGTCGATGCAACTGGCTGCGTCAGCGTGACTATGGCGGAGCACCTTGAAGGCTCATCTACGTTAACAACGGCCCAGCGCAAGTTTCGCGACTAAAAATCCAAGGCACTGAATGAAAGAATCCTGCAGTCGAATTCCTGCAATTATATGGATCTTGTTTTTAACCGGGCGAATCATCTCTCTGTCGGATAGTGATATGGCGATCCGCACAGTGGGAAATGACGTATGTGCCCCTGTGCGGATCCCGCTATCGAAATCCGCATAGATAGAATTGGGAAGGAGCTGGAAAGTTGGTTTCTGATGGCCTCGCTGTCGCAGTGAACTGGACTATTCCAAAAGAGTTAGGATCGCATCAGCCACGCCAAAGTTATCGTGGGCAGGCGAGACATCTTCGCGAGACTACGATTTGTTCACTTCCAGGCTACGTCAAAACTCACCGAACCTGGCCTGTGTCCCTATCGGAGCTAGCAGCGAAGGATACGGCGGCTGCCCAAGATCGGCATTTAGATTGCCAGCGGACGAATCGGCCAAGTAGGGAGTCCGCAAAATGAGGCTCGCAAGTAGCATGACATCGGCGCTAGGATCAGAGCCACGTCCACACGGATTTCGACGCGCTTTTGGGCGTTCATCGGGAAATATCATCTCAGTTGTTCGGAAAGCGCTTCGAAATGGAAAGAGACGGTTTAAACCTGCCGGTAGTTCTGGCGCACCTTTCCAAAGATTGTCCGCAAAGGACATCAAAGTGCCCCGGACATTCATAGTGCCGAGTTGCTGATGTTTCATCATTTATTGAAAAGTGCAGTAGGCGGTAGTTTTCGTGCACTTTTCGTCATGCAGGCTGGCAGCGCCAAGCAAGGATCTATACAGCGGACGGCAGCACCTTGGGTGTTGACGGGCTAGTAGCTGGCGAGGAAGGGAAAGGATAAAAAGAGGTTCGCTGTAGGAGAATTCGCTGAATGAATTCGTTCCCAATACAAGTCAGCGTCGGGTCTGACAGCCAGTCCGCTTTCGGCCAAAAGCTGCCGTCTACGTGCTCTGCTCCCCATAGAGGACGTTGAAGTGGTCCGTATGACTGCGAATAAGATAGTTTTGTTTCTGAATAACTGTTAGGCGCTTGGAGGTGTCATGAAAAGCCACAGATCGCCCCTTGATGCTGCACCGGAGATTCCGGCTGGCCATGAAATGGACGAACTACTGAGGGCAAGGATGTCCCTTGGTCACCTACTGAACGGCACGCATCCACTTTCAGGCCACGACTACGAACTGATCGGAAAGTTTGTTCAGACCTATTGCGTCGCCGATCTCGAGGCGAGGCGCGTGATCAATTGTCTTACTCATATCAGGCTTGGAACGGCAACAACATTTGCACTGAAACTCAACGACAAGGACGCGCTAGCTCATCTTATCGCTTGCGCTGATAACTGTGTTTGGAATATTGATCTCGCTGAGGGGATTCGCAAAGCCGCTGAGATCTTCGTGCAGCATCGTCACATACGTCACATGTTCGCACACTGGGCAGGTCGCAGAATTCCTGGTCATAACTCCTTTATCTTCTTTACGGCTAGCTTGGGCAAGCAAAAACTACCCCAGGGAGCGGTCATGATTGAGGATGATGGTGATGCGAACGTTCAGTACGGGCTCATGCCAATTTCCAATCTTCTCGAAGAGCAGACGAAACTTGAGGAACATGCACATTACATAGCAAACATCGGTGGCCAGCTAGAGGCAAAAGCGATACTGAATCGAACCGGAAATCGCGGAGGCTGTTGGGTTAAAGTAAAACAGGTTCCTCAGCCGGTGCTGCAAGTTGTCG
>NZ_JAJJOZ010000018.1:0-14062 GCF_021653995.1 Paracandidimonas lactea
TCGACAACTTGCAGCACCGGCTGAGGAACCTGTTTTACTTTAACCCAACAGCCTCCGCGATTTCCGGTTCGATTCACACTTGCTCGCGGCTCTGGCCTTCAATGAATCGCCTCATGGGGCACCTCGCTCAAAACAGGTGCTGCGATTTTAATTTTTGGGCTGCCGCCCGCAAAGCGTTTTCACACAGCCTCGGTCGAAAACGGCCGGTCGCTAGTGGCTGCTATGACTGCGGATTCAGCCGGGGAACGCAATACGTATTCCAGATGCACAAAGAACGACGTTTCTGCGCCTCCGTACATGCCTTCGAAACGTAGCGGCCTCTTTCGCAAGGGCTTCCCCTTAGAGAACGCTCCCTGCCTATCATTGAGCCAGCCGCCGCTACGACAGTAAAGAGATGGTATTGAGCTTTTCAAAACATACAAAATATTGTATAAATTAGGCATGCCGCTGTTCAAGCCTGTCGAGTTCCTCGGAACCTCACTTGATGATCTTCGCGCCTTCCCGCCCTCTGCCAAGCGCGAAGCGGGTTACCAGATCGATCAGGTGCAGAACGGTTTAGATCCGGATGACTGGAAGCCTATGAACACAGTGGGCCAAGGCGTCAGAGAAATCCGCGTTCGCGATAGTGCCGGTGCCTTCAGGGTTGTCTACGTCGCCAGGTTCGCCGATGCCGTCTATGTGATTCACTGCTTTCAGAAAAAGACGGAGAAAACCAGCAAGGCGGATATAGACTTGGCCTCGAAACGTTATCGGGACCTATTGCAGGAGCTGAGCAAATGAGCAAGCAACGATTTACCAGCGTCTGGGATGCCATCGAGGACACCACGGAAGAAGCTGAAAACATGAAACTTCGTTCAGTCCTCATGACAGCGCTGAAGCAGCACATTATTCACGTCAAGATGAGCCAGGCCGAAGCCGCCAAGCTTTTTGGCGTGACCCAGCCCCGCGTCTCTGACCTGATGCGTGGAAAAATCAATGTTTTTGGTCTTGATGCACTGGTCAATATGGCCGCTGCCGCTGGGCTGCACATTGAGATGCGTGTACTTGAACCTGCCTAGGGTTGGGCACCAGAGTTTCGAGTCAAGGACTTTGGAATAAAAGTTCGCAAAACCGCATGAAATCGACATGTTTTTAACGTTTTTTGGAATATGGTTTGGCTGGAAACCCGCATGAACATTGACCTCAATAATTGTCCTGTCACGCCGGGGGTAGCGGGTTCGAGCCCCGTCCGCTCCGCCAAATAATTCAGTAAAAAACGCTTACACCATGTAAGTGCGTTTTTTTGCTCGATGCCCCCTGTTATTGCTCACTGGCGTGACCTTGCCAGGCACTCGGTACGGTCGCCTTCGCACCCCATCCGCATGCGCTACACATCCCCGTTCGGGATCACGGGCTCTTGGTATAAACTTCAGAATCATCACAATATTCACTCAGGGCCACCGCACTGGCTGCGTAGGATGCTGGCAACTCAGCAACCCGCCCGAGTTCCCTGCCTCCGCAACCGCGTTCTTACACCGCAATCCGTTTGCAACCCGGAGGACTCTTCCATGATGAAACTATACGGATATGGCCCTACGCGCTCGCTGCGCGCGCTGTGGGCCCTCAAAGAACTCGACGCCGAATTCGAGTTCGTCCCTGTCAACCTCGCCGCCGGCGAGCATCTGCATCCCGACTTCCTGCGCCTGAATCCGGCCGCCAAGCTGCCCGTCCTCGTTGACGGCGATCTGGTGCTCACGGAGTCGGCCGCCATTGTCATGTATCTGGCCGAAAAATACGGCGACAAAGGGCTGGTTCCGGCCGACCCAAAAGAACGGGCGCTGGCGTATCGCTGGTCGCTGTTCGCGGTGACCGAACTGGAGCAGCCGCTGTGGCGGATCGCCCGCAATTCGTTCGTCTATCCAGAGGAGAAGCGCTTGCCGGCGGATATCCCGCATGCACAGGAAGATTTTCTGGCCATGGCGGCGGTGCTTGAACGCCATATGGAGGGGCGTGAATACATCGTCGGCGACGGCATCACCATCGCCGATTGCATCACAGCCTATCTACTGGACTGGGGCGAACGGATTGGCCTGCTCGAGAGCTTTCCGAATCTCAAGGCATACATGACCCGCATGTACGCGCGCCCCAATGCGCCGCAGCGGATTGCAGACGCGTTTGCCAGCATTCAATCCAGCACCTGAAGGAGAAACCATGGCAACCGGAACCGTTCACTTGCACCGCATCCTGCGTGCCCCGCCAGAGCGCGTCTATCGTGCCTTCCTGGAACCAGACGCCCTCGTGAAATGGATAGCGCCGTACGGCTATACCTGTCAGGTGCACCATATGGACGCCAAGGTAGGCGGCACATACAAAATGTCGTTCCGCAACTTCAGCACCGGCGCCAGCCACGCCTTCGGCGGCGAATACATCGAGCTGGTGCCGGGCGAGATAATCCGTTATTCAGACCAGTTCGAAAACCCTGATATGCCTGAACAAATGATCACCCGGGTTGCCTTGAAGCAGGTATCCTGCGGCACAGAAATCACTGTCGTGCAGGAAGGCATCCCCGAGGCGATACCGGCCGAAATGTGCTATTTAGGCTGGCAGGAATCACTATTGCAATTGGCCAGGCTGGTCGAGCCAGATATCCCAGGCTAAACAGCATCGCTATCCGCAACGGCCCAGCGCTCAAGTGTGCCGTCAGGCAGTGGCGCGGCGACCAGGGGCAAATACGGATGCCAGCAGTCCGATGCAGTCACCGCGCGCAGGCAGGCCGCATCCACATCGGTCAGCCGCGTCAGACCCAGCATCGCGGCATTGCGGCGCAACTCGAGAGCCAACAGGTCAATGGCGCGCAGAACACCAGCCTCGCCTCCCACCGCCGCCGCATAGCCGAAAGGCCGCCCCACGAAAACGAAGCGGGCGCCCAGCGCCAGCGCCTTAACCACGTCAGTGCCGCGCCGGATACCGCTGTCCATCATGACGGGTACACCCGGGCAAGCGCGCACGATTTCGGGCAACACCCGCAGCGGCGCCACAGCGCCGTCCAGTTGCCGACCGCCATGATTGGATACGATCACGCCATCAGCGCCCAGATCGACAGCCCTGCGCGCATCCAGCGCCGACAGTACACCCTTGATGATGAGCCTGCCGGGCCAAAGCGCCCGAATGCGTTCAAAGTAAGCCCAGTTCAGATGACCGCGATCAGAAAAGTCGCGCAGCACGTGACGCGACAAGATCGGCGCGCCGCGGCTTGCATAATTGTTCTCGAAATGCGGTATGCCGCTGCGACAGAGCGTGCGCACACAGGTGCCCAGCGTCCAGCGCGGATGCATGAGGGCATCGGCCAACAGCCTCAACGAGGGCCGCAGCGGCGTGGAAAACCCCGCTCTGACGTTGTTCTCGCGATTGGCGGCCACTGGCGTATCGACCGTGATGACCAGTTTCTCATAGCCAGCCGCACGTACACGCGCGATCAGCGCTTCGATCTGCGCCAGCGTACCCGGCAAATAGGCCTGGAACCACACATGGCGGCCCGCCGCCGCCACTTCCTCCAATCTGGTCAGGGACGACCCGCTCATGATCATGGGCACGTCCGCACGCCCCGCCGCGCTGGCTTGGGCCAGATCGCCCCGATAGGCTGTCAGCGCACCAAGCCCCATGGGCGCGATGCCGAAAGGCGCCGCATATGCTTCGTCCCACAGTTTGGCGCTGATATCAACACAGGACACATCGCGCATTACACGAGGCACAAACCCCAACTCCTGGAATACGGTACGGTTCTGATCACGCGATGTATTGGTTTCGACGCCGCCCGATACATAAGCAAACAATGCCCGCGGCAGATAACGCCGTGCAGCCTGCTCGAAATCATCCAGGCTCAACAGGCTATCCAGCCTCTTCTTGGAATACTGCATAGTTCTCCACCTACCGAGCGACGGGGCGCACTGCGGCGCGCCCCATTACCCTGCCGTCCAGGCTTTACTCCGACCAAGGGGAATCTTTCCAGACCTGGCGGAACTGCGCTTCACTAGCCATGAGCTCAACCCTGTACTCCTCAGGCCCAAGATAGCGCATGGGCACGAACATCTTGCGCGATTTTTCTCGGAATTCAGGATCGTTGGCCGCCTTTTTCACTGCGTCGACCAGCTTGACGCGCACGTCTTCAGGCAACCCCTTTGGCGCACCGATGCCTCGCAGCGACGACATAATGATGTCGTAGCCCTGCTCCTTGAATGTAGGCAAATCAGGGGCAACATCTGACCGCTCGTGGCTCATCACGCCCAACGGCCGCATCGGCGAGCCGCCATCCATATAGGCCTTCACTTCACCGATATTCATGGCGGCCAGGGTGATCTCGCCGCCTGTAATGGCTGTGCGCACTGGGCCGGCCCCCTTGTATGGCACATGCACCATCTCGACGCCAGCCGCCTTCTGGAAGGCCAGCATAGCCAGGTGGTCGTCAGACCCCTTGCCCGTGGTACCCACCGTCACCTCGCCCGGGTGTGCTTTGGCATACTTGGCCAACTCGCTCAGCGTCTTGAAATCATGCTTGCCGGTATTGATCGCGAAGCTATCCGGATCATCGATCAGATTGCCCAGCAGATCGAAGCCGGTCCAATGATACTGTGCCTTGCGTTCGATCGGAATCGTGAGCAGATTGGGCGTGTTCAAAAAACCGATCGTGTATCCATCTGGCTTGGCGCGGGCGATCTCTGCAAAGCCAATCTCACCGCCCGCGCCCGGCCGGTTCAGCACGACGATACGCGCGTTGTTGCCCAGATACTTCTCGATATAGGGCGCCAGCGCACGGGCCACCAAGTCAGTGCCTCCGCCGGGGCCATATGACACGACCATATTGATCGGATGCTCGGGGTAAGCGGCCTGAGCAGCGGGCATGGCCACCGCACTGATCATCATGGCTGAAGCGGCCAGTGCAAGCACCTTGCGTGGCATGCGGCACACAATAGAAAAGTTATGCATCGTTCAGTCTCCTCTGGTTTTAAATGATCCCGCTCGCATGACTTCAGGCTGCGAAGCCTGCCAGAAAGCGCGGGTAGATTTCCGGATTTACCATCCGGGCCGGGGCGGCACCCTCACAAATGTCGACGATCTGCCGAGCCGCCAATGCCGCAACGTTGCGCCGACCTTCATGGGTAACGCCGGCCGTGTGGTAGGTGGGCACCACATTGTCCAGCGTCAATAGGGGATGATCGGGCGGCGGCGGTTCGACAGACCAAACGTCCAGGCCGGCGCCTCCCAGATGACCCGCCAACAATGCTTGATAGAGATCCACCTCGTTGTGGATACCGCCCCGTGCCGTCGTCACAAAGTACGCACCGCGCTTCATTTGCTGGAAGCGCTTCGCGTTGAAAAGGCCGAGCGTTTCAGGGGTGCGCGGGCAATGCAGCGACACGATATCGCTGCGCGCCAGCAACTCCTCCAGCGACACAGGCGCTGCGCCTCGCGCCACAATCTCTTGCTGGTCTAGGTAAGGATCAGATGCCAGCACTTTCATGCCAAACGCTGCAGCCAGCCTGGCTGTGCGGGTACCGATATGCCCGATACCCACCAAACCCAGGGTTTTACCGCCGATCTCGTTGCCCATGAGGTCTTCGCGCGTGAAGGCGACGCCGTCCCTTCGCCTGAGTCGACGGGCCGACTCAGGAAGGCGGCGCGCAAGCGCAAGCATCAATGCCAGCGCATGCTCCGCCACCGATTGCGCATTCCCGCCCGCCTGATTCACCACCAAGATACCCGCCGCACTGCAGGCCCGGATGTCGACGGTGTCGTAGCCCGCCCCCGACGTGGATACGCATTTGAGTTTCGGGCAACGGCTGATCAGCTCGGCACTTATCAGCAAATGGGGAGGAACCTCATCGCGCGCCGCCGTAATGTGATAGATGTCGGCTTCGGACAGCAATGCCCAATTGCGCTCCATATCGCCGTCACACGCCAATACGTCCAGCGTCACATCCGCCGACGCCGCAAGAATCTCGTCGAAACACGGCGCTGTCCACACATCCAGCCGCACAACCCGAATCATGCAATCACCTCGCAGTTCAAGCGCGTGAGCGTCTGATCGATCCAGGCCGTATCGAGGCGATCAGCGTCGATATCGGCGAGCATGCCCTGCTCAAGCAGATGCTTGGCGTGCGCTGCTTCATACACCTCGGCCACCTCATCAATAGGCACGCACAGCAGGCCATCCTCGTCACCCAGCATCAGGTCGCCGGGCTGGACGATCATGCCGTTCAGGCTGATCGGCACGTTGATCTCGCCCGGCCCATCTTTGTATGGCCCGCGATGCGTGACCCCTCCCGCGTAGACTGGGAAGTCGTGCTTGCCTATCGTTCCCGCATCCCGTATAGCGCCGTGGATGACGATACCGGCCAGCCCTCGGCGCTGCGCGGTGGCGGTCATGATCTCACCGATAATGGCATTGCTCAGGTCGCCACCCGCATCCACCACGAGCACATCGCCAGGCGCCGCCATGGATAACGCCTTATGCACCATCAGGTTGTCCCCGGGGCGCGTCCTCACAGTGAACGCTGGCCCAGCTAACACACCGCCAGCGTGCATAGGACGCAGATTAGCGCCGCCGCCGCTCATGCGCGCCATCACATCGCTCACATTCGCCACCGGGATATGCCTGAACCTTTCAACCCATGCCGCATCCACACGACGCGTGAGCGAAAAAATGCGAAAACCTATCATTGCCTCCTGTCCTCCAATAAGCTGGTCGTCGAGGCCCGGGCCGCCGCGCAGCGCGTCGCGCGGCACCGATTTCGGATCGGACCTTCAGAACGTCATTGAACAGACAGGAATTCTAGAGATGCAGGCGTTGCCAAATGCGCAATTTTTCTGCGTTTTTAACGCAAACTTATTGCGAACCCCGCCCCTCGAACACATGTACGGCATGATCCAACAACGCCTGTACCAAGGCCAATCGGGGGCCTTGTTTGTTCCAGATCATGCCGATGCGGCGGATAGGCGTCCGCTCGGGCAGCGGCACCTTGATCATCGAGCGCGCACGATAAGCGATGGAGAATGAGTCTGGCACCAGCGACACGCCTACGCCTCGCTCCACCAGGGCCACAATTGTTAACAGGCTGTCGATCTCCAGGCGCTGACGCGGAAACAGATTATTGTCTTTCAGGTATCTGTCCACCAATTGGCCGCTGAATGCCTTGCGGTGGTAGCGAATGAAAGGCTCTTCGCTCAGCAGCGCATGCGCATCGCGCCCTTCCATGCCAAGCGGTGCAATCACAGTAAGCGGCTCCTCCTGCAAAGTATGCCAGCCGCAATTCTTGTGCAGGGTAAAGGGCGGCTCGATCACCAGTGCCACGTCGAGCTGCCCGCGGTGTACCCGGCTGCATAGTTCCGCCGATGGGTCATAATCGATGAGAATGGATAGGTCAGGCTGCAGCCGCAGGCAGAACTCCTCGAGCAAGGCCGGCAGGTGTGTTGTCAGCCCCGAGAAGAACACGCCCAACCTCAGTTCCCCAGCGTGCGCACCGCTGGCAGCAATCGCCTGCATGTCCCGCGCATCCTGAAGCAATGCCTGCGCCCGGCTGTAAATCCGCAGCCCAGCCTCGGTGGGGCTGACGGTGTGGCCAGAACGCTGGATCAGCCCCGCACCCACCTCGTTCTCGAGGCTCCTGATGCGAGCCGCCACCGCCCCCGGCGTGATATGCAGCCGGCGCGCAGCCTCAGCCAACGAGCGGCATTCAATGACTCGAACAAAGCTTTCCAGATACTCGGTATTCATACTATGTACGAACGCTCCACCACCGCCAATATGGTCGATACTAACGCAGATAGATCAACTCACGCGGCCGAACCTCAAAGCATGCCCCTGTCCCCCCTCACGTCGATCTCTCCGGACCAACAACTGGCCTACCAGCAGGCGCGTTACGTTATTGAGGCGCCTGCTGGTACGCTGACACTCCGGGTGGGCGCCCACAGCAACGAACTGGCTGCGCTGATGCACACGCTGGGCATCCACAGCATTGCCATACTTACCGCATGGAATCCGGGCGCGCAGCCGCTCGCCAGCCAGGCCCAAAACCGGCGCGCCCAGCGGGCGCTGGAAGCCGATGCCGGGCGAATGGGGCTGCATGTACTGCGCGGGCGCAACCTGGCAGAACATGCAGACACGCACGCAGAACCCACGCTGATCCTGCTCAATGCCAGCCGCGCGGGCGGCAACTGGCTGGCATATCGCTACCAGCAGTTGGCATGGGTATATGCGGGCGCGGATGCCATACCCGAACTGATCTGGACGCCGCTTCAGGGTCGAAGCGCCTGAGCCATTACACGCCACATCGAACACAAGGCGATACATTTAGTTTCACCTTCGCATAGCAAGGAAATTGCCCGGAATTGCTGCGCCGGGAATACCAGAAAACGCCTTTAAATGAACTTTTAAGGTTTTTTAATAAAACTTAGCGTCAATTTGGCCGCAGTTTGCGCTTGCCGATTCTCGGGCCCATTTCTAATATAGGCGCCATCGTCTCGGAGGCATCGGCAATGCAAACCACACAAATCAAACGCGGCACCCCTTCGGCTGGCCAGGGCGGCCAGGCCATCAACGGCGCCCAACGCTGGACGCCTGAAGACATTGTGGCGCTCTATGAACTGCCCTTCATGGACTTGGTGCATCGCGCGCAGATCGTGCATCGCGAGCATCATGAACCAAACACCGTCCAGCTCTCCAGCTTGCTATCCATCAAGACGGGGGCCTGTCCCGAAGACTGCGCCTATTGCCCGCAATCCTCACGCTACGACACAGAAGTGAAGAAGGAAGCTCTGCTGCCAGTCGAAGAAGTCCTGGAAGCAGCGCGCAAGGCCAAGGCCAGCGGCGCGCAGCGCTTCTGCATGGGCGCGGCCTGGCGCTCGCCCACCGCGCGCCAGGTGGACGCTGTCGCCGAGCTCGTCTCGGCGGTCAAAGCCATGGGGCTCGAAACCTGCGTCACGCTGGGCATGCTCAAGGATGGCCAAGCGCAGCAGTTGCGCGACGCCGGCCTGGATTACTACAACCACAATCTCGACACATCGCCCGAGTTCTACGGCAGCATTATTACCACTCGCAGCTACAAGGATCGCCTTGACACCCTGCAACGCGTGCGCGACGCGGGCATAAACGTCTGCGCCGGCGGCATTGTCGGTATGGGAGAAACGCGCGAAGATCGCGCAGGGCTGATCGCCCAACTGGCCAACCTCGGGCCCTACCCCGATTCCGTACCCATCAACAACCTGGTCAAGGTGCCCGGCACCCCACTGGCCGGCAAACCCGACATCGACCCCTTCGAATTCGTACGCACGATCGCCGTGGCCCGGATCACCATGCCCCGCACCGTCGTACGCCTGTCGGCCGGCCGCGAGCAGATGGACGACGCACTGCAGGCGCTGTGCTTCATGGCCGGCGCCAACTCGATTTTCTATGGCGACCAACTGCTGACCACCGCCAATCCCCAGGTGGAAAAAGACCGCGCACTGTTCGAACGCCTGGGGCTGTCACCCGCCCAGGGCGCGCCATCCGCGCATTACGCCGTCACCAACGCTGACGCGCAGCCTGTCTCCGCACCATGATCATCCTGCTTCTCAGCATTACCTGCAGCGTTGCCGTTTCGGTCCTGCTCAAGGTTGCGCGCAAGCGCGACCTTGCCATTGACCAGGCAATCGCCGTCAATTACGTGGTCGCGGCCACGCTATGCCTGGCCATTCTGCGCCCGCATCCGTCCTCCCTACTTGCACCCGAAACGCCGTGGTGGGTGCTGGGCGCGCTGGGCATCCTGCTGCCTACCCTCTTTCTGGCCATGGCCGGCGCGGTGCGGCACGCTGGTATTGTGCTGAGCGATGCGGCACAACGCCTTTCATTATTCATCCCCTTGCTGGCATCATTCGTCATCTTCGGCGAAGCCGCCTCGATGCAGAAGCTGGCCGGTATCGCGCTGGCGCTCGCTGCCCTGGCCTGCCTGCTGTCGCGCCCGCGCGATAGCACGGCCGGCCAGTCGGGTCGCATGCTGACCGCTGGCCTATTGCTTGCGGTCTGGGTAGGCTACGGCACGATAGACATCCTGTTCAAGCAGTTGGCTAAGGCGGGTGCCAATTTTTCCAGCAGCCTGTTCGTCGCCTTTGTGCTCGCAGGCATCATCATCTTTGGCTATCTGGTGGCGCGCCGGGCAGCCTGGGCGCGGCGCAATGTGGTGGCGGGCGTACTGCTGGGCCTGCTGAACTTCGGCAATATCTACTTCTATATTCGCGCGCACCAGACTTTCCCCGACAACCCCACGCTGGTGTTCTCAGCCATGAATATCGGCGTGATTTCAGCCGGCACCCTGGTCGGCGCGGGGTTTTTCCGTGAGCGGCTCACCCTGCTCAATATCGCCGGCATTGCCCTCGCCATCGGCGCCATTGTTGCACTCATCCCCCGCTGAGGGTGTTGCGGCGCGCACCCCAGCGGCTGGCGCGCCGCCCTCTTCCTGCGGCGTTACAAACGACACGTCAGACGCAACATCCACGCGCGGATCCAGGTTGGCAACCACGTTGGAACTCTGCAGGCTGTCGGACATTGGCACGAAATGCGTGGGGGCATCCTGGCTCAGGTTCGCCCCCGTCACCTTCCTTGGGCGCACGAACAATACCAGCACCAGCGAGCAGGCAGACAGGAAAACAAAGTACATCGACGTACCCAGAAGCCGCATCATCAAGCCTGCGATCAGCGGCCCTACACAGGCGCCCACGCCGTACACCATATACAGAATGGCACTAAGGCCAACACGTCGATCAGGATCAACGTTGTCGTTGGCAAAGGCGGCGCCCAGCGGGTACAGCGTGAACTGCAGCGCCCCCATTACGCACGAGAACACGACCAGTGCCCAATACGGAAACTGCCACCACCCCCACAAGGGCACCACGGCCAGCATCAGTACGACAGCATTCACGCGTATCATGCCTGCACGATTCAGGCGGTCGGCCAACCAGCCCAGCGGCCACTGCGCAAGCAAGCCCGCCGCCACGCTCGCAGCCAGGAATACAGCCACTTGACTGTTATCCAGCCCTTGCCGCAACGCGTATACAGGCGCCAGCCCATAGAACGCACCAGTGAGCACCCCTGCAACGAACAGCACCAGCAGCGAGAGCGGCACGCGCGCAACGTAATAACGCGCATGGATAGGCGCAGGCACTTGCAGCGCGGGGTGCAGCCGGCGCGTCAGGGCGACAGGGATCAGGCATAGCGCCGACACCATCGCCGCGAAAATCAGCGGCTGATAATTGAGCTCGGGAAACAGCGTCAGTGACAGCTGTCCCAGTACGGTGCCGCAACTCGAACACACCATGTAGAACGCAAACACGCGCCCTCGTTGTGCGTTTTCCGTCTGCTCGTTGAGCCAGCTTTCCAGCACCACGAACTGCGTCACCATTGCAATCCCGGCCAGAAAACGGAAACCCAGCCAGATCCAGAGGTTGTCCACCAGCGCCAGCACAAGCACAGTCACGGTGACGACAGCGGCCATGGCCGAATACGCACGGATGTGGCCCACCCGCATAATCACCTTGTGGCCAATACGCGCCCCGAACACCAGGCCCAGGTAATACACCGCAATCAGCCCGCCCACCCATAGCTCGGAAACATTAGCCGCCGTGAGCCGCAGGCTCATATAGGTATTGAACAGCCCCGAACCCACCAACAACAACAGCGTTGCCAGGTACAGAGAAAAAAAAGCGGCAATTGCTTGCACCATGACAGCGGCAAACCTCAATCAGCGGAATCGGAAAGCATGGCGGCTTGCCGCCACAAGGCGCCGGCCGGGTGCCCTGCCCTGCCGCCATGCGGGACAAGACAGGACGCCCGGCCGAAAATGTGCCGCCTCAACCAAGCTGCGACAGCATCGTGCCCGCGTCGCTGACTTCGAACTTGCCGCCTTGCTCAACATTCAGCTGCTTGACGACGCCATCATCCAGCAGTGCGGAGTAGCGCTGCGAACGCACGCCCATGCCGCGCGCGGTAAGGTCGAGCTCCAGCCCAAGCGCACGGGTCCAGGCGGCGCTGCCGTCGGCCATCATGCGCACACGGCCGTTTACCCCCTGGTCGCGCCCCCACGCCCCCATAACGAACGGGTCGTTGACAGCAACGCACCAGATTTCATCAACGCCGCTGGCCTTGAGCTTGTCTGCTGCCTCGATATAGCCGGGCAGGTGCTTCTGCGAGCAGGTGGGGGTATATGCGCCCGGCACGGCGAACACGGCGATTTTCTTGCCTTTTACCAGGTCGGCCACCTGGAAATTATTGGGCCCCACGGCGCAGCCGCCTGTTTCAACGTCAAAGAATTCGCTGAGTGTGCCGTCGGGAACGCGGTCGCCAATCTTGATGGTCATAATTACTCCGGTAGCTAAGCTTGGAAAGCATCGGGCGGATCCCGATGCGCTAAAAAACAGGCCCATCCGCAGCAGCGCTTGGGCGCTACGCATCAGGCATACCCGGGAGGTCGCGGCACACCGCAGCCGCACCGCCAACCGCCCGGCACCTGTAATCATACGACGCACGCGCAGGCCCTGCAGGCGGAGTGTCGTCCCGGACACGCCGCCGAAGACACAACAGACGATACGCGCGCCGATCCGCCACACTGCGACCGCCAGCACCCCGCATTGCGTATATCATAGGCGCCATCGGTGGCCGCGATGCCGCGCCGCCCGCCATCACCATCCACAAAACTCCGCCGCGTAAGGCACCCGCCCGCGCCTCTGCAAATGACTAAACGCAATCACCCCGCTGCGCCTGCCACTAGCGCCACACCTGACGAAACGCCGCGCCTGACGCATCTGGACGAAACCGGCAAAGCCACCATGGTCGATGTCGGCCACAAAGCGTCCACCCAACGCACCGCTATTGCCCAGGGCCGCGTGCGCCTGGGCCCACAGGCCTTCGCACTGCTGTCGGCCGGCAACAACGCCAAAGGCGAAGTGCTGGGCACCGCACGCATCGCCGGCGTGCTGGCCGCCAAGCGTTGTGCCGAACTCATCCCGCTGTGCCACAGCCTGCCGCTCAGTTTCGTGGGCATAGACTTCGACACCGACCCGGATGCTCGCACCATCACCGTGATCGCCACCTGCCGTACAGACTACAAGACAGGGGTCGAAATGGAAGCAATGACCGCCTGCAGCGTCGCCGCGCTCACTATCTACGACATGTGCAAGGCGGCCGATAAAGGCATCGTCATCGAGCAGGTTCGGCTATGCTACAAGTCCGGCGGCAAGAGCGGCGAATGGCATGCCGCGCCCGAAACAGCTGGCTGAATGCCCCACGTGCTCGCAGCCGGCGGCCTGGGGATGGCGCTGGGGTTGGCCAGTGGCGGCCTGGCCGCTCACTACACACATGCCATCGCCGGCGGCCAGCATCCTGATGCCGCCACCTTGCTGCATGCGCTCGCACGCGCCGGCCGGCGCGTGCCCGGCGCGGGTGGCAGCCATCTAGCGGGTGCCGCCGTACTGGCGATTGCCTGCATGGCAGCGTGGCTGGCATATGGCTGGTCGCCCCGCTTTGGCATAGTCACCACCATGGCATTCCTGCTTTGCTGCCTGGCGCTGATCGACGCTCGTACAGGGTTGCTGCCAGACGCCCTCAACATACCCCTGTTGCTACTTGGCCTGGCGGCGGCACCCGCCATCGGGCTTGTGGCCAACACCGCCGCAGCGCTGCTTGGCGCCCTGGCGGGCTACCTGATGCCGTGGCTGCTTGCCCGTGCTTACCAGGCCATGCGCGGCACCGAAGGTATGGGGAGGGGAGACTTCAAGCTGGCTGCAGCGCTGGGTGCATGGTGCGGCCTTGCCGCTCTGCCCACCGTGCTATTGCTTGCAAGCATCGGGGGGGTCGCCTTCGCGATGGTGCATCAGCGTACGCTGCGCCCATGCGGTGCCTACCCCTTTGGGCCTTTCCTGGCGGCTGCCGGCCTGATTGTCCTGCTGGCGCCGGAAGCAGGCATAGTAAGCGCTGCTCTGGACTCGACGCACTAGCATCCGCTCCATTACCCAAGGCCGCCATCGACCGCGCGGCCGCCCGCCCTCGCCTTTCGCGGGG
>NZ_JAJJOZ010000019.1:0-7430 GCF_021653995.1 Paracandidimonas lactea
GGGAAAACTTGTTGTTCTTGCTCATGACTCCATTCTCTCAAGAATTGAAGCCTCCTCAAAACCCGGTTCGATTCAATACAGATTGCGAAGCAGTTCGCGCAGGATGTCGCTGACGGCAAGCTTACTCCCAAGCCTTACATAATCGCAGGCGGCGGCACCTAACATCTCAGTAAAGCCGGACACGCTAAAGCACACCTGTTACTTCAACCGTTGAACGTCCGCTTTCCCGAAGTGCGAATTTCCTTTATGGGTCCTGTGCCGAGTGTGGCATCTAGCAATGATTTTCAGAGGTGCCTAAATAGCTAGAGCTAACCCCTAATGAAATCGATGATGGATTGAATTTCCGTGATGGTCGTTATGAACCACTCGTCACCCGGTGCATCTTCCTTCCATCGTCCGCGGGCCTTTAGAACTGCGTGTACAGCATCCTCCACCTGGGCAACACGGCTTACTTGCCAGCGCCCCAGGATCAAGGGTCTTTCAAAGAAGCCAGACCCTCGACATTGACCGAAAACCCGACTTTCTACGTCCGCTGCCGTCGTTAGTCCGACTTTAATCGGGAAAGGCTGGTCCTCCTTCTGGATCACGGGAAATGTGAAAGCGTAAACCCAGCCATCGAACTCGAGATCTTCCTGCTCTTCAATGGCATTGTCCTCATCTTCGGCTTGGTCCAGCGTCATTTCGCTATCGGACTTGAGTCGATACGTGCCGGAACGACCAAGCCAGACAAATGGCGACTCAGAGCCACGCTTTGCTCGCAGTGAGACAAAAAACCGAAGGGCGGATCCGATCATGTTCGTTTTACCTGCGGTATCCCGCGCCGGATAAGCCATAGCTAGTTGCTCATCAGTTAGATACCGGCTAATAACTCGGTTGATAACAGGATTCAGCTTAAACGGATCACCAGAGGCTGCTTCGGGCTCAGTCGCAATTTCCGGAAGCAAATGGTACCGAGCAAAGCGATAACAAAATGATGCGTTTGGCTCGAAGTTGATTGGCAGTGGTTTCATAAATAGGGAAGTTAATACTCACTCAAAAGCGAAGCAGTTTTCTAACGACCTTCGCTCATTGGACTTGCCGTCTGCATGCAGTGCACGCAGACAGGTATTTTGTAAGGTACCTTATCATTATCTGTATCAGATTGCGACGCTCGTAGAAGGCGACGTCCGAATTCAATCGACCGTGCTGAGTTACAACCGTTCATGAGCAAACATTCACAACAAAGGCGAGTCTGCACGCTATTGCAGAGATTTGGAGCACTACGACGACCTCAGAAGTAGCACGATCGCTCAACTTCTCTCGAAATGTGTTAAACCATACCTATTTGTGAGGGTATTTTTCAATCTTAGCGAGACGTGAGACCTCTACTGGGCTGAAGTCGTTCCAAATTCATAACTAGACTAGAGTTCATAGGTTTTCAGACCACCCCTGAGCAAGTTGAAAGATCATCCGGTTGAGGTATGCAAGAAAAGCAGAACAGCGTGGCCGTCGCCAACTCGCTGGCACCAGAGCCACCGAAAGCCATCCTTGCGCTAGAGAAACGCGTCAACGCGAAGATCGCCATAACATCAAGGATAGAATTTTGCCAGGGCTGAATTTTGAATGCTGAATTTTGAAAAACAAGCGCAGGATTATTACAACCAAGCTCCCCTCATCATCCTGGGCAGCGGTGCATCGGCTGCCCATGGCATGTCTGGCATGTGGGCGCTTGCGAAACACCTAGTCGCAAATACCGATATTTCAGAATTATCCGCTGGCGAGATAGAAGCTTGGGGAAAATTCTGCCGAGTCTTAGATGCAGGCGTTGCTCTGGAGTCGGCGCTGCACCAAGTGGCTGTGACAGCCGAGCTAACTTTCAGAATTATCAAATCAACCTGGTCTCTCATCAATGCTGAAGACATTCAGATTTTCAACGAAAGCCTCCAGAACCAGGGGATGTTCCCGCTGGGCCGACTGCTGCGCCACATGTTCAAAAGCAGCCTCACAAGATTAAACATCATTACTACGAATTACGACAGGCTTGCAGAATATGCATGTGATCAGGAGCGGATTCACCATTACACGGGCTTCACGCACGGTTTTTTCCGGCAACTAGCCGGGCCGGATGAGATAACTTCTGCCCGCAGAGTCAATATCTGGAAGGTTCACGGGTCGCTGGATTGGTTTAAATCCCCACTCGAAGACATTGTGGCAATTCCAAATATTCAAGGGATACCTGTCAATTACAAGCCGGAAATCGTGACTCCTGGCACTCAAAAATACCAAACGACGCATTTAGAACCATACCGCTCAATCATTAACAATGCTGACCAAGCTATTACTGCGGCGAACTCCTACCTGTGCATTGGCTACGGTTTCAATGATGAGCACATTCAGCCGAAACTCATGGCGAGATGTCAGCGGCAGAATAGCCCGGTCACGATTATTACCTATGCGCTTTCAGAAGCGGCCAAGAAGCTAATTACTGACGGCAAGGCGCAGAATTACCTGGCAATTGAGCGCGGAGAAACAGACGATCAGTCTATCGTCTACTCCTCTTGGGATAAGACTCCAGTGACCGTTGAAAGAAATATCTGGAGTCTTGATGGTTACTTGTCACTCATCATGTAGGAAGAAGAGATGCCGATATTTAATTTTAGGGATGAAGACGCGCTTGGAAAGGTTGCTTCCGTTGACACGACAATTGTTATCGTAGACGTGGAAAATGTCGCCCAACTCAAAAAATTGCAAGTCAACCACCTGGCCGTACTCCAAAGCAGCAGGCCTGGACAGCATCTCGTCGGCCTCATCACCCAAGTGACCCGCAAGCGTAGCATCGAGGACATTGCCAATGATGGAGTCAGCGAGCAGACCTCAGAACTGAACCTGTGCAAAATCGCCCTGATTGGCACGATGCTGGATCGTGACGGAAAAAGAGAAAATGTCTTTCGCCGCACTCTGGAAAGCGTTCCAGAAATCGACGCAAATTGCTTTTCGCTAGAGGGCGACAACCTTACCAACTTTATGCGTACGCTCTCCAGTGTCTCAGCCGATGGCAATGCCCTGACGCTGGGCAAGTACACACTGGACGAACATGCGGTTGCCTATCTCAATGGTAACAAGTTTTTCCAGCGCCACGCCTTCATTGGCGGCAGCACTGGGTCAGGTAAATCCTGGACAACAGCTAGAATCATTGAGCAGATGGCAGGGCTCTCTACGGCTAACGCCATTGTTTTTGATCTTCACGGAGAATACTCGCCATTGGTAGGCCAAGGCATTCAGCACTTTAAGGTGGCCGGCCCCGCAGATGTTGAGGCTAAACGCACCATTGATGACGGTGTGCTTTACCTGCCTTACTGGCTGCTTTCGTATGAAGCACTCGTGGCAATGTTTGTTGACCGTAGCGACCAGAATGCGCCCAACCAAGCCATGATCATGTCTCGCGAGATCAACCAGGCCAAAAGAAAGTATCTGGAGGATGGCGATCAGAAGGAAATTTTGAAGCACTTCACCGTGGATAGCCCGGTTCCATTCGATCTGGATATTCTGATGGGCAGGCTGAACGAGATCAACGTGGAGATGGTTCCGGGGGCATCGCCCGGTAAAGAAAAGCAGGGTGATTTTTTTGGAAAGCTCGCCCGGATGATTTCACGGCTTGAGAATAAAATCTCCGATAGGCGCCTTGGCTTTATGTTCAATGGTGGTGGAGACGTTCTGGATTTTACCTGGCTTGAAAAGTTCACCACTGCCGTCCTCGGAAGCTCTGGAGAAAATGGCAAAGCTGGTATCAAGATCATCAACTTTTCCGAAGTTCCATCAGACGTTCTCCCGCTGATCGTTTCCCTTGTCGCGCGCGTCACATTCTCTGTCCAACAGTGGACGCCATCCGAGCTGCGCCATCCTGTTGCTCTGCTCTGCGATGAAGCGCACCTCTACATGCCCCAACGAAACATGGCGGAATCAGCCGACGATATCTCCCTAGATATTTTCGAGCGCATCGCCAAGGAAGGCCGTAAGTATGGTGTCAGCCTTGTCGTCATAAGCCAGCGTCCGTCCGAGGTGAATAAGACGATGCTCAGCCAATGCAGCAACTTCGTGTCCATGCGACTGACCAACGCCGAGGATCAGGGCGTTATCAAGAGACTTCTTCCCGATAGCCTAGGTGGATTCAGCGACATCCTGCCGACCCTTGATACAGGCGAGGCCTTGGTTGTTGGCGATGCGAGCTTGCTGCCAAGCAGAATCAGGATCGAGGAGCCCGCAAACAAACCGAATAGCGGCACGGTCAATTTCTGGGATGAATGGCAAAAGCCAGTCAAAGGCAAGCGTCTTTCGATTGCAGTGGATAACTGGCGTAAGCAAAACATCCAGTAAATTCTGGGTGAGTGACAAGCGTGATCTGATTCTCACGTACAACAGGAAATGGCAAATCCCGCATAACAATTGATTCTTACTTCGATGGCGCTGGGATCGGCGCATGAGTATTACCGACCTAATCTAGGGCCGTTCCAAAAGGCAGCTTTGGGTCGAACAGAGTCCGATCTCATTTCGGCATCTGTACGCCGACGGCATAGAGCGGTTGCGGCAAACTGAAACTCCTTTCCTACAAAAAGGAGTTCATCATGAATCCGAATGCCGTTGCAGCTTTAACGCGCGAACCCTGGAACAAAGGCAAACTCGTTGGGCAAAAAGCACCACTAAAGCTCAAGGATATCTGGGCTATTCGCGTGCGATTACAGCTTTCAAATGATATCCGTAATCTTGCGCTTTTCAACCTGGCAATTGACAGCAAGCTGCGGGCTTGTGATTTGGTGAAACTACGAGTCCGCGACATCGCACACGGTGAACACATAGCAGCTCGTGCGATCATTATGCAGCAAAAAACCCAACGTCCTGTGCAGTTTGAAATTACAGAGCAAACACGTGATGCGTTATCAGTATGGATACGCGTTAAACAATTGCGGTCCGATGATTTTATTTTCAAAAGCAGATTACGCTCGTCCTCGCACCTATCGACCCGGCAGTACGCTCGCATCGTTGATAGCTGGGTGATCGCTATCGGACTAGACCCCACCTCATACGGTACGCACACAATGCGAAGAACGAAGGCGTCGTTAATCTATCGACGTACCAAAAACTTGAGAGCTGTTCAATTACTTCTTGGACACACGAAACTTGAAAGTACAGTTCGATACCTTGGGATCGAAGTTGATGATGCGCTGGAGATGGCAGAGCAGACAGAGGTGTAACTTTTTACCAATTGCCGGATAGGAGCCGTCTCTGGCTGCTGTTCGGCCAGAATATCTGTGCGACTAAAGTAGTATAGGTCTGGCTCGCCCCGTCTCCTGTAGTGTGGGTGCAAAATAACTATTGCGCAACGTAGCCGTAAGGCTACAATATATATATGTACAGCATCATTGAAACAGAGCAATTTATACAGTGGCTCGGTAGCTTAAAAGATCGTACAACACGTGCGCGGCTACAGCTTCGTCTAAGAAAGGCGTCGCTTGGCAACCTTGGAGACCATAAGTCTGTCGGGGATAACGTTTGGGAAATGCGCGAAGTCTTCGGTCCTGGGTGGCGAATGTATTTCCTCTTGCACGGAAGTACAGTAATTTTGATGCTTGGTGGAGGCAACAAATCCAGCCAGAAGAAAGATATTGAACGAGCCAAGGCTTTGGCTCAGGAGTTACAAAATGAGCAAGATCAAGACCCGTCCATTTGATGTATCCAACTACCTCAATGACGAGGCAGATATTGCCGCCTACCTTCAGGTCGCAATAGAAGATGGTGATCCTGCACTGTTGGCGGCAGCGTTAGGCGATATCGCCCGGGCGCGGGGTATGACTCAACTGGCCCGCGACACCGGACTGTCTCGGGAAAGTCTTTACAAGAGTCTCTCGGGAGAGCGTGCGCCCAGCTCCGATACGCTGTTCAAGGTCATCCACGCCATGGGTTTTAAGCTGACCGTAGAGCCTCTGACCACGCATGGCTGAAGCCCGCTGTGTCGGTATTCGGCCAGAAGCGGCCTGCTGCCGTCATCCGATCCGGATAGCGGCCATTCGGGCGTCGCGGTAGGCTTTCGGACGAGGTGCTACATGAATCGGATCATCCTAATATGCAGTCGGCTACTGCTTTCCCTATCATATAATTTTACATTGTGCGTAGTTTGCTTTTTTGACCAATAACTTGCCGGCAATGTTATCCGGTATTCCGATGTTATGCGGAAGAACTGTCGCCCTAAAACAAAGTTAGGCACCGTGACCAAGCTTTTCAGGCACCTGATATATGGATGAAAGACTGCTCAAACGATACCGTGAGTACGCAAGCACCGAAGAGGCGTTTGCCGTTCTCCTTGTTAAGAAGTATCTCGCACAAGCAAAGGGCCACTGGGTTGATGTAGTCGATTGCCGTCGTTACGAGATGTCACCCGACAACATGCACTTCCGGTTTGTTGTCGGCGGCCTGTTCAAAAGAAAGATCCAACCCAAGTACCCGCCACGATCGGAGTACACCGTCAATGGCAGGTTTGACGAGCTCGCCTACTACTTGATGGCTCGCGCGATTACCTGGGAAACCGCGCACACGGACATAGAGCAGCAAAAGACCAGCCGGGTTGCACCGCTAAAGTTCGAGATCAAAGGTATCAGCTACGACAAGAACAAGGGCAATAGTGGCTACTTCAGGGACGACGCCCCAGCGGAGATAATAGCTCTCGCGGACAATCTTCTCGACCGCACCAACCCACTATGGGACAACGCCATGCAGTACATCAATGCACCAGAGTTCGTTTATGAGGTTCGCCAGGCCAGGGTCATCCCGCACGGTGCCTAACAATTCATTCAAGCCGACGCCGCTTCGCGGCGCGGCTTAATTCAGGCGTTAGACCTTTTCCTCAAAGCTCAACGACTGCTTTGGGTCTATTGTGTTGAAAAACTCGGTTTGAACGCTGAGAAATTGGACTGCTCAAGTTGCTTTGGGATGGTTGGTTTTTCGGCGCGACGCGATTGCCTCAGGAATTCCGTCCCTTCGTTACCCTCAGACGGGTATTTCTTGTGCCTTTTGAACGCATGGCATGAGCCACTTGGCCATTCGTCGTAAATTTTGCGCAGTCGCCGCCAGCAAGAACTCATCTTGTGCCCCGGAGAGTCCCCGTAGTCGCAAGCGATCCAGCTTCAAGATGCGTTTGAGGTGAGCAAATAGCATCTCAACCTTCTTTCGGTCGCAGCGTGATTGCTGGTACTCAGGTGTTGCGGCAATGGCCCGCGCCACATTCCGCTCAGCTTCATGAATGCTACGAGCGATTTTACGCGTTGGAGTGTTTGGACAGCATTGGCCTTTCTGCGGGCAGGTAGTGCAATCAGATTGGCTGGATTGAATCGAACCGGAAATCGCGGAGGCTGTTGGGTTAAAGTAAAACAGGTTCCTCAGCCGGTGCTGCAAGTTGTCGA